>LCHW01000001.1:0-160670 GCA_001000675.1 Candidatus Wolfebacteria bacterium GW2011_GWE2_44_13
GGACAACAAGATGTTTGCAATGCCTGTTCCTGCGTCACTTGCGGACATCGTCAGCGAAACTGTTGTTGATGTGGCATATGCCGCTGTGGTAAAGGATGCGATTGATGGGGCTGCGGTGTCGAGGACGATGCCATCCGAATACGCTGTTGAAATATTTCCAATAGCATCTGTGTATTTTACATAAACCGTAGATGTTCCCTGTGTCGACGGCAATGTATATGCCTTACTTGTTGCATAGGATTCATAGGCAGAATAATTTGTGCCGTCAGTCGAAAATGCCATCTGCGTTACTGCGGATGGAGCTGTATATGAAATTGTTACCCAGCCATTACCTGCGCCTACTCCTCCGGCTCCAACAATAATACCTATCTGCTGTCCTTCAGAAACGGCAAGTACTCCTCCGGAAACGAGGCCTCCGTTACCTCCCCCGTCGCAATTATTAGCTTCACCACCCTCGCCTCCAGCGCCACCTCCTCCAGTAATATTAGCGCCTCCTATTGTATTGGAAGCAGTTGCAGCTACTATTGGTTCACAAGAACCATTCCCTCCGTCGCCTCCCTGTGCCGTTGCTTTTACTTGTCCATCATAAGTGACGCTACTAGAAAAGCCCGAATCCCCATAATAACTCATCTCTGCCTCTCCTCCTTCACCTCCCCCTCCAGCAACCGATATTGTTACTGAGGTTACGCCAGCGGGCACGGTCCATGCTGTTGAAATTGGAGTAAGGAAAGAAATGGTTGTAGCAGCTGTTCCCGCATCAGTTGCCGCCAATGTTAACGTTGCACTTGTCGAAGATGCGTTGGCCGCTCCTGCATTTATTACAATAGAACCCGTCGGCGCGGTTGTATCGAGTGCAATCGTATCCGTAACGTCAGTGGTTGTATTTCCTACTGCATCCTTGAATCGCATGTAGACGGTTTTTGTGCCATCCCCCGTAGTAAGTGTGTGAGCCTTAGTAGTCGCCGTAGTTGTCCAGTTGGTTGGACTTGCGGTGTTGCCATATGCCATTTGCACCGGACCGTTTGCGTCAGTCGGCACAGTCACGTTCAACGTGACTGACGTAGAAGAAGCAGTAGTTGCATCTGCGTTGACCTTGAACGATCCACCAGTTGGGGCAGTGGTGTCGAGGGTGATACTGTCCGTTGAGTAATTTGCTGTGTTCCCTCCTGCGTCACGGAACTTTATGTAAACGGTCTTCGTGCCATCCCCTGTGTCGAGGGTATGGGCTTTGCTTGTTGTTACGGCTGTCCAGTTGGTTGGAGAAAAAGTATTGCCATATGCCATCTGCAATGGAGTCCACGCATCAGTTGGTGCTGTGATGTTTAGCGTGACGGTCGTTGAAGATGCATTAGCCGCTCCTGCGTTAATCGAAACCCCTCCGCCAGTTGGGGCAGTGGTGTCGAGGGTGATGGTATCCGTCGTGTCAGTGGTTGCGTTCCCTGCCGCATCCATAAATCGCATGTACACGGTTTTTGTTCCGTCGCCCGTCGTGAGGGTATGCGCAATTGATGTGCTCGTAGCAGTCCAGTTGGTTGGGCTTGCGGTGTTGCCGTATGCTATCTGGCTGGCATCGGTTGGCACGGTCACATTCAAGGTAACTGCCGTAGTCGATGCGTTTGCTGCATCTGCGTTCACTTTGAACGACCCACCGATTGGGGCTGTGGTGTCGAGGACAATCGTATCAGTATATTGGCTCGTTATATTTCCCGCTGCATCTCTAAATCGCACGCGAATTGTTTTCGTACCGTCACCCGCGGTCATTGTATGCGACACGCTCGTTGTTGCAGCGGTCCAGTTGGTAGGAAAATCGGCATTGCCATACGCAACTTCAACAGGGCCGTTTACATCCGTTGCCATTGTTATATTGAGCGTAACTATAGTCGAAGATGCGAGAGGCGCACCCGCATTAATTAAGACACCTCCTGAAGCTGGGTCAGTAGTATCGAGGATAATAGTATCTGTAGTATCTGTAGTTGTGTTACCTACCGCATCCTTGAATCGTATGTAGACGGTCTTTGTTCCGTCACCTGTTGCGAGTGTATGTGTAATTGATGTAGCCGCAGTTGTCCAATTGGTTGGACTTGCGGTGTTACCATATGCCATTTGTATCGGACCATTTGTATCGGTTGGTACGGTTACATTCAAGGTGACCGATGTTGAAGATGCATATGTTGTTCCTGCGTTAATCGCTACTATACCGCCCGTTGGGGCAACAGTATCAACTGTTGCGTTTACTGAAGTTGAACTTGCCGTGCCATTAAGCACATCGCCATCTACGGCGGTTATACGCACCTTGAATGTCGCCGAATCTGCATTGGTTAAATATTGCTGCACGTTCCAATAAGCCGAATACGCAGTGTCGCTTCCCGTTGCAACAGTGCCCACGTTATTAAACGCGGCTCCTGCTACGGTTGTTAGTTGCGCTGTTGGTATCGTTGTCCACGTACTGCTCGTGCTGTATTCAAATGTTGTTGTCGCCGTTAGCGTTGTTGAATCAGCGTCTCGTAATGAGAAGTCTATTTTCATCTTGCCGTAATTTGCATCGGCACTTGAGGTAATTTGAGATGCAGTTATTGATGCAATTGCGGGCGGAACGTTGTATATATAGGAAGGCTTTACTTCAGAAACAGTTGGAGTATTTTGTCCGGTAGAAGTTAAGTCGACTTTATATTGAAAATATTGATCGCCTGAGCCATCTTTCATTGCAGCGGGAATCGCTGAAGAAGCACAGGTAACTGTGTCTGTTGCCTTAGTGCATCCTGCAGTTGCATTCGTAAACGCAGTCCATGACCCTAGTGTTGATGTTGCGGTGCCTGTGCGAAGAGAAACAGTGACCGTTGTCCCTGACGGAAGACTTGCTGTTTCTTTCCATACCAACCCCGTCATGACGTTATATGCGCTAGTGGAGTTATATGCAGAAGATGTTACCGAACCCGTAGTAGCATACAGGCCGTAGGTTATTGTCACATCATCAAGCGATGGACTTTGTGCTGTGTTCGCAGTAGAAAGCGTTGCTTGATATTGAATATACTGATGTCCTGCGGTTGCGCCGAGAGCTACAAAAGAAGTACCGCTTACTGTGGTCGGAGCCCCCCATGCACCACTCGTGGCTGCGGCAGATGAAGCGCCAGTACGTACCTTCATGGAAACAGTTTGTCCACCCGAGTTTGTCCACGATATATTGCCCCAGTTCGCAACTGGTACTCCTGTATCAATAACACCGGAAGTAAACGTACCGGAAGTATAGTAAGCGGCAGAGGGTGTAACCGAACCCGTCACGCTATCAAGTGAGGGGGTAATTGCCGTATTGCCACCGTTTGCCAACGTAACCTGATACCAAAGATATCGGCTATTGGTCGGAGCGCATGTCGTGTTGAGTGTTATAGATCCATTGGTTGCAACGGCTCCCGAGTCACATGTCCCAGATGCAAAGCTTGGAGCACTTGCAGTCGTGCTGCCCTTTACCTTAATAGAGAGGGTTGAGCCGGATGGATATTGTCCTGTATATGTAAGTGAGTTCCAGGTATAGGATGCTGCTCCACCTGCATCGAGGTAGGAAGTGTATACACCAGCCCCTAAATTAATCGCGCTTTGTACTGGAGCGGTGCGGTCCGTTTGTGTTCCATCTCCTAATTGCCCATTCCAATTCACCCCCCACGCCCATACTGTTCCGTCGCTCTTGAGAGCGAGGGAGTGCTGCTCTCCTGCGCCAATTGTAGCTACCCCGACTAAACCAGGAGTTTGTATTGGGGTGCCTTGATCTCCAGCTGTAATACTCCCAAGTCGCCCATCAGAAAAATATTGAAGGTACGTAGGACTTTTGTCGTCAGTATCGAGGCTTCCGTTAGCCCCCCACGCCCATACTGTTTCGTCGCTTTTGAGAGCGAGTGCGTGATATTGTCCCGCGAAGATTGCAGTTACTCCAGTTATACTTACCACTTGCACCGGAGTGCTGCGACTTACCTGCGTTCCATCTCCTAATTGCTTATATTGATTCCACCCCCACGCCCATACTGTGCCGTCGCTTTTGAGAGCGAGGGAGTGGTGGTATCCTGCGGCAATCGCAGTGACTCCGGTTAAAAATCCAGTACCTCCTACTCCCTTTACTTGTACCGGAGTAGTTCTCCACCCGCTTGGCACTCCATCCCCTGTTTGCCCATACGTCGCATATCCCCATGCCCATACTGTTCCGTCGTCTCTAAGAGCGAGAGAGTGAATACCTCCCCCGGCAATGGCAGTAATGTCAGTTAAATACCCAGTACCTCCTACTCCCTTTACTTGTACCGGAGTAGTGCGTTGAATTAGTGATCCGTCGCCTAGCTGCCCGTTTGTATTGCTTCCCCACGCCCATACTGTTCCGTCGCTCTTGAGAGCGAGGGAGCTACTTTGTCCTGCAGCAATCGCAATGACTCCAGTTAAGAATCCAGTACCTCCTACTCCCTTTACTTGTACCGGAGTAGTGCGTTGCGTTGTTGATCCGTCGCCTAGCTGGCCACTTGTATTAACCCCCCACGCCCATACTGTTCCGTCGCTCTTGAGAGCGAGGGAGTGGGCAGCTCCCGCAGCAATTGAGGTTACTCCAGTTAGGGTTGAAACTTGCACCGGAGTAGTGCGTTGCGTTGTTGATCCGTCGCCTAGCTGCCCGGTTGTATTATGCCCCCATGCCCACACCGTTCCGTCGCTTTTAAGAGCGAGGGAATGGTTGTATTTTGCGGAGAGTGCTGGCGTAGCAATTGCGCTTCCGAGCACTACGCTTGCACTATCGCCCGTTAAGCCGTTTTGCACAGTAGAGGCATTCGTTCCATATGCCCATCCTCCTTGTTGCGCTGGTGTGGCAACAGTGGCCGTATTGTTGGTTGTGGTGATGCTTTGTGTTGCAGACTGCGAGCCAAGCAATACAGAAGCGCTCGCCCCTGTTCCGGTAACTGTTGTAGATGCAGTTGTGTACGTGCCGTATTTAAAACCAGTTACAACTGCAGTGGCGTCACTCGTTTGCGTTACTGCCGTCGTCGCAATAGGCAACGTTATTGTCGTTGCTGTTTGCGCTGTCGACACCGAGTACTGTATCCATGCAGTACGGTTCGTTGGCTCAACAGGTACAGCGGTTGTTGCGCCGCCGACCCATGACGTTTGATCGAACGATGCGGTTGTTGCTGCTTGTGCTTGTCCGATAACCATCGTCGCAAGCGTAATAAACGCAAGAGCGGTTCCGAAGGCTTTTTTAAAAATATGTTTGTAGTTTGTGAGGAGTTGCATGTTTAGTTGAGTTGTTTGGAAAATATATTTTACTGCTTTTTTTAAATCAAATTCTTTTTTATGTCTTGTCTTCTGTTTTCTTTGTTCGTATCGATGCAACTTGCTATCGAGCGTTGCATCGTTTTGATGATAATATATTTCTTCACCAACTCGTTCTTTCTGTTTATACCAAGTGCTTTCGAATAAACTTCTTTCCACTCGCTGAAGCACATTCTGCTTCCAACCTTTTTTACTCAACTTGTTTTTATTACTATGCTGTTTGTCATTTCTGCGAAGACTGATACTTGGCGTAATCGAGGAATCTGTTTTTACATACTGCAGATCCTTCGACAAGCTCAGGATGACACGTGCAGCGGAATAATTTTTGAAACACAAAATTTCCTTTTTGCTAAAGGATTTCATTTCTTTATATATGCTTAATGACGCACGCAAGAGTGTCATTTATTTCGTAGTGATGTATCGATTATTCAACGCAAGAAGAATGTTCGACAACTTATTTTTTGTTACCCATGTAACATGCTTTTATTATATGCTTCTTGTTATTACAACGCAAGCATATTTTAAAAAAATAAACACCGATGTCGGTGTTTATTTTTTTCTTCTGCGCCCGTGAAATGTTTGGTGTATTTCTTTTAGCTCCTTGTTTGTGATGTGTGTATAAATTTGCGTCGTCGCTATGTTTGCATGCCCCAGCATTTCTTGTACCGACCGAATATCTGCACCGTTGATTAATAAGTCAGTGGCGAACCCGTGACGTAACATATGCGGATGCACATGCTTTGCGATGCCCGCCTTACGTGAATAAAAATCTACGAGGCGTTGCACTGTCCGAGGGATAATCCGCCCAATCACTTTCGGGCTCGTTGCTTTTGTATAACTCACGAACATTGCCTCCTCTGCGTCACCTCGACGGTCTAGATATTCTTTTATTCTCCTTACAGACCGTTCATCAAGAAACACCACCCGCAACTTATTACCCTTACCCCGAACCGTCACCTCTCCACGATTAAAATCGATATACCTGTTTAAGCTACATAGCTCAGAAATACGCAGCCCTGTTGAAAATAATACTTCGAGAATTGCACGATCTCGTAACCCTTTTACACTCCCTCCGTCCACTGTGTTCAATAAGCGTTCTAGTTCATCATACTCAATAACTTCTATTTGCCTTGTTGGCACTTTAGGAAGTTCAATTTTATCGGGTGACAATACCTTGTAATCATTCTTAATCAAGTACTTCAGGAAGTTCCTCAACGCTATTATATAGTAGCTCTGTGTCGACTTGTTATATTGCTCCCCTCGCCCATTCGAAGAACGTGCTAAGTGTAGGCGAAAATCTCGCACGCGCTCCACGGTTATATCGGTCTCATTTTTGATATTCTCCACTTCGAAGAACTTTTTTAAATATCGTTGATAATTCTCCCCCGTCTTTTGCGCACGGTTCTTTTCGATCTCGAGATAGTCGATATATTCTTTTAGGAGAATGTTTACGTCCATTGCTCTTAGTATACCAAAATGTTTTACGACAGACTAATTGACATGGGGCTCAGCAACGCTTTATCTAATTGATTTATCTCGGTCGTCTGTCACCCCCCGCACTCAGGTCCCCGTATACGCGAGGATAAACTCCGGCGGGGATTCATAAAAATACTGGATTCCCGCCTGCGCGGGAATGACAATGCGAAAGAGGCTCTGGCATTCCGAGCCCTTCAGCACGCTCAGGATAAACTCTGTCGAGGAATCTGCTCTCACTATATTCTTACTGCAGATTCCTCCACTTCGTTTCACTGCGGTCGGAATGACAATACAAAATACTGGATTCCCGCCTGCGCGGGAATGACAATGCGAAAGAGGCTCTGGCATTCCGAGCCCTTCAGCACGCTCAGGATGACCCCGTAAAATTCGCTCCACTCATCACGGGGCGAGCAATGCAAAAGCAAAGGCCACCCCGCCTCCAACAGGAGGCGGGGTGGCGGGCTTCCCAGAAAGCTTTTTTGCCTAACTTCCTGTTTTCCTAGTGTGAAACAAAAATGTTTCACACGGCCCAAACTGCCGATATTTGTTTCACGTGAAACAATTTGTCACGTTTTACGCCCCCATTTCGAAACTTTTGTTTCACGTGAAACATTTTGTCACGCTTTTGCTTCCCAGGTGTGAAACATTTTTGTTTCACACCGATTATTTTGTTTCACGTGAAACATTTTTAAATTCACCTTTGGAAGATTTGTTTCACGTGAAACATTTTGTTTCGTTTCACACCATGTTTTTCGCAATATTTGTTTCACGTGAAACAAAAGTGCTCATTTTAACCCTAAGCCCTGCCTATCTATTTGGCATTACCCCCAAGGTTATCCACAATTCTTTGTGGATAACTCGGCAAAACTATTGCCAAGCCTTTTTGTTCTCTTTTCTTGGCTGTCATTCCGATGCTGACCACGGGGCAAGTAATACTGGGGATTCGATTAATCAAGTGCCTTGTCATTCCCGCGGAGGCGGGAATCTATTAGGTGCTGGATTCCCTCCTCCGCGGGAATGACACACCTTCGCTTTTACATACTCAGTCTTCCGCCGTATACTTTCTCTATATGACCGACCATCTTCAAACAGGTTCACTCGGTGAAGACGCTGCGTGCGCATATCTTGTGTCTCAAAAATTTTCCATTCTTGAAAGAAACGCTCGAGAGAAATTTGGGGAAATCGATATCATCGCAAAAGATCCCGATGGTATTCTTGTCTTCGTCGAAGTGAAGACACTTAGCTCTCCCGAATTCTTGTTCCCCGAGGACAACTTGACCCGAGCTAAGTTTAAGAAACTTTCCCGCACTTGTCTGGCTTATGCGAATGCTCATCCCGAGCTTGTTGATTCCCAACTCGGATGGCGTATCGACCTTGTCGCCATAGTCGTAAACCCTCCTTACTCAACCACCCCAGACGCTCACCTATTTCAATACGGCAAAAATAATTTTGCCATATCGCATTACAAAAATATCTCGCTCGCATAGTGCGAGCGAGATTTGTTTTACCCCTTGTACTTATTGCCGAATATTTTGTATACTGTACTCAGATATACATCGGAAACACAACCTCAGTCTTGATCCTTCTTGCGTTGGAAATATAGGCTACACATTTTACATATCACATGACACTCTTGCGTTTGTCATTCACTCTTTATCGTTTTATTTTGTCTTTTTTGAAAAAGACTTTTTTGCGTTTTACTCGCCTTACTATCCTTGCGCAACGGCTCGTTAGAAGTAGGGAAATGAGTGTACATATTTTTACAAAATCATTTCGAAATCAGTCCTTCTCTATTTTAAAATATCTACGGCGCTCGCTCCTGAGACGCAGGAGAGTTGGGGAGCAAGTCTTACAACTCACCCCTCGATACAACTACCGCCGACTCAACACACTCACTATCCAAAACTCAACTCTTCCTACTATAACAATGCAACGACTTACCAGAACAATCGCATCACTTATCCAATCACAACGACGTACGCTAACACGTGGGCTTGTAATTGTACTGGCAATCATGACTGTCGTTGCACCACTCGCACCAGCGTTCGCCGCGACGTATACGGTGACACAATCGAGTTGGACTGGGGGAGCTTCATCAGCCAACGCAAGTCACCCAACCAACGCAACTGGATGGACAAACTTTTCAACTACCTCTCAAGCCGTTGCGGGAAGTGCCGTCACCTCCGCAGTAGTCGCAAGCTCAACAACACAAACAACGTTTGCGGATTTTACTGGTGGCGCTACGAGCTCAGTGGATATTAACGGAACTCCCGATGCTTCACTTGCATTGCAACGTCTTACAACCCCAACGACGTTTGGAGGGGATGCACAAAAAACCATTTCTCTTAACACACCGAATGCTTCTGCACTTGATACTGTAAACAACAAAATTTATATCGCGGATACTAATAATCACCGAATTGTTAAAATGGATTCGGGGACTGGCGGCACTACATTTGGCAATAATGCTCAGACCCTCGGAGGTCCTACGGCTGGAACTGGCGTTGGACAGTTTTCTTCACCTACTGGTATTACCGTAGACCCGATTAATAATCTCGTATATGTCACAAGCGCTACCACGGATAACGTTATTAAATTTTCCTCCGGTGGTGCTGGACTTATGGCAACGAGCACCTGGACTTCTATTGCAGTTACTAATCCTAACGCAGTTGCTCTTGATGTCTCTGAAAATTTGGGGTATGTAGTCACCGCCAGTAACGAAGTCGTTCTATTTAATACCGCAACCATGGTGCGTATGGATGCTATGGGAAGTACTGGTACCGGAGCACACCAATTTTACGCCCCAGTGGGTGCTGTTATTGATTCTGTTTACAACAAAATTTACGTTGCTGACACAAACAATAACCGAATTGTCAAAATGGATTCGGGAACAGGAGGAACAGAATTTGGAGCGAACCGTCAAACATTAGGTGGCCCTGCATCTGGAAGCGGTACTGGACAATTCAATGCCCCAAAAAGTTTGGCACTTGATTCTGTGAACAATATGCTTTATGTCTCTGATACCGGCAATCATCGTATTACTAAACTTGCTTCCGGTGGAGCGGGCGCAATGTCTACAAGCACATGGTATACACTAGGAGGAACCGCTTCTGGATCAACGGCGGGTAAGTTCGCCTCTCCACGAGGAATTTTTGTCGACACCGTAAATAGCTTCGTCTATGTTGCCGACG
This sequence comes from Candidatus Wolfebacteria bacterium GW2011_GWE2_44_13, assembly GCA_001000675.1. Taxonomy (GTDB): domain Bacteria; phylum Patescibacteriota; class Minisyncoccia; order UBA6257; family UBA9933; genus UBA9933. The sequence continues at coordinate 9,963 of LCHW01000001.1, forward strand.
TAGCAAATGATCGCATTGTTAAGTTTTCCTCCAATGGAACGGGTGCTATAACTACGACTGGATGGAATACCCTTGGTGCAAATGGAACGGGTATTGGCCAATTTGGAAATCCTTTTGGAATTACTGTCGATGTTACAAATGCAATGGTGTATGTCGCAGACTTAACAGGCCCACGCATTGCGAAATTTTCTTCCGGTGGAGCGGGAACGATGTCGACAAGCACATGGTTTACACTCGGTACTTTTGGTTCTGGCGCTGGTCAATTTACTGGGCTGGAGGATATTGCGCTAGATAGCGTAAATAATTTTCTATATGCCGCAGATGCTAGCCGTGTAGTAAAATTACCCACTAATGGAGCTGGTGCGCTTACGACTACAGGCTGGACAACACTTGGAACAAGTGGGAGTATAAGCGTTGGACAATTTGATGACTTAACCGGCATTACTGTCGACGCCACTAATAATGTTGTGTATGTTATCGACAATGGACGTAGCGGTGTCGTACAATTTTCTTCCGGTGGAGCGGGAGCGATGTCTACGACTGGGTGGGATTCAATTGCTTCCCTAGGAGCAGGGACCCACGAGCTACGTAGTCCTTCTAGTGTTGCAGTTGATGCGTCAGCTAATAAGGTATATGTAACCGAATCTTCTAATAATCGCGTATCTAAATTTAACTCTGGTGGCGGAGGAACCGAGTTTGGAACCGCCCGACAAAATCTTGGAGGGCCTACCGGTGGCTCGGGTGTTGGGCAATTTTATGTGCCTCAGGGTATCGATATCGATACAACTAATAATTTTGTGTATGTTGCGAACATGCAAACAGACACTATTATTAAGTTTGCTTCGGGTGGAGCGGGAGCGATGTCTACGACTGGGTGGTCTACCTTGGGCGCGAGTGGGACGGGCATTGGGCAGTTTGGACAGGCATACGATGTTGATGTTAATACACTTAACGGACGTTTATTTGTCACTGATTATGAACATGATCGCGTAGTTACCTTTGCTTCGGGTGGAGCGGGAGCGATGTCTACGACTGGGTGGGATGCCTTAGGCAGCTCAGGATCTGGATTAATGCAACTAAGTCAACCTTATAAAATATCCATCGATCGCGTTAATAATAAGGTGTATGTGGCTGACAGAATCAACAACCGTATCGTAAAGATGGATTCCGGTACTGGCGGCACTACGCTAGGGAATAACCGACAGACTCTTGGAGGGCCTACAGCTGGCTCAGGTACTGGGCAATTCAATAGCCCTATTGGCCTATTTGTCGACACAGTTAATAACTTCGTGTACGTTGGCGATGATGGTAATAATCGTATTGTAAAGTTTTCTTCCGGTGGAGCAGGTGCAATGTCTACGACTGGATGGAATACGTTAGGATCCTCTGGCTCGGGTGTTGGCCAATTCCAGACTCCTACCGACGTTTTTGTCGACACCGTTAATAACTTCGTGTACGTTTCTGATAGTCTCAACCACAAAGTTGCAAAGTTTTCTTCCGGTGGAGCAGGTGCAATGTCTACGACTGGATGGAATACGTTAGGATCAACCGGCACGGGTGTTGGTAAATTTACAACCCCTGAAAGTCTCTCCATTGATACGACAAACGACTACGTCTATGTAATTGCGTCTAATTTTGTTGTTAAATTTCCTTCCGGTGGAGCGGGTGTCATGACTACGGACACTTGGCAAACGATTGGTGGAACAGGGGTCGGAGTCGGCCAATTTACAAGTGCGAAAGGAATATTTATTGACCCCGTTAACAATTACGTGTACGTTGCCGACACAGGAAACGACCGCATTGCGAAGTTCGCCTCGGGCGGAGCTGATAGTATGTCGACGAGCACATCGTGGCAAACTGCGCCTGTATCAACAGACCCGTACGGCGTCTTTGTTGATACCGTTAACGCGCGCGTATACGCAGTTTCAAGCCCCACTAACGCAGTCTATTCTTTCACCTCTGGCGACCCAATGATTGCCTATGTTTCAGCTGGGGCATACACATCTTCTGTTATCGATGCAGGAGTAAACACCCGAGCGGGTTCTGTTTCTTTGAGCTGGACTGATTCCATCTCCGCATCTATCAACACTGCAACGCCAGTCGGACTGCAAGTTGCGAGCAGTAACAGCGCAAGCGGTCCATGGACATTTTACGGGCCGGCGGGAACAACGGCTGCAAGCGATGTCTATACCACAAAGACAGGGACGATTCTTAACGCAATCCATAACGGAGCGCGCTACTTTAAGTATACAGTTACGTTACAAACGGGAGACGTTACACTAACCCCCGAAGTTCTTTCGGTAACATTTAATTACGATAGCTATGCGTCTGCTTCCTATATAATCTCTTCTCCATATAACACAGGGGACATCAGTAACATTATTGGGAAACTCCAATGGGTTGCGAACAGCACACCTTCGGGCACGTCTATTAAGTTTCAACTCCGCAGTGCTCCGGATGTAGCAGGAGCTCCAGGAGTGTGGAGTAACTGGGTTGGTCCGGACGGACAAACGAGCTCGTACTTTACCACTGCCGCTGGAACCGACTCTATCCCGAGTATGTTTACCACTAACTCGCAGTGGTTCCAATATAAAGCGTACTTTGATTCTACTGGTATCAACACGGCCTCTCTTGGTAGCGTCACCACTACGTATTTAGTAAACAGTCCTCCGCAGGTTGGAGCTACTGGCGTTACTGCATACCAAATTCCCACCTCGACCGACGCAAACTACGGTAACGTTGCTATTGCCTTTTCAGTAAAGGACACTGACTCTGAAACAGGCCTTGCCACCACGACGCTTGAATATAAAAATGGCGCAAGTTGGGTTCCTTTGACGAACGCTACAATTTATAACGCATCGAGTAATCCAGTAACAAGCCCGCTCGTTGCGCCAACTTCAACATTTGCTTCATATTCCGTTATATGGAATGCAGCTGCACAGCTCGGCTCTGTGGCCACCTCTACACAAATCCGCGTTACGCTTAACGACGGAGCACTTGGCAACGCAACTGCATCGTCATCAAGCACTGCATTTTCAATCGACACTGTTGCCCCTACCGGAGGCTCGCTTACCTTTGACGCAGGTATCGCTGGGCAAACAAACAGTGGTTCAATTGTCATTGTTCCGGCAACCGATACGAATACCCGCCAGTATACAATTTCTGACGGCACAACCACAAACGACTGGGCTTCAATTTCTACTACAGTCACTATTCCGTGGACATTTAGCTCCACCATTAATGCAAAGACACTATCCCTTCAATTTAGGGATGCTTTTGGCAATACTGCGGCAACTTCAACCTATACTACTCCAATACCTTCTGACCCAAGCGGATTTCTTATTCAAGACGTTTCAAAAGTTGGCACCGCAGATTATCGCCTTTATATAGGATGGGCTACATCGTCGGCCGTCAACTTCGGTTCGTATAAACTCGAGTACGCAACGTCAACAGACAACACAACGTTCGGGACATATTCCGATGCCGCTCTTATCACTGATGTTGCGACAAACTACTTAGTTCACGTCAATCTTAACAACGCATTGTATTATCGATATCGTCTTGCCGTTAAAAACACTCAAGGTAATACGTCTGTTCGATCGAATGCGTATATTAACGCACGCCCTGATGGTATACAGAACCTCGGCGAAGGAGGGGGAGGGACTACTGCATCTGCAGCATCAATCACAACCGTTTCTCCTGTGCAAACTACTTCCGCAGGTACGGTTACCGTTGCATATACCCTCGTCGATACATCTATCACGAGCAAAACAAATCCGTTGTACGAAGGATATGTCTTCTATAATATAGGAACAACTGTTTCAACATCGGACGCAACGACAATTACCCTATCCGATGCTTCACATCTTCCAGCTAGTGGATTTATTCAGGTTAACAATGAAATCATCGGATATACATCCAAGACCGGAAATGTTTTGAATGGCATCACGCGCGCAACATGGCCGACTCCCGCAACTACACGAGCAACCCGACAAAATGCGTTGATTTTGAGCAACACGCCAGTGTGGGTGCAGGCAAGTTCGACAAAAACAACGATTACCAATAGCACTATTGCGACCGGCCAAGCGGGGACTATTATATGGAACACACAGAATGAGCCGGCACTTACGGGAGCAACGTATGCCAACACAGGCGTGCGCGTATTGGTGCATGATAATCAAGCCGCAGAGTCAGGTCCTATTACTACGCAGAGCGACCAGTCAAACGATGGAACATTGGCAACACTTGATATGAGCGCGCCGACGATTCAATTCACAACCGCAAATGCTAGCGGACTCGAAACAACTGGATTTGCAACTTCAACAATCATCCTATCAAAGCCATATCCGTTGAGTGTTTCTACAAATTATGCCGTGACCGGAACAGCGACAGCGACACATGGGCTTTTGGGTTATTGGCCATTTGAAGGAAATGCGAATGATACGAGTGGGAACGGGAATAATGGAACATGGTACGGAACTTCTACGAGCCGATATGGAACAGGAGTGCACGGTACGAGCGGAGCATTAAATGGAAGTAGCGATTATTTAGATTTTGGTAATAGCACCACATTTAACGGAATGAGTGCTCTTTCAGTTGAAACGTGGGTAAAATTAGACGCTTATCCTTCTACGGGCTTAAATTATTCTCCTGCAGGTAAGGATGCTGCATATCGATTTACAATAGGGCCATCAGGATCTGTTTCATTTACCATTGCAACGGTAAATAATGGCTGGTACACTCCTGGAACTAGTGTGTCCGCCAGTGGAGCTCTTCAATTGGGGGCTTGGTATCATTTAGTGGGAACCTATGACGGCGCACGCACAAAGATTTATGTAAATAGCGGTACACCCGTACAAGGAGCACAGGCTATTTCAGGGAACACTGTCACTAACGTAACTTCTTTTAAATCGAGCTATAACACTGGGAATATTACTTATTTAAAGGGCGCTATTGATAGTACTGCTCTTTATAACCGCGCACTCACTCCTTCAGAAATTGCAGATCTTTACGCTTTTGGCGTGCAAGATTATGGCCTTTCAACTAACGCGACCACAGGTACGGTAACAATTGCAACAGGAGCAACATCAACTGCAATTACGGCGAATATCATAAACGATCAACTCCCTGGCATCGACAAGAATTTCACCATAACCTTGTCGAGCCCAACCAATGCAACTCTTGGGGCGAACACGGCACACACCTATACGATCACCGAAGTAACTCCAAATCCGACTATCGGGTTCTTGAGCGCAACTGCATCAACGACCGAAGCGGAAACTATCGTTACTGTGCCCGTTGTTCTTTCAACTGCATCTGCCGTTGATACATCGGTAAGCTATTCAATTGCTGGAGGTACGGCCATTATCGGAACAAACTATTCTGCAACCACGACAAGTGGAACAGTAACTATCCCTGCAGGTGCAACATCTACAAGCATTACCTTTGCCATCAAACAAAGCGCACAGAAGGACTCTGACCTTACGGTCTTGGTCACTTTGTCGAGCCCAACGAATGTAACGCTTGCAACATCAACACACACGCACACCATCAAAGACAGCAGCGTTACGCCGACGGTGTACTTTACTACGGCAAGCGGATCAGGGTCTGAAGCAACGGCAAATCCAACGATTGGCATTTCACTTTCAAACCCTTCTGCATCTGCAGTAACTGTTACCTATACGGCAACTACTTCGAGCGACAACTCAGCCAATGGTTTGGTTGGCTTATGGCAGTTTGAAGGGAATGCAAATGATACGAGTGGAAATGGGAATAATGGAACACCTCAACTAGGTGCAACATTTTCTTCTCTAGGGGGCGGCAAATTTGGAACACAAGCGGGGGTTTTCGATGGAGGTGCAAGTGCCTATGCAACATTGAATAGCGAAATTCGATTCTCTGATTCTCAACCATGGACTCTTTCTTCGTGGATTTATCAAACCGGAACAAAATCCTTTGAATTTTGGATAGGGGATAAGGATACAGTAGGGATGGCTATAAACTTGGGTAGCGCCACTGGCCTTGTACAGTTTAGAGACCGCGCACTTGCCTATCATGATTGGAATGTTGGATTTAATTATAAAAATGCGTGGCATTACTTTACTTGGATCGCGCGCGGAGACAACACTATTGAGATGCTCGTTGATGGAATCTCTTATGGACTCGTCACAACTCCAAGTCAGTTTTATATAGACGCCATCGGACGAGGATATGGAACGGGCACTCAGTGGAACTATACAGGGCGTTTAGACAACACCGCCATCTACAACCGTGCCCTTTCGGCAGCGGAGGTTAAGGCCCACTATGCAGCGGGTATCGACACACTTCCTGCAATCGGAACAGTAACTATTCCAGCAGGACAGACATCTGCAATCATAACGCCAACTATCATCAACTATGGATCGTACGAAGGGGATCGTGAATACAAACTGGTTCTCTCCACTTCAACCAATGCAACCATTGGAGCAACAAGTACATACACATACTCGATTACTGAATCAAGCGCACTTCCTGCGATTGGATTTACCGTAGCAACTGGCACAGGACTTGAAGCTGCTACAACAACGGTTACTGCCTCAATCGCATATCCGTCTGTCTTTGACATAACGGCAACGATTGCACAGTCGGGAACTGCGGTCAGTGGGGTCAACTATACAATCCCTGCAACCACAATCACGATTCCTGCCGGCGCTACATCGACATCGTTTGTTTTGACAACGCTCAATAACGGTGTGCGTGATCCATTGCTTTCCGCTGTTCTTACCTTGACGAGCCCAACAAACGCAACCGTCAATGCAGGTGCATCGACATATACGTACAGTATCCAAGACAACAATGTCATTCCAACGATTGGCTTTGCTTCTACTGGTTCAACCGTTGATGGAGTTGTATCAACAATCACTATTCCTGTGAGCTTGTCTTCTGCAATGAACCAAGATGCGTCTGTGGGATATACGGTGACAGGAACTGCTGTCTCGGGCCTCCACTACAACGCAAGCTTCGCTTCAAGTGGTACAGTATCTATTGCAAGCGGCGCAACAACAACCAATCTAACAATCCCATTGCTCGATGATGCCATCAGTGGCCCTGTTACAACGACTGTTATTATTTCTCTCGCAGATCCAGTCAATGCGACGACGACAAATGCAACCACGACGTATACATTGACCATCAATGAAGTAACGGCAGATCCAGCAATTGGATTTACCAGCACTTCTGCTTCAGGACTTGAGAATATTGCTTCCATAGCCATCCCGGTGTCTATTGATGCAACGTCAACACAGGCAATCACTGTCACCTATACCGTATCTGCATCATCAACTGCAGTCAGTGATACAAACTATGTTCTTGCAAATGGAACGGCTACTATCGCAGCAGGTGAAACAGCAACAACGATCAGTGCATCCATTCTCAACAATCCTGTGCGTGAATTGGACAAGACCCTCATCGTTACCTTGGGCACTCCAGTAGGAGCAACGCTCGGAGCAGCAACTACATACACGTACACAATTCAGGACATCATTACCACAACTGCTCCGGTGATGAGCAATATCATCCCGACGCAGAGTACTACGAACGGAACAGTATCAGTTGCATACACCATTACCGACGAAGCATCCACCAACAAGGTATTGCCATCATATGAAGGCTATGTCTTCTACAATATTGGTACGACTGTATCTTCTGCAGATGCAACAACCATCACTGTTTCTGATGCAACGCACTTGCCAACCGCAGGCTCTATCCAAATTGGCAATGAAGTTATTACCTATACCACAAAGACAGGCAATGTTCTTTCTGGGTTGACCCGTGGTACATGGCCAACAACGGGAGCTCGCACAACACGACAGAACACAACTATTGTTGCTGGTACTCCGGTTTGGATTCAAGCAGCTTCGACAAACACAACCATCGTCAATTCGACGATTGCAACAGGACAATCGGGAACCATCGTATGGAACACACAAAATGAACCTGCACTTGCAGGAGCAACATACAGCAATGTAGCTGTCCGAGTTCTTGTACATGACAATCAATCTGCAACAACCGGTCCGCTTTCTTCACAGAGCGATCAATCCAATGATGGAACATTGTCGTTGCTTGATATGAGCGCGCCGACGGTGAGCTTTGCTACTACTGCTTCCAGCGCCTTCGAGAATGCAACAACATCAACCACACTAACTGTTGTTCTTTCGAAGATTGCACCTGTTGATGCTTCTGTCGGCTATACCATTACGGGAACTGCCGTAAGTACGGTTGACTATATAGCGGAAACCGAAGGAACGCTTACCATTCCTGCAGGAGCAACATCAACCACACTCTCGATTCAGCCAATTGCTGACCATGTGTTTGGAGTAGACAAGACCGCAATTGTAACGCTTTCTTCTCCAACCAATGCAACAGTGGGTGCACCAAATGCATATACACTTACGATTGTTGAAGCAGATGTTCTTCCTACAATTCAGTTTGATGTCGCATCGGCATCTGGACCGGAAACCACACCGTCTTACGATATCGTTGTGCGTCTTTCTACGACAACAGCTGCAACAACTACTGTTGCCTATGCTGTGTCGACCTCGACTGCACTTGATGGAATAAACTTCTCCCTTACTGCAGGAACACTTACCATCCCAGCAGGAGAACTTACCGCATCCATTCCACTCACAGTCATTCATGACAACTTGTTTGGTGCGGACACTTCGGTGACGGTAGCGCTTACTAACCCAACCAATGCAACGCTTGGAGAAACAACATCCTTTGTGTATACGATTACTGAAACGGATCTTACTCCAGAAGCAAACTTCTCTGTAGATTCTTTGAACGTAGATGAACTTACCGGCACAACCACGGCAACGGTAACGCTTTCCTATCCATCCAACCAGGACATTACTATCCCTGTTGTGGCAGATCCCGCATCAACTGCCGTAGCGGAAACCAACTATACCCTTCCGGTATCTTCAGTTACCGTTCCTGCGGGAGATACGACTGCATCGTTTACGATCATAGCGCTCCATGATACAACCTACGGCCCAGACAAGACGCTTACCCTTTCCTTGGGCAGTGTTGATGGGATGACCTTGGGATCATCTACTACCTACACGCTTCTTATCACCGAAGTAGATAACACCGCTCCGGAAGTCGCATCAGTTTCTGCGGCACAGGTTGCATCTTCAACTGAAGCAAACTTTGGAAAGGTGGAAATTGTCTACACCGTTCGGGATACCAATACGAATAGCGGAACAGTAAACCCAACATTCATCACCCCTTCGTTCGAATACAACACAGGGCTTGGATGGAATGTAATTACCACACTCCAAGCAGAAGACATCGCAAACAAATCTGTAGCAGAAGACGTCTTTGCGCCATACACTGCACTATGGGATGCGCAAGCACAGCTCGGGTCTGTTTCATTGCCTGCCGTAGAAATTCGCGTCAGCGCAAATGACAATGAACCGCTCAATGGCATCGGACAAGGCACAAGCACTTCGTTTGCCTTTGATCGCCAAGCACCACAAATCGGACAGTTCAAGTTTGATGCACGTACCGGTGTGCTGACCATCGCAATTACCGACGCAGCTTCATTCACGTATGCTGTTTCCAACAACGCAGACCTTTCTGCCGATGGCGTCAACGCAACAAGCGGTATCAGTACGGCAGCTCCAGCAGGCACGCTTGCATCAACAGAACTATGGACTGTTGCATCGGGTGATTACCCAAGCATTTACTTGCAGGTACAGGATGCCCTTGGCAACGCAGCAACCCGTCAGATTACTATCCCAACAAAGCCACAAAACTTTGCCTTTACCGATATCTCCGACGTAAAGAGTTCACTCTTCAAGGAGCTTGTCAGCTGGTTGCCGTATGTTTCCACATCGAGTGCACCATTTGCTTCCTACGATATCTATCGCTCTATCGATGGCGCTGAATTTGCGCTCCTTACCACGAAGAGCGAAATTGCCAACAATTTCATTGTTGATGAAGGACTTGCATCATCCAGCGTCTATACGTACAAGATGACCATCACCGATACCGCGGGAAATGTTTCTGAGTATTCGGAGACTGTAACCGATACTCCTGATGGACAGGGTCAAACAGACCTTGTTCCTCCAATCATCTCCGTCGTTACCGCAGCAACGGTCCGCAATACTTCTGCAATCGTCACATGGACTACGGATGAAATTGCAGATTCCATCGTTCGTTATTCCCTTGCATCAGATGCAGGATCATATCGCACCGCCTCATCAACCGGACTTGTTACTGACCATTCCGTTACATTGACTGACCTTATCCCGAACACGGATTATACGTTTATCGTACAGTCAACCGACCCAACAGGAAATGCTTCTGCATTCTCTGATTCAATTGCCTTCACTACAACAGGAGGTCCGATTATTACCGACATCGTTGCAACTCCCGCCGACAAGGCTGCGACAATCACATGGAATACCAACAAAGATTCTGATTCAATTGTTACCTATTCAAAGAGCTCAAACTTCAATGGCTTCAATGCAATCGTGGGCACAGTCACCCCTGTGGGAGATGCTTCAACCACGGATGTATTCACGCATGAAGTTTCGATTACCGGACTTGATTCCGGATCAACCTTCTACTACAAGGTGAGCTCGACTGACAGCAGCGGAAACGAATCAGTTGATGACAACAATGGAGTGTACTACACATTCCGAACACTGAGTGATACCTATGCCCCAGTCATTACCGGCATCACCGTTCCGCTCAGCACACCGCAGTCGTTGATTATTTTCTGGAAGACCGACGAGCTCGCTACGTCACAAGTTGAGTATGACCAGACAAGTACTTCGACCTTTGCACGAAGCACGACACTCGATTCTACGCTTTCGATTTATCATTCGATAGTGGTTCCGGATCTTACTGCAAATACGACTTACAATTATCGCGTCCGTTCACGAGATGCATTTGGGAATGAGGCAATATCTACATCTACCAGCGCAACAACGGCAAAGGAGGGTGAAGTACGTATCGTCACTATCGGAGGCGGATCAGGTGCAGGGCAATTTACCACACCGCCAGAGGTGAAGGATACAACAGCTCCTATCATTTCAGCCGTTACGGTCGCCGCAACAACCGCGTTTGGAGCGACGATTACGTTTACAACCAATGAGCCAACTGTTGCCTTTATCGACTATGGCAAGGACGCAACTTATGGATCGTCATTAGGGAGCAAGAATCTTGCCACACAACATAGCCTTACTATCTCTGGATTGCGCATGGGAACTGAATATCATTACCAGCTCAAAGCTATTGATAAGGCATTTAATGAATCTGTAGGCACAGACCAGACATTCTCAACCAAGTTTCTTTCTGAGCCAGGGGATGACCTACAGACGCTCGAAGACGTTACTGCATATGAACAGGTGTCTGACGAAGCCCTTGAATCAATCTTGCCGAGCATTCCCCCGCCGTTCATCGAAGAGCCGCGCGTCGTTGAAACAACAGAAAATACAGCGACTATCCGATGGAGAACAAACATTAACGCGTATGCAGGTATTCTTTATTCAGAGGCAACTGCATATAGCGCTTCATCTACAAATCCATACACTGATGAGCTTTCTCAAGCAACGACAAAGGAGAAGGAACACACCATTACGCTTGTCGGCTTAAAGCCAAACACTACATACCACTTCATGGTTCGCTCATTCTCGCTTCCGCAGGTAGTTGGTCGAAGCCAAGATATGACATTTACCACGAAGGCGGCTAAAGTCTCGGCTCGTGTTATCAACGTAAAGAATACGTCATTCACCGTGGTATGGAATACAGAGACGCCTGCCTCGACTATCGTTGAATATAAGAATATGAGAACAGGCGAGATACAACGCAAGATCGACAATAATCGAAAGCTTGATCATGACGTACTTGTTGATCGCCTTATCCCTGCAACGGGCTATGAAGTTTCTGTATTCGGATACACTGAAGGTGGAAACTTGATTGAAGGAGGTATGCCAATCACCATCACTACCTCGCGCGACGTCATAGCTCCGAAAATATCTAACTTCAAAGTTGATGGGGCATTAGTTCCAGGGAGAACCGATCGAATTCAGACGGTTATCACGTGGACTACGGACGAAGCCTCTGACTCAACTATTTACTACCAAGAAGGTTCTGGGGCAGTAACTGAGTTTGCTAACAAGACAGCCATCACTGATACTCTTACCCAAAACCATACCATTTTACTTTCCAGCTTAAAGCCAGGGACCATTTACCAGATGAAGGTAGAGTCGGTTGACGCTGCAGGGAACAAGGGAACATTTGGCCCACGAACTATCATTACTCCACAAAAAGGTGAATCGATCTTCGACGTCATCTTCAAGAACTTCGAAGAGACATTCAAGTTCTTGAGAGGAGCGGGGCAGTGACAATAGAGATGTGAGATGAGAGTTGAGAGACTCGAGGGACACAAAGAGGAATCGCCTAGGCGGTTCCTCTTTGATAATAGACGCCACCTTTACAGGGGATTGTGTTCTTTTCTTAAAACAAGTATCATTATCTTAATAAAGCACTGACTATGAAAATTACAGCATACAAAAAAAGTAAGGTAGCTCTCATCACCCTTTCATGCGTTGCTGGTATTGTTGGCTTAGTGACTGCATACAAGGAAGTTATTACTACTGATTGTGGTGGCGAGGATTCCCGTAAAAATGCGGCAAGAGACGGCTCCACAAACACCGCCATAGCACAGAGCGAGTGCTCTCAAACTGATGAGAATGACTATTTGTTTGTAGGATGCAATGGATTTTTCTGAGGCGCATATACAACCACTAAAAATCCCGGAAACGGGATTTTTAAATACTATGATAACAGTCAAAAATCTGCATATAGCGTACGCAAACACAGGACACGAAGCATTACGGGATATTTCATTCGACGTACGGCAAGGCGAGCGTGTTGCTATTTTAGGTCCATCCGGATGCGGAAAAACTACAATTCTTCATGCGATTGCGGGCCTATTACAGAGCCCTACAATAATCCAGAAAGGATCTATTACAATAGCAGGACAAGCCCGTATTGGTATGGTTTTCCAGCACCCAACTTTATTACCGTGGAAAACTGTCGCACAAAACATAGCGTACGGAAGCGTTACTGCGGGAAAACCAACCACCTCATCAACAGACGATGCACTTTTACAGATGATCGGTTTGCAAAAATTTAAGCAGTATTACCCCGAACAACTTTCTTTGGGAATGCAACAACGCGTTAACTTTGCAAGGGCACTTTCTATCCAACCCGATCTCCTTCTTATGGATGAACCCTTTTCTGGCCTTGATATTGCGACTAAGAAATCTATTCAGGATGAATTTAAAGCTATCTTAGAAAAGACCCGCGTAACAACTCTTTTTGTTACCCATAGTTTAAGTGAAGCGACATTTTTAGCTGACCGTATTGTGATTCTCTCGGCAGGCCCAGGAACGGTGCAAACTATTATGGTAAATAAACCCGGGCAGCACTCAATACCAGAATATCAATACATAGACAATGATGAGGAGTAACCCCTTAAAACGATATATTACTATTATCCCCTTTGCTCTTTTGCTTGCACTATGGGAGCTTCTTGTTCGAACAGAATTTGCGAATCCGTTTTTTATCAGTAGCCCAAGCGCTATTCTTACAAGTGGTTTTTCATTACTTGCATCAGGAGAAATGACTCCTCATATTATAACGAGCATGGGCGCGGTATTTATTGCATTACTCCTGGCGCTTATTATCGGAGTCTCCCTTGGTATTCTTGCGGGGTTTTACTCAAAAGTGGGTGACGTAATTAGCCCCTATCTATTCACCCTTAACTCGCTGCCTATCGTCGCAGTAACGCCCCTCTTTATTCTTTGGTTTGGCTTTGGTATGGGCGCTAAGATACTTATTATATTCCTTATGGCAGTAATTCCTGTTATTATCGCGGCCATGGATGGTGCAAAAAGTGTTGATACCAACCTTATTACTATGGCCCGCCTTTACAAGGCAAGTGACTCAACCATCCTTCGCTCAATTGTCTTCTATCATGCTGCACCTTTTATTTATTCAGGCATGCGCGTCGCAGTAGGAAGAGCCTTTATTGGCCTAGTTATCGCAGAAATCTTTGGTTATAATAAGGGCTTAGGCCATCTCATTGCCCTCTATAGTTCAAACTATCAGACGGCGTTGTTGATGTTTACTATCATCTTTCTCCTTGCTTGTAATGTTTTACTCGTAAAGCTCATCACCTTCCTTGAGAAAAAAACTATTAATTGGAAATAACATCATGTATAAAAAACCCTTATTTATTATTCCCGTAATCATACTTGCCGTCATATCTATCTGGGCACTTACAAGCCGCACTGCAGAACAGCCGGTTAGCACGCAACCCCTTAAGATGATTGTTGTTCGCGATTTAGGTGATGTTAACTTGGTACAAGAGATAGCGACAAAAAAGGGCTTTTTTGAAAAAAATAGTGTACAAGTAGAGCAGGTTGTCTTGGAAAAAATATCAGATACAAGAAACGTAAACACGGTACTGCTTAGCGGAGAGGCGGACGTCCTTATGACAGGAATAATGGGAGAATTTGCCGTCTATTTAAACAATGCCGACGTACGTTGGATTGCACAAACGTTTACTCCGTTTAGCTTTTTTGCAGTAAGCCGATTTGAGCGAAACGATTTTAGCAACATAAAAACGGTTGGAGTTATTCGTTTTGGGGGAGAGCCGGCGCTTATTACCGACGCTGTTCTTAGCGCAACGCACCTTGACCCTGCTAATGTTAAGCTAGTAGCAATCCCTACTAACGCAGCAAGGAAGGAGCTTCTTGATAAGGGCGACTTAGACCTTATTATCGTAAACTCGGAGCAGTTCATATATGAATCAAAACTGGATACACGCTATACAGTCGTGTCTCCTGAAGAACTCTTTGCCGGATCTTCTCTCTATCGCGGCATTATGACGACCGGAAAGGTGCTCCAAGAAAACCCCGAGGCAGTAAAGCGCTTCGTTGCATCAATTTATCAGACCATGGAATATATTAAGGCAAACCCAGAAGAGGTTAAGCAATACATGCGTGAGGCTTATCGATATTCCGATGAACAAGCGAGCCAGTCATACGGCCGATTTATCGCCGCATATACCGGCGTGAACTTTGTTCCCTCCATTAGCCTTCTCGAAAATACGCTTACCACTATTAAGGATAAGTTTAAACCAACCAACCCCGAGCGGGGCTTAGGGGAATTTATCTATGAAGCGTTTGCACGTGATGCCGTTACTGCAGGTGCGAAATAATGTGCTTTGTTTTTGTGTCCGACTTCCAAGTATCTACAAATACGATAGTGAGGGGTAGAAATACGCCTCGCTCGACAAGATCTTGCAATGTCGCTTTTGCAGAAAGGTGCAATGATGCGCTTATTTTCTTATTGATAAGCGCTGTAAATGTCGGGTCATTTTTGAGGTTCAATTGCCCAACTTGTGGGCGAAGATGTAGCTCAAGACGAGGCAATACGCCACGAGGCGTTTGCTCTTCAAATACGTGCATTTGAAATGTCTGCTCGATACTATCCTTGACCGTTGCAACTGCATTAGCGATTGCCTCCGTGTGCAAGATAACGCCAAATGCATGCAATACATCAAACCCGGCCCTTCCGCCAAGCACAAGGGTAAATGGATTTCCACATGGGCACGCGATGCGCTCAAGGGATCCGATATCTCCGGTCTTATATCGAATCATGGGAAATGCCTTTTTAGTCAGGTCGGTGTGCACAATCTCACCGGGGACGCCCCATGGCGTAAGTGTTCCATCGGGGGCGCATATTTCTAAAAGTGCCCCCTCAAACGGATGGAATGTGCTCGGACTCTTTTCATTTGCCAAATGCCGGCACCGATATCCTCTCCCAAAGCCAATCTCAGACGTTCCAAATCGAAAGTTGAAAAATGCGTTAGGAAATACACTTTTAAAATGAGCAAGTTTCGCTTCCGAGCAATATTCACTTCCTAATGATATCCACGTGATGCCCGCACAATCGAACTCACAGGCACGCAACTCATGTATAAATGCTTCTAAAATAGTCGCAGTCGTAATAAGACCCTGTGTTCCCACTTCTTTTGCCATCATCGCCATTGGGTTTAGCTTATTAATATCTCCCCCGATTACCGAAGGGTATTTTTTTTCAACAAGAAATGACCGGATAAACACCGGGGCAAGCGGTGGGAGCAATAACATTAACTTTCGAGCGCCAAATTCTCTTAGCTCATCTTCTATAAACCAATACTTACTGAATACGTCTAGATAAAATGTAGCGTGGGGAATAATCGTAGGTTTTTTTGCCTGCGTTGTCCCGCTCGACATGGAATAATATGCGACGTCTTCCTCCGGAATAAATATGCGAGCGGTAAGCGGCACGGCGAGAATATCCGCCTTTTCAAGAAAAGGAATGCGAGTGAACTCCTCATACGAGGCAACTGGAAGGCGCGGCTCTCCGTGTAGCTGATTGTAAAACGAAGAGTAGTTGTTATGCAGAGCGAATGAAAGCGCTTTATTAAGTTCTTCTAAAGGGATTGCGTCAAAATTTGTGGATTCCATGGAATAGGGTATTATTGGGATATGAGAAAAACTGCTTTCTTTTTAGGGATAGGCGCTGTGCTTATGCTCCTTATTGTATCATTAATACTTTTTTTTAAAAACGAAGCGGGTGAGCATTCCCAAAACCCCACCCTTATACAAACTGGGGAAGAGGTTGTTATCACCCCTACCTCTCGTTGGCCCAAGAAGCAGGGTATACGTATAAACGGAGACACTGCCGTGTATGACGTTGAAGGCCTTGCCGTCTATCGCGATGGCGTGCCAGGTTCATACGGGGAGCAGGGAGAACGTGCACAACGCGTTGCCTATTTTGCTACATGGATGGAACTCGACCCTCTTTTCGCATCAGCGTATATAGATATTCCCCAGACGCAAAAAACGATTACTGGCCTGCAAAAAACGCAAGATCGTTTTAAAAATGAACTCCGCGAAACAAGCGATGTATACCCAATTACATTTCTTACTGCTTTTCTTACTGCATCTGCGTCTTTTAAAGATTTCGAAAAGACGTACTCCGAGCAGGCTGCTTATACACTCCTTGCGCACATAAAAAAGGCTCGCGACGCTTACGAACAGAACATCCGCAATTTACAAAAGGTCATAGCGCCGCTCATAACGCAACCGCATAAGCTCGTTTTTCTTGATGGACAAGGAATCTCTGACTACGCGCGAATTTCTGCCGACTTAGATATTATGCTTCGCAATGCTATCGCAATAAAAGATGCAATTGCTCTACGTGAACAATGTCTCACAAAAGATGCAGGTGCATGCTCCCTTTCGTTACCCTCTACAAAGGAACCATCCCCTATAGAATGGTCTCAAAAAACATATACTGTTTTAAGCCCGAAAGAACTCCACCTCCGTAAGGGCACGCGGTATGATGGTCCCTATCGCGTCGAAGGCCAGTGCTGGAAGGAATCTACCGAACAATCAATGCTTGTCGGCACGGAATGCCCCGATTCTCTTAACTACTGTTTCCAAAAATCATTCATAACGGATGATGCATATTACGTAGAAGCTACCACAGGGAGTTCGTACGAAAAATTCTACAATCAAGGAATTCAAGCTGTTCCCCAGAGCGCAACCACTCCGTACGATTGCATTGACCTTGAATACCAAATGGAGCTCGCAACAGTACACTCTTTTGTTCGTACCTATGCAAACGAAGCAATTTTCCCACAAATACTCTCCCTAGAGGATCTCAGTGTTTCTGAAAAACAGTCCATGCAAAGAGGGGCTGAGGCAGAGCGTTTATTCTTTCAAAGTTCCTCTCCTTCTGTTCGTGAACTCGATTACCTTGGAGATTGGTATGGGTATGCGTATGGTATGCTAGCTATCAACCATCCGGATACTGACCACATACAAAATCTTTTACTCCATCGATACGCCGAGCAGCGAGAGCGCATGTCTGATTTTTATTTGCTCGCTAATAAGACATATTTTCATTTTGATAATTTTATCGATGAGCGTGTTTCAAGTAACACATCAACGCCAACGTCTCTTCCCGCCTATGTGTACCCGATACGAAGCCACTACTCGTTGCTGTATATGAATACCTCTCCTCTTGTTTGGAGAATTCAGGAGCATCCTTTGTATATGCTCAAGAACCAGCCCGCGCCCAAACGGCCTGAACAAGGGGGTATTCGCAGCAGAGCATACATGTTTGACAAGTATGGTAAGGAGGCTGTTTTACGTTGGCAAGATATGTATGACGCTATTACACCCTTTGCGCATGATGACAGATGAAGTTTTTTATCACAAGCATCGTACCTACTAAAAAAGGAACCGCCTAGGCGATTCCTTTTTTGTTTTATTTAACTTCTATTATTCGTTCCTTTGCTGTGTCGCCGTGTGCCAACACTACAGTCACTTTTTCTCGGGGGAGTATTGTGCGTATTCGCTCCGGCCACTCTATAAGAATAATATTTTTAGGATCTTTCAGTAGGTCACTAAATCCCAAATCATTCATCTCTTTCGCTTCGCCAATTCGATAGCAGTCGAAGTGATGCACTTTTGAAAAATTCCCCGCTCGCACCGTATATGAACGAAGGAGGGCAAACGTCGGACTAAGAATTCTTTTCTTTACACCCAATGCACGCATTAAACCCTGCGTAAATGTAGTCTTCCCAGCGCCAAGGTCACCTTTAAGGAGCACTGCCAGCGCGCGCTTTCTTGGTGTTATCGCTACAAGCTCCTCGGCAAATATTTTTGCCACAAGCTTTGTCTCCGTTGCTGACTTCGTCTTATACTTCATTGTTTGTATGATGCAAAATATTCCACGGAATTGCAACTATTCCACCCCAACAAAAAACAACCCATACGGGTTGTTTTTTGTTGGCCGATATATATCAGCGCTTCTTCCACTGTGGGGCACGTCGTGCCTTGCGAAGACCTGGCTTCTTTCGTTCTACTGCTCGTGGATCACGAGTAAGTAGATCGAGTCGGCGCAAGCGCTTCTGGAATACCGGGTTGAACTCAATCAACGCACGGGCGATTCCGAGGCGAGCTGCCTGGGATTGAGCCATAGGGCCTCCTCCTTTTACCTTGATGATTGCTCCAAGCTTGTCTACGATTTTCATCTTCTCAAGCGGGCTTTCAACATCTTTCTCATAACGCTCTACTCCAAAGTATTCCTTAAGCGTTTTGTTGTTTATCACGATACCTTCCATCTTTGTGAAGAGGCGTACGCGAGCAACGGCAGTCTTTCGTCGCCCTACGGCTTCGAAATACTTGTCCTTCTTTCCGCTGCGCTTTGCCTTTCCTTCAGTGGCTTCAACCTCTTCCTCTACCGAGACTTCGGCGGTCACATCAGCAACCTCTTCGACGGTCTCCGTATCGGCAACTACTTCTGTCTTTGCCTTGGTTGGGACTTTTTCGGTTTTAATTTTTTTCGTTGTTTCCGTCATAGGTTTTTATTATTCGATGACCAACCGCTTAATGCGGATAATTTGCAATCGGTTCTTTGGCAACATGCGCATAACCGCTCGTCGCAATACCTCCTGCTTTCCTTTCTTTGCAACCACTTCCTCATAGGTTTCCTGTTTTATTCCACCCATGAATCCGGTGTGTCGGTAGTAGATCTTGTCGGTCTCTTTCCGTCCACTGATTGTCATGCCTTCAATGTTCTTCACGATTGCTCGATCTTCTCCTGCAAGCCGTGGCTCGTAGTTCGGGCTCTTTTTGCCCTGTAAGATCGTCGAGATTTCCGTTGCAAGGCGTCCCATGTTTTTATTTTTTGCGTCTAATATATAATCCATTGTTCTGTAGCTCGTCCGCTCGATGGCTTATGAGTTTAGGGGTAGTATTTACCAGTAAACTTATCCTGCCACAAACTAAGTCGCTAGTCAAATTACTTACACAGCGCTATTTCTTTGCACTGTGCTTCTACTACCCTGTTTGGGTAGTATTATTTTCGGCCTTCAACAACCTGTTGAGTGATGTTGTTTGGCACTTCTTCATAATGGCTAAACACCATTGAGAAGCTTCCTCGACCTTGTGTCATTGACCGCAGCCTCGTTGCGTATCCGAACATTTCAGACAACGGCACTTGAGCGTCGATCACCTTTATGTTTGAGCGATCATTCATCTCTTCGATTCTTCCTCGCTTTGCGCTGATATCGCCGGTGATGTCTCCCATGAATTCAGTAGGTATTAATACCTGCACTTTCATAAACGGTTCCATCAATACTGGCTTACATCGCTTTGCGGCATCGGCAAACGCCATACCTGCTGCGAGTTTGAATGCGATTTCCGACGAGTCGACTTCGTGGTACGATCCATCGTACAACGTTACCTCAACGTCAGTCATTGGGAATCCTGCGATCGTTCCCTTATCCATACATTCTCGAAGTCCCTTTTCAACCGGGGAGATAAATTCCTGAGGAATCGTACCACCCTTAATTTGGTTGTTAAAGACAAATCCTTTTCCTTGTTCAGCTGGCTTCATCTTGATCTTTACGTGACCGTATTGACCCTTACCACCCGACTGCTTTACATACTTTCCTTCGGCATCCGCTTCGCCTTTGATAGCTTCGCGATATGCAACCTGAGGACGTCCGGTGTTTGCTTCTACGTTAAACTCTCGCTTCATGCGGTCGATGAGAATTTCAAGGTGAAGTTCTCCCATACCTGCAATGATCGTTTCTCCCGTTTCTTGATCGCTCGAGATTCGGAATGTTGGATCTTCTTCAGCAAGGCGTCGCATAGCGATACCCATCTTTTCTTGGTCAGCCTTTGTCTTCGGTTCGATACGAACTGAGATAACTGGCTCTGGGAATGTAATCTTCTCGAGCATGATTGGCTTCTCCGGATCGCACAAGGTGTCTCCCGTTGATGTATTCTTCAACCCGACGATTGCGCCAAGGTCTCCTGCATACATTTCGTCAACTTCTTCACGCTTGTTTGAGTGCATACGTACGATACGGCTAATGCGCTCTTGGTTTCCCTTGCTTGCGTTTAAGATGTAGCTGCCCTTTTTAAGAACACCTGCATATACACGGAAGTAGGTGAGTGAACCTACGAACGGATCGGTTGCAATCTTGAACGCAAGACCAGTGAATGGTTCTTCGTCATTCGGCTTACGCGTCATAACGATTGATTCATCACGTACGTCTGTTCCTTTGATTGGCTTCAACTCATCGATATCGATTGGGGAAGGCAAGTAGTCAAGAATTGCATCGAGTAAAAGCTGTACACCCTTGTTCTTCAATGCTGAACCGGTCAACACAGGCACAATCCTGTTATCAATCGTTGCCTTGCGCAATCCTGCGCGCAACTCGTCTTCTGAGATTTCTTCACCAGCGAGGTATTTCTCCATGAGAGGCTCGTCGGTTTCAACAATCTTTTCTACGAGAATGCCTCGCATTTCTTCAACCTTACCTGCGATATCAGCAGGAATATCTCCTTCGATAATGTTTTCACCGTGATCACCCTGGAAGCGAATTGCTTTCATGGTCATAAGGTCTACAACACCTTCAAAGGCAGCTTCTGACCCGATTGGCCACTGGATTGCCACCGCATTGGTGGTTAATCGCTCGTGGATAGAACGGAATGAATTTTCAAAGCTTGCTCCCGTGCGATCCATTTTGTTGATGAAACACATGCGGGGAACTCGATACTTATCAGCTTGATGCCAAACCGTTTCCGATTGTGGCTCAACGCCTGCAACGCCGTCGAAAGCAACTACGCCACCGTCGAGTACACGCAATGAACGCTCAACTTCAACGGTGAAGTCTACGTGCCCTGGGGTATCGATGATGTTAATACGATGTTCTCCAAGCTTCTTTGCTTCTTGTCGTGCTGCGTCATCTTTTAAGTGACGTGTCTTGCGGCTTGAAGTCCAGAAACAGTTTGTTGCAGCAGATGTGATGGTAATACCTCGCTCTCGCTCTTGCTCCATCCAGTCCATGATTGCTTCTCCTTCGTGTACCTCACCAATACGATGGGAGATACCCGTGTAGAACAAAATACGTTCGCTGATCGTGGTCTTACCCGCATCGATGTGGGCAATGATTCCGATGTCGCGATATCTTTCTATTGGATATTGTCTCATATACTACGATTTATGTGTTGTGATTATCGAGCAAAGTGTGCAAAGGCGCGGTTTGCTTCGGCCATCTTATGCACGTTCTGTTTCTTCTTGATCGCAGTTCCTTCGCCCTTATAGGCTGCGATGAGCTCTTCAGCGAGACGCTCTGACATAGCCTTGCCCTTTTTGGCTCGTGCTGCGTCGATCATCCACTTACAACCGAGGAAGAACTTTCGTTCTGCTCGTACTTCGCGGGGAACCTGGTAGTTTGCACCACCAACGCGCTTACTAACAACTTCGAGAAGGGGAGAAGCATTTTCCAATGCTTTCTCAAACACTTCCAACGGGCTCATTTGCAATTCCTTTTCGATGATGTCAAATGCTCCGTATACTACTCGTTCTGCAACTGTCTTTTCTCCATCGTACATTAAGTAATTGGTGAAGCGAGACAGTGCGATTGATCCGTGCTTTACGTCCGGAGTGTGATATTTTTTGAATTTTCTGTTTCTTCGCATAGATGTGTTCTATTTATTTAGCTGTCTTTGCCTTCTTAGCTCCATACTTACTTCGGCTCTGGTTCATTTTTACACAGCCTGTCGTATCAAGAACTCCACGAACGATGTGATATCGTACACCTGGTAAATCCTTTACGCGACCACCGCGAATCATAACTACAGAGTGCTCCTGGAGGTTGTGTCCCATTCCTGGAATGTACGCAGACACTTCCATACCGTTGGTCAAACGAACACGAGCGACCTTTCGAAGTGCCGAGTTCGGCTTCTTCGGAGTGGTGGTGAACACCTTCAAACATACGCCTCGTTTAAACGGAGACGTCGAGTTCACCGGGCGATTCAAGATCGTATTGAAATACAATCCCATTGCTGGCGACTTAGACTTCTGAGCTTTGCTCTGTCGTCCTTTTTTAATCAACTGTCTTATAGTAGGCATCCTCTTTAAGAACGTATGCCTTTAGCGAACTGCTTTGTTGCCGTCTTTGCGCGCGCCCTCGAAGGAGGGTTTCTCCATCTCGGTTACGTGCTCGCCGGCGCCTCGCATTTCATCTAAACTCATGCGTTCTTTTTGTTAATATATATCTAATAACATCCCTTCTAACGGATTTCTGCGCATAATAGTTGGACTACATCTCCTCCAGAAAAATTAATTTCCTTCTTAGACATAGGAACGATTCCGCTATCATGAGTGCGTAGATCCAAAAGGGTTTCATTCGAATTTTCGCAATTAGCAAATCGCTTCGTTGCCTTCCTCGCAATCTTCCTCGAAGGAGGGTTTCTCCATCTCGGTCGTTTGCTCGTCGGCGCCTCGCGCTTTATCTAATTACAGAAATCCGCCATCTTCATTAGTACCTGCGCCACTACTTCTTTTTTACTCGTAGTGCCGTATGTTTCCCGATGAAGTTTGTCCCCCGTTATATCTTCTTTATTTGGATCAGTGCCAAATAGATAGTATATATCGATGACTATTCCAAATCTAGGTAAAACCTAGAAAAGGGTGGATGCTGGGGGATTCGAACCCTCGACCCCCTCGGTGTAAACGAGGTGCTCTAACCAACTGAGCTAAGCATCCAGATGTAATAACCAAATACCAAGAAACAATAATCAAACATTTCGCAAAAAGAAAGCTACTAAAATATATCTTTCTCGGCTGGAAATGCCCACTTCTTAAGTGCATCTATAATACCGCTACTTATATAAATAGTCAATATTTATCAGAACCCAAAGGAAGTTCGAACTCATACCTATACTATCTACATTCTAATAAAAAAAGACGGCCGTAGGCCGTCTATGCCGAATAATAGCCGCTATTAAAGAAGTAGGTGTACAGGCTCCTTCCCCTCCTCTTCGATTATTATTTTTACTTTCGGATCCTTGTCGATATTCGCGACCAGAATGCCGAGTTTGAAAAATTTCGTTATGAGCGTTCGACGGCCCTCCCCACGCTCTTTACTGATGCGATTCATTTCTTCCATCACCTTATCAGGGATAGTTATAACATTCCTCCCAAAATGGATGTCTTTTCTGAACACAAAAGCAAAAACAGCGATGACAGCTCCAAACTTGATAAACATTTCCAGATTCATAAATCCTCCGATCGCTATGGGTTTAGTAGGGGCTGCTGATTATTTAACACAAATAGACTCCCTGGTCAACTTTTAAAGCCACACGAGACCCTTTTAGTGGGCTCCCAACCCTAGTTCTCCTTAGGAAACTCCACATCTTCTTTTATAGTCTTTGTAATGCAATATTCTACGGTAAAGACGATAATTAAGAACAAAGCAGCCCCAAACATGAACGTTTTTACGTCTTTTTTGAGTAAATGCACCCTATCTGCGAACATATATCCTAAGGAAACGAAGGTTGTTGCCCAAATGAACGCCGCTGGGAGGCTGTAAGTAAGGAGTTTTTTTAGGGGAGTTTTAGAGTATCCGCTAGAAAGTAGCGTTACTCGATTCATGCCCCATGCAAATTTTGATGCAAAAATATAAATTCCCTCTCTTTTCTTCATTTTTATGAAGAATTTCTCCATTTTCTTGATATTTATGAACCAAAAACGTTCTTTTCCTGTTTTATGTATCATTTTCCCGATATACCAATAGCCAACATCATGGATTGTTACTCCGACAAAAGCTATAAGAATCGTATTCATATAGTCAATTGCCTCTCCGTTTATTAATATACCCGCTAAAATAAGAAAAGCTTCTCCTTCGATAAACATACCCGCAAAAATAATCGCGTACGTTGTATATTGCCCAATTTCAGAAAAATTTGTGAGTAATTGCTCTACCATATATGTGTTTCGTCCGTAGAGTATACCATCGTTTTGCATTATTTAACAAAAAACCCGCCTGTTTCCATAGGCGGGCAGTTTTTAAGGCTTTTTAGTGGAACATATAGTCTCGCAGGACCCATTGTTCCACCATGGTTTTCCCGTCCCCATTAAAGAGAAATGCCTTTGAAACCGTCCCGATTACTCGATTTCGCCGGTCATACGCGACTGCCATCACGCTAACCACCACGTTATCCCGCAGTTGGTTATTAATTAGCAGTTCGGTTTCGGTTTTCGGCATGTTCCTCCCGGGCAATTCCGTACCATTTTTCACGTATCGCACCCAGTACTGCGATGCGTTGACGAGGTAGAGGTGAGAATGGAGATAGAAACCATTCTCACCCTCGGGAGCATATTCCCGACTGTAATCTTGCTTCCCTTCAAGTGGCACGGGTGGAGTAATAATCAGCTGCATACCACTGCAACCACTCAGAATCGCCATCGTAACCACGATTATCCAGATACACTTCTTCATTACATCCTCCTTGCGTCGGGATAGGGGTTAAATTTCTCCTGTACTGTTTCTATAGTGCAAGTTTTCCTTCTTCTTGTCAACTTTTCTTGACTTTTCCTCCTATTCTTTGCATACTATTTTCAGCTTTTATCTTTAACATCATTCTTCTGGAGGTGCATCAATGTTTGAGCTCTGGCACAACACTAGCCCCGTACTGCTGATAACGTTCGCTCTACTGGTGATTGTCACCGCTTTTATTAACGTAAACACGGTTTTCGGCTTCACTCGAAGTGCGGGCACTTTCAATCCTTCGGCCGACGTCCTTGGCTGCCTCGGTGGAATTCTCTTTCTTTTCATCTCTCTCGGCTTTGCGTTGTATATCGGCCACAGCTCGGGAGTTATCCATGGCGCCGGCACGCCACTGCAAAAACTAAGGGTGGGCGAGCCGTATCGCGTAGATGCAGTTGCGAGAGATGCCTTCATCCTTACGCAGGTTTCTACCGGCAGAGAGGCGTACTTTAAAATTCGCATTACGCCCACTCCTCCCCAGGTGGACGACCGTATTCTCATTGATGCTACTGGAGACTGTCATATCGTGCGGCCGAATCAAAAGCCCGTACTCAGTCCTTAAACGTTCCTTTGCGCCCGCATTCATGCGGGCCTTTTTTATTACTGCACCTTGACTTTTTTATTCATTCGTCTCACTATATATTCAGATTTTAACTTTAACAACTGACTGGAGGTTCCTATGTTCCCGAAATCTGCGTCCTTGCAAATCCGAGTTTTGTTCATTTTTTCCTTCCTTTTTGCATTTGCTGGATTATTATTCGGGTTTACTCTCCCCGATTATCTCGCAATGCTTTCGGTAAATCAGCGCTTTCCACTCTTTATGTTGTCCCTTTTCCTCCTCTTTATCGTTGCCATTTTAATGTTTTGTTTCGGGAAAGGTGCCGGCAAGGATGAGCATCGAGGGATGCCTACTAGCGACCTTGTTGCGGGGCAGGTTTATCGGGTGAAGGCGCAGTGCGAAGATTTTTTCCTCCTTTATTGCCACTCAACCAAGCAAACTATTTTCTTCTTCTCTAAAGAGAAGAGGCCTCCCTTGGTTGAACAATGCTTTATTCCTGATTATTCTGGAGACTGGTATTCGGTTGGAGACCCGCCCGAAAAGTCTTGAGGGAATGGTTTGTGATTCCCCGCCCGTTCCGCATCTTGCGGAACGGGTTTTTTGTTAAAATGACTTTTTATACTCTGTCATCCCGAGCCTAACCCTCGGCATTGCGGACGAGTGTGCGGGCGTGCAATGCGCTGGGATGCTCGGGGCTCATAAGGTTTGCGCGCTCCGGGTGTCGAGGGATCTGCAGATCGTACTACAGATTCCTCGGCTCCGCGCAATACCGCTTCACTCGGAATGACATACTCCCACAAAAATGCACGGCAATCGCCGTGCATTTTTATTATTTCTTTAGTTCTGGCTCAATTTCTTTTAAGAATGCGCTTACTTTCTTTACTCCTAGGTCTCCATCTCCACGCTTTCTCACTGCCACGCTCTTCGCTTCTATTTCTTTATCGCCTACTACTAAGAGGTAGGGGATGCGCTTCATTTCCGCTTCGCGAATCTTTTTCCCAACACTTCCATCATAGTCAGCCACTTCAACGCGAGCACCGAGCGCTTCGAGTTGTGCTGCAACTTCTTTTGCATATGCAAGATGCCCTTCGCCTACGTTGATCACTTTTACTTGCACTGGTGAAAGCCATGTTGGTAAATCACCTGCGGTTGATTCGAGTAGAAACGAGAAGAATCGTTCGAATGAACCTAGAATTGCGCGGTGAATAACAACTACTGGCTGTTCTTTACCCTCGTTATCGATGTAGTTCAAGTTAAACTTTTGTGCGGAGTAATAATCTACTTGAATTGTTGCAATAGTATCTTCCTTGCCATAGATATTTTTAATTTGAATATCTATCTTTGGCCCATAGAATGATGCTTCCCCAACTCCTTCCACAAAATCGAGTTTGAGCTTTTTCAAAACATTCTTTAGTACATTTGCACCCTCATCCCAAATCTTTTTATTCTTCACGTCGCCAAACTTCTCCTTATTCTTGAAGTCGGGAAGTGAGAGACGGAACCAGTAGCCGCTAATATTAAAATCGTCGTATACCTTTTTAAATAAATCGAGGATCCCAATGATTTCTTTTTCTAGTTGATCTTGTGATGCGTAGATGTGTGAATCATTTTGAGTAAACCCGCGCGTGCGAATCATACCGTTTAATGTTCCTGATCGTTCAAAACGAAACACTGTTCCAAACTCAGCCATGCGCAACGGAAGGTCACGATAACTCATTAATTTATGGTTATAAATTGAGTGGTGATGCGGGCAATTCATCGGGCGCAAATAATATCGCTCGCCTTCGATTTCAATCGGCGCGTACATATCGTCCTTATAATGCGCAAGATGTCCTGACGTTTTATAGAGCCCTTCTTTTGCAAGAATCGGCGTTAATACGTGCTTATATCCAGCCTTTTGCTCCTTTTCGTACATATAACTCTCGATGAGATGACGAATAAGGTATCCGTTTGGTAACCACAGGGGAAGTCCTTTTCCAATCTTTTCATCCATCATAAACAACTCTAACTTTTCAGCGAGTACACGATGATCTCTGCGCTCTGCTTCTTCTAACATGTGCAAGTGCGCTTCAAGCTCTTCTTTTGTTTCGAATGCGAGCCCGTAAATACGGGTAAGCATCGGATTTTTTTCTGATCCTTTCCAGTACGCTCCCGCAAGCTTTTGTAATTTAAATGCTTCTGGATTTATTTCTTTTGTGGATGCAACATGCGACCCTGCGCATAAGTCAGCAAAAATAACTTCCTTACCATCTTTTGTGGCATACATCGTCGGCTCTTTGCCGTCCTTCTTTAAATCTTTTATGAGCTCAAGCTTGTATGGCTGCGCTTTAAAGAATTTCTTTGCGTCATCATATGTTGTCTTTTCTTTTTTAAACACCAACTCCTTATTCATCAGCCCGCGCATACGATTCTCAAGAACCTGCAAATCCTTATCAGTTACTTTTGCGGTTCCAAAATCAAAATCGTAATAAAACCCGTTTTCAATTACTGGGCCAATACCAAGCTTTGTTCCTGGAAACTTTTTTAACACTGCCTCCGCCAATAGGTGAGAAAGTGAGTGCCGTACCTTTTCGATGTTATTATTTGATGCCGCTTTTTTCACGGTCTTTTTAGTTGCTTTCATAGTTGTTTTAATACCTTTATTAAACGCCAAAGCGAACAAAATTGCAAAAACCCTATTCTCTCCGCTATAACAAAAAGGGTCTCGCTCGTGCGAGACCCAAAACCGTATCAGGGCAATTTCATTGCCTCAATTGAAAGAGCTTTCTTTTTCCCCGTTATGCCGTTTACTTCGTATCGCACAAGAACCTTTGATGCGTGTCTGACGGCGTCATAGAGCTTTCCGTCGACCACCATAGTTGCTTTCTCTTTTTCGCCCCAGCCGACCGTAAGTCTCCACTCGCAGGTCCAATTAACCGATCCACTTTCAATTTGAATATAGGAAATGTGCTTCTCTTGCACCTCTCCTACAACTTCACACTTCTTTTTCAACCGCCATCCCATGATAATCGGATAGAGTAGCACGATGAAAATCGTCGCTACCGCTCCTACGATAAACTTCCCTTGCCAGCACCCCATCATTATCTCCAAGTAGTCCACGGCGCACCCTTTCGTCTCGTTGATAATATGCTGATATAAGTAAATCTCTTTTACTCTTTGGTGTCAATTTTATTCTCTTACAAATATTTTTCTTGACATTCCTCCCTGCCTGCGGTATTTATTATTCAGCAACTTTTCATCAACCCCTAACAGAGGAGTAGGACGATGCAGAAAATTTTTGGTATTTTTATGGCGCTCGTGATCTCAGTTTTGTTTACTTCGTTACCGGCTTTTGCCGAGTGGGACCCTCAAATTCCCACGCCCGAACAGACGCGCGCAATGCTCGCACCTCCGAGTGCCGGCCCTGAAGCTCCCTTGCCTCAGAACCTGATTTACCAGTCCGGCGTCAACACCAGCTATGACATGGATTGGGCGCGCCTCCAGTACCTAAAGGCGCTTAGTCAAAATAATTTTGAGACGTGCCAAAGTCTGTATAAAGGCAACACGATTCTCCTTCTCGCAGGGAGAATCCCCACAGCACACGTTTCCAATCTTGTTTTCCGGGAATTACAGGCTGATGTTTTTTGTCTGACAGCACAAGCCCAGGCCCTCGAATACGAACGTCTTCTCGACAATCTCATCCCGCGCTACATTCGCAGGATGGAATAATCCTGCCCAAGCATACCACTTTCAAGGAGATTACCGATGAGGAACCTTGTTTTAATGTTTATGGCAATAAGTGCGCTGCTTCTGTCTTTCGTAAACCCCTCCCTGAGCTGCGACGTCGCTTCGCTGACTCTGCCGACAAGGCAGGCTGTTAAGCCTTGCTTGAACACCAGCCTCCCGACAGACTTCGTTATCCTTTCGGGCGATTTCGACATTCGTCGCTTCAATGAGCTTCGCGCAGCTGCTTTTAACGTCGCGTCTGAGCGCAACTTCGCGCAAAGTGCTGCCCTCTATAAGCAGGTTGAAAAGATCCTCAATAGTCGCGGCCTTGAGCAGAACGAGCTCGAGGAGGCCGTTTCTCTTGAAACGCTCGCCGGCTCACTCTTTCACTTGGCAACTTGGCAATACGACCAATACCAAGAAATTCAGGGACGACTACAAGCCACGGCTTCGCAGTAGTTACAAGTTTCGTTTACGTACCAAAAAGCCGGCGCATGCGCCGGCCTTTTTTATTACACAAGCTCTACCGCTCCTTCGCAAATGAATTTCATTTCTGAGTCTTTCGCAGAAAGTTTTCCTTCGGCAACGATAAGCTTATTTTCAGTCCACAGATTTGGATTGCGTGCGAGTGTTTCCGTAAACACAATCGCTTCAATACTTTCGTTTGCGTCTTCTATGCGCGCAAACGCCATTGCCTTTCCATTCTTGGTTGTAATTTTTTTAACTCCTGTCACTACTCCAGCGATGCGATGCTTATTTTGATCTTTTTGATCGATCAATAATAAATCGCGAATCGTCTTTACCTTATATTGCATCAGCTGCGCCTTATGTTCGGACAGAGGATGATCGGAAATATATAATCCCAACAATTCTTTTTCCCAATTCAACTTATCCTTTTTCGAAATTGGCTCTGCATCTCTAAGATTCAAAACACTCTTCGAATATACTGTCCCGAATAAATTGTTCTGATTATTTGTTTCGTTCTTTTTGATTGTTTGTGAATAGCGCAATATTTCATCCATGTTTGCGAGAATTTTTCCTCGCTCAAGCTTGAATGAATCGAATACTCCTGCTTTCGTTAAACTCTCAATCGACTTCTTGTTAATGTCTTTGTGCTTTACGCGCGTCAACACATCCTCGAGGCTTTCGTACGGTCCGTTTTGCTTTCTCTCTTCGATAATAGCTTCAACTACTGCGGATCCGACGTTTTTAATAGCGAGCAATCCAAAGCGGATATTATTATCTTGCGGTGCAAAGTTTACTGCACTTTCATTGATGTCGGGTGGAGCCACGGTAATGCCGTGCTTTTTCGCTTCATCAATCAAGAATGCAATACGCTCAATGTCGTCACTCTCCGAATTAAAGAGTGCGGTCATAAACTCAATCGGATGGTGCGCTTTTAGATATGCTGTTTGGTATCCTATTAATCCATAACAGACACTGTGCGATCGGTTGAATCCGTACTTTGCAAACGGTGGAAACAATTCCCAAATCTTTCGCGCGGTCTTTTCGTTGATGCCATTAGCAATCATTCCGTCAATCAGCTTAAACTCCTGTTCGTCGAGCAACGCCTGAATTTTTTTACCGATTGCCTTGCGCAATGTGTCTGCCTCTGCAAGTGTGTACCCTGCAAGGTCGCGCGCAATGCGCATCATCTGTTCTTGGTAGATACCAATACCGTATGTCTTACCAAGAATCGGTTGTAGCAATGGATGCAATAGCTTCACCTCTTCGCGACCATACTTTCTATTAATATAGTCGGGGATAAGTTCCATCGGCCCCGGGCGATAGAGCGCAACCATAGCGACCACGTCTTCAAATTCAGTAGGCTTCAACTCTTTTAAGTAGCGCCGCATACCCGCTGACTCAAATTGGAACACGCCCACCGTATCTCCGTTTTGCAATACTTCAAACGTTTTTGGGTCATCGAGCGGAATCTCCGAAATGTTTATTAACTCGCCCGTACTTTCCTGCAATAAGCGCAATGCCTCTTCTATAATAGTAAGGTTTCGCAATCCAAGAAAGTCCATCTTAAGCAGCCCGAGCTTTTCTATAATGCCTTGCTCAAATTGCGTTATGACTGAATTTTCATTTTGTGGCGATCGTTGTAATGCCACAACGTTCGTTAGTGGCTCTGCCGCGATAATGATTCCACAAGCGTGTACTGATGCGTGTCGGGCAACTCCTTCTAATTTCTTTGCAGCGTCAATTAATTTTTTTGCATCAGGGTTTGTATTGTACAGTGTTCGCATCTCTTCCACTGCATCAAGCGCCTGCGCAAGATTCTTTACTGGTGTTGGGGGAGCGGGGACAAGTTTTGCAACCTGATCGCAAAATGCGTACGGCAATCCAAGCGCACGTCCTGCATCACGAATAGCAGCGCGTGCCGCCATTGTTCCGAATGTAATAATTTGCGCAACACGATCAGCTCCGTATTTTTCTCGCACATAATTTACCACTTCGTCGCGTCGCTTATCGGCAAAGTCGATATCAATATCCGGCATCTGAATACGATCTGGATTTAAAAATCGCTCAAAAAGTAAATCGTATTTTATTGGATCTACGTCGGTGATTGTTAACACATATGCAACAAGACTTCCTGCTGCCGAACCACGCCCTGGCCCTACTACTACTCCATGGTCGCGTGCCCATTTAATAAAATCTTGCACGATAAGAAAGTAATCGGCATAGCCCGTGTTACGAATAACACGGATTTCGTACTCCATTCGGTCCTGCACTTCTTGTGTAATTTCTTTGTACCGTGAAGAAAGCCCTTCTCGAATAATCTTTTCGAGATAGTCCATACTGTCCATTCCTCCTGGTGTTTCGAACTTCGGCAAGCGCACAACGTCGAGTTCAAGCTCTACATTGCATCGTTCGGCAATCTTATTTGTGTTCTCGATTGCCTCGGGAATATCCGCAAACCATTCGGCCATTTCTTCTGCCGAATTCATTGCATAATTTTCCGTCATCATCGACATACGCCCTGTATCATTTACCGTGTTGCCGGTTTGTACTGCAAGAAGAATATCTTGGTACTCTGCGTCTTCGGGTCTGGCATAGTGAATATCTTTTGTTGCAACCACAGGGATGTCTAACTTTTTTGCAATTTCCCGTAACCCTTTTACTGCGATTGCCGCGTCAGGAATATTTGGTAAGTGCCATAGCTCAATAAAGAAATTTCCTTTCCCGAATAAATTTACATATTCTTTTGCTTTTGCTTCTGCCTCCTCCATTCGTCCGTGCAAACAAAATTGTGCTATTTCTCCACCGAGGCACCCTGATAATGCGATGAGTCCTTCATGCCACTTTTCTAAAATCTCTTGATCGATCCGTGGCTTATAATAAAACCCCTCCAAGTGCGAGCTGGAAGATAACTTTAATAAATTCTTCCACCCGGTTTCATTTTCACAAATTAAGGTGAGGTGGTTATAGTTTTCTTTTGCTTTTTTCCCGACGCCAGAGCTTTCATCTTTTACAAGTTGTCGGTCATGTCGGCTGCCCTTTGCTACATAGGCTTCAAGCCCTAAAAGGGGCTTTATTCCTGCCTTTTTTGCCTTTGAATAAAATTCTACCGCTCCATATAGGTTGCCGTGATCGGTGAGCGCAAGTGCCTCCATGCCGAGTTCTTTTGCTCGATCTACAAGATCATCGATCTTTGCAAGGCCGTCGAGCAGGGAATAGTGTGAGTGGGTGTGGAGGTGGACGAATTTCATAGCAGAAGAGGTTGGCGGTGTTACCCCCATTATACGAGAAGAATCAGGTTTGTAAACAAAAAATATTTATTCTTTTCTCCCTATTGACAGCTTTCTAAAATCCATTACTATGTATCACAAATAAAGGTCATATTTATTACTTTTACCAATTAGAAATTTTAAATGACACAAGAACGCATTGCCACTCCTATACTGAACTATTCAGAAAGTGAAGACCTTATCTTTGAGATAGGGGATGAAGAGCCTACAACAACCAAGAAATCTGCAAACGATGACCGTGTTGGATACGGTCATGAAGTTGAGCCGGATGAGGAATCTGATATTGTCGAAGAGGATGATGACATCCTTGACGAATTCTCTGATTTTGACTGGGACGACGAGGAAGAGCCCGCTGAATAAGTATTCGAAAAAAAGACTGTAGTAATACGGTCTTTTTTGTTAGTTTTTCATAATTTTAGTACACTATATAGATACTCCTTTTTGTATTATATTGACTTTCCGTAATTTTTATCGTGTAATTCCCATTTACTCATTCTCCTATGACCACATCTACTCATCCCCATAAACGAGCTGACCACAAAAGGCGCAATCTTATTATTAAGATTATCTCCATATCTATTGTTCTTATCGTTGCACTTGGTATCGCTGGTGTTATACACGTAGCGCGTATCGCTAAGAATTTGCCTGACCCACAAAAATCGGGCAGTTGGCAAATGCAGGAATCGACCAAGCTGTATGACCGAACGGGGGAGATTCTTTTGTATGAGGTAAACGCACAAGGAAAACGCACTGTTATTCCATTTGACCAGATTCCAACAAATGCAAAGAATGCAACTGTTTCCATCGAGGATGCAGGGTTTTACAGCCACTCTGCAATTGACCTTATCGGTATTTTTCGCGCAGTGTTTATTAACCTTATGAGTGGCGAAATTACGCAAGGAGCATCCACTATCACGCAGCAGTTGGCAAAAAATGCATTCCTTACGCCAGAACGCACGTATGCGCGAAAGATTAACGAAATTATTCTCGCATTTTGGATTGAACGGTATTACAGTAAGGATGAAATTTTAAATCTCTATCTTAATCAGATTGCGTACGGCGCCGGTGCTAACGGCATTGAAGCAGGGTCGCAAACTTATTTTGGAAAATCTGCTAAAGACTTAACACTTCTTGAAGCTACAACGCTCGCGGCTATTATTCAGCGCCCAAGCTATTATTCCCCTTGGGGCTCTCATAAAGCAGACCTTATTAAGCGCAAGGATCGTGTCTTGGAAGAAATGTACGCTGCGGGGCATATCTCCCAGAAGCAACGCGATGACAACTTAAAAATATCTCCTCGTTTTCTTGAACAAAGTATCGGTTCTATTAAGGCACCTCATTTTTCCATGGCGGTTCGCGACTATCTTCTTAACAAGTATGGGGAAGATGTTATTAATAAAGGCGGTTTGAAAGTTATTACTACGCTTGATTACAACCTCCAACAAGTTGCAGAACGTGTTGTAAAAGAGGGGGCTGCAAACAATGCCGAATTATATAAGGGACATAATGCTTCCCTTGTTGCGCAAGACACTAAAACAGGACAAATTCTTTCTCTTGTTGGGTCTGCTGATTATTTTGACGAAACAATTGATGGTAATTTTAACGTTGCTATTCAGGGGTTGCGACAGCCAGGATCATCCATTAAACCGTTTGCGTATATGACTGCATTCCAAAAAGGATACACGCCTGAAACTATCCTTTTTGACGTTTCTACTGAGTTCGATACGAGTGGAACAGTGAGTTATCGTCCTGAAAACTACGATCATACCTATCGCGGCCCAATTAATTTGCGCGATTCATTGGCACAATCAATAAACGTGACCGCTGTTAAAGCACTCTATCTCGCGGGTCTTGATGATACAATTAAAAATGCTTTTGATTTTGGTCTTTCTACGTTAACCGACCCAAAGCGATACGGCCTTTCATTTGTTCTTGGAGGAGGAGAGATTCGGTTGTTCGATATGGTTGGCGCCTATTCTGTTCTTGCACAAGATGGCATTAAACATCAGCAATCCCTTATTTTAAGTGTTGAAGATGCCCGAGGAAATCTGTTAGAGAAATATCTCGATCGTTCAACACAAGTTATTGAGGCTCAATATCCTCGTATGATTAATGATGTTCTTTCGGATCCGGAAGCTCGACGCCCTCTTTTTCAAAACAGCTTTGATTTAACGGTATTCCCTGATCGTGATATTGCCTTAAAAACAGGAACAACAAACGATTATCGGGATGCTTGGGTTTTTGGTTATACTCCTTCGCTTGTAGTAGGTGTTTGGGCGGGGAATAACGACAATACACCAATGCAACGCAGTGGTGGTAGTATCCTTGCGGCAGTTCCTATTTGGAACGGTTTTATGGCTGAAGCATTATTAACGCAACCGACGGAAACATTTACTCGTCCTGAGCCCGTTTCTGTCGCAAAACCAATGTTCGATGGCAATTATCTTTCTAACGGAGAGATACATTCCATACTCCATTACGTTGATCGTGCAGATCCTACTGGATCTATCCCTGGGAATCCTTCTCAAGACCCCCAGTACCCGCTCTGGGAAGCCCCTGTACGCACGTGGGCAATCAACAACGGATAACACATCAAAAAAATTGCTTCGTCGTCTGACGAAGCAATTTTTTACAAACTTTATTTTTTAGGGTGTTATATTTTTTCACTCCGACTTTATCGGCATGATTATATAAAAATAATCAGTTACATTCATTGGCTTTATAATCGCTGGTTTGTTATCCCCATTTAATCCAATAGTCACATTTTCTGTGGTAATACTTTTCATACCATCGAATAAGAATTTCCAGTTAAACACAATCTCCATCGAATCTCCTTTTATTTTTGCAGGAATAAGATACTGGTTTTCTCCTAAAATCGGGTTTGATGAGAATAATTCAATATTCTTTACACCCTCTTTAATAATAACCCGAATTTCATTCATCTTATCCGAGAATGCTCCTGTTAATTTAAGTGCATTAACTAGCTGATCTCTATTTACAATTACTTCGATTGATGTTTCTTTCGGGATAATCTGCTGATAATCAGGAAAATCTCCGTTAATTACACGAGAAACGAGTTCGAATTTTTCAGTTCTAAATAATATTTGGCTTTGATCAAAATAGATCTTTATCTTTTCATCATCCTTTTCCGACATTATCCGCACAAGCTCTTGAATCGTCTTTAGTGGAACAATCATCTTCACTTTCTGTTCGATATTCGCTTTATATCTATTTTCATTAATCGTTTTTTCCGCAAGACGGAAACTATCGGTTGCAGCAAACTTCACGAAATTTACTTGATAATCAAAGAGTATTCCTCCAAGTTCAGGACGAATCGCTGATCCTTGGCTTGCGGTAATAATCGAGAGGAATGAATCTTTTAGTAATCCACTTTCTATTTCGATATATTCCTTTTCGTTTTCTATTTTCGGAATAATTGGAAACTCTTCTTTCTTTGTTCCTTGTATTTTAGCCTGATAATTCTCTGTTTTAATAATCAAGTTATTCGCTTTTGTTTCCAAACTAACGCGCTCGCTCTCGAGATTATTAATAATCGAAGAGAGGACACTTAGCGGAACGGTAATACTCCCATCCTGTATCACTTTTGCAGGGATAACACTTGCTATCGCCATTTCTAAATTTGTTACTGAAAACTTTATTTTATTTTCGTGTGTTTCAATAAGACAATTTTTTAAGATTGGGAGTGATGCATTTTCAGACCCAATCTTCCCAAGGGAAGCGATCCCTTCACGTAAATTTGTTTTCAGTACAATTAGTTCCATAGGTAAAATTTTATACTCAGTGCATTCATACTATATCTATTACTATATTATATTAAAAATAGTAGTAGGAGTAGTAGGGGTGTGGACAGTGTGGATAAGTGGATATAAAGGAGTAACGGAGCGGATTTTTTAAGAATTATTTTTGTGGATAACAGGGGAGTAATAAATCACTTACTGTTGATAACTTCTTTAATAGAAGATATCTTATTTGCTATTTTTTGATCAGAGGTAAGTAACTTCCCGATTTTATCACATGCGTGCATAACAGTTGAGTGGTCTCTTTTCCCCATCTTATGCCCGATATCTGAGTAGGACATCCCAAGGAGATCCTTCATGAGAAACATAGCAATTTGACGAGGCTCAACAATTTCTTTTCGTCTTCCTTGATCAGTTAAATCCTTTTCGGTGAGTTCGAAGAAGTTAGAAACAACTTGCATAACCTGATTCGGGGTTACATTCTTAAACGAATGTTTTGTTGTTTTATCAATAATATCTTCTACAATCGAGCGCGTAACTTCTACGCCTTTTACGTCTTGATAAAACATAATCTTTTTCAAAACACCTTCAATTTCTCTAATATTTCGCTGCATTTTTTCAGCGATAAACTCAGTAACTGAGTCTGGGATTGAAATATGTTCCTGTTCAAGCTTCTGTTTAATGATAGCGAGGCGCATTTCATAGTCCGGATACGATATATCCACAATCATTCCACTACTAAAGCGAGAGCGTAGGCGTTCCTCAAGAATAGAGGTTTCGTGTGGAGGACGATCAGAGGAAAGAATAATCTGCTTATCGTTGTCGTATAGCGCGTTGAATGTGTGGAAAAATTCTTCCTCACTCGCAGCTTTACCGGCGATAAATTGAATATCGTCGATAATAAGTACGTCTACTGAGCGATATATTCGCTTCATATCCTCCATTCGCTTGTTTTTAATAGAAAATACGATGTCATTCACGAACTTTTCCGATGGAATATACTTTACTTTAATAGTATTCCCATGGGTTTGGCGTATCTGATTGCCAATAGACTGCATCAAATGGGTCTTTCCAAGGCCGGAACCGCCATAAATGAATAGTGGGTTGTATTTCTTTCCCATGTCTTTAATAACGGCAAGGGAAGCTGCATAGGCGAGTTCATTTGAAGATCCTACAACATAGGATTTAAAGGTATATTTAGGGTGTAAATTTGTCTCAGCGTCTATTTTAAACTCGTCAAATGTGGCCTGTTGAGGTATTGAGGAGTGTGATTTCTTTGCTTCCCCTGTTGTTTTCTGAGGTTCTACAGGCATAATTGCCACAATATAGCGCACTTTTCGTACGGAATCATCAAGAGAAATAAGGATTTCTAGGATGGATTTATGGTACTTATTTTCCACCCATTCCTTTGCAAAGTTATTAGCAAGGGAGACAACAAGTTCCCCTTCTGGAGATCGGTCAATAAGGCGGCTGTTTTTAAACCAAGTCAAAAAATTTGGCTGGGTCATTTGTACTTCGAGCTCCGCTAAAGCGGATTTCCAGAGTTGATCAAGTTCCATTGGTGTAAGAAATAACTAAAACTCACTTCTCGTGGGTTAATACATGCATTATACATATTTCTAAAAGTAATGCTAATAGTGTGGAAAACTTTATAAATGGGGAATAGGTGTGGATAACTCGTATGCCCCGCATTAATACTGGCTTAAACCGCTTTTACTATTGACATATATATTCAAAAAATTGGCTTATAAAAAGGTTTTAGAAGTTGTCCCGTGAGTTATCCACATAAGGAAAATAGGCAATAATCAAGAAGTAATAAACAAAAATAATGGAATGATGTAACGTCGTTCCTCAGCTCCTGTCATTCCCGTGAAGACGGGAATCTAGGGTTTTTAAATGTACTTTTTTCTAGAAAAAAGTACCCTCGCCGGCTTCGTGTGGGAACAAATACTTCGCCGGCATGCCGGCACGTTGCACACTTGCTCTACTCGCTAGCAACGCCAAGGCTCAAGTCACGAACCAGAAATATTTCGGGGTCGCCTCCAAAACAGCAGAAGCTCGGAACTCGCACGCCAAGGGTAGGCGCGCTCAAACACCGAGCCCATTCGGCAAGCTCAGGGTAAAGCTTCTTCCGATATTTTTCCAGCACCCTTGATCCGAAATATTCCCATGTTCGTAGGTAAAGCAAGGAGAAGGCCTAGCTTCTGCTCTTGCATTTTCTTAACAATTCCGATATAGTAGACCATTATGTCAGTCACATACCAACCAAACAAGCGAAAACGAGCTCGAACACACGGGTTTTTGGAGCGAACTTCGACTCCAGGTGGACGACGGGTTCTTATTGCACGACGCCGGAAGGGACGGAAGCAGTTGACCGTTAAAAAGGCCTGTTAAACGATTAAATTTGGCGATTTGCGTTGTCGCCTTCCTCGTTTGTTCCCGCGAAGGAGTTTACTCCATCTTGGTCGCAAGCCTCGTCGGCTTCTCGCAACTCATCCAAATTAAAGCGTTTAATAATTCTTACGGAATGCTCGCAAAGCGTTACAAGTTGAATATCGGAGAATTTATCGAAAAAAGGCCTACTTTTGTAAAGAAAGGCCCTTTTTTTGCAGTAAAAATAATAGGAAATGGACTTTCCTACAGCCGTTTTGGTGTGGTGATAGGGAAAAAGGTAGATAAACGGGCAACGGAGCGCAATAAAATCCGCAGAATGTTCTACCGTATTATTCGAGAAAGAAATCTTGTCATGACTCCCGGGCAAGATATTATGATCGGAGTGTTCCCTGAGATCAAAAAACTCTCCCAAGAAGAAATAGTAAAAATTGTAAGAGAATTTGTATTTGTAAAATAAACGCTCGGTCTTATTAATGAGGCCGAGTGTTTATTTTGAGTATCCACATCGTCCCCCCCCTAGGTTAACTCATTTTTCTCCTATTATTATCATACAAGCAACCTTTCCCCTTATCTTATTAAAAAGTGCGTATTGGTCTGCTATTTCTTCAGGGAACACAGGTTCTTTGATGTTTAGTACTTTTAACCCCGCATTTAGAATTGCCGTAAAGTGATCTTGTAATGTGGTATGTATAACACCCACTTCAAAAAAATCACCTTGCACGGTTTTAAGCTTTGCCTTGAATTGCTTACCCCTACTTTTAATATAGTCGTATGTATCGATTTCGTATTTAGCCGCATCACCAAAATCAGTTATCAGCTCTAAAATAGGATGTGGCATTAATAAAATAAATTTTCCCCTACTTTTTGTAACTCTTGAAATCTCTTTATAAAATTTCAGCAAATCTTCTTGATTCAAATAATTAGTAATATATGTTCCAACGCACAGGTCAATTTCCGAATCTTTAATACTAATTAGGTCAACCGCATTACCGACTCGATAGTCGATGCCTAATGTATCGATTTGTTCTCTTGCTATGGCAAGTTTGATCATTTCTTCGGATAGGTCAACTCCTATAACATGCTTTGCGATGCGCGCAATTTTTCTCGTAAAATAACCCTCCCCGCATCCGATATCTAAAACAATCTGGTCAGCTCCGAGGGATTCAATGATTGCATAAGTTTCTGGGCGACCACAGAAATCACTCTTATGTTTAGGCTCATCTCTGTGCCATTTTGTTGCTTGATGGTCGTAATCAATTGTCATAGTCATATTTATTAGTTACTTTGAAATTCTTCAGTTCTTCAAAAATAATTGACCAAATAGCCCCGAATAAGAACGCACGCTATTGTTAGAAGTACTATGTGGCTGGGTACTTATCATGCTAATTCTAAAAATAATATCGAACTAACTCCAAGGGTTATGCCAACCATTTGTAGAGGAGAGAGCGGTTCTTTAAAATAAGCCCAACTAATAAGAGAAAGCGTGGCGATATTTACAATAACAAAAATAGTAGAAGCGACAGCTATATTTTTATATTTAAAACTATACGAAAGGAAAACTAAACCAACAAGATAGACGAGTAATCCGAATATAAATAAAAGGCGGTCATTATTAAGAACCCATTTTTTCATAATGATATCACCCACCGTAAGGGTGCATCCGCCAAGAAAGAGTAGTAGGTAAGGAAAATAATGCATTGGGGTAAGGTATATTTCTTAGCATACCAACCTCACTCATGTCTGTCTATGTATCAAAAATGTCTATAACTATTGCTATAGCAATAGCTATAGACACTTATTAAGAATAAAGAGTGTTGCATTGTTTTAAAACAATACTAAGCCTTTTACTTGGATGTATATAAATAATTTTCATGCTTATTTAGCTAACTTATTTTTCCACAATCCTTTAATTGAAAAGAATGTGGTTGTGGCTACGAGCGCTCCGAGTGTGTCGGCAAGCATGTCTTTTTGTGCGTCCCAAATATCTCCCTGTGACCCGAGGTAGGCTATGCCCGCTTCTGGGTTTGCGGTTGCTGCATAAATCCATTCGATAAGCTCATAGCTCATCGCGAGCGAGGCGATAACAAAAACGGGGTAGGTGAATAAAATAAATTTACTGGAAACTAATTTGCGTACAAAGAGCCATTCGGCGATTGCGAATGCATAAAAGCCAACCGAGAAATGCGCAATGCGATCAAAGTGGTTACGAGAGAAATCAAACATATTCGTTATCCATCCAAACGGAACATTCGCAAAGGTATAATGCCCACCTATGGTGTGTAAATAAATAAGTACAAACATAAGAACGTACGCCATGTTTGAGAAGCGAATTTTTAAGGCATACAAGGCTACGATGGCGGCGATAATAAGCCAGACGGTTAGATTTTCCACAAACCATGTTGCCATGTCGACTGGATTAATTGCGAGTACTAAGAATTCGATAGCGTATATTCCAAGAAGCCAGTAAAGACATTTTGACGATTTTTGCATAAAGGAATGTATTAAAAGTTAATACCTATATAATGCGGCCTAGCGGAATTGATGTAAAGTACAAAAAACCTACCCAGTGTGGGTAGGTTTTTAGCTTAGATCAGTTGATAATTAATTTCCTTTACCCCATTAACTGCCTTTAGCTTAAAAATAAGTTTCTCAGCCTTTTCCTTGCTATCTATATCACATAAGATTTTAATAATAGGAAACGCAGTTTTTGAGGGAGGGTGAATATTGGTCAGATTAAGAATGTTTACTCGGGCACGAGAAATAACACTTGAGATATCCTTTATTAATCCCAAACGGTCACTTGCAGTGATGCGTATTTCAAGCTGTGGCCCCTTGCGCAATACCGATGTTTCTTTACGAATAACACTGCGAATATGCTGCTTTGCAGCAGATGTTTTTGCTATCTTAAGCCACGACTCAGAAGGCTTTTTATTTTTCTGCACCAAGATGTCTACGAGGTCGCCTGATTCAATCTGGTAATCAAGCGGAACCATTTTGTTATTCACCTTTGCTCCTACGCAATGGTCGCCAATTTCGCTATGAATTTG
Organism: Candidatus Wolfebacteria bacterium GW2011_GWE2_44_13; assembly: GCA_001000675.1. GTDB lineage: Bacteria > Patescibacteriota > Minisyncoccia > UBA6257 > UBA9933 > UBA9933. Next base: position 52,646 of record LCHW01000001.1, read on the forward strand.
GTACGCAAAGTCGATAGGGGTTGAGCCGGTAGGTAGGTCGATAACTTCGCCTTTCGGTGTGATGGCAAAAACGCGATGCTTAAAGAAGTCTATTTTTAGCGACTGCACAAATTCGTCTGGTCCGGTAAAATCTTTTTGCCAATTACGGAGCTGATTAACCCAGTTGAGATCAGCCTGCTTTACGGAGAAGGATTTATCTCCTGCGATAAATTCTTTAGACGTCTTTGCTTGGCTGTATGCCCAGTGAGCGGCGATACCGTTCTCCGCTTCCTCATGCATTTGTAGTGTTCGAATTTGTATTTCGGTCACTCGCTTGTCTTCGCAAAAGACGGTCGTGTGAAGACTCTTATATCCGTTTGGTTTTGGAAGCGCTATATAATCCTTAATACGACCGGGCATCGGCGGCCATAGTTGGTGCACCATGCCGAGCGCGCTATAACATTCTTCGACGGTGTTTACGATAACGCGAAGCGCAACAAAGTCATAAATTTGCTCGAGGTTCATGTCGGACCTGAGTAATTTTTTATATAAACTCGAAAGGCGTTTTGCGCGGTAATCTATTTTTATCGGCTCTATGTTTGCTTTCTTAAGTGCAGTACGCAAAAGAGGCTCAACGCGTTCAAGATATTGTACGCGCTCTTCATACTGTTCGCTTACATTTTTCTTCATCCATTCATATTCTTCCGGATGGAGATACATAAACGTAAGATCCTCCAGCTCACCCGAAAGATTTTGCATACCAAGGCGGTAGGCGAGTGGAGCGTATATTTCCAGCGTTTCCAGCGCGATACGCTTTTGTTTTAGGGAAGGGACAGACCCAAGGGTGGTCATGTTATGTAAGCGGTCTGCGAGCTTCACAAAAACAACACGAAGGTCTTCGCTGATTGCGAGAATCATCTTACGCAGATTCTCCGCTAAATGCTCCATACGCTCATGCTCTGTTTTTACAGAGGTACGATATTTAAGATGTCCAAGCTTTGTTACGCCGTTTACTAAAAAGGCGATTTCTTCTCCAAAGTCTTTCTGTAACGTCTCGAGTTTATATGAGGTGTCTTCAACAGTGTCATGAAGCAACCCCGCGGCAATTGTCGCTGTATCAAGATCCCAGCTTGCGAGGGTGAGCGCTGTTTGGAACACGTGGTTAAAGTATGGCTCTCCAGAATTCCGTTTTTGGTTTTCGTGCGCTTTTTGCGAAGTTAAGTAGGCCTTTTTTAAAAGCTCAACTTCGGCGTCGGATAATTTTCTCCGCTTTTCTATTACTTGCAAAAGCGTTTCTAGTGAAGATTTCTGCATAATTATAGTATAGATACTATGTAGTAATTATAACGAATATGCAAACAAGCCGTTTCTTGACGCGCGCGTATATCCATGATTAAATCGGGGTAGCAAATTAAACTTCAGAAGAGAGAGGAAGGGTACTGTGTATGCCATATTTTTATGGAGATTGTAGGCGCAAGGGGATCCGGGTGACACTAAGATCCGCAAATCTAATTCATGCGCTCCTTTCAACAGGCATTTTTACAAACAAAAAATTCTCTGTCCAAGAAATGGAGATGCTCCTTCATTATTTGTGGGAGAAGAGCTCCCAAGCAACGAGTAACTCGCACAACCAAGAAGCATGGATGCGCTTGCAAATCATCCTGCGAAATCGCGGGGTGAGTGTCGAGATTTTCTCTGCGGACGAACGATTGCTTTCCGGCGCGATGGTAAATGCGCCAGCGAAAAATGTGTACCACCTATTGTGGTCTGCTGCCGTTGGACAGCCGCGCTACATCAAGCGCGAGTGGCAACTTCTTGGCAGGCAGCTCTCGTTGTTCGGTATTTTCGTATAACCTGTTTGCAGTGGCCCGTCTTTCGAGACGGGCCTTTTGTATTAGTTGACAGCTTTTGTGCGAATTGGTTTACTAGGGGCAGAATCATATTCTTAATAATTTAATAGAGAGGAGTTGGACTATGTTGCAGACATATTCTGTAGATCAGCTTGAGTACGCGGCACGAAAGTCGGCCGCTTGGCTAACAGTCGCTGGGATTTTTGGAGTACTTGTTTCCTATTATTGCGGATTTTTTACGGGGAAGCTCGATGCGCGGATAGGGGGTGGCCTTATTGTGTACCTGTTGCTCGTGATTATGGTCACGCATTTTTCGGAGGCGCGCGAAAAGGCAAAGTTTGGACACATTAGCGGCGCGGTCATGGAGGTGGTTGAGGGTGAGGTCGTTGGCTACCACCAAGGACCGCTTCTCTACAAGTTTTCTGAGCTGGGTGAGCGGACACTCGTTCCGTTCTCTATAGAGCGAATGACTGTGACGAGGATGATGGCGGTTGCATGGATGCCAGGGTTGATCACGACGTACACAGTTGTAATAACCGTGGGCCCAAACCCGCATCATCTGCAGGAGTACTATGAAGGTGCGTGTCACGGCGTTGAATTCATCACGGGGAAAGTTCTCGGGACGTTTATCTTACAGAGTGCATCCCAAGAGTGGCCATTTCCTGAAATAAGCGCGCGAACGCAAAAAGGAGAGGGTGTATATACACTAACCTCCTCAATGCGGGATTTGCTTGCAAAAGAATTGAGAAGTCACGGGTTGTTGCTCTATCACGCGAGTGATTGCTCGGTCGGCGTGTGGCCGTTCCTTGAGAGTAAGAAAGGATGCGTTAGGAAAAGTGAACTTATGTAATAAGGGGCCCGCTTAAAAAGCGGGCCATTTTTTATGTATGTAAAAAGTAAATACGAGATCCCTCGTACGTCTAATGATATATACAACGTGCATTTTTCCTTCTCACCTTCTTTTTAAAAGTGTCTATAACTCTTGCTATAGCAAGAGTTATAGACACTTGGGAGGCTATGATAGACATAAAAAACAGACATATTTTACAGTAGGGTATTTTTTATTTTGATTAAGAAGAGATAACCCTTGCGAGCTGATTAAATGCTCTTGAGTTGACAGCCCTGCAAAATTTGTGGTATTGACTACTCAGGACACAAACAACTTAAAAAAGAAATGGAGAGCTGGAAATGAAGATTTATACGTGGGAAGAAGGGATGAAGGCGAAGCAAGGAATTGCCACGCTTAGCATTGTATGCGTGTTTATTTTCGGAGTGCTCGCGTTATGGGGGCTTCGCACTGGGTGGATTGAAGTATTTGTTGGTTCACTTATGTTTGCGGGGGGTATCGCGGTGTTGGCAGTAAACCGGCTAGATACATTTCGGGCTTTTGGGCCGGCGTTTATCGTCGACGCCAAACAAAACGTGCTCGGGTACTATCCGGAGGGAGGGTATGTCCGGAAGAGAGAACTGAAGGAAGGGGGAGGGAAGATCATTCCCCATAAGCTCGGTCCTATCGATGAGAAGCGACAGCTCCGGGCTGTTGTCGACGGAAAGATTATGACGGTTTGCGTGCGTGCTAGAGTATTCTGTCACGCAAAGAAGCATCAACTGTATTTTGACAAGTTCTTGCGGTCTGTTCGTGGTGCGGCGCCAACGCCTAATGAGATTGTCGGCAACCTGCTTGCCGTTTTTCTGCGGCAAAATGAATCTGCGCTTCCAGGGATGTACGACACACAAGGGCAAGACAGCTGTCTTGTAATGGAGCTCCTTGTCGGAGATCTCCTTGCGGGGTATTTGCTTGACGAACTCGCGTCAAGCGCCCTCCAACTCGATGGCGTCGGGTGTAAGGTTGATGTTGAAACGTCCAGTATTTCATAATTTACGGAAGAGACTGCGTAAGGGGCCTAGCTCGTTTGCCAATAGGCAAACGAGCTAGGCCTTATTTTTTAGAAATTTTCTTGACAACCCTTTTAATATAGCGTTGAATAGGGGCAGATTCATTATCAATTTGAAAAGGAGTGTGGCGAGATGAGGATGTATCCAGATGATTACAAGGAAAAAAGGGCGAGAAGAGCATTGCACGGAATCTTTGTTGGTTTATTTGTAGGTATGATCCCCGCCTACATAGGAGCGACAAAAGGGATGGGGCCTATTTTTTGGCTCGGGATAATCGGCATGTTTTTAGTCGCACTCTCCTGCATTTTGTACGCGTACTTTGTTGCTACGAAATTTGCATGGTGTGCAGGGGGTATTCTTGAGGCGCTGGACGGAAAGATTGTCACGTATCACGCGGGACCTTTTTGCTACAAAGTTAAGGAGCTGGCGGGCGTGCAGCTTGTGCCTATTACGTTTAAACCGATTACGGTGACGCGAACATTGCGTACTGGGGTACGGCGAGGAGAGATTCTCTTATATCAGGTCGTATGCGCAGCAATACCCCTTAATCCTCAACTGTTTTACAACGCATTTCTAAGGCCCAATGAGGATGGGGAGCTTACGCCGGAAGATACGATCGGTAGACGAATCGAAGAATTCCTGGCTGAAAATGCCGAGGAAATCAGGCTGTTCTATTATCGAGGGGGCGAACAGTATGTCCTCGACATGACTCAAACAGCTGCCGAGCAGCAACTTGCGCGAGCGCTGGATGAATATGGGTTGCACTGCACCAAAGCAGTCCCCATATGTAAAATAGAAGCCCTGTTCATTTCCTAAACAGGACGAAAATAATACAGGCCCATCCGCTAGCGGATGGGCCTTTTTTTATCCTATTAATTTTGATTGACAACGCATTAAATATATTGTTTAATAAGGACAGATTCATTATCAATTTTGAAGGGAGAAGAGGAATGAGGACATACACTTATGGGCAAAGAGGAAAAGCGTGTAATAAAGCGCTTGCCGTGACAATGGTTGGTGCGATCATCATCTTACTTGCTGATTTATCTCTACCTAAGCCCCAATCTATTCCGTGGGTGTGCGCAGGGGTGCTCCTAGCGGTTTTCGGGCTCGCTCTAATGACCTATGTCGGGTCCCGTTTCAAGCGGTGCGAGGGAAGCGTACTCGAGGTGTTGGATGGGAAGGTTGTTACACACCATGCAGAACCCTTTTACTACAAGCTGAAGGAGTTGGGTGGTGTGCAGCTTGTCTCGGTGCCTATGGACGCCTTCAGTGTTTCGAAAAAAGTCTTCTTTACGGCTGGCCAAGGGGTCGCTTCTTTTGAGCTGGAATGCTTCATAGGTGTCGTAAACTGGCAGAACTTTTATGATGCGTTCTTGCGTCAGGGTGAGTGTCAGACTGCACGAACGCCAAAAGAAGTGGCCGAATTGTCTCTGAGGAGTTTTCTTAAGGGATATTTCTTCTTCGGAAAGATGTACTACGACAGTGGGTGTTCTGAGGAATTTGTCTGCGTGGCAACAACCCCTCTTGCTGAGGCGCATCTTCAACGACAGCTTGCTACGCACGGTCTCGGGTGCTCAATGGTTAAACCCAAGTTTCAGAATGATACGCACTTTATTCTGTGAACCTCTTGATCTGGTTAAAATGCACAAGGCCCATCCGCTAGCGGATGGGCCTTTTTTTATCCAATTAATTTCATGAACGCTTGCTCATTAAGAATAGTAACGCCCAATTCCTCTGCTTTCTTCGCTTTACTCCCCGGGTCAGCGCCCACTACCACGTACGAAGTTTTTTTACTTACCGACTCAGCTGTTTCTCCGCCAAGTTCTCGGATTTTTTCTTTTGCCTCGTCGCGCGACATTGTTTCGAGCGTGCCGGTAAGAACAAATGTTTTTCCTGCAAGTTTTGTGCCCGCAACCTTTTGTTCAATAAAGACCGTAACGCCGAGATCTTCTAAGCGATGTAAAAGTTCGATATTGTGTTTGTCGTTAAACCATTCATGAATACTATTTGCAACAGACGGGCCAACGTCGGGAATTTCTTGCAAGGTTTCGATTGTTAATTTTTGAAATTCTTCAATAACATCAGAAATTTGGAATTGAGTATTAGGAATTGGGAGCGCATTTACTAATGCACGACTTGTCTCTTCTCCAATATGAATAATGCCTAAGCTGTATATAAAACGAGCGAGGGGTATTTTTTTATGTTCGCTCACTTCACGAATAATATTTTCTGCGGACTTTTCACCAAAGCCTTCCATCGTTTTAATATCGCCTTCAGTGAGTGTAAAAATATCAGCAACATCAGAGATTAACCCCTCATCAATAAAGCGGTCGATGATTTTTGGACCAAGGCCACGAATATCAAACGCAGAGCGAGAAACAAAATGGCGAATATTCTCGCTGTTGCGAGCACCGCATTTTTTATTTGAGCAACGATATGCCACGCCATCACGAACAACCGGCGAACCATCGGCAGGGCAGTGTGTTGGCATAACAAAAGCCTTTTCTTTACCTGTGCGCATATCCGTAAGCACCTCGGTAATTTGAGGGATAACATCACCAGCTCGGCTAATGACAACAGTGTCACCGATACGTAACCCAAGCCGTTCGATTTGATCTGCGTTATGTAGTGTCGCATGTGATATAGTGACACCTCCAACTGTGACTGGGCGCATAACAGCGACAGGGGTAAGTGTGCCTGTGCGTCCGATTTGTACTTTAATATCTTCCACAACAGTTGTGGCCTCTACGGGTGAGAATTTATACGCAATACCTCCCCGAGGTGCTTTGCCAACAATACCAAGTGCATTCCATGTTGCGTTGTCATTTGTCATAACGACAATGCCATCAATTTCATAATCGATTTTTTCTCGATGCGTGTCCCAATAATTACGAAATGCAAAAACGTCTTCCAGAGAAGTAAGCGGTTTGTTATGCGGATTTGTTTTAAAACCAAACGCCTTTAATAAAAGATGTTCTTCTTCATGTGTTGTTTGGCCAAGGTCGGTAACGAGTGCGTATTGATATGAATCAAGCTTGCGCGAAGCGATTACTTTTGCATCGAGTTGGCGCACTGAACCTGCTGCGATATTACGTGGATTTGCAAATACTTTCTGCCCTTTTGCCTCCTGTTCTTTATTGATACGCTCAAATTCTTTCTTTGTTAAAAATACTTCTCCTCGAACAACAATGCGCGGTACATTAAAATTAAATGTAGTAATGTTGAGATTAAGCTTCTTTGCATTATCCCGGGCTTCTTCTGGTGAAAGAATAGTAAGCGGAATAGCTTCGACCGTTTTTATATTTTGCGTCACGTCTTCGCCGATAAAACCATCGCCACGTGTGGAGGCTTGCACAAGTGTGCCGTTTTCATACACAAGTTCGATTGCAAAGCCATCGATTTTTAGCTCGCCATAAAAGAGAGGTGGGAGATGAGAGGTGAGAGATGAGAAAGAGGATGTAGAAGAAAGATAATTTTCGTTGCGTTGTGCCCAGTCACGCATATCATCTTCTGAAAATGCATCATTAAAAGAAAGCATCTGTGCTTCGTGCGCAACTTTTTTAAATGCTTTGAGCGGTTTTCCTCCTACGCGCTGCGTAGGAGAGTCGGAAGTAATTAGCTCAGGATATTGTTGTTCAAGGTCAAACAACTCTTTCTTAAGTGAATCGAGTGCTGCGTCGGAAATTTCCTGCGTGTCGAGCACGTGATACAAATAACGATGATGGTTAATCGTTTTGCGAAGTTGCTCTATGCGTGATTGTGCCTGGTCTATTGTCATGGATTTTTTACGGTGTCATTCCCGCGGAGGCGGGAATCTATGTAACTCTGGATTCCCGCCTCCGCGGGAATGACAAATTTACTCCTAGTATACCATATCTACTACAGGGTTTGACAAAAAGGTAATGATAGAGTATGGTATTACTTTCCAAGACATGGAGGAGTAGGAGTGTGCTCACCGGCGCGGTCTCTCGAGATTGTCGGCCAACGAGGCCTCCCTCCTCCATGTTACGGAAGTAGCTCTTTACATAAAAATCGATGACAAGTGTTGGGGTGTAGCTCAGTAGGTAGAGCGTCTCTTGGTTTTATCGCGACCTGTTTCTGAAAAATAGAACAATTGGCCCACAAAGGCCCGCGCGGTAATCAAGAGGAGGTCGCGGGTTCGAATCCCGTCACTCCAGCCAGTCATTGAAATAAATTTCCAAAGTTAAGTGGGTGTAATAATTAATTAAATCCTTATCGGATTTGATGGAGGCGGAATTCCTTCCACCCTAACCTGTTTGGTCTAGTAGCTTTGAGCGACTATTACAACTCGCACCTCTTTTTAAGAGGCGCAAGGGTGTGACTGTGAGCGGAGAGCGGTCGGACGATGTTCCGGCAGGCGGTGGTGTAAATCCACTCTAGGCCGCCAAGTGTGTGTGCATATAGCTCAGTAGGTAGAGCACCGGACCTGTCTTCTGACAGATGTATGCGGAGGTCGCGGGTTCGAATCCCGTTATGCACGCCACATTAAACTTTGGTAAAAATGTGTCGGGAGGTGGCGCAGCCTGGTAGCGCGCTTGTCACCAGCAAGAGGCCGGTGGTTCAAATCCACTCCTCCCGACCAACAGTTTCGAATTTCCGCTTGGTGGCAAGGGCCACACCTTGGGTTACCCCCAAGGACGAGTTGTCGATTTGCAATACTTGTAAAGACCTTATAGGTCTGCGCAGGGGACGTGAATCAATTCCGAACAACAGCGGAAATCAAATTTGTGCACCTTGTGGGAAGGCTTAGTAGTTCCAACTCTATCTAGCTGGAGACAGATAGGATTAGCGGAACAAAGGTATGAGGTTGGTACTGCCTCCTCAATGGCCGAGCCTTTTCCTTGGTGTGCAATGTTAACCCAGTGACCTCCCCAGGGAGGCCACTTTTTTTATTGCTATTTTAAATTGGGTGTGGTAGTTTTTCGGTAGTATCTTAACCCGCAGATGAAAGGATTCGAAAGATGTTCGAAGTGTATCGATGCCCTATTTGCAGGGAGCCGCTTTTTAAACAAAGGATTGCCGCTGTACACATTGCCAAGTGTATGGCTCTTGCTGAAGTTGGCGAAAAGGAAATGCGGCAATGTCCATATTGCAGACGACAATTCAACCACACTGAAATGATGTTTGAGGCACACAAAAAAGGGTGCCCGAAGAAGCCTGTGGATCGGTCGTGGGATTTTGGAGATTGCCATTGCTGTGAGTGTCACTAATCCTGTTTGCAAAAAACAAAGGCGACCTATTCGGTCGCCTTTTTTGTGCGCAATCATGCGGCGTAAGGCGCATATATTGGACCTCTTGCCCCACACTCTTCACACTTGAGATGTTCGTTCCCTCTTGTGTAGAGCACGGTGATAGTCGCTCCGAAACAACGAGGACATGTTTTTGCCTCTGGCGTTCCAAAGCACCATCGATCGAGCGCTTCTTCGCGAAGCGCGAGGCTTTCACGCATTAATCGCTCGGACTCTTCTCGATAGTTGTCCATATAGCTACTCCTTCCTTTAGTTGTAAATGAGCTCTTCAAAAAACAAAAAAAGCTGGTCCCTAGGGGCCAGCTTTTGTTTCGATGAATGAGTTTAGTTAATCAAATTAACTACATGCACGACAAAAAGCTGGTCCGTTGGTAAACCAGTAAAAGCTAAAGGAAAACATAGACTTGTTTGCTTTTTGTAACATGTGAGAAAAGTATAGCAAGAATAAAAAAGAAATCAAAGGTTTCTTTGCACGTTTTTTAAAAGTCGACGGAGTTGAATTAAAAAGGTTCGTTATACTTTTTTGAAAAAGTATGTCAAAAACAACGAACCGAAAATATTTCGGGGTCGCTTCCAAAACGGTTGAAGCTCGGAACTCGCGCACTAAAAAAGAGCGCTCAAACACCGAGCTTCTTCCGATCTTTTTCCAGCGCCCTTTATCCGAAATATTCCCATGTTCGTAAGGAAAATGCCCTACCTCTGTCATTCCCGCGCAGGCGGGAATCCAGTATTAAATATATTCCCGTGTTCGCGGGAATGAAAAGCTAAAATAAAAATGCGCGGTTCTATTAATAGAACCGCGCATTTTTATTATTCGTCACTAGTATTTTCTCCACCCTCTTCCCCTTCGCTACCCTCCTTTGTTTCGGGTTTTTTCCACGATGCATAATCGCAATCAGGGTATCGCGAGCAGCTATAGAAGCCGCGTCCGCGCTTCGATTTCTTTTTAATAATGTCTCCTTCTTTGCATGTCGGACACTTGCCGAGTGCCTTCTCTTCTTCAGTTAAAATCTTTTTCGTGTGCCTACATTCTGGGAATCCAGAGCATGCGAGAAACTTTCCAAAGCGGCTATACTTGATAAGCATTTGTTTTCCACAGAGTGGGCATACTTCGTCGGAAACTTCGAGTGCGCGTTCAATCTTCGGTACCTCCTTCATTTTTGCTTCGAGATTTTTTTCGAACGGCCCATAAAATGTTCCGATAACATCTTGCCAGCGCTTGTTGCCTTCAGCAATTTCGTCGAATTCATCTTCCATCTTCGCGGTGAATTGCACATCCACAATTTGCGGGAAGTGCGCGCAGAGCATCTCGTTAACCGCTTCGCCGATCTCGGTTGGCTTAAATCTACGCTGATCAGTCTTCTCTACATAATTGCGCGTTTGAATAGTCGAGATGGTCGGTGCATAGGTAGATGGCCGACCGATGCCATACTCTTCGAGTATCTTAATAAGGCCTGCTTCGTCGTAGCGCGCTGGAGGTTCTGTAAAGTGTTGCACCGGGATTATTTTTTCTGCATGCAAAATATCTCCGACTGTCATACGAGGCATTACCTTTTCTTCGCCACTCGTTGGCATTATTTTTTGGAATCCATCAAAGACAGTAACCGTACCACTCGCACGAAATTCAAATGTTTTGTTTGCTGTGGCGTTCGTGCCGACAACTTCAATCGTTGTGGTTTTGTGTGTTGCTTGAGGAAGCTGTGATGCGATAAAGCGACGCCAAATTAATTCGTATAATTTTTTCGCCTTTGGATCGTCATCAATAGTAAACAGCTCTGGAGAAATAGCCGGGTTTGTTGGACGGATTGCTTCGTGCGCTTCTTGTGCAAGCTTGGACTTTGTTTTAAATACGCGCGGTGTATCTGTGGCGTATTGTTCGCCAAGATTTTCAACAATCCATTTTTTTGCAGCTTCAAGAGACTCCTTAGAGAGGTTTACCGAGTCGGTACGCATATAGGTAATAAGCCCTTTTTCATACAGGCCCTGCGCTATTGCCATGGTTTGCTTTGCTGAATAGCGAAGCTTTTTGCTTCCCTCTTGCTGCAGCGTACTTGTGGTGAATGGGGCAAGCGGATTCTTTTTTGATTCACGCTCCTCTATTTTTCCTATTGCATAGGTCGATGCAGTAAGTTGTTCTTTTGTTTCCTGTGCAATTTTTTCAGTAGGAAGCCCAAACTTTCCAAGTGCTTCATTGTTAATAGAAACAAGGTTTGCGTCGATTACGATATCGGAGCCCTTTTCTTTAAACAGGGCAGACATGGTCCAATATTCTTCGGCGATAAACTTTTTTATTTCTGCCTCTCGGTCGCAAATAATACGGAGTGCGACGGATTGTACGCGCCCAGCGGAAAGACGCTTCATAACTTTTTCCCAGAGGAACGGAGAAAGCTTATAGCCCACAAGCCGATCGAGTACGCGGCGCGCTTGTTGCGCATGCACGAGCGCGTCGTTGATCTTGCGAGGATGCTTAAGCGCTTCTTCGATTGCGGTTTTGGTGATTTCGTGAAAGGTGATGCGCTGCACCTCTGCTTCAGGGCGATCCTTTAATTTAAGCGCTTCGGTTAAGTGGTAGGCGATTGCTTCCCCTTCTCGGTCTTCGTCGGATGCGAGAATAACGATGTCGGCTTTTGCCGCATCTTTTTTCATTTGCGTGACACGTTTCTTTGCCTTAACCGGAATAATGTAGCTCGGTTCGAAGTCGTGTTCTATATCAATGGCAAGCTTACTCTTAGGAAGATCGCGAATATGGCCGAATGAAGATTCGACTTGGTACCCCTTTCCGAGAAATTTACTAATCGTTTTGGCTTTTGTTGGAGATTCTACAATGACAAGTTTCATATTATATAGTAAAGCCTCGTTCTGTTTCTTGTATTGCCCCTGATAGGACGAGCGTGGCGAGTGCGGAGTTTATTACGTGTGCCTCTAGTGTAGTGAGTTCGCTTAGTTTGTCAACCGAGAGCGGCTTTCCTGCTTCTTTAAGCATAACCAATAGAGCGTGCTCTTGTGGTGTGCTTGCTTGGAACAGATTTTGTTGTTGCGTTGCTGTGGCCGGGATGTTGAGGTCTTCATATATATCCTCCGCCTTTGTAATAAGACGTGCACCATCGCGAATAAGGCGATGCGAGCCCATATAATTTTGATGGTCCACTGGGCCGGGGAAGACAAACACCTCTCGTCCTTGTTCGAGTGCGAATCGGGCTGTTGCCTGTGTCCCTGAACGTTCCGGAGCTTCAATAACGATCGTGGCAACGCACAGGCCACTTACGATGCGGTTGCGGGCAAGAAATTGGTTTGGATAGGAAGGGGTTTGTAATGGATATTCGGATAGTATTGCGCCCTTGAGCGCTATAATCTTGTCTGCTAGTGCAGTATTTTGGGAGGGATAGATTGTATCAAGTCCGCCAGCGAGGACGGCAATGGTTTTACCGCCTGCTTCTACAGCTCCTTCGTGCGCCGCGGTATCAATGCCCATAGCAAGGCCACTCACTACAACGATACCATGTTGTGTAAGATCATACGCAATGCGTTTTGCAAGCGCTTTGCCTTGCGTTGTTGCTTTGCGCGTTCCCACGATTGCAATGCAGAGAGTATCGAGGGCAGGAAGTTGCCCGACACAAAATAAACTTGTTGGTGCATCAGGAATTTCTTTCAAGAGCGCTGGATACGCTTCGCTATTAATGGAGATAGATAAAAATTTTCTTTCCATGCTAGGTGTATTATACACTTCGATGGAAAAATTAACATCAGGCAAAGTGGAACAAAATTATTGTATGTGGTGATGATAATTCATATCGACATAAATTTTCTAACGAGGTATACTGACTATTGTATGAACCCTAAGAGAATTTTTATACGTACGCTCGGTATCGGTGTTGGGATTAGCCTCGTTTTGATTGGGGGTGTTTGGTATGTAAAGGCTGATATTGATGCACGGTCTGCAGCAATTATTCAATCGCGCGCGAACATACAAAATAGGGAAGATTCTCTGGATGCATTAACGGCGCTGCAAAGGGAATCAGAAAAAGCAAAAGGATATGCTGCGCAAATCGACGCGTTACTTACGTCAAAAGAACAGCTCCTTGGATTTTCTTCTGATATTGGATTGCTTGTACAACAGGCTGGCTTTTCGGGGTCGCCTAAGTTTAAAGAAGAAACTGCACCTACTGCGGGCGATCTGCAAAAAACAAATTTCTCGCTAACACTTGAAGGACAGAAAAATCTTTCTGATCTGGGTGTATTCCTTGCTTCCGTTGAAAAAAGTAATTACTTTGTGCGATTTACAAGAATAGATACTTCTCGTGACGACGCCATCTTACGTGTTGCGCTTGAAGGGTATGTAATTGCTTTCTAATAGGAAGATGGGAATATAGACTTTTTATTGATATGCAAATAAATTTTGAAAAAAAGAAAATAATAGCCCCGGTAATTGCTATCGCCATTCTCATTGCCCTTGTGAGTGTTGTTTCTTTTTCACTTACGTTTATACGAGATGGTTTAATAAGCGCTGTAGGTGATGCGGGGACGAGTGGGGAAGGAGGGGTGCGGTTTAATTTTCAAAAAGCTGCAGAATTAGGGATTATAATTGAGTAAAGCAGAAAGAGCGCTTTCCTAGAACACTTGGCGAGCTATTGGGGTTGAAAAATAAGTTAAAGTAAGGTATATATAAAAGCACTTGCGATGTAAAAGTGTTGCATGGGCGTGTAGTTCAGTGGTAGAACGCTGTCCTGATAAGACAGAGGTCGAAGGTCCGATTCCTTCCACGCCCACCGAGAGTAGCTTTGGACCTGTAGCTCAGTTGGTTAGAGCGCTACATTGACATTGTAGAGGTCTCCAGTTCGAATCTGGACAGGTTCACATTATAAAAAAGCCCCCGACTTCGGGGGCTTTTGGTACTTAGTGGGAGGTATTAAACCTGCACAATGGTCTTGTTTACGCAATCAATGACCCACCCGCGGGTATAGCCGATGTCTCCTCCGTCAAGATCGACGGCAAGAAATTTTTCAGCGAATGCTTTAGGAAGCCAATCCATGTAATTGGCGTGGGTTATGATAATGATTATCTCACTATCGTCCCAGTGTTCCTCGATAAGTGTGAGTGATTGTGGGGCCTTGCTTGTGAGTTCTTCGCGCGTGCACCAGAGAGCGTCAGACGCAGAGAACCAGCGAACCCTAAACTTTTTGCAAATAGACTTCGCAGTTTTTCGCGCACTTTCTCTCGGGGAAGTTAACACGATTGGTGATACTGACCCGATAATAGGTGCGAGGCGTTCGACGAGCGTTTCCGCTTGCTTTTCGCCGACTGACCCTTCTGTCATAAAATTGGCATTTCGAATAACAACTAGCTTTTTCAGGCTCATCGAACGTCTCCCCGCAAAAAGATTAAATAGCTAGTTTGTATTTAATACGTGTAGCAAGACTTTGTCAATAAAAGGCCCCGATTTTTTATTAGGGGCTTTGAGCGATTAAAAAATTCCGTTCACCTAAGTGGTGAACGGAAGAGAAAACTGACTACCGAGAGCGTTAAATGGGTAGGGCCACGCGCTCCGCAACGTTAATGAGCCATCCTTTACCGTAGCCTCGACTTCCCGAGGAAATGGAAAAGCCGAGAGCGGCTCGCGCGAATTCCTTCGGGAGATCTCTGACGGGCGATGGGTGCGTGACGACAATGAGCGTTGCGGCGATGCCCATATGGGGAAGGAGTGCATTGACAGCTTGATGTACTGACCCTTTGCGCGGCCCAGCAATCCAGAGCGCGTCGACTTTTTCGGGCTGTACGTTAAACCGGCGACCTACGATCTCTGCGCCCTGGAAGGCTCTTGCTGCCGGCGATGTCACAACCTTTACCGACTGAGTACCGAGGAGTTTAGCGACTTCTTCTGCAGCGTCGGCCATTTGAATGATACCTGCTCTGCTGAGGTAAAAATTCGAATTGTAATCTCCATGGGTTAAAAATACGACATTCCTCAATCTGTGTCTGGGCATGCGGTAATTCCTTTCTGTTAAAGGGTGGTTGGGAAAGTCCTGCTCCATTACAGTATATTTTATTTGTGTTGTCAAATTATTTTTAATGTGGTATATCGAGAGTAGCTCATAGTAGTCTAAACCCATAAGAGAGGAGAGGGGCATGCAAATAAAAGGGCTTACCGTTGTTATTGTAAAAGGCACAAGCCGCGCAGTCCTTATCTCGGAACGATTGCCTTTTGTTATTAAGCTTCCGCTTATTAGGCTGAGCGTACTCCCGCGTACATTTGCTAGCCTGAGAGATGCTGCTGAGTGGCGAGCCGCTTGGTATTGCATAAAAAGGCCCTTTGGCTCGAAGCTAAGCATGCGGTGGCGGTTGTTTTCAGGGATATGGGCTAATTGGATGGAATTTTGGTGTTATGTGACAACCCAAAACTCCTTCTTGCAGCCTACATACTTTTCGCTTCTTGGCTTTATTAATATTCAGAAAAAGGGGACCCCTGTTGGAATGGAATATCTTCATTTCAGCGTCCAGATGGAGAATTTAATAGGGTCGATGGTGTTTTACGAGGACTATCACCACTTCTCTAAAGGGACTAACTTCTGTATTGATGGAGGAAAGCTGAAGATACTGGATTATGGCAGTTCTTGCACGGGAGGCATCGTCTTGAAGAGCGGGGCTTCAATCCAAAAGAACTTCAACCCACAGTATCGGTGCGACGAATAACCACCCATGGCCCTGCGGGGCCATTTTTATACCCCATTTAGAAATACTTGACAAATGGTTTTGGGTATGATTGAGCTCGCTTGACAGGGTTTGGAACCCCTGTTAGCCTTATATCAAGATCCTCGATAAGGGGATTTTGTATTGCAACATGAGCAGTAGTAAACGATTTTTAATCGTATTCGCCCTTCTGGGCGCCAATGCCCTCTTTGCAATGAAAGATCTTTCATTCGCTACCCAAGCGGCCAATCCTATCGGATTTAATCCGGTACAAGACATTTTGGCACTTGAAGGAGCGGTTGTCGCGCAGGCAGCAATGCCTCAACGAGAACCGATCGTTTATTCGAATGACACAAGCACGAGCGAACAGAAGTTCCGCAGTGTGACTGCCACCGGATATTCAAGTAGTGAGAATGAAACCGATAGCACCCCGTTTCTTACGGCCTCTGGTTCGTATGTACGGGACGGAGTTGCTGCTAGCAACTTCATGCCATTCGGTACCAAATTCAAGTTGCCGAAACTTTTCGGTGACAAGGTATTCACCGTCGAAGACCGGATGAATGCCCGATATAACGGAACCAACTATGTAGATATTTGGTTTGCGGAGAAGTCGGATGCGATCCGTTTTGGAACGCTCCCGGCGCAAATGGAGATCTTGTAAGGAGGTAAAACATACCTAGTCATTAATTAGTTTGAGAATAAAAAGAGTCGTGCGCCTAGGGCGTACGGCTCTTTTTGTTTGCAATTTTAAAAGGGTGGGTGTATGTTTGGGGTAGAATTTTAATAGAGGCATTTCAAAGGAGATATTGCCATGAAACAACCGTTTCGTTTATTTCAGCAACAGATTGATTTTGAGTTTGCTGCACGTGGGTGGCTGTACTGGTCGCCACTTTCGATTGGCGGACGTCTCATTGAGGAGAAAGGGGAATTGGCCCGGGAGGTTAATCACTGTTATGGCGATAAAAAGAAACGAACCGATGAAGCGGTGGGTAGTATCGAACTTGAAATCGGAGATGTCGCATATACGCTCTTCTGTCTTGCAAATTCGATGAATTATGTTATTTGCGCAAGCGGTGTGAGAACAAGCGGATACGGCAACGATCGAAATGACCCGATGTCCTTGCTTAATAGGCTGGATGGGCATGCGGGCAAGTTGAACCATTCACTAGATGAAGAACATACTCGCGCGACAATTTGTTCGAGGATTTCTATCACGATGAAGGTGCTTCGGGAACTGGCTGAATCGATGGGAGTTAATTTTGAGGATGCTATTAGTAAAAGCATCACAAAATCTTTTTCTCGCGACAAAGAGCGGTTTCCTGCTGGGGTTTAAAACCAAAGACCGTGCGCCTAGGCACACGGTCTTTTTTGCATATAGTTATGCAGTATGGTTAAACGATACAGTGCGTGGATCTTCTCCTTTTAGTATTTTATCTACCATTTCGATTTCCCCGAGAATGCCATCAACAAGATCGTATTCCCTTGCTTCTTCGTACGTAACCCAAGCAAATTCAACGGCATCGGCGTCAAGTACTACTTCCCCTGAAGCATATGGGCAGTAATAGCTGAGAATGATAGCAGGTGTGCCATCAGGACGAATAAACGCCATGTCGAGTAGATAATCAACTTTACCAACTTCAAGGTTTACTTCTTCGCGTATTTCGCGGCGGAGAGAATTTTCAATCGCGAAGTACCAATGATCGGCAGTTGTCTTCGGTGTTTTTGTGTAGTCGTCTGTTTCGAGGCCGCCTCCTGGAACGGTCCACTTATTCGGAAATGCTTTTTTATGCGGGCTGCGTTTTGTGATTAAAAACTTACCATCTTTATGAATAATGGCAGTAGAAGTGATGCGATGATCTTCTCGGTTTTGTGGTTCCATGGATATAGTATATAGGAAAAGCAAAAAACAGGTCAAAGGACCTGTTTTTGTTTGCGCACTCGGCCGGGCTCGAACCGGTAACCTCCCGCGTGACAGGCGGGTGCTCTAACCAATTGAGCTACGAGTGCACTCTGTTTACACAGTGACACTATTGTATAGTAGAGTATGGCCTTTAGTCAATCGTGAAAGCTCGTAAGCTCGTAAGAAAAGAAGCTCATAAGGGAATGCAAAATTCGCATATATACTTGGCTATTAGGCTTGTTTGAGGGAATAATTATGGGGTTGACATACCCCCACGGGGTATGTAATATAGTGCTATGGTACAGCAAAAAGGGGCGACAAATAAAAAAGATATTCTTGATCGGATTGCCCGTATCGAAGGGCAATTGCGTGGTGTTCGCAGTATGATTGAGGAGGAGCGAGGATGCGTGGACGTTATTACGCAAATATCAGCCATTCGTCAGTCATTGTCGAGTACGGGAATAGAATTGCTAAAAGAAGATGCGCAGTGTAAAAATTTAGATGCAGAATACTTAAAAGCATTATTTAAAATAAGTTAACCTACCTATTTAACGAATTACTTTGTTGCGGGCCCCTGTTACCTCGGTCGTCGTACAATCAGCACGCCTTCCTCAGTAACCTTCCCGCGCCTCGTACTTCATTAAATATGTGAGTTAACTAAATATCGTTATGAAAAAACCAATTGAAGTTACATTTGAAAATTTTAAGGAAGAAGTGCTTGAGTCAGATATGCCAGTGCTGGTAGATTTTTGGGCACCGTGGTGTGGGCCGTGTGTTATGATGATCCCTGTGCTCGATGCGCTTTCCGCTGAGATGGGTGATCAGGTAAAAATCGCAAAGCTGAATGTGGATGATGCGACTGCGCATGAGATTGCATCAGAGTACCATATTCAAAGCATTCCCAATATGCATTTGTTTAAGGGTGGAAAGTCGGTAAAAAGTTTTGTGGGATATCGACCAAAGGAAGTGCTTGCAGAAGAGCTGCGAGAGGCGCTCGCTAGCGACAGGTAATAGGGAATGATGTAAAATCACTATATGGAAATTACGAAACAAGAACCACAGATATTTGATACGGCTATTGTTGGCGCTGGTCCTGCTGGGCTTTCTGCCGCAGTGTACCTTTCTCGCTACGCGTTAAAGCCAATTGTTATTGGTGAGCTATTTGGCGGTACTGCCACGAAATCACATGAAATAGGAAACTGGCTGGGGGATGAAAAAATAGCTGGATTTGATTTTGCAAAAAAGGCTATTGAACATGCAAAGAGCTACGGTGTTCCGTTTGAAGTCGCTCGTGTGCGCGGAGTTGAGAAAGAGGATCTTTTATTCGCACTCGAGTTAGATAATGGAACAATGGTGCATGCTCGATCTGTTTTGCTTGCTACTGGCACAGAGCATAGACATTTGAATATTCCAGGAGAGCAAGAATTTTCAGGGAAAGGCGTTTCTTTTTGTGCAACATGTGACGGGTTTTTCTTTGGAGATAAAACAGTTGTGGTTGTTGGAGGAAGTGACAGCGCTGCTATCTCTGCGTTGTATCTCGCCGATATTGCTAAAAAAGTGTACGTAATTTATCGCGGAGAAGAACTGCGGGCGGAACCGTTTTGGAAAAAGCGCATAGCAGAAAATGAAAAAATAGAAGTTGTCTATAATACAAATATTACTGAAATAAAAGGGGAGGCAACTGTCAGTGAAATTGTGCTTGATCGGGAGTATGATGGAGCTCAGTCAATTGCAGTGGATGGTGTATTTGTTGAGATAGGAGCTGACCCGAAGATTGATTTTGCCGAGGCACTACAACTACAGATTGATAATGAAGGATATGTCGTTGTTGATAAGGGCTGTATGACTTCGGCTGATGGCGTTTGGGCTGCGGGCGATATTACGACAGGGTCTAATAAGTTTAAGCAAATTGTCACTGCCGCTTCTGAGGGAGCGATCGCCGCAAATGGAATACAGATGTGGTTGAAAAGATAATGGGTAAGAGACAAGAGATGAGAGGTGAGAGATAGGGGGGGAAAAGAAAAGGCCGGCGTAAGCGCCGGCTTTTTGTTGAGGGATTATTTACGTTCCCCGATTTGGTAGGAGATGGCACCGTCATGGCAGTTAACGCTAATGACCGGCATTCCCGTAATTAGTCCGATGAATTCAGCGACTTCGAGCGCAATGTGTTGCATGTCATCGACACTCATTGTGCCAGGGTTTGTAAAGATGTATTTACGACAACCCTCGAGTGTTTCGAGGTAGCTGTCTCCTGGTCTCCGGATGTACACGCCGTCGATGTCGTGCTTAACGACATCGCCTGTACGAATAGCCGTTTTCCCGAGGAGTGCTGTTTTAAACGCCGCCCTTGTCCGAATTGGCTTCATAGGTGTACGCTTTCCGGTAAGAGGTTTTTAAGCGGTTCTCCGCAGATAGGGCATTTGCCATCCGCGGGTGTGCATTGGACGCAAAAGCGATGTCCGTTTATGCATACCGTGCCAGTTCCCCGAGGTGACTCAGGGCAGAGCGCACATTGCAGAAGTACGGAAGAGTGGAACTCCTTTTCTTTACACTTTGCCATGTTGGCCTCCTCGATTGTAGAATAATGATACTGATTATTGTATAGCAACTTCATTGACGGGTGTCAATAAAAAATGAAATTGACATTGTTTGCCAATAGTTCTATATATGTATCAGTAACTACGTATTTTAACCCACATAACGATTATGGGAGGCAGGTATGCGACAGCGTTGGGTTTGGATTGCGGTAAAAGCTTTTTTGTTTAAACTAGTACTCGCTGAGCTGTTTGTTATTATTGCGGCGTTTGTGTCTACATGGGCGGTACTTCTCATAATCGCATGTATGCCGGCGCAAATTAATGTTCCCTATGGCATCCTGTACTTTGAGCTATGGCTTGTGCTAACAGTCTGCGCGCCCTTTTCAATTGGGTATGCCCTTTGGGATAAAGTCCTCCTGATTAAGCGGCTCGCTCAGGATTGGGATGTTCCCCGCGAAGACGTGGCGTATGCCATCTGTACGAAGTCGTTACACAAGGAAGAGGGCTTCGACGAATGGGATCGGGGCACATTTCTGCAGTGTTTGCAGAACGAGCGTGATAGGGACAAGCGGCGAAAAAAATGCTAGCGTCCTCTCTCTGGATTACGGCCCCGCAACGCGGGGCTTTTTTTGCTGCTTTATTAATGCCGCCACTCAGTTTATAATGAAACAACTATGATGAAATTTTTAACCAAGAATATACTATGGGCTGTGGGAATCTTTTTTGTAATTGCGATGTTATTTTCGCTTGCATACAAAGAAACAAAAGAGCCGATACAGATGACGCTCGATCAGGTTGCAACGAAAATTAATGCAAGTGAAGTTTCACAACTTGTGGTTAGTGGAGACGCGCTTGAAATTGAATTAAAAAATGGCGATAAGGGAGTCTCGAAAAAAGAAGCAGAAGCAGGACTTACAGAAACGCTCACAAATTACGGCGTTACTCCTGAAGCGCTGCAACAAATTAGCTTCTCGGTAAAAGATGAATCTGGATTTAAATTTTGGATGGCTGCATTGCTTCCAATCTTACTCCCCATCCTTATTATTGGCGTAATCTTCTTCTTTGTATTTCGCCAAGCAAAAGGTGGTGCGAACCAAGCGTTTATGTTTGGAAAGGCAAAGCTGAAAATGTTCACACCGTTTAAGGGGACGGTTTCGTTTGAAGATGTTGCCGGATTGAAAGAAGCAAAACAGGAGTTGATGGAAGTTGTGGATTTCTTAAAAAATCCAAAAAAATATCTTGCAATGGGGGCGAAGATTCCTCGAGGAGTTTTGTTGCTCGGTGCACCAGGATGTGGAAAAACATTATTAGCACGAGCAGTTGCTGGACAAGCGGGCGTACCATTTTTCCATATATCTGCTTCTGAGTTTGTTGAAATGTTTGTTGGTGTTGGAGCTTCGCGTACACGTGATGCTTTTGAAACCGCTAAAAAGGCAGCTCCTTCTATTTTGTTTATTGATGAAATTGATGCGATAGGGCGAGAGCGTGGTTCGGGCATGGGCGGAGGACATGATGAGCGAGAACAGACACTCAACCAGATTCTTGTAGAAATGGATGGGTTTGAAAAGGACACCAATGTTATAGTGCTTGCGGCCACTAACCGACCAGATATTCTTGATGCAGCATTACTCCGCGCTGGGCGATTCGATCGACGTGTTGTTGTAGACCTTCCGACGATTGAAGATCGGGAAGCCATCTTGGCAATTCATGGGCGAGGAAAGCCACTCGCAAAAGATGTTGATCTAAAACAAATCGCTACGAGAACACCAGGATTCTCTGGAGCAGACTTAGAAAATATCATGAATGAAGCTGCTATTCTTGCGGCACGAAAAGGAGAGAAGACAATTATTCAACTTGATTTGTATGAGGCAGTTGAAAAAGTTTTGCTTGGACCTGAACGAAAGAGCAAAGTTATTTCACAGCGAGAAAAAGAAATTACTGCATATCATGAAGCAGGACATGCGCTTGTGGGGTCTTCGTTGAAGCATGCAGATCCGGTACATAAAATATCAATTATTGCTCGTGGACATGCGGGGGGGTATACATTGAAGTTGCCTACCGAGGAGATGTTCTTAAAAACGCGACAGCAATTCTTAGCGGAAATCGCAACGTTGTTCGGCGGCTATGTTGCTGAACAAGTTATGTTTGGTGACAACTCAACAGGTGCGTCAAACGATTTGCAGCGTGCATCAGATATGGCGCGCCGATTGGTTACGAAATACGGTATGAGTGATAAGCTTGGTCCGCAAACATTCGGGAAAACGCACGAGTTGATGTATCTCGGAAAAGAAGTTGGCAATGAAAAGAATTATTCCGAAAAGACCGCAACTGATATCGATGCAGAAGTAAAAGGTTTTATCGATCGTTCATATTTGGTTGCAAAAAAGATTGTCGCTTCACGAAAAGATGCACTTGAAGCAATCGCAAAACGCCTTATTGAAAAAGAGACACTTGAGAAAGAAGAATTCGATGTTATGTTAAAGGAGCTGAAGGTGAAGAAGGCATAAATGCGAGATGCGAGATGAGAGGTAAGAGATGAGGAATTAAAAAGCGGTTCGCCTTGGCGAACCGCTTTTTGAGTATCCCCAAGTTTTTAGTATTGTCATTCCGGCCTATGCCTGCCTGCCGGTAGGCAGGAGCCGGAATCTAGTATTCCGCATTGTCATCCTGAGCTTGTCGAAGGATCTGTAGTATGTAAATCATATTCCTCGATAAACTCGGGATGACAGCGCTTCCGGATTGTCATCCCGTACACAGTTTACGCTGGGTTTATCGAAGTGATACGGGATCCAGGACCCTGTCATTCCCGCGGAGGCGGGAATCCATCTTTTCGTACTTTTTCAAAAAAGTACGTCAAAAACTTCGAGCGCCGAAAATGGCGGAATAGGCTCGAAAATTTCTAACAAAACTACGAACTCGCTCCTGCGCACCGCTCAGACACCGCAGTTTTTGAGGAAATTTTTGTCGCCCATTTTGTCCGCCATTTTTACGGATGCTCGGGGGATGTGGGTAAAGAAGGTGGTTTTTGATCCGAAATATTCCCATGTTCGTAAAAGAGGGGACGCTCTTTCGGAGGGCGTTTTTACAGGCTCATGCGTAAAATACAAAAGAAGGGCACTTGAAGATTATTTTCAAGTAAAGTATAAATAAGAGGCGCGCCTATAGCTCAGTTGGTAGAGCATCTCGCTTATACCGAGACGGTCCTAGGTTCGAGTCCTAGTGGGCGCACAGTATGCAATTATATCTTGCAATTTTGGCAAAATTTCCTGTGGGCGTGCTTTTAACGCTAGCCGCTGGTTCGGTTATTGTGGGGGATTATTTTGGGAAATTATGGTCCACGCAGCAAAGGCCGTTATTTTTAGTAATTGCTTTTCTGGGTTATTTTGGATCGGGATTTTTTTATCTCCCTACGCTTTTGCGCGAAGGACTTTTAGTTACTTCAATTATTTGGAGCCTTCTATCTATTGTTGGGTTTATGGTTATCGGGTTGCTTATTTTTAAGGAAACATTAACCGGTATACAAGCCGTTGGAGTTGGATTTGGAGTAATCTCTTTGGTTATTCTTGCTTTTGCATCTCACTGATGTGCGACGTACAATAGAAGCATATGGATATATTTTCCCATGGGCTTTGGGCGGGGACGAATACACAAATTTGTTTTAATTTATAAACTTTTTATAACAATGAAATTGCCACTCTGGGGTTTAAGGAGCTTCTAAGGCAAGCGATAAATTTCCATTGACATTCTTTGTAAGAAATGGTTACATCACATCAGTACTACATATAAAAAATATCTTAGTGGAGGTTGTCATGGCGCTTATTCTGTGGTTCGTGTTCCTGATCGTTGTTGGCGTAGCCTGTATCAATTTGTATCCGTCTGCGTGTGATTCCGGCAAGATTGGGAATTTCTGGAAGAGAAGACATGCGAAGGTTGTGGCTATCGGTAAAAGCGCTTTATGGACTCTGTGGGGGATCGCCGTCCTTTCGCCGGTGTACTACGAATTTCCAGCCCACAATTCGGTGGTAGTGACGTTCGATAGGGACCATGTTGTCGAACATCGGCTTGGTAAGTTCTGTTGGGAGTGGGGGGAATTTTCCAATCTTCCTACTGGCGATATGGCGATTTCAAGTGGCGTGACGTTCCTTACGGAAAATCCAAAGGTCAGGCATTTGCGGTATTCGCTTAATGCCGGCATCTCGAACCCGGAAGCCTTTTATTCGGTCCCGCTTCGACGTATTAATGCGTCAGACGTGGATAGTGAACATGGCGCGGATGCGGCAAGCTTCACGTATTCCCCTGGACGTTCAGTGAAGGAGGAGGTTGAAGCGCTGGTCATCACACAACTATTCGAATTCAATAACCGGTTTTCGAAGCAGCTCGTCGGGTTCTATAACCCGCTCGATAGTAAGCAGCAACAGGATTTTCGGGCTCTTATCGAACCGTGGCTCAATGACCAGCTTGCAAAGGATGGCGTCACGGTTGTTGCCAAAAACTTTAAGATCGATTAGTTCTACCATACAGTATCAAGCCGGCTCTCATAGCCGGCCTTTTTTTGTTTGGAATTTACGGAACTGCTATACTTATCCATATGGATATATTTTCCCATGGGCTTTGGGCGGGGGCTGCGGCTCACGCGGTGAATCTTAAAACAAAAACAAAAGTTTCTGTTTTAAAAACATTTGGATGGGGTATGTTCCCCGATCTTTTTTCATTTACTATCGCATTTGTTTGGATGTTTGCTACAGGGGTACAATTCGACGCGAAAAATGCGGAGCCGTTTGGAGGGAATGGACATTTTATTTCGCAGTTAACAAGCACACTCTATAATGTGAGTCATAGCCTGGTTATATTCGCAATTGTTTTTGGATTAGTTTGGGTTTTGTTTAAGCGCCCTGTTTGGGAAATGGGTGGGTGGCTGTTGCATATGCTTATCGACGTGCCAACGCATTCGTATGCGTTTTATCCGACACCAATTTTATGGCCAATATCAGGATGGAAGTTTAATGGATTTTCGTGGGACCAGCCATGGTTTATGGTTTTGGATATCGCAGCGCTTTCTATCGTGTATTTAATTATTTGGTATACATATCAGCAAAAGAAAAAATAATCATGGCAATTATCAAAAAGAAAGCTTGGCCGGATTATTACGAGCAGGTAGTGAGGGGAGAAAAGAAGTTTGATATGCGCGTTGCTGATTTCCCTGTTGTTGCGGGGGATACTCTTGTGCTAGAAGAATGGAATCCAGAAATAAAGGAATATACTGGGCGTAGTATTAGTAAAAAAGTCGGATATGTAGGGACATTTCCGCTTGATGCGTTCGGGCAGCGGGAGGCCCTAGAGAAACATGGTCTGCATGTGATACAGTTTGAGGATGACGAGTAAGAAGCAACTGGAACAATTCAAGAAAATGGTTTGGGATTATTATCACGCTAATCGGCGTGATTTTCCGTGGAGGAAAAATATTAATCCGTATCGGGTCCTGGTTTCCGAAATCATGCTGCAGCAGACGCAGGTTTCGCGTGGCATCATTAAGTACAAAGAATTTTTAAAAGCATTTCCGACGTTTCCCGCACTTGCAAAAGCGTCTAATGCGGATGTGCTTACGGTGTGGCAGGGGCTGGGCTATAACCGACGCGCGCTGTATTTGAAAAAAGCTGCCGAGGTCGTGGTGAGCGAATACAAAGGAAAGCTTCCGGATACACCGGAGCTCCTTGTGAAATTGCCGGGGATTGGTATCTATACTGCCGGCGCTGTGTGCGCTTTCGCATTTAACAAACCCGTCGTTTTTATTGATACGAATGTACGACGCATCTACATCCACCATTTTTTTAACGATAAGGAGGGAATTACTGATGCAGAACTTATTCCCTATATTGAGGCGACATTAGATAAAGAGAATGCACGAGAATGGTATTCGGCGCTTATGGATTATGGATCTATACTGGGTCTTAAAGAAGATAATGCGAATAAGAGAAGTGCGCATTATGTAAAGCAATCAAAATTTGAGGGTTCATTGCGACAAATTAGGGGGAAAATTCTTAAGCTTGTAACGAATAATAAACAGGTCACAAGAAAAGAATTGCAGAAAGTTTTAAACGAAACACCAGAGCGGATTGAAGAAGCTATTAAGGGGTTGGAGAAAGACGGAATGCTAATTGTTAAAAAGAATACCATTGCAATTGCGTAATGGTATAATGACGAATATGCGTATTGGAATAGATATAGATGATGTGTTGGCTGATACAGTAAATGCCGTCTGCACATTTCATAATGAAACGTATGGAACAAGCCTGAAGAGAGACGATTTTTTAAGTCGTCAGCTTTGGAAAGTATTAGGAGAATCAAAAGAGGATGCTTCCCAGAAGATGCAGCTGTTTTCCAAGACAGGACACGCCCTATCAAGGAGTGTTATTGATGGTGCATTTTTTGCACTTAGTGCATTTAAAAAATCCGGGCATGAGTTATTTGGTGTGACTGCACGACCCCACTATATGGTTGATCAGACGGAAGTGTGGGTTGCTACTTATTTTCCAAATATATTTTCCGAAATTCTATTTTGTGATACGGGGAAGGAGGGGGTCATAAAAGAGAAGAAATCAGACATTTGTAAAAGATTAGGTATTGGTATGATGATTGAGGACGATATTGATCATGCGCTCGACTGTGCTGAGAATGGAATAGAAGTTATTTTATTGGATTGTCCCTGGAATCAAGGAGAATTACCGGAAAATGTCCATCGAGTTTCTTCATGGACTGAGGCACTTCGATTAGTTCCGTGAATGCAACGATGTTTAACACCGTTACGCATCACGCTTTAGGAATAGTTTTATGCTGGCGTGTGATATACTTATGCTATGAAATTAATTCCTATTGGGCTTGTTGAGGGAGATATGATGGGTGAAATTATTAAAGGGCGCCTTATTGCCGAAGGTATAGAATGTGAAATTACATCACCGAGCAGAGCACATGCTTCTTCGGGAGCTGCGACCAAGGATCCGTATAGTTCTGAAATCTATGTTGCGGAAGACAAGAAGGATGAAGCTGCACAACTTATAAAAGAAATCGATTCGACTGCAGTAATTTATTAATATCCAGTATTTATGGGCCCTAAATTACTTGATAAACGGAAAAAGAAAGCTCTTAAGATTATTAAAAAGCTGAAAGAGCTTTTTCCGGTTTCAAAAATTGCACTAAACTATTCCAATAATTGGGAGCTGCTCGTTGCGGTTGAACTGTCGGCACAATGCACTGACAAAAAAGTGAATGAAGTAACGGAGATATTGTTTAAAAAATATAAAACATTGAATGATTACGTGCATGCTGATCCGCGTGCATTTGAAAAAGATATTCATGCGACGGGGTTTTATCATAATAAAACGAAAAATATTCTTGCTGCGGCGAAGATGGTGCAAGGCCAATTTGGAGGAGTTGTGCCAAAGACGATGCAGGAAATGTTAGAGATTCCCGGGGTAGCGCGCAAGACGGCTAATGTTGTACTGGGAAGCGCGTATGGAGTTGTAGAAGGAATCGCGGTTGATACACATGTGATACGACTCACGCGATTGTTAGGGCTTACAAGCGAATCGAACCCCGTAAAAATAGAGCGCGATTTAATGGAGATTTTACCGAAAGAAGAGTGGCTCGAATTCACGTATCGGTTGATCGATTACGGAAGGGCCTATTGCCCTGCTCGAGCACAAAAACTCTCTATAATCATCCCCCTCTTTCTCTTTTTATTACTACCGAATAGTTCTTTTGCGCAGCAGCAGGTGTATTCGTATGATGCAATCAATACGACAATTACTGTTAACGGCGATGCAACGTTTACGGTTGAAGAGCAGCAATTGTTTAATTACGAGGCAGGAACGTTTCATCAAGGGTGGCGCGCTATTTCGCTTGATAAAATAAGCCGCATTACGGATGTGCAGGTTATTGATGGTGCAACAGGACAACCATTACAACACAGTAGCCAACGGCTTAATAAAACCGATCCTGATAGCTGGGGAAAATATACAGGGTATACACAGGATGGGAATGTAAACATCGAATGGTATTACGACCTTGCTAATACAAAGCACTTGTGGGTATTGCGGTATGTGGTGCACGGCGGGTTCTCGTTCTACAAAGAAAACGATCGATTATATTGGAACGCATTAACTGACTATAGCAGTCCTATTGGACTCGCTTCTGTAAAAGTCTTATTCCCTGAGAATGCAGATCTATCTTCTATGCAGTTTGATGCGTATCGAGAAGATAGTTATGCGATAAATAAAATAGTACAGGGGAATAATAGTATCTATTTTGAAACTCCGTTTATTCAGCCATACGAAGCGTTTACCATAGACATCGCTTTTCCAAAAGGAATCATAAGTGAATCTGCATTTTGGAAAGAATGGCTTACTGCGTATTGGGGATACGTAGGCTCTGGTATTGCCGCTGTGCTTGGGGTATTGTTTTCATTATTGTATTGGTATCGCACGGAGCGCTATGGAAAAGGACGTGGCGTTATTATTGCGCAGTACGAGCCGCCGCAGCAATTGCGCCCAGCGATGGCCGAAGTTTTAGTTAAGGAAAAGATTACGGAAAAAACATGGCCGGCAACAATTATTGACCTTGCGGTTAGAGGGTATATTGCAATCAAAGAAGAGCCTGAAGATAAACTCGTTGTATTTATACGCCTTTCTCTTGCTGTGATTTTAGTGGGTATCTTAGGAGCTATTAGCGTCCTGGTGCTTTTTGTCGACGTTCCGTTTGAAGGGAGAATGCCGTTGGTTCTATTTATAGCGGCCCCAATCCTTGTCCTTATTATTGCTTATCGGAAGGAGGGCAGTATTAAAAAATCATTTGCACCGAAGAGTTACATTTTAGAAAAAGTAAAGGAATACGAAAACGATCCTAGCCTTGAAGAGTATGAAGTTAAATTCCTGCGGATTATTTTTTCTGGCATCGACCTAGTAACTAAAGAAAAGAAAAACCATTTTTCGTTAAAAGAGATAAAAAAGAGCTCCTCGTCTCAGAGAGAGCTTGCGCGATTACTTAACCTTCTAAAGGATGATTTGTATAAGGAGACTGATAAAGACACAAAGGCATTCGAAAAAGCGATACATAAGGAAAAATATTTTATGTTTGTGCTGTTCGGCCTCACCTTTTTCTTCGCAATGCTTAATAAGATACAAATCATTGATTTGGAAAATCAGCTGCATTTCCTCGTGTTTGTGTGCGCCATTGTTGTAGCTGTTGTGATTGCATTTATAAAATTTGAATCGCGGCTTTCGCATGAAGGATATCTCTTAAAAGAAGATTGGCTTGGGTTTAAGCTGTATTTAGAAACGGCAGAAAAATATCGTATGCAGAATCTTACGCCTGATATTTTTGAAAAATATCTTCCGTACGCAATGATATTTGGTATTGAAAAAAAATGGGCAAAATCGTTTGAAGGTATACATATGCAACCTCCGAGTTGGTACGGATCTTCTTCTGTCGGTATGGCTGCGGGGATTTCTTCTGGCACATCTTTTTCCCCAGTTGGTTTTAGCTCAAGTTTCTCGTCTTCTTTTTCAAGTGCCTTTGCGTCGGCAGGGGGAGGCGGGGGAGGAGGTGGATCTGCGGGCGGAGGAGGTGGAGGCGGAGGAGGTGGTGCGAGCTAGCCTATCTTTCTTTGGTTGTGCATCAGGCGTATACTTAAAGAAATATTCATTGTAAATAATTAATTATTAATTATGAAAGAAAAGTATACATTGATGGGCGTCATCCTCATTGCAATGCTTGTGGTTGGCGCTGTTGCGTATCGAACTGCATATCAGGAAAACGCATATCCTGAACGAGGAGAAGATGGGTGTTTCGGAGGATGCCCAACGGGAGCGACTGTGGACGTGGAAGGTGGCGTAGCGCAATCAACTGTGACTTATACCGCTACCGGATTTTCTCCTGCACCACTTACGGTAAAAATCGGAGAAACAGTTATGTTTAAAAATGAAAGCGTAAATCCAATGTGGGTTGCATCCGCACCACATCCAGCGCACACTGACTATCCGGAATTTGATGCAATGAAAGCGATCATGCCAGGGGAATCTTACTCGTTCACCTTTAATAAGATTGGCACATGGAAATATCATAACCATATGAATGCCACCCAATACGGATCGATCATGGTTACTGAATAATATAAAGATACAACGGCTTGCCAACTGGCAAGCCGTTTTGGTGTATACTTAAGAGAGATATATGTATATGAAAATGAAGAAGGGGATTATTTTATCAATATTGTTCTTGGGCTCGATGGTACTGTCTGTGGTTATTTTTCTATTACACCCGAGCTTCTTTTTAAGTCGCAAACAGATTGGCAATAGCGTTTCTTTCCCTGAGAAAAATATTACTGTTTCAGTTGAGCTTGCCGTAACGCCCTATCAATGGAGTAAGGGGCTTATGTTTCGCGAAGAACTTGCTTCGGGAGCGGGGATGCTCTTTGTATTTCCGAATGAAGAAATACGCTCGTTTTGGATGAAAAATACACTCATACCGCTTGATATCCTATTTATCAATGCAGATAAAAAAATAGTGACTATGCATAAAGATGTGCAGCCATGCACAACGCTGCTTTGCCCACAGTATGCTTCGACGGTGAAGGCTATGTATGCGCTTGAGGTGAATGCTGGGTTCGTTGATGCGCATGTTATACATGAAGGGGATACACTAGTGATCGCAAAGAAGTGACAATCGACTTATTTTTAGATATGCTGCTACATACAAATATATGAAGATGCAAAAGAATAAAGTATTAATACAGGGAATGCATTGTGAATCCTGCGCAATTCGAATCGAGCAGGCGCTTAATGCTATTGAGGGGATTGAGCAGGTTTCGGTCAATCGTGAGAAGGGCGAGGCAATTATCGGTTTTAACGGACCCGCTCCTACATACGAGCAAATAGAAAAGGCTATTTGCGACGTTGGCTATTCTATAGGAAGCGCAGAAGATGTGCCATGGATATCAAAAAGAGCTAAAGATTACACACACCTTCTTATTGGAGGGGTTATTTTAGGGGCCCTTTATTTGATTGCGCGAATGACTGGACTGCTTGATTTACGCTTAGATACTACCGGAGAGAATATTTGGGTTGCGCTTCTCGTCGGACTTACTGCTGGAGTTTCTTCTTGTATGGCACTCATCGGAGGACTTACGCTTGGTTTTTCCGCTCGACATGCTGAGCTGCATCCGGAAGCAACTCCTTTGCAGAATTTTAGGCCACATTTATTTTTTAATGCGGGGAGGCTTTTGGGATATGCCTTGTTAGGAGGTTTTATTGGGTTGATCGGTTCGGTTATTAGTATTTCGACAACGATACTTAATCTTATGGCATTTGCCGTGGGAATTGTTATGGTTTTCCTCGGATTAAAATTGATTGATATTTTTCCTATATTAAAAAATAAAACAATAACACTCCCAAAGGCACTCTCAAATGTTTTGGGTCTGCGCGATAGTGATAAAGAATATAGTCATTCGGGCGCGTTTATCGCGGGGTCGTTAACATTCTTTTTACCGTGCGGCTTTACACAAGCAATGCAGTTGTATGCTGTGAGCACGGGTGATTTTGGTAAAGGAGCTTTGGTGATGTTTTTGTTTGCTGTTGGTACGACGCCGGGGCTATTGGGTATCGGTTGGCTCTCTTCTGTGTTTAAGGGCTTGCGGGCGCGTATATTTTTTGCAACCGCTGGGCTTGTTGTTATTGTGATGGGGAGTATTACCATCGCGAATGCGCTTCCTCCGCTGCCATCGCTTACTCAGCAGCATCCTGCGGTCACTGAAAGTATTTTAAATGGAGGAGCGCAAGAAGTGCGTATGACGCAAGGACCTAATGGATATAGCCCTAATCAATTTATACTCAAAAAAGGAGTTCCCGTACGATGGATTGTTGATTCGACCAGTCAGTATTCATGCGCTAATTATCTTGTCATGTCTGACTATGATGTAAGACAAACATTAAAGCCTGGAGAAAATGTAATCGAATTTACTCCGACAGAGGATGGCAAGATACCGTTTGCGTGCTCTATGGGTATGTATCGAGGTACGTTCATCGTGCAGTAAGGGGAATTTATTGACCCTCGATAGATTCCTCGCTAGTATGTACGTATACGGTACTCACTATAACGAACAATAGTATGGCAGGACATTCCCACGCAGCAAACGTAAAACATAAAAAGGCAGCAAACGATAAAAAACGGGCAAAAGTATTTTCCAAGCTTATTAAGGCTATCTCTATAGCTGCCCGTGACGAGGCAAATCCTCAGTTTAATCCAAGGCTTCGTACTGCTATTGATACTGCTGTCGAAAGCCAAGTACCAAAAGAAAATATCGATCGTGCAATTAAGAAAGCATCTGAGCCGGGGGAAGAACTTGAAGAACTTACAATGGAAGCCTATGGGCCAGAAGGTTCTGCGCTTATTATTACTGCGATTACCGATAATAAAAACAGAACAGTAAGTGAGGTGAAGTTGATTCTTAAAAAACAGGATGCTAAATGGGCTGACCCAGGGAGTGTGCTTTGGGCGTTTGAAAAAGATGGGGATGGATGGAACGCAAAGTTTCCGCAAGCTATTTCTGCAGAAGGAATGGAAAAATTAGAAACACTTATCGAGGCACTTGATGATCATGATGATGTTGATGATATTTACGTGAATTGTAATATGTCAGAAGGGGAGGAGTGAGAGATGGGGTATAAGAAATGACAATTCTTTAATAGAAGAAATATATATGTATGAAAATATTAGGAATTGATCCAGGAACAACGCGTGCAGGGTATGGCGTTATAGAATCGCAAGGCAATTCTATAACATTGCTCGATAGTGGTCTATTATCGGTAACTGCAAAAGAAACAGCGCAGCGCCTTGTTGAGCTTGCGAATTCATATCGTGAGCTACTTCGAAAAACAAATCCCGAACTCGTTGCTTTTGAAAAGTTATTTTTTGCGAAAAATGTAAAGACGGGCATGGACGTCGCCCAGGCGCGTGGAGTGCTGCTGCTCATCACTGCTGAAGCGGGAATACCATTTCTCGAATTGTCTCCTTCAGAAATTAAATTGCATATAGCGGGCAACGGCTCCGCTGACAAGCAAGCGGTAGCAACAATGGTAAAGCGTATTACGGGGCTTAAAATTATCACTGGGCCTGACGACGTAACAGATGCCATCGCTATTGCTATTGTAGGGGCAAATTATTGGAAGTTCTCTGTTTAATTTTGGGTGGTATATTTTAGTTGCAGCGAAGGCATATGCAGTTTTTTATTTATAGCAATAGTGTGATAAAATAAATGTGGTAAAATAAGTATCCTTACTCTAGTAGTCGCTTTTCTAACGACACAGTAAATAGCCTCCTCGATTCGATGAGTGCCTAGTAATTACTACACCCTATGAAATCATCAAAATCACTCTCAATACTCCTATCCGTTATTGTTACTACACTTACTGTTGTCTTTATTGTATCTGCGGACAATTGGACTCCACCTGCTGGAGAGCCTACGGCAAATAACACACCTGCGCCTATTCATGTTGGAGGGAATGCCCAATCTAAGTCAGGAGGGCTTATTGTGGGGGCTGGACTTTCTGCTTCGCAAAATGCATTGATTGTTCCTACGGGGAATGTGCTTGTGGGGACTATTAATGGGCAAACGGCTCCTAATGGAGGGGGTGGAAATGTGGTTGCAAATGATTTCTATATTACAAGTATCGGTAAATGGGTGAGTCAGCTCTCTACTAATGCACCTTTTTCGCAGGGAACACAGGTGTTTAATGAGACTGGAACATTCACTGTTCCTGAAGGCGTATACTCAGTTGAGGTAACCGCTTGGGGTGGAGGGGGAGGAGGGTTAGCTGCCTGCTTCGAAGCAGACCGGAATTCGCGTGACACGGGTGGGTCTGGAGGAGGTGGCGGGGCGTGGGCAAAAAAGGTTATCGCTGTTACGCCTACGGTTACCTATGATGTGGTAGTTGGCGGAGGAGGGGCAGGAGGAATAAGAGGAGGAAGTCGTGGTTGTGCCACAGGGGGGTCTGGGGGAAAAAGTTCATTCGGCGCTGATTTGCTCGTCGTAAAAGGAGGGGGTGCTGCGTCTTATGATGGGGGTCCAAACAATGACATCCTGAGGGGTGGAGCGGGAGGGGCTGCTACTGCCGGGGACGGCGAATCTTTGGCTGGAGAAAATGGAGGAGATGCAGATGGATTACCAGAGGGTGCGAGAGGCGGATCTTCTCCAAATGGAGGGGCTAAAACATCAAGGTCAACTGGCGTGGGGTCTTCAGGCTTTACTCCAGGAGGTGGCGGAGGTGGCGGAGCACTAACTGTTTTGACAGCCGGCTATTATAATTCTGTAGAGAATGCCGATGTCCCTGGGTACTACAACCAAGAATGGGTTGCTCCTACATATACTTATCATGTAGGAGGCGCCGGTGCAAAAGGTAAGGTGATCGTTACTTGGGGCGGTGCAGTAGCACCGTAGGAAACGGTGTTTCTAATGAAGCCGGTGGCTTTAAAAAAGGAATCGGCGGAAAAGTTGCAAATGGAAAAGTTATTTTGCAATGGTAACTAGCTAGAAGCGTTTTACTGCAAAACAAAAACACCAGCGCTCGCTGGTGTTTTTGTTTATGCTCTCAATGTGGTAAAATAATTGCAATGAGTTTTAAGGAAATAATAATAAAATATCGTATTGCTATCGTGATTGTAATAGTCGCGGTTACGCTTGCCATTTTTGGTATATATGTGATGACGGGACGTAACGTTGCGCCGCCTATAGAAGAGCCCCCTCAATCTTCTGAACCCATTATTCTTACTCCTGAATTAACAAAAGTATTAATCAAGGAGATGAGTGTTCCTACGACAACAGAGGTTCAAATGCCTAAAAATAAAATAGAGGAAGTTAAAAAAGAAATGTCAGTTGATCCTAAGAAAACTCCGCCAGTTTCTAGCGACACAATAAATAGCTTGCTCGATTCGATGAGTGCAAAGTAATTATCACATCCTTATGAAATCACCAAAACTACTTTCTCTTATATTATCAATTATCATCACTACACTTGTAGTGTTTCTCGGTGTTTCTGCTGATTGGGCAGGTCCTGTAAGTGAACCACCAGATGGAAACGTAGCGGCTCCGATTAATATTGGAGGCAATGCACAATCAAAGTCTGGAGGTCTTATTGTTGGAGCAGGACTTACTGCTGCACAGACTGCACTTATTGTTCCTGCGGGGAATGTAGTCATCGGAACGCTTACCCCAATAAATTCTGCTCCTAATGGAGCGGGAGGTAATGCGAGCGTAAACGATCTCTATATCCGCAGTATCGGTAAATGGGCTTCGCAGCTTTCTGTGGGTCCAGTTGCAGGGCCAGCTGCCTATTGCGGAGGAGTTGCATATGATGCGGAAAATGCGTATTGTCAAAACGACATTATTTATAACGTAGGGGATTGGATTCCGCTCGACAACGACTCGAGCAACCAAACAGATCCAGCTGGAAATTGGTCAACACTTATAACAAAACAAGTAACATTTCCTGTTAAAACCTGTAAGCTAAAAGCACAGGCCGGCTTTAATGATGGAGGATTCGTTGCTGTTTTTGATGGCGCAGCTCGACTTGCCCTTTGGGAAAAGAATTTTACGATTGAAAATATGGAAGCAGGTATCGGGCGGTTTTCTGTAAAAGATCAAAATAACCAAGCTTGCGGAGTTTCCGGTTTTGTTGACGGAGGGGACTATACACAGACTTTCTATACTTCCACTGCGCCCTATGTTGAGGGAGGGGTTTTGAAATGGTGCGGTTATGTTGCTTGGAGGAGTTCGGGAAGCGCTAATACGAATGAGTATACTGTTAGCAAAGCAAAGGGGACGACGGCAACTGTGTATTCGACGCATGCATTGGGGGATAGTGGAGATAATCATTCATACACGCTTTACGGCAAATATTGCAATTAAAGCGAGCTATAGCAAAACACCAGCGCGCGCTGGTGTTTTTTATCCGATTCGATTGCCATTACTATTGTAGGGGCAAATGGTGCAAAACTACGTGCGGTTCCATAAAAAGAGCCTAGAGCTCTTTTTATGAGGGGCGATTGTATATTCTACTCGGAAGATTTAAAATTAACAGTATTAACTAAAACATATAGCATCCTGTCGATTTAGCCACTAATTATAGGCTAAGTGCTCGATACCTCAAAAAATGAAAAAAAATATAATCTTATCTATAGTAGGAGTACTCGTTGTAATCGGTAGCTTTCTTTTGGGAGCGTATATGATGACTCGATCGGCAGAAAATGCCCCAGCTGCTTCCGAGGAGACTGTAAATCAGAAATTTTCTGAAGAACAAATAAGTTCAATTACGGCGTTGACTCCGGGTAATATTGTATCCGGTCAGGTGATTACGATAGGAAGTAATGAATTAGATATTTCTGTCGCGATAGAAAATGTGTTTGATGAGTTAGCAGACCCACAGATGACCACGGTAAAAGTGCCTGTTAATAAACAGGATGTGATTAGTAGGCTCGTGAATGATCCAGAAGCCTTCATTTTTAAGCAAACCATCATGCCGCTTAGCGAAATAAAAATCGGGGACTATGCAACGGTGAAGGTACTTGATGACAAAAAAGTAATTTTTGTAACCTCACAATAATGAAAAAATATACTATATCATTTCTATTAGTAGCTCTGACGGTTACGATGATACCCGTAACGTCTTTTGCTGCTATTGATTGGTTCCAGAGTCCTTCTCTTGTGTACCCGACCAGGCCCGGCCATTTTATTAATAGCGATTTATTAAAAGATAAGGCGAGCTTGCCGTTAGACACACCGCTAACAACTACGCGCGTGGTTAATTTACTGAATAGTATACCGAGTACGAATGGAGTTGATGGGGTAACTCCTATTATATCGAAGATGGTAGGTGTTTCCTCTGCAACTCCTGATGCGGTATCGTTTTTTCGAAAAACATATGGATTTAAAAATAACCAAGCGGCGTATTTGCCTATAGAGGCTACGGATACAGAGGGAATTGCTTATTTATACCAACCACCTTTGCCAGCTCCAAAGGCTGATACTACGGAGCTTATTACGGCAACCTCATCTATTAGGGTTAACGGGAAGGACAAAGTTGTTACAAAGTATTATCTTAAGCAGACGTTTATTAAAAACGATTTAACTAAAATAGTTAAAAAGGAAAAGAATCTTTTTATTAAATATAAGGACGAAAATAATGTAGATATTATTGATTATCGCAATATCTTACAAGAAATAACCTCGTTTACCTATACACGGTATACGCCTGTTACGGAGATACTTAAAGGAGATAAAACCCCCACTCCAACATGCGTAGTGACGGGGTATGATGATAGTGGGGAGATCACGGAATGTACTAGCCCTGATGTAGTGGCATACGTCGATGGGAAAACATATGCCGGTTATGCAGTGACTGGTTTGGTGTGGAAGCGTAATGCGGATAAAAAAGCGCTTGACCCGTTGCTTCCTTTTGGAATCCCCTTTGGGATTACGGAAGCATTTTCCCCTACGTACTCCACGGTTGCCTCTCCGCAGGCTCCTGAAATGACCGCATCAATTACGAGACCGCTTAATAGTGATATCATATGGCGGGGAAATCCTAATTGCGTTACAGATACAGATAAAGATTGGAATAAAACAACTGTTACTATCGCCTGCACTATGCGTGCAATAGCTGCCGATGGGCGTATTGGGTCTGGTAATTTCTATCAGAGAGAAAGCAGTGGGGGCTTTCTGGGTGGATGGATGGGGGATATATTCTCTCTCTCGTTTACGGCAGGGCTAGCAGAAATCGCAGGGCTGCCTCCATTTGGTGGATTTGTGACTGGGGACTTCTTTTCTAACGACCCCTTTATACAACTAGCAGGTATCCCAAGGGCACTGGGGACAGTCCAATCCTTGTATAATGTTGGAGGGGTGCCTTGGACATGGACGTGGACTAGCCGGTTTAATGTGCAGGAGGATAAGGATATTCCACAAGTCACACTTCGAGCTAGGGGACAATTGTCAGATCTTGATGTTTGGGTGCCAAATAATGCGGTTGTGTTAGATTGGACATCGCAGAATGTTAAACCAACGTGTAACGTTTCCGGAAATTGGTCTGGAACGAGAGCGAATAAGGGTACGCAGTTATTAGGAAAATTGCCGAGAACAGGTGCTAAGCCAAATGAGGCAAAGCAGTATACCTATACAATAAGTTGTGTAGATATAAATTCAACCGCAACCGTTTCGTCGAGTGTTTCGGTCAATGTTTGGCCGGCTACCCTCAAGCTTCCTATACCAACTAATGGTTCTTGTGGGGATTCGCATAAAAAAGTTATTGCTTCTACTCCCGTTTCTGGTCTTTGTGTGGTTGGGTCTGCCTCGTCTGTAACTGGTACTGACCCGTGGACTTGGACTTGTTATGGGGCAGATGGAGGCTCGGACGCTTCTTGTGAGGCTTCATCATCTAATTCGACTTCTACTAAAGTGCGTATTATCGAGACAAACCCTGGAGAATAAAAATAATTAATCTTGTGTTCCGTAAGGTGGGGTAGTCATAGATATTTTGTTCCTATGTAGTGTGTTGTATCTAGTTTGGTCGATAGAAGTCATAAAATTAAAAACAAACCTTAAAACACCGGCGCATGCTGGTGTTTTAAGGTTGAGGGGTTTTATGGTAGAATAAATGTAGTAATCATATATAGTATTTAATCATTATGAAAAAAATTGATATCCGAAAAAACAGTTATCTTTTGTTCGGATTTGCTTGTGGTGTCACGCTTTTTGCGGCATACATAATAGCATTTGGTGGTTTTGAAGCACGTAACGATGGGCCTCTTGCTTCTGCACAAGAAGCCCCGTTTGTAGTTCCTCCAACCGACCCCTCTGTGCGTGGATGGATGTGGTCTTCAAATATCGGATGGATTAGCTTTGATTGTCGAGATGGAGGACGGTGCGGTACCGGAGCTGGTCAGGCTAATTATGCGTCGCCTATCAATCTGACTACGGGGGTAGTGTCGGGATATGCATGGTCTTCGAATATTGGATGGATTAAAATGAACCCAACGGGAGCGTATCCTTCTGCGCCTAACCATGGATTGCAGGCGGACATAAATACGGGGGTTTTATCTGGTTGGATGCGTGCCTGTAGCGGCGCGGCAAATGCTAACTGTACTGGAGGAGCTGTCGATGGATGGGACGGGTGGATTAAAGTGTATGATGCAAAAATTTCTAGTGGAGGGTACATTACGAACACCGTAGGTACTAGTGGGGGATGGATGTGGGGCGGCGATGTTGTCGGTTGGGTAAAAACCTCTGACATTATTGGAACTATTGGGACTTCGTTCCCTGTTGCAGATTGTGCATTTAGAGCAACGCCTCCTTCAATCATGCCCCCACAATCAGTTAAATTGGAGTGGATTTGTAATGATGCTACGCAGCAAAATTCGTGCAGCATCGATAATGGTGGTGGATCTAATTTACCAACATCGGGAAACGTTGTTATGCGCCCAACTGAAACAACTCCTTACGTATTAACATGCCAAGGATTTGGTGGTCCAGTGATAAAGAATTTGCCAGTTACTATAACAAAAACAAAGATTATTGAAGTGCGTCCTGGGCAGTAAGATTCTTTTCGAAACACAGCCGTAATCTAAAGTTACTAATATATGCATACATCAAAATTTATTACGTATTTCATAGCAGTGGTCCTTACGGTCGGTATCGGTGCTGCGCTTGCTACTGCAGCAAATTGGACGCCACCTACTCAAGAGCCTCCGGCAAATAATACTCCTGCGCCAATTAATGTTGGGCCTACTGCTCTACAAACAATAGACGGCGCACTTACGGTGAAGGGGCTTATCGAAACAACAACAGCCTTAGGAGGTATTAAATTTCCCGACGGAACGATTCAAAAAACAGCTGCTGTTACAACAAATGTGGGCGGAGAGGGTTGCTATCCGATGGCCGGGAATAACTGTCTCGTAGGATATTATATGAGTGGTATTGCTACGTGCTGTCCCCTTGATGCAAATAAAGCATTCACTCCGGGGGTTTGGTTCCTTAATAAGCTTGCCGTTTCTTATCCACGTGAACAAACGTATAACAATGTATGGTCTCCTAAGAAAACTGATTCGTTTGTCGCACAATATGCGATTAATAAAATTCGTATAAAGGGTTCCGCTGATGACGGTGGCTATTGTTACGCGTATTGGGGCACTGGACATGCACAAACAAGTCGTAATACTGGCGCAAGCGGATTGTTTACGGTAGATGGTAAATGGTATGGAGCTCCAAATGCGGGGCAATGGTTCAGCAACACTGTGAATGGTGCCTGTCCGCAAAGTTTAAATCCATATCCGGGCAGCCCTCATTTTACGAAGATTCCTGTGTGTGATAATGTCGACTGGGAAGGCTATTGCACGGACCCTGAGCAAGCCTACGGTTGTGGATTTACTCGCTGTCCGTTTGGAGCAAATACATTTGACGATACAGGAAATGCGAAAATATGCGCAACAAACTATGATTCTGGTAATATGACGACGATTGTCGAAGATGTTGTTATCCCTGCTGGGGCAACGGTTACTTTGCAAGGGCGACATGCAAACGGGTGGCGACATGGCTATCTTAGCTGCGCACTTGATTTCCAATACACTCCTTAATAATTAGTATTTTACTATATAACGATATGGAACAAAAATTAGTAAATAAAATTTTGATTGTCGGTGTTGTTTTGAGTTGCCTTGTTTCGATAGGATTAATTATATTTGTGCTGAGGGCATATCAAAAAGAGGCGACAGTGGTGGAAACAAAAGAAGATACTACGCCAATAACCACTCAAATTGTTGATTCGGGCCCAGTATCATTCGTTGGTTTTGTTGGCAAGCCTGTATCGACTACGGTGGGGCTGGATAACGGAAACAAGATAATCGAATTACGAGGACATACTACGCAAAATACAAATAAGGCGTATGAATCTGTTTTAGATACAGATATGATGACGCGTAGAATTATTATTAATCCAGATACGCAAGTACGCCGCATTACTCAAAAGAACCAAATACCAGAGGTTAATGGTATTGAATTTAATGAGCTTACTTCTGCCGTGACTACAGATGTGTACATCGCTTCATATGAGGCAAAAGAAGGGGAGGAAATAACGGAAACAACCCCAGCCCATTCTATTGTCATCTTTGCCAAGTAAGGACTTATAAAAGGTTGACTCTTCCACAGAGTGTGGTATAGTAGTTATAGAAATTCCGCACTTGTGCGGTTTTTCTATTATACGGATAAAAGCGTATAATAAAGTAATAATTAAATAACAATTAAATAACATGTTAGATTTAAAATCATTAAATTACGCAATTAAACAGATCTCCGAAGAGAAATCTCTTCCGGAGGAACAGATTTTGTCGGCCGTAGAGTCGGCAATCGCAGCTGCTTATAAAAAGGAGTACTGCGAACGAGGAGAAATAGTGCATGCAAAGATCGATACCAATAGCGGTCAATTTACGTTCTGGAAAACAAAGACCGTCGTTGATGAATCAACGGTGCGCATAATTGAAGAGGAAGAAATTGTTGAACCTGAGCCAGGAGCTCCTGTGAAAAAAGAAGAAGTTGTTATTGAGGAGGAAGACGAAGATTTGCTCCCTCGTTACAATCCAGACCGACACATTTTAATCGATGAAGCTCGTGCAATAAAAAAGAATGCGGAATTAGGCGAAGAGCTTTCATTCCCGCTTGAAGAGCGACAAGATTTCGGTCGCATTGCTGCGCAGACTGCAAAGCAAGTTGTATTACAAAAAATTCGCGAAGCAGAACGTGATTCTGTGCGAAAAGAATATCAAGGAAAAGAAGGTGAAATCGTAAGCGGTATTATCCAGCGTGTTGAACGAGGTAATACCTTTATTGACCTTGGTCGCGCGATGGGTGTTATGTTATATAACGAAGTCATTCGCGGAGAACACTACAACATCGGAGAGCGCATGCGCTTTTACGTTGTTGCCGTGCAAGACGAAGAAGGCAAACGCCCTGGAATTATCTTGTCTCGCTCACACCCTAAGTTTGTAGCAAAGTTGTTTGAGATCGAAGTT
The DNA here is from genome assembly GCA_001000675.1 of Candidatus Wolfebacteria bacterium GW2011_GWE2_44_13. GTDB lineage: Bacteria > Patescibacteriota > Minisyncoccia > UBA6257 > UBA9933 > UBA9933. Next base: position 94,866 of record LCHW01000001.1, read on the forward strand.
CCTGAAATTTTAGAAGGACTTGTTGAAATAAAATCAATTGCTCGTGAACCGGGGAGCCGCACAAAGATGGCCGTACATAGCACAGAAGAAGGTATTGACCCGATTGGTGCATGTGTCGGACAGCGCGGAACGCGTGTCATGACCGTTACTACGGAATTGGGAAATGAAAAGATTGATATTATTCAGTGGTATGAAGATCCTGCTCAGTTTATCGCTGCAGCACTTTCGCCCGCAAAGGTAACCCATGTCGAAATTCGTGATCGTCGTGAAGCAAAGGTACTTGTGCCAGAAGATCAGTTGAGCCTTGCTATTGGTAAGGATGGACAGAATGCGCGCCTTGCAGCTCGTTTGACGGGTTGGAAGATCGATATACGATCACAGGCACAGCCAGACGCCCCACAGGCCGGCGGTGTGTTTGGAAAATCAGAAGACGAAGAAGGTGTTGATTTTGGAGGTACTGAACCAACTGTTTCTACTGAAGAATAATTTAAAAATAATTTCTAATAACATATTTCTAATTACCAATGCACTGCATTAATAATTAGAAATTAGTTATTTCACACTATGAACTTTGAAGCACTAGGAGCGGGCGAAAAAGCCCCTGAAATCGTTACCGTTGTCGTTGAAATCCCAAAAGGAAGTCATAATAAATATGAATACGACGAAGAGACAGGCGTATTTAAACTCGACCGCGTTTTGTATTCTCCAATGCACTATCCGCTCGACTACGGATTTATTCCGCAGACTCGATCTGAAGATGGAGACCACTTGGATGCATTAATTATCGGCAGCGACCCTGTATTTACCGGATGCGTTGTGAACATGCGACCAATCGCTGTATTTCATATGGTGGATTCTGGAGAAGCTGACGCAAAAATTCTTGGGGTACAGGCAAACAATCCTCGCTTCGATTCTATTAAGGACTTAGCAGATGTGGAGTTGCATAGCCCTCACTTGCTGAAAGAAATTTCTCACTTCTTTAAGGTCTATAAGGATCTCCAAGGGAAAGAAGTGCACATTCAAGGATGGGAAAATAAGGCCGCAGCAATTGCGGAAATTGAAAAGTCTCAAAAGGCTTATAAATAAAAATAGCTAACAATAGTAAATACATAATGAACTTAATTCCAACGGTAATTGAAAAAAGCACGTATGGAGAGCGGGCATACGATATTTACTCTCGTTTGTTGCGTGATCGCATTATATTTCTTGGTGGTATTATCGATGATAATGTTGCTAATACGGTAATTGCGCAGCTCTTGTTTCTTGCACATGAAGACCCAAAGAAGGATATTCAAATATATTTGAATTCTCCAGGGGGATCAGTGACTGCAGGACTCGCCATCCTTGATACAATGAACTACATTAAGCCCGATGTATCGACTATCTGTGTAGGTATTGCCGCTTCGATGGGTGCAGTACTGCTTGCGGGTGGGAAGAAGGGAAAGCGTTTTGCACTTCCTAACTCCGAAGTTATGTTGCATCAAGTTATGGGTGGATATGAAGGGCAGGCCTCGGACATTGAAATCAATGCGAAGCATATCCTTAAAACAAAAGAAAAGTTGAACCAATTCCTTGCAAAAGCGACTGGACAACCAATGAACCGCGTTGAAAAAGACTCAGATAGAGATTTTTACTTGTCTGCTGCAGAGGCAAAAGAATATGGGTTGATTGATGAGGTAATGAAGACAGTGAAGAAATAAAGAGTAATCGCGAATATACAAATCAGATAAATATACAAATAAAACTGCGCCATATGGCGCAGTTTTTGGTATACTTAACAAAGTGAATAATAATCAAGTTATCTATCCAGAGGAAAGCTATGATATTGTCGGCGCTGCGTACGCTATTTTTAACGAGCTTGGATATGGGTTTAAGGAAGTTGTTTATCAAAAAGCATTTGCACAAGAATTAAAAAAACGAAATTATAATTTTGAAAATGAGAAAGAAATAGAAGTGAAGTACGATAATGTTATACTCGGAAAATATCGGCTTGATTTCATAGTGGATGAGAAAATCGTTGTGGAGTTAAAAGTGCGGCATGCTCTCGGGTACGCTCACATTAAACAGGTTATGGGGTATTTGAAGGCTGGAAATTATAAACTCGCAATATTGATCTATTTTACTGAAGAAGGGGTTAAGTTTAGAAGAGTTTTAAATTCTTATAAGGATGTTGGAGTGGGAATTTAACGAGTTTTTTGTTACCATGTTTGTATATTAGCTTAATTTGTATATTCGCGATTACTTATGAAAATAGCATTCTTTCAAATAGAAGACTGGGAAATAGAACACATCAAAGAGCAGTTAGCGGGGCATGAATTATTTTTTACAAAAGATAAGTTGTCTGCAGAAGCCCTTCCTGCGGATCGTGATTTTGATATTGTGTCCGTGTTTGTCGGTTCAAAAATAGACCAGGCGGTTCTTGCGGCCTTGCCGAATCTTAAGCTCGTTACGACGCGTTCAACCGGGTTTGATCATATCGACCTTGCATTAGCGCAAAGCATGAATATTGCTACTGGCTATGTGCCAGGGTATGGTGAAAATACTGTTGCTGAATTTGCATTCGGCTTAATTCTCGCGCTTTCTCGTAAGATTTATGAGTCAGTCGATCGGCTAAAAGAAACTGGAGTGTACTCGTACGTCGGATTGCGTGGGTTTGACCTACAAGGGAAAACACTTGGCGTTGTGGGTACAGGACGTATTGGGCAGCACGTTATTCGTATTGCAAAAGGGTTTAGTATGAATGTTATTGCATACGATGCATTCCCAAAGCCAGAGCTTGCAACAGAACTTGGATTCACCTACGCCACGTTTGATGAGTTGCTTGGCAAGTCAGATGTCATTACGCTGCATGTTCCGTATCTTCCATCAACACACCATCTTATCAATATGGAAAATATTGGGAAGATTAAGAAAGGGGCATTGTTGGTAAATACTGCTCGCGGAGCAGTTGTGGATACCGCTGCATTGGTAAAAGCGCTTGCAGATGGAATCTTGGGAGGCGCAGGGCTTGATGTATTGGAAGAAGAAGGCGTGCTTGCGGATGAAAAAACATTGGTATTGTATGGACATCCAGAAGAGCATAATCTAAAAACAGTTTTGGAAAATCATGTGCTGATTGATTTGCCGAATGTGTTGGTAACACCGCATAACGCGTTCAATACACAAGAAGCATTACAACGTATTCTTGATACAGATATCTGTAACATTCAGGAGTTTATTGGACAGGGAGTTGCGAAGTGTCCGATTCCAGTGGCGAAGGCATGAGATATGAGATTAGAGATGTGAGATAAGGAAAACAAACCCCGCTTCGAAAGAAGCGGGGTTTTATATTGCGTGGGTAGTTCGCATTACTCGGCGGGTTTGGTGAGGACGAATTTGATCCACTCCTCGACACTCTCATTGAATATAGGCACGCTTGAGAAGAACTTATTGCTCGCGCGCAAGTCAGCGTGCCCTTCCCAGTGCACTGAGCCAAATAGAAGCATTGGGGTTACTTCCCCGACGAGGCCAGTTAATGTCCGGCGGAGCTCCTTTTGTGCGGGGTCTGAGGCTTCTGCAAAAATGACTGCCTCTGGCTGAAATACCGCGAGTACTCCCGCGAATTCTTCGGGAGAACCGGCTACTGGACGATGATGAACGATGAGCCCACAGTTAAGTAGATATACCGCCAGCGAGGAACTCCCTGCTGAAATTCTGGGAATCCCAACAACAAGAATTCTTTTCATTTTTAAAATTCCTTTCTCTAGAGAGTGAGGGCGAGAATGCCCTGTATGGTTCTGATTAATGTATATACTAGGCGCTATGGAATGTCAATTTTCTGAAACATTTATTAAATTAATCAATTATTGCTATAATACCAGTATTCACTAGTTACTATATATTTATGAAAAAAGTTGCCATCAATGGATTTGGTCGTATCGGACGACTCTTTCTTAGAAAAACATTAGGAAATCCGAATTTTGAAATAGTCGCTATTAACGACTTAGGAGATGTTGAGAATCTTGCCTATCTATTAAAGTACGACACGGTGTATGGGCGGTATGAAAAAGAAGTTTCCTTTATTAAGACAGAGGGAAAGAATGCTATCGTCGTGGACGGAAAGGAAATCGCATTTATTTCTGAAAAAGATCCAACCTTGTTGCCCTGGGGAACGATGGGAATTGATTTAGTTGTCGAGTCTACGGGAGTCTATGAATCATTTGAGAAAAATCAGGCACACATTACTGCGGGTGCGAAGCGCGTTGTTATTTCTGCTCCTGCAAAAGATGCTGATGGTGCAATTGGGCAAACGGTGTTGATGGGGATTAACGAAGATAAGATGAGTGTATGCCCAATCACTTCAAACGCGTCGTGTACAACAAATGGCATTTCTCCGGTGGTGGCGGTGCTTTCTGAGAAGCTTGGTATTGTAAAGGCGATGATGACGACTGCGCATGCATATACGAACACACAGACAATGGTAGATAGCCCAGTAAAGGGAGCTGATTTTCGCCGAGGACGGGCAGGTGCGCAGAATATTGTTCCTTCTACAACGGGCGCAGCAATTGCAGTAACGCGAGCATTTAAGGAGCTAGAAGGGAAATTTGATGGCATTGCATTGCGTATTCCCGTGCCATCTGGATCGGTTGCTGATATTACGTTTCTCGCGGCACGTCCAACTACTGTTGAAGAAGTGAATGCTATTTTGACCGAAGCTGCGCAGACGGAGCAGTGGAAAGGAATTTTAACAGTGACTGACGAACAAATTGTTTCCAGCGATGTCTTGCGACAAGAAACGGGTGCGCTCGTTGACTTGCGTATGACAAAAGTGGTGGCTGGAGATCTTGTAAAAGTTCTTTCCTGGTATGACAATGAATGGGGATATGTTGCTATGCTTGAAAAGCATGTCACAAAATCAATTTTACTTGCATAATATAGTATATGATTATTTATATCGGAGCAGATCATCGAGGATTTGCATTAAAAGAAGTACTAAAAGGGCATTTAATTGATGCCGGACAAGAGGTGGTTGATATGGGGAACGATATCTTAGAAGAGGGTGATGACTACCCTGTATTTGCAACTGCCGTTGCAGATGCTGTTTCAGATAATCCTTTTGAAGATCGTGGGATTCTTATCTGCGGCTCGGGTGTTGGTGTTGATATTGTTGCGAATAAATTTATTGACTTGCGCTGCGCACTCACTGCGAGCGTTGAGCAAATAAAGGCGGCTCGCACAGATGATGATGTAAATGTGCTTGCGCTTGCTGCTGATTTTATCGAAGAAGAAACTGCAAAAAATATCGCAACTGCCTTCATTGAAACACCGTATGATGGAGCGGAAAATCATCAACGAAGAATCGACATGATAACTGAGCTTGAGATTGGCTCTGTTGGAGAGGAAGCACCCGAGGAAGAAACTGAACCTGTAACTGAAGAAGACGAAAAAGTTGGATAATAAGAAATGCCTCGAGTAACTATCGAGGCATTTTTTGTAGAGAGATGAGGGTAGGACAGAGAGGTGCATTATTTGACATTATTTTATATATAGTATATAAAGTATCCAGCACCATAAAATCTGTAGGAAAGAAGAGGAGTAGCAAGGATGAAGAGATTTCTGGTTTTGGCGGCGCTGGCGTTGACGATTGGTTTGGCTGGTTGTGCCGGCGATGTCTATATTGAGGCGCCGGCCGCGGCTATCCAGCCACCCACAGAAGAGCAGCCCCCGCCGATTGTGGCGGGAACGGCGTACGTTTCGATGGTCGGCGGTGGCAATTTGTCACAGGTCGTACCGTTCTGGTCGACGAAGGTGACGCTGCTTACTTTCATCGTCGCGATGGATGGTAAGGAGGATGGCATTCTGAAGATGGTTCTTCCAGAATTCTACGCCTACTCGTACCAAGAGTTACTTCCGACGGGGTTGTTGCAAAACATTACCCTTATCGCGGAAGATAACACTCAAGTCGGAATTGTCGCGACGATGCTGATGCAACGGCCGGCGGCTCCTGAGAACGGCTGGAAGGACACGACGTACACCGCTATTCCTTCTGAGGCCGTTATTACTAAGGGTACGATGCGGACCTTCCGAATCGTTGCCGACACGGGCTGGTCCTGGAGTTACCAGCTTACGACCACGCTCCCCAATGCGGGAAGTGGAATGTTCGCTGGCGGCATCGGCGACCATATCATTATCCGTGGGGCTTCGAGCGGAGAGCTGCTCGAAGTTCGCGGGGAAGCCCTTGGCAGCCCCACTTTCTTTTATGACCCCTACCTTGGGGGTAAGGGGTAAATTACGCACCCCCACTCAATGCGTACGGCCCCTCGAGCGATCGAGGGGCCTTTTTTATATCAAATAAAATATCTCTCCTGGTGAGGAGAGATATTTTTGTAATTATTTTGGTAACTTTTTGGTAACTTTTTTTGAAAGTCCCATCGTTTCTTTTACCTGGTTCATTTTTTCAGTTGCCTTCTTCTGTGCTTTCTTACGACCCTTTTCTATAATGCGATCAATTTCTCCTGACTTTTTCATGAGCAATTTCTTGCGTACCTGAAACGGTCGCAAGCCCTCTACAATCACCTCCGCGAGCTCTCGCTTAAATACGCCATAATTTGCATCTGCGTATTTTCGTTCGATTTCTTTTACGGAAAGATTAGTAAAGCCACGGTAGATGCGAATAAGGTTTGCAACGCCTGGCTTCTTTGTTGGATTATATACCACCTTTGCTTCCGAATCGGTCACCGCGCGCTTTACCTTGTCGCGAATAATGTCTGGCGCGTCATCAAGGAATAAACATCCCTCGGGCATCGACTTGGACATTTTTCGTAGTGGATCGCTCAAACTCATGAGTCGAGGCACTTCGGTAAGTAGTGGCTCGGGCTCTTGCATGATCTTCTTAAACTGACTATTGAACTTTCGTGCAATCGTGCGGGTAAGCTCAAGATGTTGTAGCTGGTCGTCGCCTACGGGGACAAAGCTTGTGTCGTAGAGTAATACATCGGCTGCCATAAGGACAGGATAATCGAACAAGCCAATGTTGATATTTTCTGATTGGCTGGCCGATTTATCTTTGAACTGTGTCATACGACGCAATTCTCCAAACGGTGTGATGCAGTTGAGTACCCATGCAAGTTCGCTATGCTCAGGTATTTGTGACTGTACAAAGATAACCGATTTCTCTGGACTGATACCTGCGGCAATATAATCCGCAACAACTTCAACGGTTTGCTTGTATTTTTGCGCTGGGTCAAACTCGGCGGTAATAGAATGCAAATCTGCTACAAAGAAATAACATTGATAACGGCCTGAATTTTGTAATTCAACCCAATTTTTCAACGCACCAAAATAATTTCCAATATGCAGTTTTCCGGTTGGCTGCATTCCGGAGAAGAGGACGGGTTTAGACATAAATTACTAATTCTTAATTTCTGATGGGACTCAGTATCGTGCAAACATCAGACGTAAATGATTACAGGAAGGATCATCGGCCTTCTCTTTGTCTTAGTATATAGGAATTGTCCTATCTGGTCACGCATAAGGGATTTAAGATAATCCATATCCACTTCTTTATGTACTGGCATTTGGACCAATATCCCCTTTATCTTTTTGCGCATTTCTTCAACGATATTCGTATTCTCCTTGAGGTAAATAAATCCACGAGAAATAATATCTGGGTTCTTAATGATCGAACCAGTCTTTTTATCGATCGTTGCAACAATAACAACCATACCTTCTTCGGCAAGCATCTTACGATCGCGCATAACAATTTCTCCTACATCACCAACGCCCAATCCGTCAACCATAACGTAGTGTGCTGGAAGTTGGTGATCCATATCAACCTGATATCCCGTCTTTGAAAATTCAACAGGAAGTCCGTTGTCTAATACGATGGTATTTTCTTTCAACACGCCTGCTTCTTGTGCAAGGATTGCGTTCGTTGAGCGCATGAAATAATATCCATGAATCGGCATAAAGTATTTCGGCTTTACTGCTCGAATAATAGCCTTTAATTCATCTGATGTTGCGTGACCACTTGAATAAATATCAGAATTTTTAGAGTGATAAATGATAGCACCCTGTCGAGCAAGTGCATCCTTAACGGTTTGCACGGCGCGTTCGTTTCCAGGAATGATGGATGAGGAGAACATGATCGTATCTCCTGGGCGCACTTGGAACGAGCGGTTTTCACCCGTTGAGATCTTCATAAGGCTTGCATTCGATTCACCCTGTGCTCCTGTAGAGAGGACGATAATCTGATCGTCTTTGTACTTATGAATATCGTCGAGTGGGATAACGGTGCCCTGCTTTATTTTTATGTAGCCCAAGTTCTGTGCAATTTGCACGTTTGTTTTCATGGATAAACCAGAGAAGGCAATTTTCTTGCCATGCTTTTCTGCGAGGGCAATTACTTCACCGACGCGGGTAAGCATGGATGCGAACATGGCAATAACCATACGCCCCTTTGTCTTGAGAAATATTTGTTCAATATTGTCCATGATGATTTCACCGGACAATGATTTTCCTTCTACCTCCGCGTTAGTACTTTCTAAGCAGAGCCCAAGGATACCTTGTTCAGAAATGCGCTTAAACTCATCGAGTCCATGTTCTACTCCTTTCGCATCGTACTCAACTTTTACGTCAGTTGCGTATACGAAATTTCCAACCGGAGTTTTTATAAGGATGCTTATGGAATCTGGAATACTATGGATGATGTTGAAGAACTCAAGCGTAAGGTTGTCGGATACTTTAATAACATCGCGATTCTTTACGATTTCAAAATCAAGCTTCGGGGTGTTTGGATATTCGCTCTGACGCTTGCTAATAATTTCTTTTGCGAGCGGTGTTGTGTAAATAGTCGGATTGCCGAGCTTTTCCATGATATGTGGAATAGCCCCGATGTGATCGTAGTGTGCGTGGGTAACAACCATACCACGGATTTTGTGCTTGTTCTGTTCGAGGTAGGTTACGTTCGGGATGATATAATCAACTCCTGGGTTTTCTTCACCGGCAAATTCAAGGCCAGCATCAAAGATGACAATCTCATCTCCGTATTCAAAGAACGACATGTTTCTGCCGATTTCTTCAAGTCCACCGAGTCCGCAAAAACGAACGATTTCTTTGTTTGCTTCGCGGAAGCCTGCTTTCTTGCCATGCTCAGCTCGTCGAACGGTTCCCATTGGGCGTTCTGGCTTTAGTGGCTGATCAGTTGTCGTTGGAAGCATTGCGGGGTCGTGTTCGTGCTTCTCACGTCCTCTGCGTGGAACGTATTGTCCACCGATGCTTTGTGTGCGCGGTCGCTGTGGACGATCTGATCCATATTGTGGTCTATCTGTTCGTGGACCTTGCGTGGATCGCTGTGCTGGATGCGCTGATGGGCGTTGTCCCGCGCCAAAAGGACGTGTAGGGCGCTGCGATGGTGTGCTCGGACGACTTACTGGACGTGAAGCAGGCCCTTCACTCGGCGATTTTGCTGGAGCTACTGGACGCGTAGGGCGTTGTCCGATGCTGTGTGTTTTTGGAACTCCGTTTTGCGGTGCTCCTTGTGGCCTAAAGGCCGGTCTTCGTTGTCCTCCTGGTTGGGAAGACGGTGTGTTGTTTTTATTTTCCATAATTATATATATATAAATTATTTGATCAGTTATTTCGGCATACCATGTCGGGTCGGGGAATTACTATGCGCATGTTGTACTTCATCCGGCCCGATACGGTATGCACTAAACAAAAAATGCCTTACGTTCCCCAAAAGGGATTTTAAAAAACATGTTTTGCCGATACGCTGTTCGTATGGTTATTGTTCTATTGTGTTTTACCGACGGAATATCCCGTCGTTTGTTATGTTCTTCGACAGTATCACAACTCTCTTATGTAACACTACTGAAAGATGTGCCGAGAAGAGGACTCGAACCTCCACACTGTTGCCAGCGCTAGAACCTGAATCTAGTGCGTCTACCAATTTCGCCATCTCGGCTGAGATATATCCCTCGCTACTGTGAGCGGGGGAGTTGAAGCAATGCCTCAACTAACTCCTGTATCCTACATACTTTCCTCTTATTATGCAAGTTTTCCCTGCCAATTCACCTCAAATAATGGAGTTTTCTTAACAATGCTTACTTCGTCCTTCTTTTTTGTGAGAAAGCTGAAGCGCTTTGGATCTTCTACAAAAAGCGTATACAGCGGAGTGTTGAACGGAATATTAAGTGAAGATAATTCCGCAGGAACGCCAAAAGACGTTTCTCCGACATTTTTATACGCTGTGTTTTCTGCAAGTGTAAAGCCAGTTTGTTCCCACGCTGGAGGGAGAACCCAATACGCTACGCCACGGTTCTTCTTCGTATCAGAATAATCAGACTGTACGAAGTCTGCAAAAAGATCCGCAAGAATAAGAGGCTCACTTCCTATGTTAATAGTGATGTGCGTATATTGCGATGGGATCAACACTTTCTCCCCTTTATTTGCTGCGATATAGAAAACATCGTTTGTTTTCTTTCCTGTTTGTTGTAATGCAAATAATGCATTTCCGCTTAAGACCTCATAGACTTCTGCTGCTGGATGCGTGTGCCCAATCGTTCGAATATATTCCCCATCTTTCCCGCCAATTGTGCCAGGGAAAATTACTGTGATATCATACCGAATTTTATTGGTTCGAAAAATCTGCTCGTCCTTCTGCTGATGTACATCGCGGTACATGAGATAGAGGTTTTTTCTGCGGGATGTCGCCTTTTTGTCCATTAGGTATGGACGCGCGTCTTCCAATGAACGTGCATGCATGGGCTCGGACACAACACCCTTTCCAAGAGAAATAGTATCGGTGTCGAAGGTGATCCCTAAGCCGCTTTGTTTCTTAAGATTTTTCATAGTTAGTCTTTAAATGTTCGCACAGTTTTTATGTACCATGTGTCGATTGCAGTAAAGCGATCGCTCGGAACAGAAAGTGATTGCGCAGTAAAGCCCTTTAACGATTTATTACTTACGTAGAGATAATACGGGGAGTAGAGAAATACTGCTGGCCTATCTTCTCGAATTATATCGCGTAATTGATTGAGGCCATTTTCACGACTCTCTGCATTGAAATCGGTACGTACGTAATTGATGAGCTTATCAACGTCTTTGTTTTCGTAGAGAGAAAGGTTTAGCCCTGGGTCAAGTTTTTGGCTTGATTCCCAGAAAGAAAACGGATCAAGATTTTTTCCGTAACTGTTGCCAAAAAGAAGCAATTCATAATCGCGTGGTTTGATAACTGTTTTGCTAAAGTCGCTTATTGAAGCAATATGAATTCGAACGCCAATACCAGCGGCTTTCCACTGGGCTTCGAGCATCTTTGCGGTTTCTTGGAGAAACGGTGTTGGATATACCGTAAGAACAAATTCAAGTTTTTTGCCATCGCGCTCTCTAATACCGGAATCGGTCATCACCCAATCATTCTCTTCTAACCATGCGATTGCGCGCTCGAGAGAATATTCGGGTATGCCTTGTACTTCTGGAGTGAATGCAGGGATAGGGCTTGTGATTGCAACTGCATTATCACCAAAGATTGCCTTCGTTATTGCTGCGTTGTCTGTTGCTAAAGAAAGCGCCTTTTTCATACTGTCAGTCCGCAGGGTTTCATTCGCAAATGGATTTGAGAAAACAGCATAGTAGCGAGGCATTGTTATCTTGCGCACTTGATGGGGGATTGAGATAGACTCGAGTACACTTGGTTCGACAATAGCCATGCCGTCAATATCTCCGTCATTCAGTGCTTCTACGGCATCTGACTCGTTCTGATAAAAGCGCACCATTAAGGTGTCGATATATGCCTTTGGTCCAAAATAGCGTTCATTTCGCTTTAATAAAATTTGCGTAACAAATCCGTCGCGGCGTTTTTCAAATGATTCAAATATGTATGGGCCACTCCCGATAGGTTCTCGGTTGTAATCGGACAAACGAATGTTTGCCGTAGGAACGCTTGCAAACAAATGTTTTGGTACTGGCTGGAGTGATAATACTGCGTTTTCGAAGAACGAATACGTAACAGGGGTAATTATTTTTAGCTCGCGTTCGCTAATGCGCTCTACTTGAACGCCTTTCCATAGTGGTGCAAGCGGTGAAGCGATAGCCTGGTCTTGGATAAGCTGAATGGTAAAAATAATATCGTCTGTTGTAATAGGTTGATTATCTTGCCAAACGATATCGCCTTTAATGCGAATGTCGAATACCTTGCCGTCATCTGCGAGCGTTATTGTTTCTGCCATTGCGCGTATATTTGCAAATAAAAGTTGTGACAAATCATTGTCTGGGTTGTTACTTTCTGCAAAGAGCGGGTTGATAAAAATCGGTTGCCCTACGATACCCTCGACATATTCACCGCCTGCTACGGGGGAGAGGATTGTGTTTAACTGAATAATACTTATCAACAGGAGGAGTGATGTAATTACGAGAATAAAAAACGCCGCAATAAACGTAATACGTTCTTTGCGGGAAAATAGTGTAAAAAGATTGAAAATCGCTTTTAACAAGGTAGTAAACCGTAAGTAATATACGGATTGTTATTCGAGCCTTTCGACAGGCTTGGAGAAGGACTTTGACTTGAATCCAGTGGGTATAAACATTTTTCCCCCTTGCTGGTGGGCAGAGGGGGAAAAGAATGAGGCGAAGCTTATTGAGATAGGCTGATGAGCGATAACACTGCAAATGCTACTGCAATAACAACAGTTGCTCCGAAAATAATGCGTTCAAATCCACGACGAGTCTGGTATGTGCCACCGTCTGCTCCTCCACCAAATGCGCCTGAGAGGCCGGATGAGCGTTCCTGCAATAAGATGAGGACGATCAATACAATCGATAGAATGACTTGGGCTAGGGATAAATAGTTCATAAAGGTAAAGGTTAATCCGCGTACGTTTTACGCGCTGTTACAGTAATAATAACGTTAACGGCACTTATAATGAGTGTCGCATAGGCGAGAGGCTCAAGTCCCTGTATCGTAACATTTTCCGAGAAATAATCAAGTAGATACAGCATTAATGCGTTTACAATCAGTAAACCGAGGCCCATCGTAAGGATGATGAAAGGGGTGAGAATGAGCTTCAAAATAGGCCGAATAAGGGTGTTGATGGCTGTGAAAATCGCTACGACGATGAGTAATTCTTTAAGGTCGCCAGACACAAGGAAGCCAGTGATAAACTTTTCTGCAACAATGAATGCAAGAAGGTTTGAAAATAGTGAAAAAATGATTCGGGATAGGAATTTCATATGGATATAGTATACCATAAAAGCGCGTAAGCGCGTAAACGAATGGGCTGTCATTCCCGCGGCCTGCTTCGTGTAAGAATAAATACTCCGCAGGCATTTCGGCACGTTGCACGCTCGCTCTACTCGCTAGCAACGCCAAGTCAAGGCGGGAGTCCATTTCCATTTTTAAAAATATCTTTTCGTTCCACTTTTTTACGTATTTTGCGAGAACGGCCCATTTTTGGTATACTGTTCCTAATTGAAAGGTCGAAAACATAATATGTCATTCACTGTTTTTGGATAGTGCATGGCAATAAAAAAATGTTTGTACAAAATTTAACTAGCACACTTTACGGTTCTCTGGCGAGTGTGTGGCTCGGAGTAATGGCATTCATGCCTAAATTTATTGGAGCACTTATCGTGTTGATTATTGGTTTGGTCATCGCTTCCGTTTTTGGATCGGTTATCGAACAGATCATCAAGTCTGTTAAGTTGGATGGATTGTTGAAGAAGATTGGCGTATCACAATACATCGATCGTTCTGGCGTACGTCTTGATTCAGGAAGATTCTTGGGTCGTATCGTATACTGGTTCTTTGCTATCGTTTCAATCTTGGCGGTATCTAATATCTTGGGATTGGACGTGTTCTCTGATTTCTTGAAGCAAGTACTATTGTATGTTCCGAATATCGTTGTTGCAGCATTGATCATGCTTGCTACTTTGGTAGTCGCACGATTTTCTAAGACATTGGTAGTAGCTTCTGTTGCAACTGCAAAATTGCACGCAGCAAATTTCCTCGGATCTTTTGTTTGGTGGATTATCGTTGTTTTCGGACTCATCACTTCGTTGATGCAGCTTGGAATTAATGTATATGTCTTGCAGACAGTTATCACAGGTGTTGTTGCAATGCTTGCAATCGCAGGTGGCATCGCTTTCGGCCTTGGCGGAAAGGATTATGCCGCTTCTTTGATAGAAAAATTGCGAAAGGACACCGCAGAATAAAAATCATTATTGATTTACAAAAAGCACCGCAAATGCGGTGCTTTTTGTTTGGTGGACTGAAATACTATATACTGATTAGTATTAGGTATACGGTATACAGTATACGGTATACGAACTACCATTTTTCGTATGGATATCTTCCTTATCTACCTCTTCGATCGTTTTATCTACCGCATCTCGCATTTCATGCGCCACTGGTATGTGGATAGTTTTGTGCATTACAGCCGATTTGTTATTGCGCGCTTGGAAGATATGGATCAAACAATTGCATTAAAAGTTACATGGCGAAATATATTCCAGCCATTGTACCAAGAGCGTAACGTTGCAGGGTATCTTCTCGGATTTATTTTTCGATCCATACGATTGGTTATGGGGGGAGTTATTTATACGGTCGTGATTATTATAGCCGCCGCACTCTTCTTGGTATGGGCTGGTATTATCCCTTACATCTTGCTAAAAATTGCTGGGCAGACACCCGCTGGGCTGATTTATAAATCAACACTATGACAGAGCGAATTGTTACTCCTATGGAATCAAACCTATCTGTAGAAAAATTGCTGTTTTCTGACCCACGACTTGAGTTTTCTGCCTCCCTTCGTTTTTTGTGGGGGTTGGTTACTTATTCGTTTTATAGCATTTTTACTATCGGCACTATTCTTGCTGTTATTTCTGATATTGAATGGCTACGTTGGTTCGGTATTTTGTGTACGTTCGTATTAATTGATCGCGCACTTCATATTAATACGCCATTGCATATGATCACCTCGTTGAAACCGGAAGGAGTTGCTGGCGTCAATATTACCGAATTCCTACTTCCAAAAACATTTCGTTCTATTATTCGCGCGCTCGATAAGACAGGTATCGCGGGAGGAAATTTTTATCTGCACCTTATGAAAACGTTGATTCGCGATGCGGGTATTCGTGGCGCACTCTATCGATTAGAGATATCTCCAGAAGAGTTTGAACATAAAATTGACGAAGAGATTGAAAAGTTTAAAAGTAATAGTCCCTATGCGCATGGAGAATTGCTTTCGCGCATTCACATGCTTGTAAAAACAGCATTCCTTGATGCATATGCAAACGGTGATAAATATATTGCGCCAAATGACATATTTGCTGCATTGCGTACCGTTGATGATGCTGCAGTGCGACGAGTATTTTATTTGTTCTCACTCGATGCAAACGACTTGCAAAAAGCACTTATCTTTAGCCGTTATCGACAGAAGTTCTCTTGGATGAAGCTTATCCCGGAGACAATCGGAGGGTTTGCGCATAAAGGGCCGCGCCATCGTGTCATGAATCGTGCATGGACCGCACGACCAACGCCGACGCTTGATATGTATAGCGATGATTTAACCGATCTTGCTCGCGAACAGCGGGTGGGGTTCCTTGTAGGACACCAACAAGAATATGGAACAATAGTAAATATCCTTTCCCGCGGTGCAAAGCAAAACGTGATGCTTATTGGCGAACCGGGGAGTGGAAAAGAAGCTATTATTAGCCACCTTGCACACAATATTGTAAAAGATAAAGTGCCGGATGCGTTGTTTGATAAACGGCTCGTGTCACTTTCAATCGGAGAACTGGTTTCTGGCGCAGGGCCAGAAGAAATTTCCACTCGCGTACGCGTGGTAACAAACGAGCTTATCGGAGCAAAGAATATTATCCTGTACATTCCCGATATCCATAATTTGTTTAAAACAGCAGGCGAAGGATTTATGAATGTTGCGACGCTGATGTTGCCGGCTATTGCGGGCGATGCGTTTCAAGTAATCGGCTCGACCTACCCTCGAGAAATGAAAACGGAAATAGAAACCCACTCCGATTTTTTGAGTGTTTTTGAAACGGTACGTGTTGAAGAAATATCCGAAGACGATGCAATTCGGTTACTTACGTACGCGGTTGTTATCTTGGAAAAACAATACAATATCGTAGTTAGTTTTGAGGCTATTAAAGCATCTGTTTCTATTGCGCATAAATATTTCAAACAAAAATTATTACCTTCAAGCGCAGAGGATTTATTAAAAGAAGCGCTTGCTGATGCAACGCAGCGAGGAGAAAAAATGCTAACTGATGAGTTGGTTATTGCTGTTGCAGAGCGTAAGGTAAATATTCCAATTCATAAAACAACAAAAGAAGAAGCGGATAAACTCCTTAATCTTGAAGACATCATTCATACAAACATGGTTGATCAAGAGCAAGCAGTGAGCGCGGTTGCGCGCGCGTTGCGTCAATATCGCAGTGGACTTGCGCGATCAAGCGGACCAATTGCCACGTTTTTGTTTGTTGGGCCAACGGGTGTTGGTAAAACAGAATTGGCAAAGATTTTAGCAACAACACAGTTTGGCTCTGAACAGATGTTATTGCGCTTTGATATGTCGGAATATCAAGATAAGCAAAGCATTTTTCGATTTATCGGGACGCCGGACGGGAAAATGAGCGGCACGCTTACGGAATCGGTTATTCAAAAACCGTATAGCCTTATTTTGTTGGATGAATTTGAAAAAGCGCATCCGGATGTGCTCAACCTATTCTTACAGGTGCTTGATGATGGACGCATTACTGATAACGTGGGTCGCGTTGTTGATTTTCATAATACGATTGTCATCGCCACTTCGAATGCAAATTCGGAATTTATCAAAGATGCAATTGAATCGGGACGTAGTATCGAGGACATCAAAGACGAATTTAAGAAAAAGTTGACCGCACATTTCCGTCCCGAATTGTTGAATCGATTCTCGGACGTTATCTTGTTTAAAAATTTGTCCGTTGATGATACGATTGCAATTGCGCGCATGCAAATAAAGAAGTTGACAAAGACGCTCGGAGAAGACCAGGGGATTAATCTTGTGATTGATGATGCCGTCGTGCAACATCTTGCACGCATAGGACATGACCCGGTATTCGGTGCCCGTCCATTGCGCACCGTCATCAATGATCGTATTAAGAGCCAACTTGCCGAAATGATTTTGCGAAGAGAGATTACGCAAGGAAGTCATCTACAATTGAGCATGGAAGGTGACGATGTGCGATTCGTAATAAAGGAAGAAGAATAACATTAAAAAAATATTATGCGCATTAACGTAAACATTGATACAACAGGGCTTAAAATAAATCGAATTATAAAGTTTTTTGTTATCTCTGATTTGATGCTGTGGGGTGGATGGGGTCTTATTGGACCAATTTTTTCCATCTTTCTAGTTAGTACAATTGAAGGCGCAACTGTCGCAACGGTTGGCGGTGTTGTTGCAACTTACTGGATCACAAAGTCACTAATACAACTTCCTGTCGCTGTTGCATTAGATAGGCATGAAGGTGAGCGTGACGATTTTTATACCCTTATTCTCGCATTACTCCTTGCTGGTTTTACTGCCCTTTCCTATCTTCTTGTGGAGGATATTGCAACACTATATCTCGTTGCGTTCTTACAGGGACTTTCGTTTGGTTTGTATGCGCCGTCATGGGCTGGCATTTTTTCGCGCCATTTGGATAAAGAGCATTACGCGTTTGATTGGTCGTTGGATAGTACTACTATCGGAATGGCTTCTGGTGTTGCAGCATTTGCGGGAGGCGCATTAGCGAATGCATTTGGATTTGACGTTGTGTTTATTCTTGCGAGTGTATTCTCATTCTTTAGTGCAATATTATTGCTTATGGTCCCAGATTTAGTAATGCCAAAAGCAACGATTACAATTCCCTTTCGTTTCCCTGGGTTTATGAAAATGAAAACTCCGATTGAGGTGGAGAAGAAGGGACAATAATACAAGCTCGACAGCTCGTTAGAAGGGAAGCTTGTTAGCAAATATGAGATATAAAAAAAGGAATCACTCGTGTGGTCCTTTTTTATAGCATTCCCAGTACCTCTTATCTCAAGCCTCCCTTTTTGCTATACTTAATGCATATGGAGCAATTGCACGCACGGAAGTTAAAAGTTTTGGAAGAGACGGCGAATTTGATTCGACAAGATATTGTTGAAATGCTTGAGCATGCTGGTTCAGGGCATAGCGCGGGGCCACTTGGTATGGCGGATATTTTTACAACATTATATTTTCATTTATTGAACCACGACCCAAAGAATCCCAATTGGGCTGATCGCGACCGCGTCGTACTTTCTAACGGACACATTTGCCCTGTTTTATATGCAACGCTTGCACGCGCAGGCTATTTCCCTGTTGAAGAATTAAAAACATTACGCAAACTTGGCTCTCGATTGCAAGGGCATCCGCATCGTGGTCCATTGCCTGGCGTTGAAACAACGTCTGGACCACTTGGATCTGGCTTGTCGCAAGCTATTGGTATGGCGCAAGCAGCAAAGCTTGATGGGAAAAAACATCGCATCTATTGTTTGATGTCAGATGGAGAACACAACGAAGGCAATACATGGGAAGCTATTTTGTATGCAGGGAAAAATAAGATGAGTAACGTCACTGCTATTATCGATCGAAATAATATTCAGATTGATGGATTTACAGAAGATACGATGCCACTTGAACCGTTGCGCGATAAATATGAAGCATTTAATTGGCATGTTATTGATGTGAGTGGGCATAATTATATGGCGATCGCTGGAGCGGTTATGGAAGCGCAGGCAATTCATGAGCGACCGACGGTTATCATTGCCCATACGATCCCAGGGAAGGGAGTGAGCTTTATGGAAAACAATTATGTTTGGCATGGCATGCCGCCCAATAAAGAGCAGGCTACGGCTGCTATTCGAGAGTTGCGAACACTGTGGGGGAAGATACGTGCCGAACATGATTAATTTTTAAACTGCAATTATATGGAAGCAATCCCAACGAACAACAAAGAACAAGAACTTTCTACTACTAAGGAAGCTCCGCGCAATCCCAATAGTATCGGTGAGGTGCTGAGTATTGGAAAGGATTTGCCGACACATCCTGATAAAGTGTATCGCAGTGTTCGTGAGGAGGCAGCGGTAGAAGATTTATTTACGAGCGGCATTGTGCGCAATGCACAAGCTGCTGGAGTAAAAGAAAAAAGCAGATGGGATGATAGAGTTTTCTGGAGCAGGGGCGCAGATGGAAAATTTCATAATGTACAGCAAGGAGGATTTGTTATTGAAGCTCCCTACGCCGTTGCTACCGAACGCGTTGTTACAAAAGATGATGTATCTGCAATTTATAAAAAAGAAACGGATGGAGTTGTCGATATCCTTCCAATCAAACGAGACGGCGTTGATGCGCACCATACTATTGAGCAAGAGCAAAGCGAAGCGCATAAAGAAGATCGTCTCGCAGAATTAAGAAAAGAATTAGGAATATCAAAATAATATAACCACTATTCACACCTAATCATGTTTAATCTATTCAAAAAAAATCCCGAAACCATATCGCGCACTACTCCTGGATTCGAAGAAGCAGAGCGACGCACGCCAACGGTAGGTATTATCCTACTCATCCTTATGTTTATCGCAGGTATTTATTTTGGCTTGTTTGCAATGAGCGATATTGCAAATATTCCTGATAGACCAGCGTCGCTATCGAGCTGTTCGTATAAATATCAAACGGACACAACCGGGCGCACAATATATGACGCAAAATATCCAACATATTACGAAGAGGATGTTATTAATTCGCTGGCATATGAAAATTCAAAAAATTGTGCAGTTCAATTGAGCCCACTTGAAGATACTGCGGGTGTCAGTGCGCTCTTCACTAAGCGTATTGCAATCGAAGCAAAAATCGACCCGATTGCATCTGAATATGTTGATCTACAACAGCAAGTAAACAAGATTCAAAGTCAGATTCAACGTGCAACAGGAGAGTATGGCGTTGGGTTGCAGGAAAAAGAAGCGGGAATTACAGAGCCAGTATTCCCGACAGCTCCATCACAGCAGTCAATTGTTGAGCTGCGAAAACAAGAAGCGCCGATGCTTGCGCGCATGAGTGTGTTGAAGGGGCAGGTGGATGCGCTAAAGCCTTCGCTTGATGCAGTTGATGCTGAATTAGTTACCGCATACAAACCAGTATTCAAAGCATTTGAACGCGCAATGCGATGGTATGAATTTAAAGTATTCTTGCTACAGTTCTTATTGCTCATCCCATTCTTCTTCCTTGCGCTTCGTAAATATCTCGAATTACATCGCAAGAACAGTCCGTATACTGTTATTCTTACCACGATTGTTGCGGTGCTAGGATTGCTTCTTTTAAAAACGATTCTCTTCTGGTTCTGGGGATTGTTCCTTGAAGAAATATTGCGTGTCCTTGTTGTGTGGTTTGGGAAATACAACATTTTCCGATCACTACTATTCTACTTTGGCATGTTCTTCTCCTTTGCGATTTTCGGTGGCGCTGTGTATTTCTTGCAAAAGAAAATATTTGACCCTCGTCGTGTGACGATTCGTCGATTCCGTTCTAAGGAATGTCCACAGTGTCAGACAAATCTTGATTTGTCTGCTGAATACTGTCCGAATTGTGGAGCCCATATTCGCACCACCTGTGCACATTGCAGTAAAGATCGCTATATTGGATTGCCGTTTTGTCCGCATTGTGGGGATAAGAGTGAGGTGTGAAAATGAAATAGAAAACAAAAGGGACGCATATGCGTCCCTTTTGTTATTTTCGTGAATACGGGGATCTATTTCCTTGTTCTTTTTTAAAAAAGAACCAAAAATCACGAACCGAAAATATTTTGGGGTCGCCTCCAAAACGGCTGAAGCTCGGAACTCGCACGCCAAGAGTAGGCTCGCTCAAACACCGAGCTTCTTTCGATATTTTTCCAGCGCCCTTGATCCGAAATATTTCCATGTTCGTACGAAGGGGGAAGTCCCTATCTTTGTCATTCCCGCGGAGGCGGGAATCTATTTAATAAAATCAATATAGGTGATATTTGGCCAACTGAGGCTATCTACTGTATAATGAATTATTATGAAATCATACGAAAAGATAGCAAAAATATTGCGCACCGATCAGGACACAATCCGCGTCGTGGAAGAGCGCCTCTCCGCTTTAACGGGGAAGGTTGGTGTGCTTGATAAAGTCATGGAAGAAAACTGGACTGCAATCCAGGGAAGGTTGAATATTCTTGGACTCACGCGCGAGTCTTCTGCAAAAGAAATTTATGATGCGCTTATTAGTAAGATAGAAGCCGATGACGCGAGCTTTTATAATGCGCTTGGCAAGCCGCAAGTAACTGAGCCAGATGATTGGCAGCGTGTTTTGAATATTATCGTCGAGGCCATCAAACCGCCTAAGGGATTTTTCTTAAAAAAAGAAAAAGCGATAGAGTTTTTGCGTGCCGAGCCTCCGACGAAGGTTATTGAGGCACTCGGGTATGATACCGTAGATCAATTGATTGAGCAGGAGGATCTTATGGAAATATATTGTGCGTTGCGATTCTTACAGGGAGGAGAGTGGCTCAATACTGTATTCTTCAAACAATACGAGAAAGTAACCCCTGAGGACTTCGAAGAGCGTGATATTACGCCTATTGCATTGCAAAAGAAATGGGGAGTGCTTGCGGAGGGCTTCATGAAAAAGAAGTACCATAACATCAGCCACTTAAAGGAAATGGGAATTATTTATGTTATCCCATTGCCGCTTGAAATCTCTGGGGAAACATTGCGCAACCTCGCGTTGCTATTGCACTACTTTAACGAAATTCCTTTCTATACAAGTATTATCAAGAAGTTTTCAGGCAATCCGGAAACGTTTGTAGAAAACTTAAAATCGCTCTTGCGTGGAGATGTGCTTGACGTGCAACCAGTAGCAGAAGGGGATAAAATGCCGTGGATGGTTGTGCAACGATACCTTGCAAAAGATGATGAATTTGACTGGCGCTTGTTTGCCCCTCATATCAATCCAGAAGCTTTGCATTGGGAGAAGGCCGAACATCAGCTTATGGCAGTTGCCCGTTCAATTGATGGATTTTCTACCGACCTCGCATTTTGGAAGAATTTAAACTGGGTTGGTGATTACTTCAAGAGTGATGCCGGCATTGATGTGTTGGTAAGTTTTAACCTTGTTGATACTGCTATGGCATTGGTACAGCAGAAAGAGATGGTTAAATACCTGTATCACCACCAAGAATCCATGTGGAACAAAATATTTTTGGAATATTTCGGACAAGAAGAAATGGAAGAAATGATGAAGGAATATATTGTGAAGGGGTATATGGAGATATAAGAGAGAGCTCGCTAGCTCGTAAGGAAAGCACAAAGGAGCGCGTACGCGCTCCTTTGTCATTCCCGTGAAAACGGGAATCCATCTCCTCTGCACTTTTTCAAAAAAGTGTATCCGTCGGATTCGGAATGGAATAAGCGAATCCGACAGCCCGGCACGTTGCACGCTTGCTTCGCTCGCTAGCAACGCCAAGGGCAAAACTTCGAGCGCCGAAAATGGCGGAATAGGCTCTAAAATTTCTAACAAAACTACGAACTCGCTCCTGCGCACCGCTCAGACAACGTAGTTTTTGACCTGCCTGCCGGTAGGCAGGGGAAATTTTTATCGCCTATTTTGTCCGCCATTTTTCGGATGCTCGGGGGATACAGATTAATACAGTTTATTAATCCGAAATATTTCCATGTTTGTACATAGAATGCGCTACCGTTGTCATTCCCGTGCATTGCCTTGTCGTAGCTTTACGCGAAGACAGGAAAACGGGAATCCATATATCGCAATATATGCTAATTTTGGTATACTAAACGCATGAACTTTCTGGTACTTCTTCTCGGGTTAATTCCTAGCTTTATTTGGCTTAGTTTTTTCTTGCAAGAAGATATTCATCCTGAGCCACGAAAGATGATTTTTGCCGTTTTTATTACCGGAGCGCTTGCAGCGTTGGGTGCATATTTTATTCAGTTATGGCTAAGTGGTTATTTCCCTGCGGGCAGCGAGTTTACGCATTCCTTACTCTATATTGCTGCATTTGCAGGAGTGGAAGAGTTTGTTAAATTTCTAGCCACATATACCGTTATTTGGCGAAGTGCCTATTTTGATGAGCCAATCGATGCAATGGTGTATATGATGACGGCTGCAATGGGCCTTGCTGCTGTTGAAAATATTGCAATCGCATTTGATACAGGCATTGCGGCGATTACGGTTGGTTCGCTTATGTTTCGTTTTCTTGGAGCAACGCTTTTACATGCATTAAGTTCACTCGTGATGGGATATTATTGGGGCAGAGGTATTATTAAAAAGCATACTGCCATCTATCTTATGTGGGGTTTTATTATGGCAACGTTATTACATACCATCTTCAATTATCTTATTGTTGTATTTGACGCTGGTATTTTATATGCCATTGGCGTGTTAATTCTTGCCGCATTCTTTGTATTTTATGATTTTGAAAAGCTTAAGAAAAATGATACTATTACCGTATGAACAATGATACTAAAAAATTCTTTGAGAAACTGGCGGGAGTATCCGAACAGGAGGAATTTGAACCTCGATTGGCAAAGGTTGCTGCGGTAACCCCAACACAAGAAGAGGATGAGGAAATGGAAGATGAAGAGCAAGAAGGGGATTTCGAAGAAGGAGAAGGACAGCTTGCAATCGACGTGTACCAAATGGGAAATGATATTATCATTGAAGCCCCTGTTGCAGGAGTTGGTATGGACGACCTCGACCTTGAAATATCGCCCGAGTCTGTTGCAATTCGTGGAAAACGAGATCAACGCGAAAAAATAGCAGATAACGATTATCTCTATCAGGAATGTTATTGGGGTAAGTTTTCTCGATCAATTATTCTTCCACAAGAAATTAATCCTGATCATGCAACCGCAACATTCAAAAATGGCGTTTTGCGCATTACCTTGCCTAAGGTGAATAAACAAAAGATGAAGAAGGTGAAGGTGAGATTTGAATAAGAACGATTAAAAAACCGACGTACGTCGGTTTTTTTGTAGTGTTATCCCCGTGAAAACGGGAACCCAGGTTTTCGCACTTTTTCAAAAAAGTACCTCCGTCGGATTCGGAATGGAATAATCGAATCCGACAGCCCGGCACGTTGCACGCTTACTTCGCTCGCTAGCAACGCCAAGGGCAAAACTTCGAACCGAAAATATTTCGGGGTCGCCTCCAAAACGGCAGAAACTCGGAACTCGCACGCCAAGAATAAGCGTGCTCAAACACCGAGCTTCTTCCGATATTTTTCCAGCGCCCTTTATCCGAAATATTCCCATGTTCGTAAATAAAGAATATTATTTTTTGCTTGTGCGAGGATAACGTACTGTGCAGTATAAAAAACGATTCACTGAGTGAATCGCTTTTTCTTGTGTGCCCAGGAGAGGAATCGAACCTCCACTGATTTCTCAACACGATTTTGAGTCGTGCGCGTCTACCAATTCCGCCACCCGGGCTTCATAAAACTATACGTATAGTATAGGGGAATTTATTTTTTTGTCAAAAACGCCCCGTATCGTGTGATACGGGGCTGTAGATCTATCCTTCGAGCGCGTCCGGGGGGTGCGTAATCGGAGTGATTGAGAGAAATTGCTCAAAGCCCAAGGCTTCAAAGTAGTTCTGGATTTCCGTTCCGGCCGCTGACAGACACATCTGATGTGCATATGGCATATATGCGTCGATGGTAAGTATATTGCCGGCGGCAAAGTTTCTGTTGACCGCCGCCGCAACCATTCGGCTTAATGATGGAATCGATAGCGACTTAAAACTGAACTGCAAGTTTCGATCGTCGTCGAGAAGGAGGTATTGCGGTAATCCGTGTTGCTCCGCAATGATCGCTCCGAGCCGGTGATGGTGGAGACTAATGAAACGGCTCCGTAGCTTGGTATCTGCCTTGTGCTGATAGAGTGCTCCGACGAGGCGCCCGATGGGCAGGAATAATCCGCTAACCTCTGCTTTCCAGACATCTTCCGGCGGTAACTGCATCTGACGAGCCATGATGCGTGAGATAACAGCCATGGCACAGCATTTTGCGCCAAGGATTTTCGTATTTGGATACTCGTGTGATGCACACAGGATGCTGATACCAACAAGCAGCGCTTTGCACTCATCGATTCCCATCGCATTCGCGATGTCCTGCAGCTCCTGCGGGCCTACAGATTTTTTCATGGGGAGCGCCGTTCGCATGATCCCCAAGAGGCGATCCGAGGTATTAAGGCAAACAATCTTCTTTAGCTCGACCAGCCACATTGCTCGTTCGCGTGCCTGCTTAAGGGCATTTACCGCGTGTTGTGCGCATTCTGGATGCGCCTGCGTTACAATCTCGCGCAATTGCTTGTCGATTTGAGGCGTAGGGGCACTTATCTTCTTCATAACTAGTTCCTTTCCTTTGCATAATTGTGGGGTACTAATTTCATATATACTCCTGTCGGAGGTATTTTTCAATACCCTAATGTGGAACAAATTGTCAAATATATCGTTATATCTAGTATTAGCACTATATTCGCTATGAAACACATGCAATCACAACAATCTTATGTGCTCGGCAATAACCAGCCTATTACCTTCTTTGCAAAAGGTAATACTTTTTGCTTACTGGTTGGCCAAGGCTGTGTTTCTCGATATTGTGCACACTATCTTCCTATATAGTACGTGCGTGTATTGTGCGAAGACGATCTCGGCCAAATAGAAAGCCGAGATTTTTTGTACGCAATCTATTTGGGGATAGCACATTGATAACTATATATAGGAAGGCTTGTTTGAGAAGGGGAGTGTTTCACATATTGCTTGGCGGATAAGATTTATTAACCAGCAGCATAACCAAGAAAGAGGTGCAACCATGAAAGGAAGTGAACTGAAGAAGCGGGTTTGTCGATTGATGTGGCTGTATTTTTTCATCACGTTTACGTTTGGGTTTGGCCACGCATTTTTCTTCTCCACCTACTCCATCTACCTTATGAGTAAGGGGTTGGACCTGTTACAGATCAACGTCGTTAACTGCGTATTCATGGCCTCGGTATTCTTGTTGGAAATTCCAACGGGAGCATACGCCGACTTGTTTGGTCGCAAGCGTTCGTTTGTGACAAGCTGCTTCGTGTATGGGCTTGCTATGATTATCTATTGGCAGGCTGATTCATTCTGGATCTGTATTGTTGCAGAATTGTTTGCTGCTCTTGGGGCGGCGCTACACTCGGGGGCTATGGAAGCTTGGATCGTCGATTCAATGCGCATCGCAGGGCATCGCGGAGGATTGCGAACCCTTTTTCGCAGAGAGCATTACGTATCGCAAGTCGGTATTGTGGGAGGAAGTCTACTGGGTGCATATATTGCCCAATATGATCTCTCGCTTCCATGGCTTGTTGCGGGGGTATCGATGATTTTAGTTGGCATCTTTGCATCGTATGCTATGCAAGAAACTCCCATAACTGCACGAAAGACTCTGTCTGGTTTTGCATCTATAGGGCTCATTACTCGGGATAGCATTACCTACGGTGTGCGACACAAAGGCGTCTTGTACATTATTTTATTTGGTAGTGTTTGCGCACTCTGTGTTCAGACAATGAACATGCAATGGCAAATACGCTTCATGCAGGATTTTTCTTTTAACCCGCGTCACCTTGGATGGACCTTTGTTGGCATCTCCCTCTTCATCATGATTGGCAATCGGCTTTCGACGAAACTCTCCTCACGATTTGGAAAGGGTCGGCGAGCGATTGTGCTATCACAATGCTTTACCGCAGGAGGCATTATTGCCGCCGGTTGGTTTACCTCAGTCGCTCCTGTCTTGATTGCATTTTATGTGCACGAGATGGGGCGGGGTATGTTCGCACCACTCAAACGTGCGTACATGAACGAACGTATTCCGAGTGCGACACGCGCAACCATTTTATCGTTCGATTCGATGGTTGCGCATAGCGGAGCTTTTCTCGGATTACTCGGTAGTGGGCTTATTGCGAAACATTGGTCCATTGCCACTTCTTGGATGACTTCCGGCCTTTTGTTGATCGTTGCCATTCCCGTTTTCCTTTTCTTGAAGAATGGAGATGGAAACAAGTGAGTACATAATGGCACCCAATACGGGTGCCATTTTTTTACATTGGCATTCCTGCCCGTTCGACAGGTTTAGGGTAAACTGCGGCGGGAATCCATTACCACTTCTAAGACAATATTCTTTCATACTTTTTAAAAAAGTACTTCCGTCGGATTCGTGTCGGAGTAATCGAATCCGACAGCCCGGCACGTTGCACGCTTACTTCGCTCGCTAGCAACGCCAAGGGCAAACCTTCGAACCGAAAATATTTCGGGGTCACTTCCAAAACGGCTGAAGCTCGGAACTCGCACGCCAGGGGTAGGCGTACTCAGACACCGAGCTTCTTTCGATATTTTTCCAGCGCTCTTAATCCGAAATATTTCCATGTTCGTAGATACAAGAGAGTAATTCTGTCATTCCCGCGGAGGCGGGAATCTATTTAATTCTGGATTCCCGCCTCCGCGGGAATGACAGAAAGCATTCGCCCTTTACTTTTGTGTGGGCTCGTAGGTATAGTAGAGACAGCAGTTACACAACGAGGAGGGGAGTGGAGGTGCGTATGAATAAAAGGATGTTGTTTTTCGTTGCATTCGCAATGGAGGATCAAAATCGACGGGCTGTATATGCTGTCGAGGATATCGGCGGGTGCATAACCCTGAGCGAAAAGATGGCGAAGGGAAGAAATCCGGCTGGTCTCTTGGGAACAAAGGTTCCGCTTAGCCTGGTCGCATTTGATCGGGGGCGGGTATTTTTTCACCTGAGTAGCGAAATCGTTGAAAGTCCTGTTGCAGGCATCTTTGCCTCACTTGAACAGGCAATCCCGTGCTTTGATGCCGAACAGCTCGAAGTGCTCGATATGCGGTGGCTCGAGGAGACGATGCGCTGCGTTGTAACGATGCAGAAGCCTTTTCCGCAAGCGGGGCAATGCCGCGGAAATTGTGGACAGGCTGGTTGTTTGTAAAGCAGGATACGGGGCGCTTATTGCGCCCCTTTTTAATTCGGCAATCTAGTATTCATGCGGTATTATCCTATTCGGCAATAATACTATTGCCTAATATGTTTTATCTATTGCCGAATAAAAAGACTCTGGGTTCCTGTTTTCACGGAAATGACAATACAAAAGAATATAGCGAAAAATTCTGACATTCCCGCGCAGGCGGGAATCTAGCGCAACACACACTTCCCCCCCCTGCCGAACCCATGGTTGACACCTTGCCGAATTACCCTGTATCATACCCCCATGATTAGTAACTACGAGTTTATCAAGACGCAGGCATTCGAAGTTTCGTCTGCACTATTTCGGTGCACCGAATTATTTTCTCAAGACAAATTGCGCGCAGAAATTGAAGCTGCTGCAGTTGATATGGTCGCAGATTATGAAACAATACACAGCACAATAGGGGATGAATTTCCTCGTATTGAGAAGTTGATTGCACTTATCCGATTAGCGGAATCTACCGGACAAATTGCATCCATTAATGCGAACGTACTGTATCGAGAACTTGATAACCTTACTAAGGCGATTCGGTTAGAAGTTGTTGACCGCCGCGAACGGAAAAACATCACGGCATCTTTGGAAAAGATGTTCACAAATTCCGAATATGCAAAGAAGCTCGCCACTACTGCAACGGTACTAAGTGAGCCAGTTAATTCGGCAACTACACCTTCTCCTACTCCTGTCATTCCCGTGAATATGGCAATCCAGAGCCCTGATAATTCGGCAAAACAAAAATTAAGCGATACTCAGTTCGGCAATATTGAATCCCTGCTTTCTGCAGCGGTCCAATCGAGTCAGGCAATGGAAGCCTTAGCAGCTCCTGTTAATCCGGCAACAGTTCCTGTACACGAAACGCTTAACGCGTTTTTGCGACAAGACGTTCCGGCAAACGCGACACAGGGGGCTTCGGCAACTACCGAACCCACTCTTGCTAAACAGGGAAATGCAATCCAGCAGGCAACGGCGACCACGGCCGTTCGTCCGGCAATTGCTCCTGTGCAAGCTACTTCGGCAAACCCAGCGCAAGTCGGTTCGGCGAGCTCACCACAAGTAGGTTCATGGCAGCATGTCATTTTACAAAAAGTGAAGGAGCTCGGCCAAACAACAACAAAAGAGTTAACTGCCAGCTTCCCAGAAATCAGCGAACGAACTATTCGTTTCTATCTGCAAAAGCTTGTTGATAACCAGGCAATAGATCGTATTGGTTCAACTGGTCCAGGAGCAGCATATCGAGCTAAAATATAACCATCAAAAATCCGCCAAAAGGCGGATTTTTGATACCATGACATTGTCATTCCCGCGGAGGCGGGAATCCAGTATTCCCTAGTATATTACAGGGTATCCTCGCCTTCGGGAGGATAACGCCTTCTTGCTGTGAAACAATCCGCAAATACCCACGTTATCTTGTAGTATGGATGCATACTAGTCACAAACTGGTCTCAGTTGTTGACAAAGTGCATACATACTTTACAATAAGTATAACTGGTTTGGAGTGAGGCTAAACCAAGATTCTAACACCCTGCCTATCGCAGGCAGACACAAGGTCATTTTTTGCCCTTGTGTCTCTTCTTTGGAATTTTGTTTAGCCTCGCTCCGGCGAGGCTTTCGCGTACTTACTAGATGAACTTCTAGTAGATGCGAGGAAAGATCAGAGTCGTCCTTTAATCAAACCGCCACCTTACCTCACACCGGTTCGGCTGTTGGTCGATTGATGGAGCCGATGACTTTCTGAGACCGAACAAACAAAAATTGAAATTAACTATTCAGAATTACTGAAAAAACGAAAAGCGAACAATGAATGATTGGATTGGTATTCCCGTGAAAGCGGGGATTCATCCCCATGAATCTCGTTGCCGCTGAAAACGAAAAAAATTAAAATGAGCATAGTATTTAAAAAGCTTTCTATCGTTGCTCTCTCGCTCGCCCTTTTGGCAGGCGTTGTTTCAACTCCGGTTGCAAACGGCGCTACGAACGAGGAATTACAGGCACAGATCTCTGCTATGACAGCGCAGATCAATGCCCTCCTCGCTCAGCTTGCTGGAACTCCGGCGACAGTAGCAACAACCCCAGCAATGTCTTCATACACGTTTACCCGCAACCTCACTGTTGGGTCAACTGGTGCAGATGTTATGGAACTCCAGAAGTTCCTCGTTTCCTCAGGGCACTTGGTCCTTGCAAATCCAACCAACTATTTTGGTAACATGACCAAGGCAGCGTTGGCAAAGTTCCAGGCAGCTAATGGCATTTCGCCAGCAGTTGGATACTTCGGACCACTCACCCGTACTTCAGTGAACGGAATGATGACCCCAGTAACTCCAGTAACTCCAGTTACTCCAGTAACTCCAGTAACTCCAGTAACTCCAGTTGTAACGTCTGGCGCAGTATCTCTTGCTTCTACTAACCCAGCAGCAGGATACATCGTAGCAGGACAGGCAGGAGCACGTTTGGCAGCTATCCAGTTCTCAGGAGCAGGATCAGTAACCAGCCTTGTTCTTAAGCGCACTGGTCTTTCGACCAATGACGTATTGACCAATGTCTACTTGTATGATGGAAATACTCGCATCACCGATGCAGCTTCTATCAATGCAGAAGGCGTAATCACTTTCAACAATCCTTCAGGGCTGTTCACAGCTCCTAAGACCGTTGAAGTTCGTGCAGATGTAACCTCGACCGCTACTGGACAGACCACAGTTGCAATTGAAGTTTCTTCATACACTATGTCAGGTGGAACTGCGACTGCAGTTACCGGCATAGTTGGAAACACGATGCAGATGTCAACCGCAGCTTTGGCCACGGTTACTATGCAGACCAATAACCAAAATCCGAACAACACTACTTCCTTGAGCGTTAATGCTGGTACAGTTAACCAGAACGTTTGGGATGTAACCTTGAACGTCGGAACTCGTGCAGTATCGTTGAAGGGACTTACATTTAAATATGTAGGATCAGCTTCATCTGATGCAGTAGGAAACCTTGGCGTTTACGTTGACGGAGTAAAGGTTGGTTCAACTGCAACCGTAAATGCCATGGGCCTTGTTGCCTTTGACTTTACTGCAGCCCCAGTAACTCTTACGACAGGAGCACGCACTATTCAGTTGCGCGGTGACTTCGTAAAGGGTTCGAACCGATCTGCTCAGTTCTACGTACAGAACTTGGCTGACTACATGATTGAAGATACGCAGGTTATGGGAGCATTTATTTCCCCAACCAGCGGAGCAAACGTCTATGGTTACAACTTTAACATCCAGTCAGGATCTATCGTTGTAAATCAGGATCAAACCTACTCAGCTACTCAGGTAGTTGGTGGATCTTCAAACGTTAACCTTGGTAAGTTTACCTTCAAGGCATATGGTGAAGATGTAAAAATCGAAACCTTGGTCTTGACCCCGTCAGGAACTTTCACTGGATGGACTTCTGGTGCAAATATCCAGAATGTAACCTTGTATGTAAATGGTGCAGCTGTTGGTTCTTCACAGAACTGGAGCCCAACCACTTCAGCAACACTTACTTTCAATCCAGGTGCAAACATGATCATTCCAGCTGCAGGAGTTTCTACTCTTGAAGTACGTGGAGATCTCCGCGATGGAGCTGGTGTGAACTACACTGGAGGAACCGTACAGGTTGACGTAACTTCCTTTGTTGGACGAGGACAGCAGTCACAGGCAACTGTTACAAGCGCCTCTGCAACAGGACGAAACTTGACCATTGGTTCAGCCACAGTTAGCTTCTCAAAGACTGGTGGATTCTTGGGTTCAACTGTTACTCCAAATGCAAACGCAAAGATTGGTTCATTTACACTTTCAAACTCAAACTATGAGGATGTACGCGTAACGAACTTGTCTGTTGGCTTGCTCTTTGGTGCAGGTATGACCATCACCAACGTTTCAAACCTTCGCGTATCTGACTCAGCAACTATCGTTGCTCAGCCAACCGCAGACAGCAACTTCTCTATGGATGTTGTTGTTCCTATGAACTCAACTAAGGTATTCGAGATCACTGCTGACCTCGGTTCAAC
This sequence comes from Candidatus Wolfebacteria bacterium GW2011_GWE2_44_13, assembly GCA_001000675.1. Lineage (GTDB taxonomy): Bacteria > Patescibacteriota > Minisyncoccia > UBA6257 > UBA9933 > UBA9933. The sequence continues at coordinate 126,956 of LCHW01000001.1, forward strand.
TGCCTCTACAACGGCAACTGTTACCGCAAATGCAACCTCTTCATACCGTGGCGTAAGTTCAGGAGTTTCTACAACTGCAGGTGCAGCTGGTGTAGCTATGACAGCTAACACCGCTACTCTTGTAGCAGCAGATGTTACCAAGTTGTCTTCATCAGCTCCTTCTCAACTTGTTGTTGGAGGAACTGTTATGCCAACCGTTATTTATAACGTAAAGTCATCAACTGCTCCAGTAACAATCACGGAATTGACCTTTGACGCCGCTACTTCAACCGATGCAATCACTGCTATTAAGGTTGGTGGTGTTACAAAGACAATCACTGCTTTGACTGGAAACGTTGTCACTGGTTTGAACATTGCTGTTCCAGCTGGTGCGTCAGGATTGAACATTCCAGTTGATGTTACTTTTGGAACTGTAAACACAAATGGTGGAATCGCTTCGCAGCCTACTGCGGTCGACACTATTACGCTTACTGCCGTTAAGTACACCAGTGGAAACACTACTGATACCGTGACCACAGCTTCTACTACGCTTGTTTCTAACGCTATGCAGCTTGTTGCTTCTAAGCCAAGCTTGACCGTTAATGGAACACAGCAGGGTGGATTGTTGCTTGGTTCTGAGAATAAGATTGGTGAAGTTACCGTTATTGCAGATGCAAAGGGTGACATCAAGTTGAATCTCTTGACATTCAATATTGGATACTCAGGATTCTCAACTGGTCCAGCTCTTTCAGGTGTTCGCATCGCAGATGGTTCAACAACTATCAGCGGAACAACTGCTACGACAACAACGTCAACGACCTCACCAGTTATTACTGTTGACTTCGGTGATGCCGCAACCAGCAGCGATGGATACTCTATCCCAGCTGGAACCTCGAAGACCTTTAGCCTCTTCGCAACCAACACTGGTGGCGTAGTATCTTCAGGTGCAACTGCTGCAGTTTCTGCACAGGTGCAAGGTGCTGCATTGTTTAAGTGGGATGATGTAAACGGAGGTGGGCTCGGTTTGACCGCTGCTAACATCTACAACTTCCCAACACAGAGCTACTCAGTACGACAATAAGCTAACGCTTACTGTTTGATTGAATTCTCTACCCTTGAGACACTTCGGTGGCTCAAGGGAAAACATAAAATTTTTGTATCGGTCTCACTACTCCTGTAATAGGTGTGTGTGACTCGGCTAGCCTCCTCTTGTCTTTCCGCCCAAGGCGGACAGGTAGGGGAGGGTGGTCCGAGAAAAGCTGATGCAATAACAAAAACATTGAATCTTTTATCGAAAAGGATAAAAGAATAAAAATTATTGGTCCGTTGATTCACGCAAGCCTTCGAGACCTGCCATTCCCGTGAAAACGGGAATCCAGAGCCCTTAAAGGGAATCGCGATAAACCAATCAAATCCCATGTATTACATTCACCAGGTGTGAATGGAAAACGAAAAAATTTCATGGTCGACGCAAGACATTTTCATGACTGCGTAGGCAGGCTCATGTGAATGATGACCATGATCAATAAAATACTTTCAAAAGCCCCGCACTTAGTGCGGGGCTTTTGTTTCACCAGTCCGTAGCTTTATGCGTAGGATGGTTTGTGTTTTTTGGGGGTGCCCGCCGTACGGCGGGCACCCCCCTCATGTATTGTCATTCCCGCGCAGGCGGGAATCCAGTACAATAAAATAATGGACCGATACTACTATGTGTATTTATTGGCGAGCAGGAAAAATGGAACTCTTTACGTAGGGGTTACTAATAATTTAAAAAGAAGAATAGCTGAACATAAGGATGGATGGGTTGGAGGATTTACAAATGATTACGGCGTAAATAGATTGGTATATTTTGAGCAAACAACAGACGTACGAAGTGCTATAGCGCGTGAGAAGGCTATAAAGAAATGGAATAGACGATGGAAGATAGATTTAATTGAACAAGAGAATAAAGAATGGAATGATTTGTTTGAAATAATATGAAATGAATTCTAGCGCATTGTCATTCCCGTGAAAACGGGAATCCAGAGTGCGAGTTCTTTGTATTGTACGGCATCTTTTTGCAGTATCGTCTTTACATTTTGTTACAATATTTCGCGACCGCGAAATATTGTAACAATCGTTTATTTATAATTGTGTAATTAGATAATAACGAAAAGATTGTTACAAAAATCTTTCTGAATTAGTATGCAATACGGGGTAGTTATGTGATATACTTTTAACAGTTTTTATCACACGCATTTTATGTATACCGACGACATATTAGGCATGATAGAAGAGTTTGATGATATCACCACGGGTGGCCTCTTTTCTTTGTTATTTTCGTCTTATTCCGATCTTCGTAAAAGAGGTAATGATTGGTTGCCTCCAGATGAGTTTAAAGCCGCGCAGGAGCGCTCAGAGCGCGATATACGGCGCAAGCGCTACCAACGGATGGTAAATTTAGTCTGCTATTTAAAGCGACAAGGCCTTGTTGAGCAAAAGGAAAATAGTATTTTAAAGTTAACGGAAAAGGGGCTTTTGCGATTACAGAAAAACGCGACTGTTTCAAGATACGTTCCCCTTTCTAAGGGATATAAAACAGAAGACGATCATCTAAAGGTTGTTATTTTTGATGTGCCTGAGAAGCGGAGAAAGCATAGGGAATGGCTTCGCTTCAGTTTGCAGAATCTTGGTTTCAAGTTGCTTCAAAAGAGTGTTTGGATTGGAAAAACAAAATTACCACAAGAGTTTTTTGATCAATTACATGGGTGGGAATTATTACCGCATGTACATATTTTTGCGGTGCAAGAAACTGGATCAATTGGATTTGAAGATAGGGAGCATTAATGATACCCGAGTATTTTTTGAAAGAATGCTATTATTTATTTGTTACAATATTTCGCGACCGCGAAATATTGTAACAAAATGATAAATAGATGTGATATTTTAAAAATAGAAAAAGCGATATTTGTATACTGCTAATAAGGTTATGTATAAAAAGTTGCAGAATATTTTCTGTGTGTTAAAATGAATTCACTTGCGTCGCGTTATGTTCACTTTGTTTCGATATGATCGATGAATATGATCGACAATAATTACATAGCATAATATACATCATATTCTTACGAGCGGGGTCTTTGACACCCGTTTTTATTTTTATAAAAACTGATATGGAAGAATTAGAAAAAAACGATATTGCTCAACAATATTTTGAGAAAGATGCGGAGATTTTAGGAGATAACGGCGTACACCCGAAGGATGTTAGTGAGCAGGGAGGTGGAGTGATAAAGAGCAGCTACTGGAAATTTATCGGTGGTTTTTTTGCGCTATTACTTGTTGGGTTTATCGGCATACCGTTTATTGGAAATTATGTGCAGGAGCAAGAAGATAAGGCACAAGAAGAAAAGTTTGCCGCTGGTGTGCAGTATATGCAAGAAATGCAGGAACGTTTGAAAAACGATACTGATGGTGGCGCAACCGCACAGGAAACGTTGGCGTTATTTACAGCTGCGCTTAAAAAAGGAGATATTGAGCAAGCAAACAAATATTTTGTTATTGAGCCAAAAGATCGACAGGAGGGCTTGATTGATGTTTTAAAAAATATACAGGAATCCGGAAGGTTTGAAGAGTTTGTGGGGTATGTGGAAGACGTAGATTTTATGTCCAACAGCTCTAGCGGATCCGTTGCTATTTTTAGGAACATAAATAAAGAAGGCATAGCTGATGTGTCTCTAGAAATAACCAAAGATAATTATTCTACTGTATGGAAAATAGAAGGACTTATGTTTTAAGCGCTGCATTTGTTGCAGCGTTTCTTTTTAGTGCGTTGCCTACATATGCATATCAAGTAAATACACATGCCTATTTAACGAGCGAGGCTATTGAATTTTATAACAAGACCGCCAAAGAAAATACAATTTCCAGTAACTGGAAGCGCTTTATGATTGACGGGGCTATTAATGAAGATAATGACCCGCGTTACTTGAATCATTTCTATGATCCTATTAATAACGAAGGGCTTGATGACGGGTGGTTTGGTGGGCAATCGGTAAAAGAGTGGGCAAATGATAGCGAACATCAAGGGAAGCTGGGATATACGCTACTCTCTGATTCATTGCTTGCGTCGGTTGATAAGCAAAAGATTGAACAGTTTTATCCGACGTCGGACTTTACGTGGGATGCGGGTATTCGCTACTGGCTTAATGGGGATAAAGAAATGGCTATGGTGGTGCTGGGACACATATTGCATTTAGTGGAAGATATGGGTGTACCGGAGCACACGCGCAACAATAGCCATTCGGACGGGAGTGAGTATGAGGAGTACGCTTCTCGGTACAACGCGAACACTCCGGATGAGCAGTTGCGAACACGAACAGGCGATAAGCCCTTTTTTATTGAAGGCTCACTCGGCGATTATTTTGACGGGTTGGCTAAATATTCGAATAAATATTTTTATAGTCCGGGGTCAATTAGTACATATGGATATCCTGAATTGGATTATCGCACTGCGGAGGTAAAAGATCGTGTTTATTTTATTTCTAATAAGGATGACGAGGGAAATAAATATTATGTTGCTGCAAAAAAGAACATCGCTAATATTGCAATAGGCAATTTTGATGTTTCTGTTGCTGATGATGCGATTAAGGAATCCTATTGGAACCTCCTCTCCGTGCGCACGGTGCGCTATAGTGCAGGAGTGATTGATTTGTTTTTTAGAGATGTGGAGCGAAGAAGTGGCGACGCGAGCTTCTTAAAGGAAAAGCAAACAAACGCGACTATTTTAGGAAGTGTATCAACGCTGACGAGCTCACTATGGAGTGGTATGAAAAGTGTTGCTGTAAAAACAGGAACGTTTTTCGGAAATGTGTTTAGTGCTATTGGAGATGGGCTTGTTTCTGCGGGAAGTTTTGTAGGTGGGCTATTTACTAACGATAGTGGCTTAACCGAAGTGGACGGTGTTGATGTAAATGATTCCGCAAGTTTTGACGTAAATACTGGCGATGCTGCATCTGCACCTGCAGCACCAACTGCAGAGGCAATCAAGAAAGATGCGCTCGCAAAAAAGAATGCAGAAATTGCTGCACTGGAAATGCAACTCGCAGCGTTAAAAAAGGAAGCACAGATGCAAGATGCGGTAGTGCTAAGCTTGGAAAAGAAACAGGCAGAACCTGTTGTGGAAAAAGAAACGGTTGAAACAAAAACAATTGAAAAGAAGGTTGTTGTGGATGCGCCGTTTTGCGCGTATGTGTCGGGCAATAACAACGGGCAGAAAAATATTGTCATTAACGAAGTCGCATGGATGGGTGGCGTGCGCAGTGCAAGCGACGAGTGGATTGAATTAAAAAATGTTTCAGGAAGCGTTGTTGATGTATCCGAGTGGCAACTCTTAAATAAAGGAGGAGGCATTAAAATTCGCCTCGGCGATTTAAAATCAACACTTATTAAACCAGGGGAATTTGTTTTGTTAGAACGAACGGATAATAATTCTGCAGTAGGTGCGACGGCAGATTTAATTTATTCGGGCGCACTTGGTAATACGAATGATGGACTGCAGTTACTTAATGCATCGTGTGCCATTGTTGATTCCATTGCCGTTACTGCAAAGTGGTCCGCTGGAAATAACGATACGAAGCAAACGATGGAGCGTAGTGGAAATAGTTGGCATACATCAATTTCTTCAGGGGGTACGCCTAAGAAAGAAAATTCTTCAGGTGTTGTATATTCGGGTGGCGGTGGCTCCTCGATTGCTACGCAAAGCACGGGACAAGGCGGCGATCCACTATCTGCCGCGCCCCAGTTTTATCCGATTGTCATCAATGAAATCATGTATAGCCTTGATGGCACTGATAGCGGACGTGAATGGGTAGAGCTCTATAATAGCGGCACAACCGCTGTTGATATCAACGATTGGAAACTGTTTGAGAACGATACCAATCATGGACTTACCGTTGCGCAAGGATCGGGAACAATACCTGCAGGTGGGTATGCTGTTGTTGTTGACGATAAGACCTCTTTTTTAGTTGATAACGCAGGCTTTTCGGGGACTATTTTTGATAGTACGTTCTCATTAAGTGATAGTGGTGAATCGCTTACGCTTAAAAATAGTACGTTGACTATTGATACGTATACGTATGCATCAAGTACAGGTGCAGATGGCAATGGAATGTCATTGCAACGATTTAGTGATGGGTGGTTTGCCGCTTCTACTACCCCAGGAAGTTTGAATATAAAAAATACTGCTATTGCTGCGGAAACCGAAGAGACAGTTGCGACAACTACGGAATCAACAGCAGCGTCTACATCAACATTGCTATGGGATGGTGGCTCGCAATCGGGCGTCGTGTTCGATTTACTTGCAACTGATTTTGTTGGCCAACGTGTAAGCTTTGCCACCGCTGTTACCGTGGGTTCTCTCGAGTTTGGGTATTATAATGATTATGGTGCTGGCTCTACAGAAGTAAAAATATTTTCTGAAACAGGGGTGGAGCGCTTTGCAACTACGCTTGCCGTGCCGACGTTGCGATATGGAGGATATATTACGCATGTATTAACAGAACCGTTACAACTTACTGCGGGGGATTACTTTATCGGTTCTCGTCTTGTGTCGGGCAATATCGGGATAAGAAAAGGGACTAAGGCGAATGTATGTGCAAAAGCAGTGTATGCGAGTGGCGTTATTCCGGCTTGCGGTACTGGAGATGATGTGAGTATGCGAATTAATACGTGGACTGCAGAAGCCGCTACTACTTCGAGTGCGACTACAACCGCAGAAATTGCAACCACAACAGCTGCTACAAGTACTGCAACAAGCACCCAGCCTTCGTCAGATGCTACGGCGGGCGAAGCAACTCCACAATTTCATCCAGTTGTGATAAATGAAATTATGTATGATGTGGATGGGTCTGATGATAATCGAGAATGGATCGAAGTATATAATGCGGGAACATCTTCAGTAGATATTGCAGATTGGAAATTTTTTGAGGGAGATACGCATCATGGATTATCAGTAACGCAAGGTAGTTCGCTACTTGCGTCAAATGGATATGCAGTTATTGTCGCAAATCCTGTTGCATTTTTGAGTGATAATGCGAGTTTTAGTGGAACAATTTTTGATAGCTCTTTTTCGCTCAATAAAACAGGCGAGACGCTTGTATTGAAAAATGGAGATTTGGCAATTGATACGGTTGCTTATATTGCAGGTACGAGTACAAATGGTACAGGTATGTCGTTGCAACGATTTAGTGACGGATGGAGTGGAGCGTCTACAACCCCCGGAACAATAAATGTGCTGCAACCGATTGTTATTGTAGTGGAAGAGGCAACGAGTACTGCAACTACAACTCCAGCAGAAACGGCAACATCTACTGACCCCGTAGATGCAACGCCGCCGCCGATTACTACGCTTACGCAATCTAATAGTGAAGCAAAATCCGCAAGCGAGATAATAAAATCGTATTTACAAGGGATTGGTATGAATAAAATGGGTTCCGTAAAAACGATTAAAGTATATGGAGAAGGTGCGCTTGGCCAGTGGAAGGGAGGGATTTGTCAATCGACTAGTGCGTCTCAATGCGATACGACGAAGCCGAAACATTTGGTGTATTCGCAAGAGACCATAACAACATCTGAAGTAAAATCATTACTTACTTTTAATTTTTCTAGTGTTGTTACACTCGATGCAGATACTAGTTACTATGTATTTCTTGAACCTCCGTTTACCTCTGATTTAAAGAAGCAACATTCTAGTGTGTATGGTGCTTCTGATAATGTCTATCTAGATGGCGGCTTGCGAAGTATGGACTTCGGCTTAGATGGATATCCAGGGATAAAAGATATGTATTTTGAGATACAATAATTTTTCATAAAAGGTCCTCACATGAGGACCTTTTATTTCCGATAAGAAAATGGGATGTGATATAATAAAATATTATGCATCGTCGCGGCTTCACATTACTTGAACTTCTTATCACTATTGGTATTCTCGCGGTACTTGCGACTACGGCTGTTTTGATTATAAACCCAGTAGAGTATCTAAAGCAGTCGAGAGACACAAAACGGATAGGGGATCTCGATACATTGTATAAGGCGCTCCAATTATTTACTGTGCAAAATATGGGAGCAACTCCACTGGGAGTAGCTTCTATCGTATACATATCACTTCCGGATACTTCTTCTACATGTGGAAGCTATACGCTCCCAGCTTTGCCTACGCCATGGCAATATCAATGCACAACGAGTGCGAACTTAAAAAAAGTTGATGGAACCGGTTGGCTGCCAATCGATTTTACGAGTTTGTATGGCGGCTCACCACTCGCCACTTTACCAACTGAACCCGCGAATATAGCTACAAACGCACAGTACTATGCATTTGTAACCGACGGACAAAAATATGAATTGTTTTCCATTATGGAGTCGAATGACAATGTATTAGGAGGAAGAACTGACAAGGCTTCAAAAGACAGCGGGGACGATTTTACGCGGTATGAAGTTGGGACTAATCTCATATTAGCTCCGTGGAGCTTTGAATTTACCGCTTTCCCTATTGTTGCAAATAATAGTAAGCAGCCGGGGTGGTATAAGAATGCGGGTCCGGGAACGGTTACGGTGCAGGGCGATGCGCAAACACCGAACTTTATTCAGGCTAATGGGCAGGTGTGGTATGGGTGGCAAGAAAATATTCCCTATGACCCAAATTCAATATATAAGCTTGAGTGTCGAGCGCGCCAAATACTCGATCCTACTGTGGGTGGGAAAAGCACCTACTGTGGATTCAATGGAGTTGCAGCAGATGGAGTCACACTTGTAAGCGTTTCGGGATCTAATTCTTATGGCTCTCAACACTATCGAGCTTTTTCTGGCACATCGCTTACAGTTGCCGCAGGGTGGACGGTTGCTACTGGATATACAAGCGGCTACGGAGCGCCAAATGGAACGAGTGGCACATGTACAAATCCCGCTGCTCCCTGCGTTGTACATGCAAACGTCCGGTATATTCGGCCAATGTTTTTGTTAAATTATTCCGTTGGAGATGGTATCGCAAACCTTGATTACATTAAAATAACAAAACAATAATTGTATGGAAATAGTAGTAGCCTTACCTGACATTCGTAGCACGCATAATGTAGGGTCTATATTCCGCACGGCTGATGCGGCGGGAGTAAAGAAAGTTTTTTTGTGTGGCATTACGCCGCAACCGATTGACCAGTTTGGGCGCAAGCGCCCAGATATTTCGAAGGTCGCCCTTGGAGCAGAGGAATATATTCCGTGGGAATATATTAAATCTGTTGCGCGTTTAATTACGAGGCTGAAAAAGGAGGGATATATGATTTGTGCAGTAGAACAATCATCGAAATCTATCCCGTATAGGGCATTTAAAGCCCCAAAAGGGGCTAAAATAGCCTTGATAATGGGCAGCGAGGTCGAAGGTCTGCCCAAGACAATCCTCGCCCGCACAGACGTTATTTTGGAAATCCCCATGTTTGGGCAAAAGGAGTCCCTAAATGTTGGAGTTGCTTTTGGGGTGGTGGTTTTTGGGATTAAATAAATTGTATTTTTGTGGGCGTCATTCCCGCGGAGGCGGGAATCCAGTACTCCATAGATTCCCGCCTCCGCGGGAATGACAGAATTCGTGGGTATCTTCCCCCTAAAATTGCCTTTTTGATATTTTGGCGAATACTATTTTGAACAACGATTAAAACGCTGTTTTTTATCCCGTTTGATGCGGTCGTTGTGTGAAATGTGGTACAATATAGTATTATGTCTCGCCGCGGCTTCACACTCCTCGAACTCCTTATTGTCATTGGTATTCTCTCGGTACTTGCGACTACGGCTGCCTTGGTTATAAACCCTTTAGAATATCTACGACAGTCGCGCGATGCCAAACGGATTGCAGATAGCGTTTCTATGTACAAGGCTATCCAGTTGCTTTCTTTCGATAATAAAGCGGCAACTACACTAGGTACAATTTCTACTGTGTATATATCACTTCCCGATACGGCATCTTCTACGTGTGGAAGCTATGCGCTCCCTGCTTTGCCTGCGCCGTGGCAATATCATTGCGCGAGCGATGCAGATTTTAAAAAAAATGATGGAACGGGCTGGATGCCGGTTGATTTTTCCGCCTTGACCGGAGGCTCACCATTACATACGCTGCCAATAGACCCCAACAACAGTATTGCAAATGCCCAATACTATTCTTTTGTTACCGATGGGGATGGATATGAACTAGCGGTTTCAATGGAGGCGAGTACTAATACTACGGGAGGTGCTACCGATAAAACATCAAGTGATGGAGGCGACAACCCTACAAGTTATGAATTAGGGAGTAACCTTGTAATTGCCCCGTGGAGCTTTGAATTTACCGGGTTTCCTGTCGTAGCGTTGAATAGCAACCTTCCAGGTTGGTACAAACATTCCGGCACAGGAACAGCTCTTGCCACGGGAGATGCGCAAAATCCACATTATTTGCAAGTGAGCGGTCCCGTCTTGTATGGATGGCAACAAAATATTCCTTTCAATCCTGACTCGGTATATAAGATTGAATGTAGGGCACGTCAAGAGACACTCCCGACGACAGGAGGGCGTGGCGCATATTGTGGATTTTTTGGCATAGCAGCAAATGGCACAACAGGAGTTAGTACTACGGGAGCAAGTAGTTACTCGGCGCATTATCGCACATTCAGTAATACTACGTTGGCAATGAGCCCCGCGTGGACTACGGCCTCTGGCTATACGAAAGGCCATGCTGCGACAGGGGTTAATGGAACCTCAGGAACGTGTATAAGTATCGCCGCCCCTTGTAAGATGCACGCCAATGTTCGCTTCGTTCGTCCTATGTTCATGGTGAACTATAATTTAGGGGATGGTATCATGAACTTTGATTACATCAAAGTTACTAAGATTTAACGAATAGGTTCTAGAAATTGCCTTTCGTGGTTTTTCGGCGTACAATTTATCTATTATTTAGTGAGTTAACCGCTTTATTTGTATGGCATTTTTTATTAAACTCGCCCTTTGGGCTTTGGCATTTGTGCCACTCGTTATCAATTCATCGGTTTTCTTTCCCTTTATTTTTGGGAAAACAATATTAATTCGTTTTATCATTGCACTCGTATCGGTATTATTTACCGTACACTTGATTGCAGATGAGCGTTTCCGCACGGAGATATATGGAAAGGCGAAACGGGTTATAAGGAGCCCGTTGTTTATCACAACCTCCGCCTTTATGGCGCTGTTTGCGATAAGCACATTCTTCGCAATTAATCCGTTCCGTGCATTCTTTGGTGATGTTGAGCGTGGAGAAGGTTTGCTTGGATTTTTATATTTCTACGCGTTCTTTGTCTACTCACTTTTCTTATTCGAGAAAAAAGATTGGGTGCTGTTTTTCAAATTAAATTTGATTACCGGGCTCTTTCTATTCACAAAGCAGCTATTTGAATTGTGCCCTACAAGTGAAGCGGGCGCTACTGTTTGTAATTGGGGGGCGCGTCCAGGAGCATTTACTGGAAACCCTGCATTTCTTGGCGGCTACTTCTTGTTTGTAATTTTTGCTGCAATGATTGCATTTTATTACAGTAAAAAAGAGCCAATTTGGCGGGCTTTCTCAATGGCTATGCTTCCTATTGCTACGATAGGTCTTCTTATCACACAAACGCGTAGTGCCATGCTTGGCCTCGTTGTTGGCCTGGTTGCGCTTGTTGTATATGGATTTTCTCATGGGAAACGTATTGTTTTTTACAAAAAAATATCACTCCGCACCGCTTCGCTCTATTTTCTAGCAGTCATGGTTTTGATTGGTGGAGTGTTTCTTGCTACAAAAACGAATTCTTTCTGGAAAAGTGTGCCAGGGTTCAATCGTGTTGCAGAGTTCACATTGCAAGATTTTACCGTACAAACTCGTTTGATTTCTTTGGGTGTTAGTGCTAATGCAATTGATCCAGCGCAGAATGGAGTGCAAAAGTTTTTGATCGGTTGGGGGCCTGAAAATTTTAGTATTGCGTATAACCAGTATTATAATCCTGATTATTATCACCTTGAGCATACATGGTTTGACCGTGCGCATGACAAGTTAATGGATGTTGCCGTTATGAACGGACTCCTTGGATTCTTGGCGTATATGGGCATTTGGATTTCAGCTGTCTGGCTCGTATTTCGTAAGAAGGAATTTTCGTTCGATATGATGGCGGTGCTGTTCTTTGCCGTATCCTTTTTTATTAACCTCCTCTTTTTGTTTGATCAAATATCTACCATTATCCCGTTCTTTGCGTTTGCCGGATTTGCAGTGTTTGCAACGATGCTTGAAACAAAAGAGAGCGGTGTTGCAAATGCGGTATCAAAAAAGAAAACACATGGCGATGAAGTATTAGAAAGAATCGATTATATTTCCTATGGAGCTACGATTGTCGCAGCCATCCTTTTTGTATGGGGATTCATTTTCTGGACACTGGTCCCGATGTCGCAAATGAATAGCTATTTAGGTGCGATTAGCAAGAGCGACGTAACCGCAATCATTCAGCAACCTGATGTAATATTTGAACCATATACCTTTGTACAGCAAGATATTCGTGGGCATTTCTTGAGTGCCGCTACGGCAAATTATGAGAACCCGCAATTAAAGCCGATGGTTGATCTGGCGATTGCGAAAATGGAAGAGCTAATAGAAAAAGAGCCTAGCAATCCTCGCTACTTATTGATGCTCGGCGGTGCGTATGAACGTATAGGGAAAGCGGATGGAAGTATGGAATATATTAAAAAAGCGGAGGCGTTGTATCAAAAGGCTACTATCCTTGCCCCAATGCGACAGGACGTTATTTATGTCCTTTCGCTTAACTACGCATATCAAGGACGTTCTGAAGAGGGTATTGCGTTACTAAGAAAATCTTTGGAAACAGATACTCTTTCTCCTGAAACTCATTATTATCTTGCGATGCTTTTGTTGGGTGATGGGCAAGGGTACGAAGAAGCGTTAAAGGAGATGGAAATCGCGATGCAATCGCCGGTGTTTTCGACAACGAAAAATATAATGGCGCGCGATTTCTATCGCACGCTCTTGCGACAAACATACCAGGCTCGTGATAAAAAGGCATTCATTGTTGCTGCAAAGCGCTTAGGATCGCTAGATGAAGAGCAGGGCGCTGATATACAACGAATGGTTGAGTATGTTGAAAAAGGCATTTGGCCGACAGTCAACTTTCAATAATAGAGATTTTTTGCTATGAAAAAAAATGACATTGCAGCTTATTTCAATAAGATTGCAGAAAAGCGGGATCAGTGGAAAAAGAAAAATTCTTACTACCATAACGATATAAAGAATTTTATTAATTTTTTAATCCCACAAAACAGTACCGTTCTTGAGGTTGGGTGCGGTACGGGGGATATCGTTGGATCGTTAAATAGGGAGGGAAGCAAAGGGATTGATATTAGCCCTACGATGATAGGGATTGCAAAACATAAATATCCGCATATTGCATTTGACGTTGCCGATGCCGAGCATATTTCTGAAACAGAGAAATATGATTATGTAATTGCCTCGGATCTTGTTGGATTTTTAGAAGACATTCAGCAGTTTCTCGTTGAGTTACGTTCCGTAACGCATGAAAAGTCGCGTGTTATTATCACATATCCCAATTTTCTTTGGGAACCGATTTTTAGAATCGCTGAATTTTTTGGGTTTAAAATGCCTCAGCCCATACAAAATTGGGTTTCTGATAGTGATGTTGAAAATTTCTTGCGATTAGCTGGCTTTGAATCCGTAAAAAAAGGCGGGCGGCTTATATTCCCTAAATACATCCCAATCCTTTCAACTGTTTTGAATCGATATTTGGCAAAGCTGCCGCTTATTAAAAAGCTTTGTCTTGTTAACTACGTCGTGGCTCGTCCGATAGGGATAGCTCGTAAAAAAGAATACTCTGTTTCCATTGTTATCCCTGCTCGAAATGAGCGTGGCAATATCGAAGACGCTATAAAACGAACACCCGTGCTTGGGTCACATACGGAAATAATTTTTATCGAGGGTCATTCCAAGGATGGAACGCTAAAAGAGATGGAACGTGTTAAAAATGTTTACAAAGACGTTGATATTAAAGTTGCTGTGCAGGACGGGAAAGGGAAGGGTGACGCCGTGCGTAAAGGATTTGATATGGCGACTGGCGATATTTTAATGATTCTCGACGCTGACTTAACGGTCATGCCCGAAGATCTGCCAAAGTTCTATGATGCTATGGCTGACAATAAGGGCGATTTTATCAATGGAACGCGATTGGTGTATCAACTTGAAGACCAGTCGATGCGGTTCCTGAATATTTTAGGAAATAAATTTTTTAGTATGATGTTTAGTTGGTTACTGGACCAACGGCTCAAGGATACATTGTGTGGAACTAAGGTTATCTGGAAAAAAGATTATATACAATTACAGAAAGGGCGCAGTTTCTTCGGCGACTTTGATCCGTTCGGCGACTTTGATCTTTTGTTTGGAGCAGCTAAATTAAATTTGAAAATTGTTGACCTACCGGTTCGCTATCAAGCACGCACATATGGATCTACGCAAATAAGTCGCTTTAGTCATGGCTGGCTTTTGTTGAAAATGTGTGCGTTTGCAAGCAAAAAGATTAAATTTATATGAAAAAAGTAGCGGAACATTTTGACGCGATTGCCGCGACGTACGATTTCTATAAACAAAAAAATTGGTATTATTACGACCAGTTAAAGGCTTTGTACGCGAGCTTGATTCCAATGGGAAAGCGGGTTCTTGAAATTGGCTGCGGAACGGGCGACTTGATTGCAACATTAAGGCCTGCACTGGGCGTTGGTATTGATATTAGTCAAGGCATGATTGACGTTGCCACAAAAAAACATGAAAGCAGTGGGCTTAGTTTTTATACAGGGGACACGGCTTTGTTCGTAGAGCAATTTAAAAAGGATGATTTTGAATATATATTTTTATCTGATGTTATAGAACATCTAGAAGATTCAGCGTCTATGGTTACGGCTATAGGAGGTATAGCGCACAATAAAACCAAGATAATCGTTTCTATGGCAAACCCGCTTTGGGAGCCCATTCTCTTATTACTAGAGAAGCTCAAGCTTAAAATGCCGGAAGGTCCACATTATCGCATGAGTGGAAAGATGCTCGAAGCGTTATTTGCTAAAAATGGGCTTGCGGTTGCTAAAAAGGGGCAGCGAAATATCTTCCCCGCATATATTCCATACGTTTCGAATTTTTTAAATAATAATTTTTATAAAATACCAGGCATAAACAAGCTGGGACTTGTAATGTTCTGGGTATTTGAAAAAAGAGCTAATTGATTTATGGCGTATATTTTTCTTGGAATTTCAATCGTGCTCACCGTTATCTCGCAACTGTTGCTTAAAAAGAGTGTTTTTGGGGTTGTTGATTTTAGCCTGCCGCTTGGAAAGTTGACTATTTCTTTTCTAAAGAACCCATTTTTTCTTGCTGGCGTCGTTTCCTTTGGACTGGCGTTTATCCTATGGATTCTTGTGCTGTCGAAGATGAAGCTTAGTGTAGCGTACCCTATTTCTACCGCATTAAATCTCTCCTTGGTCGCCATTGTTTCCTATGTTCTTTTTAAGGAACAACTTTCTCCCGTACAAATGTCTGGTATTGGAATTATAATCTTTGGCATCTTTCTTTTATTATGGAAATAAAAACAAAAATAATTAATTTTTTAAAGGAGTATTGGATGATCTTAGGAATTGGGTTGTTTGCGATTATTGTGCGAGTAGTATATTTACTTGCCTTACATCCGCCGCTTATCTGGCAAGACTCAGCACTCTACGACGGCTCGGCGTGGAATTTTGTACAAGGGAATGGGTATATGTTCCCCGATGGAGTTGCCTTTTCTGGAAGAGAGCCAGGGTACGCGCTATTTTTTCTAGCCCCGCTCTATGCTTTGTTTGGGAGAAACTTTCTTCCTGTACAGATTGTTCAAATCGGCATCGGGGTGCTTACGCTTGTTTTATTGCATCAGTTTGCTAAGAAGTATTTTTCTGAAAGGGTTGCGATTATTTCCGCGCTCATCCTTGCGATACACCCGCTGTTTATCGGGTATGCTTCTGAAATTTTGACGGAAATTCCTTACGCACTCCTACTTCTCGTGGGGTGTTTGATTGTTTTTGATGCTGCAAAAGGTAACTCACTTAAAAAGGCATTTGCAGGGGGGCTTATTCTCGGGCTTGCTACGCTGACTCGCTTTATTTCCATTTTTTTGCCAATATTTTTCATCCCGTTTCTCTACCTTTTGTTTAAGGATAAGACTAAGACATTGAAATACTTTGCAATTATTTTCGGAGCGTCAATGATTCTTATCGCGCCGTGGATTATTCGAAACTATATCGTATTCGACCGCTTTATTTTTGGGCGTTCGGGCTCTGGCGTTATTTATTGGAGCGGAAGTTATATCCCGTGGGATGGGGAGTGGAAGGGTTACGCTGAGCCTCCGCTACCGGACCTTATAAAAGGATTGGGTGAGTTTGAAGCCGACGACAAGATGACTAAGCTGGCGTTTGAAAATATCAAACAAAACCCAATTGGCGTTTTGGGGATTTGGCTGAAGAAGCCGTATAAATTATTTACAAAAGGCGAATTCAAAACAGTGCTTGAGCGCGAGAACGGACTTTCTCGGTTCTTCGGGACAAACAGCCTCATTACGCCAAAACTCATAGCTAGACTCTTGCTTTCATTTAATCTCGCAATCGTGCTCTTTGCTATTTTTGGGGTCTCCGCCGTTTTTCGTCGTGATGTTGTTCTTGGAACATTCCTCGCCTCCATCATCGGGTATTTCCTCTTGTTCTATTTGCCTATGCATCCAGATAGCCGGTATAAAATGCCACTTATCCCATTCATTGCAATTTTCTCGGGGGTTGGGTTTTTGCTTGCATATGAAACTGTGAAAAAACAATATGAGCGTCTTTTTGTGAAAAAATGAATGATTTCTCTGTAAAAATTACCGCACGTGGACGTTTCTATCTACTAGCTAGGAAGCTTGTTACTTTGAAAAAAGTAGACACCTATTATAGGCAGATAACTAAACTCGGAACATCTGTTGATTATTTGGGTGCGCTGCTTCGCCACGCAACCACACGAGTTCCCTATTATAAAAAGATGTTTGATGGGACGAGCAACGCTCGTCTTGATCAATTTCCTATTTTGAATAAACAGATCATTAAAGGACATTTTGATGCGCTTACAGTTGATGATATTGAGGCGCGTGCGTGGTTTAAAAATAGCTCAGGAGGCTCAACGGGGCAACCACAAACATTTATTCAAGATAAAGACTTTGTTACGTGGAGTATTGCAACGCAAACATATTATTTTAGAAATTTTTTAGGCGTAGAATATGCAGCTGTTCCCAAGGTTGTACTGTGGGGATCGGAAAGGGACTTGTTTGTCCAGGCGAAAAGCATCAAAGCGATGCTTGTTAATTGGCTTACACAAACATACTTCTTCAATTCATTTAAGATGACGCACGAGGAAATGCTTTTGTGTGTGAAGACAATAAATAAAAAAAGACCCGTATTTATCAAGGCATACGCCAGCTCTGTGTATGAATTGGCAAAATTTATTAAAGAAAATAAGCTGAGCGTTTACTCGCCTCAATTTGTGTATTCTTCTGCCGAGTCTATGAAGCCGTTTATGCGCGAAGTTATTGAAGAAGTATTTGCGTGCAAAGTGTATGATTTTTACGGATCGCGAGAGGCAGGAGCTATTGCCGGAGAATGTTCACGCGGATCGATGCATGTCTTTTCCTTCAATAGCCACGTAGAAATAGTGGGGCCACAGAATAATCCTGTGGGAGTTGGCGAAGAGGGGAGGATCTTAGTGACAACGTTGCATAATTATGCAATGCCGCTTATTCGGTATGAAATAGGAGACACTGCTGTTTTAGGGGGCCGCTGTGAATGCGGGAATGAGCTGCCGGTGATTAAAAGAATTACAGGCAGAGTTACGGACCATTTTTTGTTAAAAAATGGAGCGCTTATTCACGGGGAATATTTTACGCACTTGTTTTATTTTCGTGATTGGGTTAAGGAATTTCAAGTTGTTCAGGAGGAGCTCGATAAGGTACAAATTTTTCTTGTCCCGACATCTACTAAAAAGGTGCCACAAGAAGACGTGGTTGAGATAGAAGCAAAGATCAGGATTGTAATGGGGGAGGATTGTCGTATAGAATGGAAATACGTCGACGCCGTACCGAGGACCCCCCAAGGGAAAATGTTATTCACAAGAAGTTTAGTATATGGAAAATAATCATTCTGAAAATTCAACGTTGGACAGCAGAGTTTTTTTATCATGGACAAAAAAGGAATACCCGAGCGCTCCCTATAATAGCCAGGCAGATACATACAAGGCGCTTGTCCGTCTTTTTGAAGTATGGGGGCTTGATAAGCAAAATCCGTTTAAGGATTTTGTGCATGAAGGGCAAAAGGCACTTATAAAGCCTAACTGGGTACGGGATTATAATCCGCTTGGATTTAGTATTGAGTCACTCATTACGCATCCATCCATCATTAGTCATTTGATGGATTTTTTGGCTATTGCTATGTACGGGAAAGGAACAATCATAATTGCTGATGCTCCGTTGCAAAATTCTGATTTCGATAAGTTGACCGATGCAATTGGGATGAAGGATATTGTTAAGGAATTTAAGAAAAAGCATCCAGACATTGAATGTATTGTTGAAGACTGGAGATTGACCAAATTAAAGCGAGTTTCGGTTACGGAAAGCTTTAAAAATCAATCTCTACAGGTTTCGAAAGATAATTTTGGGCATGAGCATGTTGACACACATGTTGTTGTTGACGCCGGTGCAAAAAGTTTTTTGGAAGAGGTTTCTGACTATGCAAAGCGATTTCGCGTCACCAACTATAAACCGAGCTTGATGGTGCGACACCATTGCCCTGGCAAACACGAGTATTTGGTAACAAAAAGAATCTTCGAAGTTGACTTCATGATAAATGTGCCAAAAATGAAGACGCACATTAAAGCGGGTCTTACAGGGGCGCAGAAAAATCTTATCGGAATCAATGGACATAAGGAGTATCTTCCGCACCACATTAAGGGCCCGTATTTTAAGGGAGGAGATAATTATTGTATGCCTAATTGGTTCAAGGAGCGATACGAGGATGTGTATGATTTTTATTGGGAACACTTCTCTGCGCTTCCTATGTGGAAGAGGAAGTTGGTTGGACTGCAGCTTAAAATGCTTTGGAGCATGGGCAGGCTTACTGGACGGGATACGATCTCTGCCGGTAGCTGGAGAGGAAATGACACTATCTGGCGAACTACGCTCGATTTGAATCATATCCTGTATTTTAGCGAGCGGAGCCCTAAAAAAATAATCAACATCATCGACGGCATTGTCGCCGGCGAAGCTGAGGGGCCATTATCACCTGAACCAAAAGCCGTTGGTGTGCTGATTGGCGGAGAAAATCCGGCATATGTTGACGCCGTTATGGGCAAACTGATGGGGTATAACATAGCGAGAATACCCACGGTGCATAATGCCATTTATAGCAGGCGTTCTCAGTTTGCTGGCCCATTTATGGAAGACTTCTCCGTAATCGTAGCAGATGCAAATGGAAATAAACGAGTTCGGTTCGATGATTTGCCTGACCTTGCGTTTAAGAAGCCTCGGTACTGGGAGAGTGCGAAGCGTGGGTGAAGGGATTTTAAAAATAACTTGTTTCAGTTTAAGCATGTATGAACGCAATGAAAGAGAGTCCGATCGTTAACGATTTTGTAGAATGCCCCTTGTGTGGGGGAGATATTTTTTTTGAAACGCATGCTTTATCCTGCACTGCCTGTAAAGAGGAGTATGCTCTTACCGAGGAGGGTGTCTTAGTGTTGATACCCGAGAAGTCAAACGTGGAATGGGCAAAAGAGGCGCGTGAGAATGCTGCAATCATAAACGCGTTTTATAGAGGAAGAATTAAGGAGGGGACAGGCTGGTGGATTGGGCATAAAAATCCTTACGTCGCTCTTTTGCAAAGGTATAATCTATTGTGCGGACGCTCGATGGCGGTGGATATGCTTGGGCGAATGTACTCTGGGGGAACAATCGTAGATCTTGGCGGCGGAGAGGGGTATGTTGATAAAATGATCTTGGATAGATTTCCTGATAAAAATTTTCAGGTCGTTTTGCAAGATATGGGGTTTGTTATCTTAGCCCATGGGAAGGAGCGCTCTTTTCAGAACGTACAGGGAGTTGATTTTGTTGCTTCGGATAGCTTGCATAGCGGATTTAAAGCAGGGATATTCGATTGCGCTATTTCTACCGAATGTATTGAACATATCCGTGACCTCGATTTATTTTTTGCCGAAGCTAATCGAATTTTAAAACCGGGAGGCAGGGTATTTTTAACGACGCCGAATAAACAAGGAATTGCCTTTTGGCTTGGGGATAGAGGAGTTCAATATGCAAAGGCGCTTGTCGCGGGCTCCTTTAAAAAAGTGGAGAAGGTATGGAAAAGTCCGTATGGATTTTCTGACGGGGAAGAGGGGTATGAAAAAATATTAAGTTCTAACGAGGTTGTCGAAGCGTTAAAGAAAGGGGGATTTATCATTGAGCAAGTAATATATAATCAGTTTTTGGGAGAAGTATTTTTTACTATCGCAAGTAAGGCTCGTCTGCCACTCGTTTTAGTGCACGGCGCCGTGAGCTCTGCGGTTGCACTTGAGCGGATGGCGAACTACTTCATTGGGCCAGTTGGTAAATTTATAGGGTTTAACCAAGTTGTTATTGCGCGAAAAGTAACATGAAGCCACTTAATATTATTATCGTGAATAGGATGATGGGCACTCTGTTTGGCGGGGGGGAAAATTTTGATTTAAATTTAGCACAAGCACTGGCGCAACAGGGACATCATGTGCGATTTGTAATCGGCAAGTCGTATCGTTCGATTGCTCGTATGCCAAAAGAAGCGAATAATTTTGACGTCATATACGCACCCTTTTTTTACACGGCATGGATGGAGGATAAGGTCAGAGGGTACGGGTTTTTTTCAAAAGTGCTTGCCTCTCTTGTAATAAACTTCGACTACCGGTCGTTTGAACTTTCAGCGTATAGTAAGTTGAGGAAAGATGCCTGGGCCGATGTATATTATGTATGTGGGCTCCCGCTTCTCGGGGCCGCGCTTAATGCAAAAGCTCCCACAATGGTTCGATGGCCTGGGATTCCGTCAAAGGTTTCGAGAAGGTTTTTGAATTGGTATGACGCAAATATGGCAGGGGGTGATGTATATCCTAGGATCTCCGGTATGTGCAAGAAAATATTCAAAATAGACCCTGGGGTGGACGTTGATTTTTTTGCTCCTGCAAAAGCGAAGAGCTTGAAAAATACTGTAGATTTTTTATTTGTGGGCAGGATGTCTCGAATAAAAAACGTTTCTTTTTTACTTGAAGGATTTGCGTGTGCGGCCGCAGAACGAAAAAATATTCGGTTGCATTTAGTTGGCAGCGGAGACGAAAAAGCGGGGTTGCTTAACCTTGCTAAAAAGCTGCGGCTTGATGCAGTCGTCACATTTTACCCCCATGCATACAAAAAGGATTTATTAAAGCTGTATCAAATGGCCGATGTCTTTACGATTGTTTCTACATATGACAATTTCCCTAACGTTGTACTGGAGGCTATGGCGTGTGAGTTGCCTGTTATCGGTACGAGCGTAGGTGGTATTCCGACGCAGATACAGGAAGGAGAAAATGGATTTTTGATTTCATCTAATGACGTTGACGCGCTTAAAGAAAAACTTATTTATTTTGCCGATAATAAGGCAAAGATTGATGAGATGGGTATTGCTGCGCGGAAATTTGTTGAGGATACGTTTAAATGGGAGGTGGTGGCAAAAAAAGTCGAAGAAGAATTTCGGGCGCTTATAAAAGAAAGGGTGTAATGTTTGTGGATGTAATTAACGTATGAACTATTCGATTCGAGATGATGATGTTTCATATTGGACAGACGTTGCCCAATTAGAATCCGTATATGGGCAGCTGTTAAAAGAAGGCGCAAAAATTTCATTCGCCGTCGTTCCTTTTGCGTATCAAGTTTTTAATAATGGCGATTGGGATGCATTTTATTTTGGCAATGAGCGTAAATATGTTTATGAAAATAAAGCGCTTGTTACGTGGCTTCTTTTTTGGATAGAAAAAGGGCAGATAGAGATTATGCAGCATGGGTTTGACCATGCGTATTATGTGGCACTTCCTGATGGTGCGGTTCGTTTTCTTGATATTTCTATCCGCGAAACGATCCACAAAGAGAAGCTTCTTGTCCGCTATATTCCAGAGTTTTTGCATAAGGAATTCGTCGTTGCTCGAGAAGATATTGCACTCGGAAAGAAGATTCTCGAAGATGCGTTTAAGGTTACTGCGTCTGTTTTTGTGCCGCCGAGTAATAGTATTAGCGCGTCATCTGCGCGCGCGTTGGCTATGGCTGGCCTCAACATGTCAGGCATGATTGGCCTTAATTTTAATCGCCCGTTTTCTTTCTCCGCGCTAAAAAATTATGTTACGAAAATAGTATGGAGATTGTATAACGCCATTCCGTATCCTTTTGTTATGAGGTATAGTGCTCATAAGGAGCTTGCTGCTTTTTCATTCACAAGCGCCGATCGAACAGATGCGTTGCACGCTGCATATGCTATAGCTGCGCATAAAAACGCACCCTTTGTATTGGCCGTTCACTATTGGGAGCTTTTTGAAAATGAAGCATTGAGAAATGCTTTCAACGCATTTCTTTCCGATAAACAAAGGAATAGTATTTTTTTATCCGAATATTTTAAATAACCATATGCATAAGGAAAAGAAAAAAATAACATTCCTGCTTCCGTCGCTTATTTTGGGCGGAGCTGAATTGCGGGTGGTGGCTCTTGCGGAAGCGCTTGACCCGACTATATATCATACTCAGCTGGTTGTGCTCGATAATGACGATGCGGCTATATCAACGAGCGGCATTGAGACGGTTGTGTTGGGAGAAAAGCGGGCTAGAAATGCCTTTGGTAAGCTGTATGCTTTTTTAAAAAAAGAGCGCCCAGCCATTGTGTTTACCACATTGCCACAAACAACCATCCTTTTATATCTGGCAGCGCTTTTCCTGCCGTTTCGTCCGATAATCGTACATCGCGTCGCCAATTTTTTATCAAAGAGCTCTCTTGGGTGGCTTGGCAGAAAATTATTTGTAACAGCGTTGAAAAATGGAGACAGGGTCGTTTGCCTTTCTCATGATATGGCCGAGGATCTTATTGAAAATTTTAACATTGAGCGAGAAAAGATTTCCGTGATTTACAATGGGATTGATCTTGAAAAGATTGCCGCTTGGAGTAAACAGGCTACTGACAAACTTTCGCCAGAGCGGGAACGTCCGGTGTTGGTTACGCTTGGCAAACTGATGGAACAAAAAGGGCAGCGATATCTTATCGAAGCGATGCCTGCTATCTTGAAAACATTCCCTGAGGCCCAACTGTACATTATTGGAGAAGGGCCTAAAAGGCATAAGCTAGAAGAAGCTGTGCACACGTTGAAGCTAGATGAGCAGATAACATTTCTTGGTGCGCAAGCCAATCCATATGCTTACTTTGCCAATGCGGATATATTTATTCTGCCTTCCCTTTGGGAAGGGTTGCCAAGTGCGCTTATCGAGGCGTTGGCCTGTGGTTGCCCCGTCGTTTCTACCAACTGTCAATCTGGGCCAAGAGAAATTTTGGATGATGGACGATATGGTGTTTTGGTGCCGGTTGCTGACAGTGAAGCACTTGCCAATGGGGTGTTGCGAATACTTACGGACGCGGGTTTACGGGATGCATTAAAAGCGCGAGGAATCGAACGAGTCAAAATGTTTGATGGTAGAAAAATGGTTGGTCAATATGAGGATTTATTTTTAGCATTGATTAAAAAGCATGGATAAAAAAATAAAAATTGTTTATTTGATAACGGGGCTTAAAACTGGCGGGGCGGAAACGGTGTTAGCACGGCTTGTAAGCAACTTAGATAAGGAGAGGTTTACTCCTATAGTTGTTTCCATTATTCCAATCGCTGAAATTGGCATCAAGATAAAGCAGCAGGGTATTCGCGTAGAGAGCTTAGGTGCGTATTCTAAATTTAATCCATTGGTATTTTTGCGACTTTTTATTCTTTTGAAAAAAGAGCGCCCTGATGTATTGCATTGCTTTTTGTTTCACGCAATTCTTCTCGGGAGATTGGCGGGGCGAATTTCTTCTGTCCCTACCATCATATCGTCGATTCGTACGGAAAATTTCGGCGGACGTATGCGGGAAAAATTACTTGCATTGACGGATGCTTTTTCTTCGGTAACCACGATCGTTTCTCAAAAAGCCGCGGACAAAATGGTCCGCAATGGCGTTGTGCCCAGTGAAAAATTAAAAGTAATTTATAACGGATTTGATCCTGAAGGGGTTGCGCAAGTTAGAAAAACTAACAGGGAGCAGTTGCGTGCCGATTTGAAAATTGAACCCGGCTCTCCTCTACTGGTCGCCGTTGGAAGGTTGGATGAGGCAAAAGGGTATCCTGTTTTAATAGAAGCAATTGGTGAAATTAAAAAGGTGCATCCATCTGTCCAATTGCTTATTCTTGGGTCGGGAGAGATGCTGGAAAGGCTCACTATTGAGATTAATAACCGCGTATTGGACGAGAACATACGCCTGCTAGGGAGAAAAGAAAATGTGTATGAATATTTACGCTGTGCGGATATATTTGTTCTCGCTTCTCTTTGGGAAGGACATCCGAATGTTGTACTGGAGGCTATGGCATGTGGAGCTCCCGTTGTTGCTACAAATGTAGGGGGAGTTCCGGAAATTATCTTGGATGGAGAAACGGGTTTCTTGGTTGAATCAAATAATGCCAGAGCCCTGGCTGATAAAATTATACAGGTTAGCGCCTTAACAGATGAAGCGAGAAAGACTATCGTCGATCGTGCGTATAAGAAAATCGAGAATAACTTCTCTCTTGGTGAGATGATGGAAGAATATGAGCAACTCTATGAAAGAAGGTGGTAAAAATATATTATAGTTGATATATTTTTTCGTATTGTTCTGTCATCAATTTACCATCGAATTGCTTCCGATGGTTTTTTTGTGCTTCGGAATAGGCGTGGTCTTTTTGCATGTGTAATGCGAGTAGCTTTGTAATAAAATCGTCTGGATCGTTGAGTATATAGGTGCGAGGATTTTCTAGAACTTCTGGCGTACCACCAACGCGGGAAGCGAGGATTGGCACTTCGGCGAAGAGCGCTTCAATGAGCGTCATGGACATACCCTCATACTCTGAAGGAAGTGTGAATACGTCGAATGCTTTTATGAGTGTGTATGCGTCGGCGTGTTCGCCGGCCAAAAATACCTTACCTGTAAGGTTATTTTTTTTGATAAGCGCCTCGTATATTATGCGCTTTGGGCCTTCACCGATAATGATGCAGATTGCGTTTGGAATTTCTTTGAGAATGTTTGGGAATGCATTGATAAGAAATTCGTAATTTTTTGGATAGGCGAGGCGACCGATTGAGCCTAGTATAAATGCATCATGCAAATTCACGTGCAATGCGTTTGTGAAGAAGCTGCGTGCATTTTGGCGCGGGAGGAAGTGAAGGTTTTCGCTATCGATGCCGTTATAAATAACAGTGCCACTTTTAACAAGCTTTATTTTTTGCGCGTATGTTAAATTTGCTTTATTTACGAAGGCGACGTTGTCTATGGAGTGGAGAAGGAATTTAAATATGAAGTAATATAGCTTTTTTATAAGGCGCGAAGCTTTGTAGTTTGGATCGAGAATGGAGAGCCCGTGGACGGTAAAAATCGTTTTTGGCTTGGTGCGTGCTGCTTTTGCGCCTATTGCCCCAAAGAGTGCATTCGTACTATTAACATGTACCACATCAAAACGATTTAACGTAAGGAAGCGCTTCAACTCGAGCGCAAAAAGGATGTTTGAGAATGGATTTTTTGAGCGCTTGAGCCATTTAAATGTAATGACGGGAATACCTGATTTTTCTAGTGCGTTTTCGAGATATGAACCTTCGCCAAAGGCAACGGTCACATCGTGGCCCTTTTTATAGAGCATTTTCGCGAGTGTTGCGACAAATACTTGCGCTCCACCCATTTCTCCTTTTGTTACGACGATGAGGATTTTCATAATCAGGCATTCTTAATACGTCGGATAATTGGGTCTGCTATTTCCATAAACGCAGGTTCTTGCAGGAGATAAAGAATGTATCCGTATACTCCTGCCGCTGCAAAGATAGTAATAATTACCGGGGATTCTATTATCGATAAGCCGATCACTGCAATAAAGAGAATGCACGAAGCAATTCCTATATTAGAAAGTTTTTTGCGGATAGAAAAAGTAATATCCTTTTTGAGCCTATGATAGAGATATAGGGTAATTATTATTTGATTAAGAAGTGTTGAAAATGCCGCACCAGCAATGCCGAAGCGGGGAATAAGGAAGAGATTGAATAAGAAATTTCCGGAAATTCCCAGAATCACATAGATAAATAACTGCTTTTCATTATTAAGCGCAAAGATTGCATTACCAAGCACAGGAGCAACGAATCCATAAATAACAGTGAGGCACATAATTGCAAACGCAATTGAACCAGCGAGATATTGATCGCCGTAGACTAGATACATAATATCTTTTGCGAGGATTGCTCCACCGATAGCCATCGGAACCGCAATCATTAAAAGTATTAAGATTGATTTTTCTACTGCCCGCGCAAAGCGCTCTTTATCGAGTGCAAATTTTGCAAAAGACGGGAAGAGCGCTGTGGTTAATAGAACAGGAACAATAAAAAGAATTTGCGATATGCGTTGTCCGGCTGAATAGTATCCTACGTCGGAAATGTCTTTGAACCAGCCGATCATAATTGTGTCCGTGTTAAGCATGGTTGCATTCATAAGTCCAAGCATGCCGATAGGCCAGCTGGCATACAAAATTGGCTTTATGAGCTTTGCGTCAAATGTATTTTTGATGTTGATGAAGTAATGACGAAAAGGATAGAATGCTGCAATCATGCCGATGCCTACTCCTATTACGTATCCTGCTGCTAGGGCATAGGATGTTCCGTAGTAGGTTAACGCTATAATACCCCCAATCGTTATTGCTACACTGGTAATTATTTGAATGGCAGCTTCGATTTCCATTTTTTCCCATGCACGGGAAAGAGATGCGGCAAAGTCACGCATACCATCAAGACTCACTAAAAGGATAATAATCGGCAAAAGCGCCATAACCGCTTTTTGCCTTATAAGAAAAGGGGCTAGGGCAAGAAACACCGCAATTGACACCACTGTCATAACCACCTTAAGAATGAGCGAGGTTGAAAAATATTTTTCCTGTACGGAAATATCTTTCGCAGACTCCCGTGTAATGACCGTACTTATGCCAAAATCGGTAAATACCGTAAAGAATGCTGCAAGGGAGAGTGCGTAGGAGAAAATACCCCAGTCCTCGGCACCGAGGATGCGGGCTGCGTAAATAATAACCCCCGCTCTAATGAGACGGGATCCTATATTGCCGAAAAAGAGCCAAAAGGTGTTTTTAGCGATTGTTTGTTTGGTTGTCTTGTTCTCAAGAAGGAGAGATTTTACTCGCTGTAACATTGATTGAATGTTACCGTAAAAAAGAGAAGTATTAAAGGGTAAATGAGGACAGGGGAAGGAATGTGCTAGAAAATAGGGGATTTTGAGAAGGAAGCTAAACTTTATAAAGTTTTCCGTATTTTGACTAACTTTATAAAGTTTGATACAATCGCATTGTAAATAAGCGCCATTATGAATACACGTCAAAAATTAGAAATAATTAAAAATAGGCTAAATCTTACGCAGACTAAGCTCGCAGAAAGATTTGGTGTATCTTTTGCCGCTTTCAATGCCTGGTGGACTGGAAGGTCTGTGCCTCGTCCAAAAATGCAAGCAATAATCGAAGAACTTTTTCTCGAAGTAACGGGGCAGAAAATTATTCCTGTTGAGTTGCTTCGCGAGAAAAAGGAAGCATTACAGGAAAAGTCGCTAGAACATAAAAATGTCATTGCAGAAATTTTAAAAAACCCTGATATTAGAGATCAGTTTGTTCTTAAATTGACGTATCATAGTAATAGTATTGAAGGAAGTACACTAACAGAGCCAGATACGGCAGCTATTCTTTTTGATAATATTGCTTTGCCCGATAAAAGTTTAATAGAGCAGATGGAAGCAAAAAATCATCAGACCGCTTTAAACTATCTATTTGATTACATTGACAAAGGGGGTGCGCTTGATGAAGCCTTAATTTTAAAGTTGCACAGCATGTTGATGAATGGAATCAGACCCGATGCGGGAATGTATCGACGCCATGCTGTTCGTATTGTGGGCGTTAATTTACCAACGGCTAACTATATTCGGGTTCCGGACTTTGTTCCTGAGGTTATTGCTAAAGCCGTGAAAAAGACACGCGACATAGTAGCTATTTCCGCAGAAGTACATAGTCGCTTTGAACAAATCCATCCCTTCTCTGATGGTAATGGGCGCATTGGCAGACTTCTTATGACTGCTATGTTACTGAAGGCTAACTTTGCCCCAGCTATTATTCGTCAAGAACAAAGGCAGCTTTACTATACGTATTTGTATAAAGCTCAGACAAAGGATGATCAAAGCCAGCTAGAAAACTTTTTGTGCGACGCAGTCACGGAGGGGTTTGCTATTTTAGAGAGGAGTGATTCGAGATAAAAGAGTTGCTAGGTATAATTATTAGCTACATATTGGTATAATAAAATACGTTTTGGATGTTCCCGCGGCTCGCTTGTGAAAGCGGGAACAATTGAAAGATAGAGGTTTGAGGCGGGAGACGAGAGGAGTGTGGGGGCTCTGGATTCCCGCATGCGCGGGAATGACACGGAGAGGGGGGCAGATTCTTGCGCCACCGCTAAAGCTAAGGCGGCACGCGGTCGACAGTAGTTTGACAGGCTCACTACATAGCCTAGGATGACAATTCAAATGGCGGTATGAAATACGTAAAAAGTACGATAAAACTACTATGATTGAAATATATCGAAAATCGTTAAAGGATTCCCATCTGCAAAAAGGAAGTGTGGTGCAGAAAGGATGCTGGGTTTTTGTGACCGATCCGTCGGACCATGAAATGGAATTTTTGACTGAAGACCTGAAGCTCGAACGAGGGCATATTTCTGATGCACTCGACCCTTTTGAGGTTCCGCGTTTTGAAGTTGAAGGGAGTACAATGTATATCTTCTTGCGATTTCCCTACGAAGAGCGAGGCGCTATTCAGACAATGCCTATTTTGTTTATTGTTGCAGAAGATTTTATTGTAACGGTTGCGCGTGAACGGAAGGGTGTGTTTGAAGATTTTCTTTCGGAAAAGATTGATTTTACTACAACGCAAAAAGAGAAGTTTCTTTTGCTCTTCTTTATTAAAATCAACGTACTCTACCAAAGCTATTTGCATGCAATTAATAAAGATGTGCGTGTAAAGCAGGCGAACGTGGCTCGTATTACAAACGAAGATATTATCGCATTCGTAGACCGTGAGCGTGTATTAAATGATTTTGTTACGGCACTTGTGCCTGCGGGGAAAATTTATAAGACATTACTCGGAAAACAATTTCTTGCGTTTATTAAAGAGGACAACGACATCGTTGAGGATCTTATGCTCAGTAATGAAGAGGCTGTCGATATTTGTAATACGAGTATCAAAGCTATTTCGAACATTCGTGTGGCGTACTCGACCATTCTTACGAATGACTTGAACAAGACGATGAAGTTTTTGGCCGGCATTACGATTCTCCTTACCTTGCCTACGATGATTGCGAGTGTGTTTGGAATGAATGTGCATTTACCACTGCAAGAAAACCCGATGGCATTCGCAGGGGTTATGGGATTAATTGCACTTGTTTCGCTTATTGCGTTCTGGATTTTCTCGAAAAAAGATTGGTTCTGATATGAATATTTCTCGGACAAAGATAACCGCTATATTATTAGGTGATATCGCATTGTTCTATATCGCTTTGTTTTTGTCGCTCCTTATTCGCTATCAAGGGGAGTATATTAGTGCAGCGTACAGTTTTTTATATGCGCATGTCGTGGCGTTTTCATTTGTGCTCATCCCGTGGATATTAGGGTTTTATTTGTTTGAGCTCTATCGCGAAAAGAATTTTAAGCCAGATAGTCAAACGCTCGCTGTGTTTGCTCGGGCATTGGGCGTTAACGTTGCGCTTGCGATTGCTATCTTTTACTTTTTCTTCCCGATTTTTGGCATTTCTCCGAAGACGAATCTACTTATCTTCGTAGTGGTGTTTGCACTTACTGATTATGCATTCCGGTTAGTAATGGGAAATATTTTTGTGCGTCGAGGGATGCGTAACAATGTGTTATTTGTGGGCGAATCTCCGGAGATGTCTACAACCATGGAATATATCAAGCAGAATCCACAGATTGGATATTCGGTTGCACTCCATCTCGATGGAACTGATGGGGGGCTTGATGATCTTGAAGATATTGTTGCGGAAAGAAATATTAATACGCTTGTTATCCAATCGAGTATTATTAAGAAGTCATCGACTGCAAAAATTGTCTATCGGTTACTCCCTATGGGGGTGCGTATTACCGATTTTGTCGATTTTTATGAGCAGATCTTTAAACAAATTCCGCTCAAAGAAATTGAAGAAAATTGGTTTATTGAGAATATTAAGCCGATGGGGCCATTATATTTGTTTATGCGAAATATTCTCGAGCGTATCGAGGCAGTACTCTTTTTACTTATCCTTTCTCCAATCATGGTACTCGCTGCTTTTGCGGTGAAAGTAACCTCTCGTGGACCTATTATTTATAAGCAGGAGCGGGTTGGGAAAAATGAAGAGCCGTTTTATATCTATAAGTTCAGAAGTATGCGCGCGGATGCGGAAAAGCATGGAGCGCAGTGGGCTACGCCAGGGGATGCTCGGGTAACGAAGGTTGGCAAGTTTTTGCGTGCGACGCATATTGATGAATTCCCACAGCTATGGAACGTGTTGCGAGGAGAAATATCGTTTGTTGGTCCGCGACCGGAACGCCCTGAATTTGTTGCTGATTTAAAAAAGAAGATTCCGTATTATGAAGTGCGGCATTTAGTAAAGCCAGGGATTACGGGATGGGCGCAGATTGGGTATCGTTATGGCTCGACCGTAGAAGACGCCTATCGAAAGTTGGAGTTCGATATCTACTATCTAAAGAACATGTCTTTTGCGCTCGATGTTTTGATATTGCTTAAAACCGTAAAAACGCTGTTCGTGAATGAGAAATGACAAATAGAATAAGGTACTGTATAATTTTACAATTATGGAACAAAACGATATTAAAAATGAACAAGAAGTTCTTGAGCCAGTGAAGGCTGAGGAAATAGTAAAGGTTATTAAAAAGGAGGAGAAAAAGGAGTGGATGCTCCCGGCAAGCATTGTGTTTGCGGCAATTGTTATTGCGGCTGCATTTATCTATGCGTCCGGAATGGAAACATCAGGCCCGGCTGCGGTAAATCAGGCACTTGAAGAAAAAGCTCCTGAAATCACGGAACGAGATACTATATTAGGCAATCCGAATGCACAGGTAACTATTGTCGACTACGGAGATTTTCAGTGCCCGTACTGCGGTAAGTTTTATAACGACATAGAGCCGTTTATCCGCAGCGAATTTATCGACACAGGAAAAGCAAAGATAGTGTACAAGCCACTTTCCTTCCTTGGACCAGAGTCTGAAGCCGCTGCTGTTGCTGTTGAGTGCGCACGCGATCAGGGAAAGTTCTGGGAAATGCATGACGGTATCTTTGCCGAAGAATATAAAGAAGTTGAAAAGATGATAGCAGGGACTATTGCGTCGAGCGAGCATAATGGAAACTTGAATCTGGCACTGTTCCAGAAGATTGGAAAGGGTTTTGGACTTGATCAAACTGCATTTACCACGTGCTTTAATTCAGGAGACAAGGATGCTGTAATTGCACAGCATATGCAAGACGGACAAGATGTTATGGGGCAAGGACTTTCAACTCCGAGTATATATATCAATGGAAAATCGATTGAGCCAAGCGTTTGGTCCAATAAGCAAGCGTTGACGACCCTTATCAACGGATTGATTAAGTAATGCGTGCGCATAAAAAGGACCGAAAGGTCCTTTTTAAATTGTGTTAATATTCCGCAGGATATAGCGTTAAGTGGCGTAACGGAGTATACTGTACACATGAACTATTTTAGTTGGGCTAAGCTTGCCCTTGGACTTTGGGTGTTCCTTTCTCCTTGGGTGCTCGGGTTTGCGGGATATCCACTTGCCCTTTGGAGTAATGTCCTTAGTGGAGCGGGAATCGTTGTTATCATGCTGTGGAGCATTTTTAACAAGAAATCAGAGGTTAAATAATTATAAAAGTCGCTTATCACTTAACATACAACTATTCATATGGTAATTATCTATTCAACTAACACCTGTGCGTATTGCGGAATGGCAAAAGAGTATTTTGAAAAAGAAGGTATCGAATTCATCGAGAAGAATGTGCAGGAAGACCATGCGGCTGCAAAAGAAATGGTAGAAAAAACGCATCAACTTGGCGTACCGGTAATTGATATTAATGGAACTATCGTTATTGGATTTGATCGAGAAGCAATTAATAAGGCCCTTGAAAAATAACCCACAAGGGTTATTTTTTTTGCGTGTCTCATGCGTGCTGGGTTTTCTAGTGTTAAGAAGATTGAGATTTCTGGTCACGTACTTTTTTCTAGAAAAAAGTACCGCGGTCGAATTCGGAATGGAGTAATCGAATCCGACAGCCTGGCGCGTTGCACGCTCGTGTACTCGCTAGCAACGCCAAAGGCAAAATCACGAACCGAAAATATTTCGGGGTCACTTCCAAAACGGCTGAAGCTCGGAACTCGTACGCCAAGGGTAGGCGTACTCAAACACCGAGCTTCTTCCGATATTTTTCCAGCGCCCTTAATCCGAAATATTCTCATGTTCGTCAGCAGGATAACTCGCATTGGGGTGCTTTTTTACAGTCTCGCAAATGAGGGTGTAGGATTCTTTAATTAAAATGGTTTATACTATAGGTATGTACGATCTTATCATTATCGGAGGTGGCCCTGCGGGTGTTGCGGCAGGCATCTACGCATCTCGTAAAAAGTTAAATGCATTATTGCTGACAAAAGATTTTGGTGGGCAATCGGTGACTTCAACCAAAATCGAAAATTTTATTGGGTACACGGCTATCTCTGGGCTTGAGCTTGCAAAAACATTAGAGGCGCAATTGCGTAACCAAAAGCATATAGAGATTAAGGATGGTGTTACAATTACGAATGTTACTAAAGGGGATGAAGGCTTTATGGTTGTAGATGGGAATAACGTTGTGTATCAGGCAAAGGCTGTTTTGATGACACTAGGGAGTACGTATAAACATCTTCACGTGCCAGGAGAACAGGAATTCAGCGGTAAAGGGGTGTTTTATTGCGCAACGTGCGATGCGCCGTTGATGCAAGATAAGGTTGCTATTGTGGTTGGTGGTGGGAACAGTGGGCTTGAAGCTGCGCGCGATTTACTACCGTTCGCATCGAAAATATATATTTTGGAATATGCTGCGGAGTTGAAAGGGGATACGGTGACACAAGAAATGTTACGTAAGGAAGCGAAAGTGGAAATTATTGCAAATGCAGAAACGAAAGAAATTTTCGGGGGAGAATTTGTGCAGGGGTTGAAATATATCGACCGAGTAAGCGGGGAAGAAAAAACGCTCCAA
>LCHW01000001.1:160685-560808 GCA_001000675.1 Candidatus Wolfebacteria bacterium GW2011_GWE2_44_13
ACGCCGGCGGGAAATATTATTGTAGACAAAACAACATTTCAAACATCGGAAAAAGGCGTTTGGGCTGCGGGAGATATTACTGATAGTTCGTACAATCAAATTAATACCGCAATTGGGGAGGCGATTAAAGCGACGCTCAATATTTACGAAATGCTTAGTAAGAAGGAGATTTAATAGTATTACGGAGTACTCCCTTGTATACTAGCTATATAAACTTATATGAAAAATAGCATTAAAAATACATACTTTCCGTTAGTCGGTGTCGGAATTTTATTAATTGGATCTGTGGTTGTGGGTACTGTATTTGCATGGACGAATCCATCCGATAATCCACCGGCAGCTACTCCTGTTATTACTACAACCAATGGAAATATTGGCATTGCAAAAGCAACTCCAGCGTATAGTCTCGATATTTACAATGCATCTGATCCTCGAGTTAGAATAAGTAACGGAACATATAATTATTTCCTTGGCAACGCCAACATGTTTCTTTCGGGAGCGCTCACGAACAGCTTTGGTATTTCGTCGAGCAATGGTATTACGTTTTCTGGGAATAATACAACAGGTTCTCATATGACGTTGGCAACGGATGGGAGTGTTGGTATTGGCACTGCATCTACCGACACTAATTATAAACTCACGATTAGCGGTAAGGGAGTTAAGGCGGAGAGCGCGAACACGCAACCGGCGGGCTATTTCAATAACACAGGAGGTGGCCCTGCTATTACTGCGGGAACGGGAGGCATTACGCTAGGCGGGGTAAACCAAACTGCTTGGCCGATGCCTGCGCCAGCGGCATTTCGTGGCGCATTAGTATATACGAGTTCGCCGTGGCCTACATTAGGTGCAGCAACATTTACAACAATACCGTATGCGTATGAAAAATATGACACGGATGCCATTCATAACACAGTGACTAACCCGGCTAGACTTACCGTCCCTGCTGGAGTTAGTAGGGTGCGTCTTGTATTTAAACTAGCGGTAGGTAGCAACCCTACTAGCGCAGGTTCGCTTAGTGTGCAGATCAAAAAGAATGGGACGACAAACAATACGGATTCTGCGGAAGCGACGTTTCCACTTGCGACCACCTATCGGCCATCTGTTATGGTGTCATCTCCGGTCACTAATGTTATTCCGGGAGATTATTTTGAAGCGGTTGTGTACAACAGCACTGCCGCATTGACTGGGGTTGTTTCTTGGTTTGGAATGGAGGTAATTGAATAATTTGCATATAAAATAGGGCATATTTAGAGAGAAAAGCACTATAAAGGCAGGGGCGTTTGGTCCTTGCTTTTTTATACCATTTTCAGTACACTATCTGCACGTTCCTTCAAGAAGTAAGGAATTTTATTAATTATGGATAACAAAATAACCACAGAATCAGTCGAAGGAATGATTCAAAACGACGAAATCGAAGTCGACATAACTCTTATTAAAGAGATGGCCGACAATGGTTTGTTGTATGGACACAAGAAGCAGCGGACTCATCCGCGTTTCAAGCAGTTCATCTACACCACTCGAAACGGCGTTGAGATCATCGATTTGGCAAAGACGTCGAAAAAAATCGACGAAGCAGTAGCGTTTTTGAACGCACAACTGAAAGAGAAGAAAACCGTACTCGTGGTCGGGACTCAGGCAGCAAGCTGGGACGCGGTTGAAACATTTGCGACAAAGTTCGGAATGCCGTACGTAAAAAATGGTTGGATTGGAGGATTAGTCACTAACTTCAAAGTTGTTGGACAGCGCTTGGATTTCTTCCGAACGTCGATGGCAGCTATGGAAAAGGGCGAATTCGAAAAATACACCAAAAAAGAGCGCGTCACGATCAATCGAAAGCTTGAGAAGATGAAGCTCATGTTCGAGGGAATGGACACCTTGACCAAAGCTCCGGACGTCATGTTCGTGATTGACGGTTCACTCCGTAATCACATCACTGCCATCAAGGAAGCTGCTACGTTGAAGATTCCTGTTGTCGCTATCATTGATAGTGATGACAATCCGGATCTTGTAACCTATCCGATTCCGGCGAACGATCACGCAAAGATGAGCATCACCTGGTTGATGAAGCATTTAGGCGAGAGACTCGACGCATAAGTTAAAATACGTGAGATTTGCGAACTACTTTGTTGCGGGCCCCTGCCGGTGCGGTCGATGTGCGAATAGCACACCTTCCTTGCCGGCATTCCCGCGCCGTGTATTTCATCAAATCTCACGTATTTTTTAAAATCAATAAAAGGTTATATAATAAATAGGCTATTCACATAATATTTTTTACTAGTATGGCAATGGAAGATATCGCAAAATTGCGTGAAATGACTGGTGCGGGTGTTGTTGAGTGTAAAAAGGCTTTTGATGAAGCTGAAGGAGATTTTGATAAAGCAAAGGACATTTTGTTCGAGCGAGGAATCGCGCGTGCTGAAAAAAAGGGAGATCGTGCGACTGGTGCAGGATTATTGCAGACATATTCCCACAATGGACGCGTGTCTGTTATGGTTGAAATGCGCTGTGAAACTGATTTCGTTGCACGCAACGAAAAGTTCCAGGCTTTGGCACATGATGTTGCTATGCACATCGCAGCTATGGCCCCTGAGACCGTGGAGGACTTGTACGGACAACAGTTTGTAAAAGATCCGTCCATGACCGTTGAAGATTTGGTTAAGAGCGCGATCGGCACCATCGGAGAGAATATCAAGGTGGAGAAGTTTGCTCGATTTGAGATCTAAAATGTGAGGCAAGAGGTGAGAGATGTGAGATACGATAAATTCCGAGCGCCCAGGGCGCTCGGAATTTGTTTTTTGGACGAGAATAGCCGTATAATAACAATACATTTACTATGTATCACTTCGTATTACAAATTTTAATAATGCTTTCGTTGGGTGTGCTTGTGTACTTGGCAGCGCGAAAAATTCCTCAAATTTCCGATACGCTCCCTGAAGATACTACTGGACAGCCGAAGGGTTTTTGGCATCAAATAGAACTTATTCTTGGGCGTTTGCCGTTGGATAAGTTTGATATCGCAATTAGCCAATTTCTGGAGAAGAACATTCGTAAGATGAAGTTGACCCTTGCGCGTTTTGATAACTATCTTACGCACCACCTAGAGCAGTTTAAACAGGTTAAGCATCGAACGCATAAAAAACAGCAAAAGAAGTTTGTATTGTTTGAAAACGCTGAAGGTGCTGTTGAGGGTGGAGAAGAGCAAGGGCGTTCTACAGAAATGCCTGAAATAGTGAAGAAAGAAGAGGAGGATCTTTCGAAGCCTGCTAAATAAGGTTGCGAAAGCGTAAACTATTGCAAAATTTTTCCCAATAAGGCATTATTGGGAAACTGGGTGGGTAGTCCCGTAGGGGCCGGGAGCAGACTGTAAATCTGTCAGGCATGTACTCGCGTGAGTTCGACTCTCACCTCACCCACACTAAGTTCACCCGTCTTGCGGATTTCGAATTTGGTGGTTATAATGCATAAGTTCAATTCGAGTACCTAGCGCCGATGTAGCTCAGTTGGTAGAGCAGCTCCATGGTAAGGAGCAGGTCGAAGGTTCAAATCCTTTCATCGGCTCATTTTTTTTCAGAATTGGCCACCTTAGCTCAGTTGGTAGAGCAACGGTTTTGTAAACCGTAGGTCCGCGGTCCGAATCCGCGAGGTGGCTCAAAGGTTGCAAAATGTAAAGAACCGTGATATATAATAAAGACTATGGCGAAATCAAAGCTGAAAGAACAACTAACCCGACTGCGCTGTGCAACGTGTAAGCACGTTAATTATCACACTCGGAAGAACAAGAAATCTGTTTCCCGCAAGATCGAACTGAACAAGTTCTGTGATTGGTGCAGAGTCCACACGACGCACAAGGAAGCAAGAAAATAAGTAAGTTTATTTATTGCATAAACAATGCGCCACAAGTATACTGTATATGCTTTTGGCGCATTTTTTATAAACATAACGGGGGATTAGTTAAATGGTATAATTTCTCTCTCCAAAAGAGAAGTCGAGGGTCCGATTCCTTCATCCCCCGCCTACGCCTCGCCGAAGCTAAGCTTCGGCGAGGCAAAGCCCTCAAATAAAACAAAAAAAGCCTACGTAGGCTCTTTTTTTGTTGTAGAGAGATATTGACAGATTTATATTATTGTGCTATTATTTATTCAGTTCCATTATGTCCACTGGACGTTAAACAGGAGGTTTTATGAAAAAGAAGGGTTTGCTCATCGCGCTTGCGCTCGTTGCCTGCTTTAGCTGGCTTGCAGTTGTCGTGACATCAGCGATGATACACGATGCGGAAGAAAAGGCCTTTGAAGCTGGTCGGAGCGCGAGCTTTGGCAAGCTGCGGATCGCTGACGCCAACACGGTCTACGAGCTGAAGCTCGTTGGTATCGCCAAAGACTGGCAAGGGGTCGAGCTGGCGTATGATCTTGAAGAGTCCTTTGCCAGTTCGAGAAGTGCTTCGTCTGGGGCGGTGAATTTTAACCTGCCTCCCGAGGCGAAGGATGGAGACAAGATTTTCTTTGACTCCTTCCCTTCGAAAAAGTTCGTGATCGTGCCGAGATAAGGCGCGGTTGCAGCAGGGCTAAGAGGGGCGGGATTCATTTCCCGCCCCTTTTTTTATACTCCTTTGCCCTATATACTTAACCAATGAACCGAAAAGCCTATACATCTGAAGATTTCGCATGGGTCAACTGGACTCCTGAGATAATCAAACAAAAAATAAACGAAGCAATCGAAGCGAAAAAAGTTTGCTATGCAGTCATAAAAGCGATCGCGCCGAGCGAGCGAACATTTACCAATACTGTGTTTGCGATTGAATCATCCGAGTACGAACATATCGATGCTATTGCGCAGGTAGAGTTTTTGATGCATGTAAGCCCGTTGGCCGAAGTGCGTGACACTGCGCAAGAAATGGTAGATGTCTTGCAAAAGGCAATAGTGGATATTGAATATGATCCAGATATGTATCGAGCGATGCAGGAGTATGCGGCCAAGGATGACTTATTGGTGGGAGCTGACAAGGAACTGTTTGATGACATGATGCGTACATATAAACGTATGGGGTTTGTTCTCGAACCTGAAAAGCAGCAAACACTTAAAGACAATCTTAAAGAAATAGCTGAGCTTGCGACTGGGTTTGAAAAAGCGATCGCCGATCATCAGGACCATATTGTAGTCCGCAAAGAGGAGTTGCGCGGCTTGCCAGAGGCATATATTAATGGATTGAAACAAGATGAAGAAGGCAATTATATTGTTACCCTTGCCTATCCCGACTATATTCCTTTTTCCGAACGATGTGATTCTGCACCACGAAGAAAGGAACTGATTGATAAGTTTAATCGCCGAGGAGGACCGGCAAATATCGAACGCCTTAAGCGTATTCTTGAGTTGCGGACGGAAAATGCAATGGTATTGGGATATCCGAATCACGCTGCCTTTAAGCTGGAAGACCGTATGGCAAAAACAGTGGAAATGGTTACGGAATTTTATAAGGATTTACAGAAAATAGTAACGAACCCAGCAAAGCTCGATTTGCAGCTGCTCGCTGAAATGAAAAAGAAGGAGCTGGGCGATTCATCTGCGCGTCTTGCGTATTATGATATTGGTTACTATATTCAGCGCGATAAGATGCAGGGATATGCAGTTGATGATGAAGTGACTCGAGAATATTTTCCACTCGAACGAGTGCTCGATACGATGTTCGATTTGTATGCGTCTGTTTTAGGGCTGCAATTTGTACGTGAGAACTTCCCTGCATGGCACGAGAGCGTATTGTGGTATCGCGTTGACAATGCTAATGGATCTCTTGTCGGCTATTTTTCGCTCGACCTGTTTCCTCGGGAAGGGAAGTATGGGCATGCAATGATGCATCCCCATGTCCAAGGACGGCGTGCTTCACGGGAGCTTGATGCGCCGTATGTAACGCCGACGTGCGGAGTGGTTGCGAATTTCAATCCTTCCTCAGGGACTACGCCTTCGTTGTTAAGTCACAACGAAGTGCAAACGCTATTTCATGAATTCGGCCATGCTATGCATTCGCTTGTAACAACTGCTGTGCATATGTCACAAGCGGGAACAAATACTGCTCGGGATTTTGTTGAAGCCCCTTCGCAAATGTTTGAATATTGGGTTTGGGAGCGAGAGATCCTTAAAAAAATGTCAAAGCACTATGTGACTAGCGAGCCATTGCCGGACGAGCTTATTGATCGTATGATTCGTTCAAAAAATCATGCGCAAGGATATTCTATCTTGCGACAGTTGTTTCTTGGTTCGCTGGATATGACGTTTCATACAGCAACGGAGCCAATTGACCCTGTTGCTGTGTATGCCGATTTATATAAACAGATGTTTGAGCTTGAACCTGCGCAAGATCAGCTATGGCCTGCTGGTTTTGGGCATTTAATGCACTATGACGCGGGCTATTACGGCTATTTATGGTCCGAAGTGTATGCTGCTGATATGTTCGCTCGATTCCGCACAGAGGGTGTTATGAGCCCTACAATCGGCATGGAATATCGTAAGAAAATTCTCGAAGTTGGTTCAAGCAGGGACGAAATGGAATCAGTAAAGGATTTCCTTGGGCGTATGCCAAATCACAAAGCATTTCTTGCGGATATGGGTTTAGCGTCTCATGATGAGAAGGGAGGAGAGGCAAGTGAATAAAAAACAGCAGGAGATTTTTCTCCTGCTGTTTTTTTATTCGGAGTACTGTATAATGAAATCGATATGGCATCCCTTAAATATATTTTTGTAACAGGAGGAGTAATGTCGGGAGTTGGCAAGGGCGTTGCTGCTGCATCCATTGCAAAGATTCTTCAAGCGAAGGGCTTTTCTGTCACCGCTATCAAGATTGACCCGTATGTAAACGTAGACGCGGGGACAATGAACCCCACCGAGCATGGTGAGGTTTTTGTTTTGGATGACGGCATGGAGTGCGATCAAGACATGGGGAACTATGAGCGCTTTTTGAATAGAAGTCTCTCAAGTGCCAACTATATGACTACAGGAAGTGTATACTTGTCGCTTATCAATAGAGAGCGTAGTTTGGAATTTGAAGGAAAATGCGTTGAAGTTGTGCCGCATGTGCCGCTTGAAGTTATTGATCGTATTAATACGGCTGCGAAAAAAGAAAAAGCAGATATTGTTATTATTGAAGTGGGTGGAACGGTTGGAGAATATCAGAATGTATTGTTTCTCGAAGCAGTGCGTATGATTAAAGCAAAGCGTCCCGAAGATGTTGCATTGGTATTAGTAAGCTATCTACCGCAACAAGGAGCTGAAGGTGAATTAAAGACAAAGCCAACGCAGTACGCAGTGCGCACGCTTAACTCTGCGGGGTTGCAGCCGGATGTTATTTTGGCACGTGCAGGTATTGCGCTTGATAAACCGCGAAAAGAAAAGATTGCATTTAATTGTAATCTTGATAATGAAGCTGTCATATCTGCGCCTGATGTAAAAAGCATTTATGATGTGCCTTTGAATTTTGAACATGATAACTTGAGCGGCATCTTAATGAAGCGCTTAAAGTTGAAGCCTAAGAAGCATGACTTGAAAGAGTGGAAAGCGTTTGTTGCAAAAACACATGCCGTTTCTAAGCCAGTGAAAGTTGGCATTGTAGGGAAGTATTTTGCAAGCGGAGAGTTTGTTCTTGCCGATTCATATATTTCTGTTATTGAAGCGGTAAAACATGCTGCCTATGCAGCGGGGCGCATTCCAGAAATTACATGGCTGAATGCAGGAGATTTTGATCCGTTAGGCGTAGGAACGAAAGCGGCAAAAGATAATTTAAAATTATTAAAACGGTACGACGGTATTATCGTACCAGGAGGTTTTGGAAATAGAGGTGTTGAGGGAAAGATTTCCGTGATTGGTTATTTACGCGAACATAAAATTCCATTCTTTGGATTGTGCTATGGTATGCAGTTGGCGACGATAGAATTTGCACGAAATGTTGCAGGTCTGAAAGGCGCACATACAACCGAAGTAGATAAAAAGGCTGTGCATCCCGTTATCGATATTCTACCGGAACAGCGTCAAAAAATGGCTCAGAAAGATTATGGTGCAACTATGCGACTTGGAGCGTATCCTGCGGTTGTGGATAAAGGAACACATGCATATGCGGCGTACAAAGGGAGCCACTTCCAAACCGAGGGAACGAAGCGCAGGAAGGAGCAGAAGTTACAAATACCCGCTGATGAACTTATCGTGTTTGAGCGGCATCGACATCGATATGAGGTTAACCCCGTATATGTTGAGAAGCTTATCGATAAAGGGCTTGTGTTCTCGGGTATGTCACCCGATCGACGCTTAATGGAAATTGTTGAATTGCCGAAAGCAAAACATCCATTTTTCGTTGCGGCTCAGTTTCATCCTGAATTTACCGCGCGTCCGTTGGCACCCCATCCATTGTTTGTTGCTTTTGTAAAAGCAGCAATTGCGAAAAAGAAATAAAAAAGCGCCCACCGGAAAATCTGGTGGGCGTTTGCTGTTGCGGGGCAGCACTTACGAGCTGAGAATCAGGTCGAACGTTAGCTTGCCGTCTCGTTTGTCTCTTGCGCGCTCGACAATGGCTATCTCCTTGAATTCTGATAGCTTGTGGCGGGAGACTTCTGTCCAGTCAAAGTTGCCGCCATGACTCCTTGTTGTCATTGCCAGTAAGTTCGAGAAGCGTTGTCCAGGCTCCCCAAGGTAATCGCCTGTACGCGCCATATCGCTTCCGGCTCTGGAGCAAGCTTCACTTAGCGCACGCTCGATGGGGTCTTTTTTATGCGGCCCCACATTTCGTTCAACGATAATCTCATCGTCAACGCCGAATTGCATGCGCACGCGACACATACCTTCGGGCGTTTTGTTTTCGAGCGGGTTGTCTGCAAACTTGGACATGCACCCGCTTTCACCGACGTATGCCCGCACTCCTGCGATGTGCTGGACTTCGTTGATCGTAACAGTTCTGAGCAGGGGGTTTTGTAGTGCGGAAAGCACTATGTCGGGCAGTAAATGCTTCTCCCCTGTATTCGCTAATTCCGCGAGCGTTCTCGACGCTTGCATTGATAGCAGCCATTTCTTAAGTCCTTCTTCCGACGGCTCTATGCCCATGCCCGTATTCCTTTCCTGAGGTTGTTAATGTAGGTTGCTAATTCGATACTAGTACACCTGGACAATATTGTAAAGTAATGGTGTATTGACTTGCGAGGACAGGAGAAGTATAGTTTCTTCAGCTCGTATCCTATTTGGGAAAGAAAGGAAAAAGACTATGTTTTGCATCGAAATGTGTGACCCCTGCACTGGTTGTGGGGCGTGCGGTAAGTAGGTGCCGCCTTTCTGTTTACGAACCCCCGGTTTATCCGGGGCTTTTTCTTACCTTGACCTTTTGTACTATAATGGCTATATAACACATACATATGCAGCGTATTTATTTGGACAATGCGGCGACTACACCGCTCGATAAGGAAGTGAAACAGGCTATGGAGCCTTATTTTGGTGATACCTATGGAAATCCAAGTTCGTTGCATTGGTTTGGACAGCAGGCACGTGCAGCAGTTGATGCATCGCGAGAAACGATTGCTAATGCAATCGGTGCACAATTCCGAGAGGTTGTCTTTACCGGTTCTGCGACCGAGGCAAATAATCTGGCGCTTCGTGGAGCGATACAACATGCACGGGACATCTTTACTTCATTGCACGATGGGCTTCCGATGAAGATAATTATTTCTACTATTGAACATGATTCAATTTTAGACACGGCACGCGAGTTGGAAAAAGAAGGGGTTGAGGTGGCTCGCATTCCGGTTGCTACAGATGGTACTGTTGATGTGCAACAAATAGAAGCCGCGCTCGATGAACGGACAGTATTGGTTTCGATTATGTATGCGAATAATGAAATTGGAACAATACAGCCGATTAAAGAAATCGCGAATAGTATTAAAAGATTTCGAGCACGTGAGAATGCATTGCCGTACTATCCGTTGTTTCATACGGATGCGGTGCAGGCATTTCAATTTTTAGATTGTGCTGTTGATGCACTGGGCGTTGATTTGATGACACTCTCGGCGCATAAACTATATGGACCTAAGGGGGTTGGTGCATTGTATGTACGCACTATGAATAGTGTAGCGCATACACAAGGAGATCGTACGAGTATAATTCGTCCCCGCGTTTCTGGTGGTGGGCAAGAATTTGGAATGCGTTCGGGCACAGAAAATGTTGCCGCGATTGCGGGCTTTGCGAAAGCAGTTACCTTAATCGCTGAACGTAAAGAAAGTGAATACGAACGATTGCAATTATTGCGCGAACGTTTGTGGAACGGAATTCAGGATGTATGTCCAAAAGCGATCGTAAATGGAAAGGAAATGGATTCCCGCGTTCGCGGGAATGACAAACCCACGCTTCCGAATATCCTCAACGTATATTTTCCTGAGCGAAAAGGAGGAGACTTGCTTATTGCATTTGATATGCATGGGATTGCGGTTTCGAGTGGTTCGGCTTGCGCAGCATTTTCCGCAAAGCCATCCCATGTGCTTGTGGCGCTTGGGTTTGATGATGGCCGGGCTGGGGGAAGCTTACGCTTTAGTATGGGGCGACATACAACGGAGGACGAAATTGATGGGGCTATCGATGCATTGCGATTAGTTCTGACGGCGCAATAAACTTGTCGTCTTGCGATTCCGTGTAATCAGTGGTATGTTTGCGAAGCTGTTTTTGGCATAGCACTGATGTGCTATAGTATAGATATACCTAATAACACTCTATTGATATTTTTGTTTTAAATGAATAATTTCAACCGATTTACAATTAAGGCACAGGAAGCGCTGCAAAACGCACAAGAGCTCGCCGCACGAGGAAATCACGGCGAATTAAAGGCGTTGCATTTGTTGGTTGCATTGGTCAGTGATGAAAGTACGCTTGTGCGTCCATTGCTTGCAAAAGCGGGGGTCAGTGCAGACGAAATACATTCTTCAGCTACTGAGCAACTATTGAATGAACCAAAAAGCGCCGGAAGCGTTAGCTTGTCGCAACTCTATTTATCTCAGGAATTAATGAACATTCTTGATAAAGCAGGGAAAATTGCACAGCACCAGAAAGACGAATATATTTCGTGTGAGCATTTATTGCTCGCCATTCTTGAGGCGGGCTCTTCGAAGGCTTCGCGTATTCTTGTTGAGCTTGGCTTAAAGCGCGATGCGGCAATCCGTATCTTGGCGCAGCTTCGTGGTTCATCGCGGGTTACGGACGAAACGCCAGAAACGAAATTTCAGGTGCTTGAAAAATATGGCATCAACCTTACGGACAT
The DNA here is from genome assembly GCA_001000675.1 of Candidatus Wolfebacteria bacterium GW2011_GWE2_44_13. GTDB lineage: Bacteria > Patescibacteriota > Minisyncoccia > UBA6257 > UBA9933 > UBA9933. The sequence goes on from LCHW01000001.1 coordinate 171,955, forward strand.
GGCGCGCGATGGCAAGCTGGATCCGGTTATTGGGCGTGATGAAGAATTGCGTCGCGTGATGCAGGTATTAAGTCGTCGCACGAAAAATAATCCTGTTTTGATTGGTGAACCAGGTGTTGGAAAGACGGCGGTTGTTGAAGGGCTTGCACAGCGAATTGTTTCGGGTGATGTGCCGGAGCCATTAAAGGATAAGGAAATAATTATGCTTGACCTTGGTTCTTTGATTGCGGGGACAAAATTCCGTGGTGAATTTGAAGACCGCCTTAAAGCCTTTATGCGCGAGGTGCAGAATTCTGCCGGACGCATTATTTTATTTATTGATGAAATCCACATGATCGTCGGTGCGGGTGCCGCAGAGGGCGCTATTGATGCATCGAATTTATTGAAACCGCCACTAGCACGCGGTGAGTTGCATGCCATTGGTGCAACGACAATTAGTGAGTATCAAAAGCATATCGAAAAGGACATGGCGCTTGAACGCCGCTTCCAGCCGATTATGGTGGAAGAGCCTTCTATTGACGATAGCATCACTATTCTTCGTGGGTTGAAAGGAAAATATGAATTGCATCATGGTATTCGCATTAGCGATGAAGCCATCGTGTCTGCGGTGAATTTGTCCGCGCGATATTTAACGGATCGTTTCTTGCCGGATAAAGCAATCGACTTAATCGATGAAGCAGCTGCAGCGCGTAGACTTGAATCGGAAAGCTTGCCATCTGAAATTGATAAAGTACGACACGAAATTATTAAGTTGGAGATTGAAAAATCTGCGCTTTCTTCAGAGACTGCGGAAAAGGCAAAAGATCGTCTTAAGGCAATTGAAAAGGAACTTAACGCGTTTAAAGATCGCAATGATGAATTATCTGCAAAGTGGCATGCCGAGAAACTTACCTTCGAAGAATTCCATAATCTAAAAAAGAAAATCGAAGACTTAAAGCGACAAGCAGAACTTGCAGAGCGTGAAGGGTCACTTGATAAGGTTGCGAAAATTTTGTACGGCGAATTACCACAGGCAGAAAAAGATCTTAAGGTTTTTGAAAAGAAGTTTATTGATGGCGGCTTAACAAAAGGCAAAAAGAAAATAGGGGATGAGAAATTTATCAAAGAAGCAATCGACGAACACGACGTTGCGGCTGTTGTTTCCAAGTGGACACATATCCCCGTTACAAAGATGATTGAGTCTGAAGCGAATAAGCTTTCGACGATTGAGGACCAGCTTCGTGCGCGCGTTGTTGGGCAGGAGGATGCGGTTAAGGCCATTGCCAATGCCCTTAGGCGTGCCCGTACGGGCCTTTCAGACGAGAAACGACCCTTTGGTTCTTTTATGTTTCTTGGACCTACGGGGGTTGGAAAGACGGAGCTTGCGAAAGCACTCGCCGAAATTATGTTCAATGATGAAAAGGCATTGATTCGCGTGGATATGTCTGAATATATGGAACGACATTCCGTCTCTCGATTGATTGGCTCTCCTCCGGGATACGTCGGACACGAAGAGGGGGGTAAGCTGACGGAAGCGATGCGTCATCGTCCATACAGTTTAATTTTGTTTGATGAAATTGAAAAAGCGCATCCTGATGTATTTAACATTTTGTTGCAGGTGCTTGATAACGGACGATTGACCGATAGCAAAGGAAAGAGTGTGAACTTTAGAAACTCGATCATCATTCTTACTTCAAACGTGGGTAGTGAATTCTTCCACGAAATGTCTAAGCTTGGCTTTGAGACAACGAAGGAAGAGGATATTAGTGGGCAACAGGAAGAACTTTTCAAGGAGCGCGTCAATGCCTCATTGAAAGAGACATTCCGCCCTGAGTTCTTGAATCGATTGGATGAGATTATCGTATTCAATCCACTAACACCGAAAGAGATTGAGCAGATTATCGAGATTCAGATTAACGAAGTATTGCAACGGCTTGCCTTGCGCAACATGAACGTTACGATAGATGCTTCTGTGAAGAAGTATATCGCTGAACATGGATTTAACCCTGACTATGGCGCACGTCCTATTAAGCGATTGATCCAAAAAACTATCTTAGATCAGTTAGCAGACAGAATCATTAAAGGTGAATTCAACAATGTTAAAAAGATTAAAATCAGCTTTAAAGATCAGCATCTCAACATCGTTTCCACTCGCGCTTAAGGTGGGGCGATTTCTTGGAAGAAAAGTCGTCGCGGAAGCTACCCAGCTTGCGCGACGATTACGTCTTCCTGCACTAATGCCTTCAGTAGGAAAGGCGCTGTTATTCTCCACCGTCCTTTCGATTGCGATTATCGAAGGCGGATTCTTTTGGGGGTTGGTATTCTTTGGCGTTGCCTTCTATTGGTATTTCCGATCCATGTTCGAGTGGAATACATTTTTGTATTCGTTTTTTGTATTGACGTTGTATGCATATCTTTCGACTTCGTTTCTTGACCATGCAACGGATCTTGGGGGGTTGTCGGGGAATACCCCAGTTGTAATTGCTTCACTTGTGTTTGGAGTACTATTCTTTCTTCTGCTTGGCATTAAGGAGTATGTATTTTTGTGGCGTCAGGCAATTTTTAATTTTATTTCAGGTTCGCTGTACTTTTTTATCAGTATTACGTTTTTCATCGCTGATAAAGATTCCGCATGGGCATTTTTCTCATACTTCCTTCTATCCTTTTTCGCGCTATATTTACTTATAAAAGAATCGATTGACTTCTTTATGGAGGATGCGCCAAAGCGAAAGAAAGAGTTGCTGATTGTTGGGTCAACGCTTTTGGTTATTGAATTTTTGAGTGTGGTAAGTATCTTGCCGATTGGATTTTTAAATGCAGCTGCGCTTATTGTATTGATTGTCTTTATCCTTGAGGATCTAGTGTATCACCACTTGAAAGGCGATTTAGATCGCCCGATTGTATTAAATAACGTCACCATCCTCGTTATTTGTTTGTTGTTTATATTTGCTACTTCGAAGTTGACGTTATAAGGGCTGGTAATAATTGACACGATAAATCCTGTGCGGTATAAGTTGGTTAGGTGCTTCACAAATCAACCTAGAGGAGAGAAGGTTATGAGCGAGAATGCGAACGGCGCAAAAGATATGCCGAGGCCCTGGTATGAGATTTTGTTGAAAAGGCTTGACTTGCTTGCGAGGAATTGTTGCTCCCTTGAGCGCTTGATGGAATCTGGGGAGGCATTTATGCGCACTGGGCTGAGCCTGGCGATGCGTCACCTGATTATACGTGCGTTACAGGAGCTGTTGATTAAGAATGCGCGAAATTATGAGCAGGGTGCAATTACGTACTTTAAGTTGCTTATACGTCAGCTGGGGCAAGGAGATCTGTGGTACATGGTTGCCCTAGGCCGCATACATGAATATGCGATGCGGGATGACGCTATGCAAGCGCTTCGTGAAGAGGTGAGCGATCTCCTTGCCTCCGAGATTACCCAAACCGAGCGCGCATGGATCATCCGCGAGCTCGACAGAATGCTGTGCGAAGAATCCGCCGGTTACCACCAGAATGCTGTTGCGTACTTGAAGACGCTTCGGCAATGGATGGCAGAATAACGCTTAAGCGCATTCATTTCAGTATGATGCCCCTTCCGAGGGGCATTTGTTTTATATAGAGGAGTTCGAGTAAATTCTTAACATGAATTAACTGCGCGTGGTATAGGTAAGTCAGACGTTTCACAATTTTCCCAGAGGAGGATTACGCGCATGAGTGAAGTTACGAGTATTGGGAGTAAGAAGTGGTACAGAGTGTTGCTGGAGCGGATAGATCAAAAAGCTCGGTGCCTGTGCTCGTTGGAATTTTTACAGGAGCTCGGCAGGGACATTCGCTCGATGGATTTGCTCGAAAGAGAACGTGATGCGATCAGAGCGGGACTTTCTTGCTTGCTGCGCGATAACGCTGGCAGCTATGAGCAGAGTGCTATCACGTACCTCAGGGCACTTGAGAAGCAACTCGAGCAGAAGCAGTGGTACATGTTTCTGTTGGAACGTATGGCACTTCATGCGCATGGGGGTGGCTCCATGCAAGCAGTAATCGAGGCGGGTGAAGATCTGAAAATGTCGGAGCTCGAAGAAAATGATCGGTATTCGATTATTGCCGAACTCGAGCGCATGTTGCGCGAGGATTCAGAAATGTACTCGTCTAATGCGGAACAATACTTCGAAATGTTGTTGTCGCAAATTCGTGGATACAATTAACCTCCTTTTGTTTTGCAATGCCCCTTTCGAGGGGCATTTGTTTTATGTGGTTGCAAAATTATTTTTGTGGTGCTATTTTATCTGCAGCAACTATTTTATGAATACGGGAGGATTAAGTGAGAAACAGAAAGCCACTCATAGTTCTTATCCTGGAGCGCATCGCCCTAAAGGCTCGGTGTGAATGTTCGACGCAAATTTTCGCCGAATTGTGTGACGACCTATTGTCGGCCGAAGAATTGACTGACGGGACTATTCGAGCCGATGCGGTTATACGGCTTGAGCGCATGATTAGTGAACTCAATCACCCGAGTGAGCAGATTGCAAAGACCCATTTGGAAAAAATCCGAAGGGAGATTGTCGATTTTTCGTAAAAACCGCGCATTCTTGCGGAAAGCCCCTATCCTAGGGGCTTTTGTTTTCGGACTTTATTCTTTGGGGCGGATGCACTATACTAAGCGCATGAGCAGGGTTATTGCGGTGTACAACCAGAAGGGGGGAGTTGCTAAAACGACGACGTGCGTTAACTTGTCCGCTTATTTAGCCTTAGAAGGAAAGAAGGTTTTGTTAATCGATTTTGATCCACAAGCCAATGCGAGCTCTGGACTCGGACACCCTGCAAAATTGAATGAAGGAAGTATCTATCACGGACTATTTGGCCTTGCTGAACCGGAGGCGCTTACAAAGCCGACTATTTTTTATAACTTCCATCTTATTCCATCGAGTCAGCATCTTGCGGGAGCGCTTATTGAATTAGTGAATATTCCTGAACGGGAATATAAGTTAAAACAGTTTATCGACAAGGTGCGTGATAAATATGATTATATTTTTATCGATATGCCGCCTTCTTTGAGTTTGCTCACAATCAATGGGCTTGTTGCTGCTGATGAAATTGTTATCCCTGTACAGAGCCATTACTTTAGTATGGAAGGGCTAAGCCAGTTACTTGAAATCATTGAATTGGTCCATAAAAATATTTCAGAAAAGGGGTTAAAGATTGCAGGGGCGGTAATGACAATGTTCGATGAAAATGAACCGCTGTCCCATAAAATCGCTGATGATATTGCAACTAATTTTCCGCATACTATTTTTAAAACACGCATCCCGCGATCCGCTGCACTTTCTGAGGCGCCGAGCTATGGACGTCCTGTTATTTTGCATGATCCAAATTCTACCGGAGCACGTGCGTATGAACACCTTGCAAAAGAATTGATTGCGCAGGAAACAACGAGACAATTTCAAATGCCAAGCCAGATGATGTCTGCGGCGCAAGCGGTACATAATGTGACTAGCGAGCAAGTACATCCATTACCAAACGAAGCCGATATTCTTATCGATATCAAAGTACCCACTCCACAGCCAGCTGCTCAACCGCAACCAGTAGCTAGTGGAGAAGAACCCGTTCGGCAAGCTCCCTTCGGCTCCGCTCAGGACAAGCAGGAAGAACCAATACACGACGACGCTTTTTATTTTTAAACTATGATAGGACACGGACTTAACTCATTGATACCGCCACGCGAGCCGCAAAAGCCAGCACCGGCAGAACCACAGACGGTTAATCAGGCGCAGCAAGCGCCTATTCAACCTGTACCGCAAGCGCCTTCGGTTGTTGAGGTAATTCATGTAGATCGCGAACAACTGCGTGGCGATGAGCATTCAGAAATTGTTATTAAATCGATTAATGAAGCGACAGAGCATCCTCATGTTGTAGGTATTCAAGTTACTCCCGAAGAGCGTGAAGCGTTTTTACAAGAAGAACGACGTGCGAATATTGTTGTTGATTCTGCGTATGACGTTGAGCAGCCTGATGTTGCTAGTATTGCTATATCGAGCCAGGATAGGGCTGACATTGCGCGTGACGTCGCATATCATTCATTTGTGCATGATGAAGCAGAACTTGCTGCAACAAAGCGTGCCGTTGGGTTCTCGAAAAAGACAGCATTGCATGATGCCATTTTTCATATTGAAGTAGAAAAAATTAAACCAAATCCGTATCAGCCACGTAAGCATTTTGATGAAGATGCACTACGCGACCTTGCGCATTCTATTCGTGAATTCGGTATTTTGCAGCCACTCGTTGTTTCGAAAATAGAGACCGAATCGGAAAGTGGGACAAAAGTAGAATATCAGCTTATTGCAGGCGAGCGTCGATTAATGGCGTCAAAGCGTGCGGGGTTAGAGCGTGTGCCGGTTATTATCCGTCAGGCTGCGGAACGTGCTGAACAACTTGAACTTGCGATTATTGAAAACTTACAACGCGAAGATCTTGATACTATCGAAATGGCGCGTTCGTATGCGCGACTGCAGGATGAATTTGGTATGACGCAGCGTGAAATTGCTGCTCGCCTTGGGAAGAGCCGTGAAGTAATCGGTAACGCGTTGCGTTTGTTGAGTTTGCCAGTAGAGATTCAAGATTCGTTGTCCCACAATCAGATCAATGAGAGCCAAGCGCGATTGCTATTGTCTATTCCTAATGTAACCGTACAAAAGCAACTGTTCGGAGACTTGCTTGCAAAAAGTTTCAGTGTGCGTGAGTTAAAGGCGAAGATTAAAAATATTCACAACCCACCGGAGATGCGGGAGCGTCCGACGTTTGGCGGACAGCAACAGACTGAAGATGCGGAAACGCGTGATCTACAGGGGAGGCTAAAAGATGTGCTAGGTACTGATGTAAAAATTGAACGTCGCGGAGAAAGTGGAAAAATTATCATCAACTTCTATTCTCCAGAAGAATTGTATGGAGTTGTGCGAAAGATAAACCCGAGGGATTGAGGCTATTAGCAGTGATGTTTGTCGGGGGGGGTATTATGAGACACCTTAAATACTTAAATTAAAATTCGATTTATATATAGGTTTAATGGTATTATAATTGCATGGAACAAGTTAAATATTTAAAATCTCCTATTCGCGAAGCCATTTTCGATGTAAGGCTTAAATTTAGTAAACAACCTGAAATGAGCGTTTTTGAGGAGATTTATGAACAGATAAAATTGGAATACCCAACAAAACAGCTTATCACTAGGCGTTCGGTATCTTTGGAAGTAAGCGGAGAAGAATCTCCTAAAGTTAACTCCGGCCAAGAGCCTTGGGGAGTACGTTTTATATCGCAAGATGGAACTAAAGTTGCGCAATTTCGCCTAGATGGCTTTACTTTTAGTAAATTAAAGCCATATGATAGTTGGGAATCTTTTTTTGAGGAGGCAGAAAAAATATTCGATGCGTATCTTAGGGAATATAAACCCGATTATATTGAGAGGATTGCATTAAGATATATTAATGCAATAGAGATACCAGAGAGTAGTTTTGAGATTGAAGAATATTTCGCTACTAGTCCAAAGATATCCATTAGTATCCCCCAAACTTTGCGGCAGTTTTTTCTCAGGGTAGTTATACAGGATGATGCAAGTGAGAGTATCGGAATAATAAATCAAACTATCGAGGGTAGTGATAGGCAAAATCAAACCACTATTGTTTTTGATATTGATGTATTTGAAGAAAACACTAGGATTGAGCCCAGAACGAATTCTTTTAAAGATAAAGTTCTGGCCTTAAAAGAATTTAGAACAAGAATTTTTGAAGGGAGTCTTACTGAGAAAACAAAATCATTATTTAAGTAACTATGTTAACAGCAACTCCTCCAATTGAATATATTCATTTTCCTTTTCATGAAAATGAAACTATTGGGTTCGGCCCTGAGGCTGAGGAGGTAAGGAAAAATCTTTTCGAGGCCGCTATTCATATGGCTCACCCTATCTCTAGGCAGAGTAAAATGGAAAGATTTTCTATCTTATCTGATACTTGGGAGAATGATTCAAAGTATTCCTCTTCGGCTAATGATTTATTACGGAATCCTTCATATTTAGAAATTATTTCTATGGGTAAGGATGCATTACCATTTATTTTTGAGGATCTTAGAAAATATCCAAGGCATTGGTTTGTCGCGCTAAGAATTATTACTGGCTTTGATCCCGTTCCTTATGATAAAAAAGGTAATGTTGCTGAAATGACCAGGATTTGGTTGATTTGGGCTAAACAAAATGGCTATATTTCCTAATCGCATCCCTGATCTTGAGGTTATCTTTCCTAAATTGGCTTTTACTGATTATAAGGTGACGAGTCCTCGTGATCAAAATTATAATTGTATTGCTTGGGCTGCGGGCATAAATCAGCAGTGGTGGGAGCCAGATTTTATGGGACAATATTTTTGGCCAGCTGAGGTTCCTAGAATCTATACCTTAGATGCATATGTGCAAGCATATTCTGTTTTGGGATATAAAATCTGCGATTCCTTTGATTATGAGCAAGGATTTGAAAAAATTGTTATATATGTGAATATGAGTAATGAGCCGACTCATGCGGCGAGGCAATTGCAGAGCGGAAAGTGGACTAGTAAATTAGGAAGAGAATATGATATAAGTCACGACTTTGAAAGTTTAAATGGAGATATTTACGGCATGCCTGCGGTTTGCATGAAAAGACCCTCAGTTGATTAAAATTTGAGTATTACTTATGAGCGTTTTCTACCGCACAATTGAAGAAATGATCGAAATGATCCCCGAGCCGAATCGGGGAGTTTGTGTGCGAATTCTTGCGGATAATCGAATATTATTTCAGACCGTACAAGGAGCGAGCCATAACCACCAGGCATGGCCAGGAGGATATTTTGATCATGTGCAAGAAACGATGAATATTGCAATCGTTTTATATGAAACACTGCATACATTGCGACCGTTACATTTTACACTCGCAGACGCGTTGCTAGTCAATTTTTTTCACGATATTGAGAAGCCATGGAAATATGAGATGGGTGAGAATGGGGAGTTGTATTATCGGGAGGAACTAAAAGATAAAATGGCACAACGTATTTTTCGCACACAGAAGTTGCACGAATACGGCATTCAGCTAACCGAAGAACAGGACAACGCTATACGATATATAGAAGGAGAGTTTGACGACTACACTAATGAGCGACGCGTGATGGGGCCCTTGGCTGCATTTTGTCATATGTGTGATGTGGCGAGTGCACGTATTTGGTTTGATCATCCGCGAGCACATCACGATCCTCTTCATGGAGCGGAACGAATGCGAGATATTATATAAATATAATCTTAATTCTTTTGACCGATTTGTATTATGAAACAGCATAAAGGAAAAAGATTATATATAACAGGCATTCCTACTGCGGGGAAATCGTACCTTGCACAGAAGCTTGCAGAAGAGGTCGGTGGTATTGCAGTATCTCTGGATGATTTTCGCGAAGCGCTTGTATTTGATGAACGCTATAAAAAATGGGTTGAATTTTATTTAGATCAAGACGAAGAGTTATATCTTAAGACAACAAGCCCAGAGCAGATGTGGGCAAATCTTGTTGCGCAGTCCGAGGCAGTGTGGCCTGCCTTTATGGAACAAATTAATTCCTATGCAGATGAAGAATCGCCGGTTATTTTCGAATGCGTAAATATTCTTCCTCATCTTGCACATAAGGACCTTTCGTTTCCCGGTGTTTGTATGATTGGAGCATCATACGAAGAAATACTTGCGCGCAATATTGAAGAGCCGCGATGGGGAGATACAAAAGAGTTGCAAGAACAAGAGGCGAAAATGACTTTTACTATTGAACGACCCTACTATAAAAGTGAAGCAGAAAAATACGGAATTCCCGTTTTTGATAATTTTGACGAAGCATTAAAGACGGCGCTTGTATTGCTGAGTAAATAAAGCCTTTCCTTGCAAAATTTCTGTTTTGCGAGGGATGGAATAGTATTATCAGACGGGAATGGGTTAAAAGTGATATACTATAGGTATGAGGATTACCAACGCGGAGATTGCAGCCATATTAGGTGAAATAGCAGAATATCTTGAAATGGACGATGTGCCATTTAAGCCGCGTGCCTATCAAAAGGTTGCGGATGTTATCGGCTCGCTCGAAGAAGAAGTCGTCGAGATTTATAAAAAAGGTGGATTGAAGGCAATCGAAAAGATTCCGGGTGTTGGCGTTTCTATTGCAGAAAAAATTGAAGAATATATAAAAACAGGGCGCATACAGCATTACGAAGAATTAAAGAAAAAGATTCCTGTAGATTTGCGCACCTTGTCTGCGGTGGAAGGGCTTGGTCCAAAGAAAATTAAAAAGTTGTATTGGGAATTGGATATAAAAACACTTGCCGATCTAGAGCAAGCGGCTCTTTCTGGCGCACTAAATAAGGTTGACGGGTTTGGTCCAAAATCCACGGAAAATATTATAAAAGGAATCGAGTTTGTTAAGACATCTGGTGGGCGGCTTGTGCTTGGAAATGTATTCCCTGCAATCGCACACATTAAATCAGAACTCGAAGGCATTAAGGGAGTTGAGAAGGTTTCTATCGTTGGCTCAGCACGACGTAAAAAAGAAACCGTGGGAGATTTCGATCTGCTTGTTGTTGCGAAAGATGCGCAACCTGTTATGGATTTCTTTGTAAAGATGCGCGAAGTTATACGCGTACATGCCCATGGAGCTACAAAATCATCCGTGCGTATTAAGAGTGGCATTGATGTTGATATTCGCGTTGTTTCAAAAGAATCCTATGGCGCTGCGTTGGTTTATTTTACTGGGTCAAAAGCACATAATGTTTTACTGCGACAATTGGCTATTAAAAAGGGATTAAAGTTGAATGAATATGGTTTGTTTAGAATGAAAGGAGGGAAGGAAGAGAAAATGGTCGCAGGAGATACGGAAGAAGGAATTTATAATACATTAGGGTTGGAATATATAGAGCCGGAGATGCGGGAGGATGTCGGTGAAATGGAACTCGCACAAAATCATAAACTACCCTCACTTATCCAATACGATGCTATTAAGGGCGATTTGCAAATCCAAACAAATTGGAGTGATGGCGCAAATACCATTGAAGAATATGTCGACGCAGCTATGCGTCTTGGATTGGAATACATCGTTATAACTGACCATACAAAACGATTAACCGTTGCTAACGGGCTGGATGAAACTCGATTATTGGAGCAGATGAAAGTAATTGATGGTGTTAATGCAAAATTAAAGAAAGAAGGGAAGAAATTCACCGTTCTTAAAGGAAGCGAAGTAGATATCTTAAAAGATGGAACACTTGATATCGCTGATGAGGTACTGAAACAGCTTGATGTTGTGGGAGCTTCAGTGCATTCGTATTTTAATTTATCGCGCGAAGCGCAGACAAAACGCATTATTGCGGCGATGGAAAATCCCCATGTGGATATTATTTTTCATCCAACGGGGCGGGTTATTAATCGACGTCCTGCATATGACATTGATATAGATGCGATTATTGATGCAGCAAAGCGAACAAAGACCGTGCTTGAGATCAATGCATTTCCTGATCGACTTGATCTAAAAGATGAGTATGTACGTAAGTGTATAAAAGCAGGAGTGAAATTATCTATTGATACCGATGCACATGCTGTCGCGCACCTGCCATTTCTTGTGTGGGGGATAGGGCAAGCGCGGAGGGGCTGGGCTGAGACAAGTGATATTATCAATGCATGGCCTGTTGAGAAAATGAAGAAAATGTTAAAATAAAGGCATTAATTTAAAATTTATTTTTATGGAGGGAAAAAAAGTTTTTAAAACCGTTTTAATACTATTAGCCTTTGTATTCAGTATTTTAATTGGGCTGGGCATTTATTTTTTGAATAAAGCCGATGTATCTAGTATCGAGGGTATTTCTGCGGAAGAGGTTCAATCCTTAAACATGGAACAGGTAATAGATTGTGGTTCAGTGGTATCCCCAGAAACCATTGATTGCAGCGAGAAAAATTTAAAAACTTGCTCTCCCGCAAAAGGAATTATTACACGATATAGTTCTGATGTGGAATTAGAACTTATTGTTGATGGTTATAATAAGGATAATCTGTGTTCTTACCGCGTTACCGCTCTGCCTTTTCTTGAAGTCGGCGGGATGTATATCAACTGTCTTGTTCCTAGGGCTGAATTTTCTCAGGTTGTGCAATCTGAGGGTGGTATAAGTAATGTATATTGCCAGGGTACGTTGATTGATTTTATGAACAAAAAAGAGAAGTAAGAGGTGCTTTTGAATCTAGTAACGTTTAAGGTATGGGAAAAATGCTTAACATAATGCTAAAATAAAAAACATGAAACACCCACATTGTAATCGTTCCCATGCAGCTCACTTGTTTTGGTGTCGCGGGTTTGCCCCTGTATTTTTTATTGTCGCTGTCGCGCTTATCGTTGTTGCGGTTGGAAGTGGACTTTATTTTACCGTACAAAAAAGTCCTGTGGAAAATGTCGCCTTGCCTGTTATGGATGAAGTGATTGATACTATCGCCACAAGTACCGACATTATCGCTACAACTTCAGTTGAGGTAAGTAGTACTGTTCCTATTGCACAAACAAATACTAAGCCAATAGTTACAACACCTGCTCCGGAAATAAAGAAAGAAGTTCCCGTTCCTACTGCGCCAAAGATTGTACCGAGTAAGCCTGTTGATTGCGGAGAGGGGGCTACCGCTGAAACGTGTATGTTTGATCATATTGCTTCGTGTACTGCTGCGAAAGCGATTTTTTCAGATGAAGGCACTGGTGTTCGCGTAGAACATACTGTTGATGGATTGGTGGGGGGGGAGTGTCCGTATCGCTCAACAATTATCGCAGCGCCAGAACAATATGCTATTCTCGAAGGCCTGAACGTTCAGTGTAACCTTCCGAAGGATCAGCTGCTAAAAGTAATGCAGGCATCTAATGAAACGGAATTGCTACAACTTTGCACTGGATCGTATATCGATATCTTACGCCAAGCACGAGGCATGACCGCACCTACTGAATAAGAGAATACTATTATGAAAAAACTTTCTGCATTATACGATCGAAATCTTTCCGAAGAAATAGTTATCGTTCGCGTTGATCTTAATATCAATAACAAAACCCTTAAAGAGAAAAAGGCTAACTTACGGGTTACCTCGATTATCCCTACGATTCAATTTTTAACAAAGCGAGGAGCAAAAGTCGTATTAGTCAGCCATCGAGGAAGACCCGAAGCAATTAATACTGATGTAAAAGAATTAACACTTAAGCCGTTTGCTCTGCTCATTGGAAAATTGCTTAAAAAGCCTGTTCAATTTATCCCGCTCGATGCGAAGAACGAAAGGATTATTTCAGAAAAGGATGGTGAAAAAATTAAGAAAGCTCCTAAAGGGTCCGTGTTTTTATTAGAGAACATGCGATTTTTGGCCGGCGAGGATAAGAATGAAACGAGCACTATTAAACCGCTTGCCGAGCTGGGCACTTTTTATGTGAACGATGCGTTTGCATTTAGTCATAGAAAGACGGCCTCAATGGTTGCTATTACTAAACTCCTTCCTTCTTGTGCGGGATTATTACTTGAAAGCGAGTTGCTCCATCTTGATAGGGCGATGCACAATCACGAGCATCCGCTCGTTGTTATCCTTGGTGGCGCAAAGATGACCGATAAAATGGGTTTGATTAAAGGCTTTATCGGGAAGGCAGATTATTTTCTTGCGGGTGGTGGTGTTGCAAATACGTTTATGGCTGCAGATGGCTTACCGATCGGGGATTCGATTTATGAAAAGCATATGATTTCGACTGCAAAGAAGATTATGAAATCAAATAAAGTCATCGTACCGTTTGATGTGGTGGTTTCTGAAAGAAGAATTGTTGATAATGGCGTCGGGACGACTGATGAGTGGATTGAAATTATTAAATCAGCAAAGACGATTATTTGGAATGGGCCATTGGGCGTTATCGAGGACAAACGATTTGCAAAAGGTTCTATTGCCATTGCTAAGGCAATAGCAAAAAGTAAGGCATTTTCTGTTGTGGGTGGAGGAGAAACTTCCCTTGCCTTTGCGGGTATTCCGTTAAAGAAAAATACGTTTCTTTCAACAGGCGGTGGTGCTATGTTGGAATATCTTTCCGGTATTAAGTTGCCAGGCATTACCGCATTGCGCATAAACGAAAAGAAAAATGAAAAAAGAAAAACAAAGTAAGAATAGTATAGAGCAGGATATTGTTGTGCTCTATCATAATGGCTGCCACGATGGGTTTGGTGGAGCATGGGCAGCGTGGAAAAAATTTAAAAACAAGGCGCTCTATGTTGGCGTTGAACATGGGAAAGATATTCCTGCAGGGCTTGTAGATAAAGATATCTATTGTATTGATTTTTGCTATAACGAGGAGGTGATGAGCTCCTTGCTCGCAGTTAATAACAAGGTGGTCGTACTTGACCACCATTTTAGCCAACGCGATGTTGTGGGAATTTCAACTGAGCATGTGTATGATAATGATCGTTCTGGGTCTGTTATTGCGTGGCAATATTTTTTCCCGAAGGAAGCGGTGCCTAAATTGCTAAAACATATCCAAGATGTAGATCTTTGGAAATTTAACGTTCCGCATACAAAGGAGTTGATGTCAGCACTTGATGAATATGAGTTTGATTTTAAGGTATGGAATAAAATAGCAGCAGCGTTTGAAGATAAGGAGTTAATCAAAAAATATCTTGAAGCAGGCAGGACAATTTTGAAATATAATGAACGAATTATTGAACGATTAGTTCGCCATGCTGAACATGTTGTGTTTGAGGGTGTAGATGCCTATGCGATAAATGTGCCGTTACTTGAGTCAGAGATTGGGAATTGGATCGTAGAGCATAAAAAAGCAGTTGCAATTATGTGGGCATACAAAGGTGGGGGGGTAAAAGTTTCCTTACGATCGGATGGGAAAACAGATGTTTCAGCGCTTGCGCAACGATACGGTGGGGGAGGACATAAAGCAGCGGCCGGCTTTGCTTTTGATGTGAATGTAACGTTCCCTTGGGTAAAGCAGGTTACTAAAAAGAAAAGTCCTATCGTTTGACACAATAACCGTTCTCGTGTATGACTGGTAGCAGTTGTGTGGAGTGATAAGTCGGTAGAGGGGCGATTACTCTTTTGCTTCGGCAAAGGGGAGGAAGGTCCGGACACTCATTCGTCCCATCAATTAAATCAATGTCTTGTGGTGACGGTTGAAGCAACCGCGCTACCGCTTCGTGTTGCTATGAGATGTTGGTTTAATTGGTGGGAGGTCTAACAAGGTAGCGGCTAACAGCCGTCGGGAGCAATCCCCGAGGTGCGAGCAGAGACGTCGTAATTCGAAAGGGTTACGAGCTCCGCAAGGAGTAGCTCTTATGGAAACATAGGAGGTGAAACGGCTAAATCCTTACCGAGTGCAAGGTCGTACTCCAATAGCAATATTGGTGGGTACCGCACGAACTCTTGGAGTAATCCAGGGTCCAGATAAATTATCGTCGAGACACAGAATCCGGCCTATTATCTACCGATTTATTCTTCTATATAACTAATGCCGTTTAAATAAAAACAGCTTATCAATTGATAAGCTGTTTTTTATTTAGATAAATGATGCGAGCAATGCGATGGCAAAACCGCTCATAACTACAAATGCGATACCGAGCAATGTTTTTGAGAGAGGGCCGCTTTTGTATTCGCCCATAACATCTTCGCGACCTGCAATCCGCATAATAAGAAAAATGAGTGGGACCGCGGCGATGCCATTAAACACGGCGGTGAACACAAGCGCCTTAATGGGGTTGAATCCCAAAAAATTGAATAGGAGCCCCGCGATTGTTCCAAAGACAATGACCAGGTAAAAGTTTCTCGATTGCTTAAACTTGCGGTATAGCCCTTCGCGCCAGTTAAATGTTTCTGCTACCGCATAGGCTGATGACCCGGCAAGCACAGGAATGCTTTGTAGACCGATGCCGATAATGCCAACGGCGAAGATCATTTTTGCTAAGAAGCCGGCATTGGGAAATGTTTGTACGAGCGGCTCTAGTGCCTTTGCCGCATCGGCTGCCGTTTCGATATTCAGAGTGCCTGCTTGATGAAACACAACCGCACCCACCACGATGATAAACCATGCGGTGACGTTGGAGAACAGCATACCAATAAATGTGTCGATACGCAGGTACTTCAGATAGGCCTTTGATATTTTCGGAACGCCACCTCGTTGTGGCAAACGTTTGCTTGCAATCTCATCTTCTACAACGTTGCTTGTCTGCCAGAAAAATAGATAGGGAGAAATCGTTGTTCCGAAGATAGCAACGATGATGTAGAGAAACGATTTACTGAGCTCGATGCGGGGAGTGAAAGTTGCCTTAATCGCTTCCCACCAGGGGACATTGATCATGAACGCTGTGATAAAATAAGCGAACAGCGCCAAGGATAGCCACTTGAGAATACGGATGTAGGTGCGATAGGAGATTAACACTTCTAGGAGGATGATGAGCAACGCAAAGATTACCGCCAACAATGAAAAGGGAAGTGTGGGAAAGATTAACTTAGTACTGGCAGCCATCGCACCGATATCGGATCCAATGTTGAGCGTGTTTGCCGCTACAACTAAAAACACTACGGGATAGAGGATCTTTTTTGGATAGTGTTCCCGAACTACGGCAGCAAGTCCTTTACCGGTGACCGCACCGATACGCATACACGCTTCCTGTACCGCGGTCATTAACGGCAGCGTAAAAAGCATTGTCCAGGGAATGGTAAATCCGAACTGTGCTCCTGCCTGTGAGTAGGTCGCGATGCCCGATGGGTCGTCATCGGCTGCACCAGTCACGATACCTGGTCCAAGGAGGCGTAGTAGGCGACTAATCTTTTTGGGACGTTTCTTCTTGACCGTTGTGCCTAGTTCTTTTTGCTGCTCTGCTTCGTGAATTATTTCATCGGGGAACTGAACCATAGTATAAAATGTGTTGTTGCTTGAATGCGTTGTTATATATGGAACAAGTATACAGGGAAATTAAATAAAAAAATACCGATTCTTGCGAATCGGTACCTTTCCGGTTTACTTAGTAACCTCCACGGTTTCCACCGCCGAAGCCTCCTCGTCCACCACGATCACCACCACGATCGAAGTCACGGCGCGGTGCGCGTTCCTCCATCGGGCGAGCAACGTTTACAGTCAAAGAACGTCCTTCGAAGTCCTTTCCGTTAAACATGTCGATCGCTTTCTCAGCTTCATCATCTGAAGCCATTTCTACGAAGCCGAAACCCTTTGAGCGGCCAGTCATCTTATCGATGATGATCATAGCTGATTCAACGGTTCCTGCCTGTGAAAACAAGTCATTCAATGCGTCCTGAGTTGTCGAGTACGGCAACCCACCTACGTATAATTTTTTGCCCATTTTTTTGAGATAGTATATTTAATTCCGTAAGTCGACCCTTCTCGTAGGCCTCGAGAGCGCATAAAACAAAAACGTTTTACCTTCATTATCCACATCCGCTACAGCAGTTCGGGATTGGAAGCAAACTGAGAAAACTTACTGAGAACAGTATACTACATACCTTTTAAAAGCACAATAGCCATGCCATAACCTTCAGTTTCTTGCAAATCCACAGAAATACAGTATGCTTCGGTATATGGAATCCATTGAATATCCCATTCGTATCAATAAGTATCTTGCACTAAAGCAGATTGCCAGCAGGCGCGAAGCTGACCGGCTTATTCAGGATAAGCAAATCCGTATCAATGGCAAAGTTGCTATTGTAGGGGATAAGGTGCAAAAAGGAGATTCTGTGGAGGTTGGCAGCGGCGCAAAGGCACTTGCGAAAAAACGCATCTACCTCGCTTTTTGTAAGCCGGAGGGTATCGTGACGCATAGTCCAGAACGAGGACAACGAAGCATTGCTGATATCTTTGATTTTGGTGAGCGTATATTTCCAATCGGTCGTCTCGACAAAGATTCTCGCGGGTTAATTATTCTTACGAATGACGGACGTATTACGGATAAGTTGTTAAACCCTGATAGTGGACATGAGAAAGAATATATCATTCGCGTTGATAAAACGGTTAACCCAGAGTTTATTGATGCTATGCGAAAAGGCGTAAAGCTTGATGATGGCTATGTAACAAAAAAATGTGTTGTTGAATCAACGGGTGCAAAGCAGTTTCGCATTATCTTGAAAGAAGGAAAAAAACGACAAATTCGTCGTATGTGCGAAGCACTCGGATACGAGGTGACGGATCTGTTGCGTATCCGCATTATGGATGTCCGATTGCGTGATTTACGTGCGGGTGAGTTTCGCCAATTGAAAGGCGCCGAACTGCAAACATTTTTGCAGGGGATTGGGATGAAAGAATAATATCTATAAAAAGCCCTGCACTTATTTGGTGCAGGGCTTTTTATAGCGAATACCTTACTTACATTTAATGAATTTATCGTGATAGCGCAGCATCATGATATTAATAGCGATGAATGCGAGGAGCGTTATTGGTCCGACAAAGATAAGCGCGATTAATATCCATGGCTCGAGATTAAGAACGAGCAGCGTTATTAAAAGCAATGTAATGATAATCGATAAAAGTATGCTGAAATTGATCGCTGAATGGAGTGGAGCAGGGGCCTTCTTTTCATACTTATACGTCAAATATGAATGGGGCATGCTGAAGCAGAGAGCACTCGTTATAATGAAGAATGTTATAAAAAGAGGGAATGATGAAATAGTTTGTGTGATTACATCAGCAATCGGCATGTAATCCATAAAACGAACGATTCCAGGGTATTCCATCGCTGTGTATTTGTGTGCTATCGCATAAAAGTATGCAATAGCGGGGAATATAATCAAAAGAAATGCGAGTGCGATTGCTTCGTATGCAAGAATTAATTTTTGCGTCTCAACAGTTCTTGGGGTGAACTGTTTCGGCAAGCAGATAATTCGTTCTCGTATGGTTCGAAAATTAATAAGCGCAAAAAAGAGTATGGTTATGATATATGCCCATGTTGGATGGAATGCGATTACATCAACGAGCGGAGCGATTGCCTGAATAGGGGAAAGCTCCCGTATTAAAACGGCTGCGCTGTGAATAATCATTGCGGCAAGAATGCCGAGGAGAAGTGGGTTTATTTTTGAGTTACTGTACATGCCTATATTCGTCTACGTGTTATTAAATAATGATATCGTTTTTGCGACCTCGTCCGCAATACCTTCGATACAATTGTACGCTTGTATCTCCTGTTCGTCGACCCATGCGTAATCGGTAAACGCGCCTTTTTCTAGTACTACGTCCCCACTCTTGTATTTTGCAGCGAATTTTACTAATACTACGGGTATCTCGTCGGGACGCACAAAGGAAACGCTGTTGATATATGAGAGGGTTGGTTCGATTTCAATACCTGCTTCTTCAAATACTTCTCGACACAGTAAGCTCTCGACAGAGTTTTCAAAATCAATAACATCCCCATTCATGCGCGTCGGGTTGGTTATGTCGAGATCATTCCACTCAAGCTTTCCTCCTGGGACAGCGTATTTCCCCGGATGTACTTTTTCTCGCTCGTCACGTTTTAGAATAAGACATTTACCATCTGCTTCGCGAAACACAACAACGTTTGCTACAAAGTAGAAAAGTTTATCTTGCTTTGCATTTGTTATGCTAATTTTTTCTGCCTTCATACGGTTTCTTTTTTAGGGAATTTAAGAGTGATAAGGAATATTCCAAATACTTTATCATGGAGATATTGCCAGAACCGTTTTGCACGACGATACATAAGAACGGCAATTGCGATTGAGAGTATCCATACTGCAAGCATTGCATGTGTATATGAAAATACGAGGAAGTAACTTAAGAAGAGTGTTTCGATGAGAAGCGTGGTAAACCATCCTCTATAGAGATTATAATATGCGCTAAATGTTTCTACTTGGCTTGTTGTATCTTTTGCTGTTGCGAATATATAACAAAGGCTCCATAGATGATCGGGTTTCTTTTCCTGATAGGGTTGTTCGAAATATGACTCAGCTTCTTTTAAGAGTAATGCTTCATGAGGAAGATATGCCAACTTCGATTCCCAGTCGAGCAGGGGGATTATCGGGATATCGCGTATTGCGTTTGAAATACCATGGATAACGTGCCCGAGAAAATAAGAAATTACGAGCCACACGAGCGCCGAGCCGAGGTCTACGGTAGGGATGGGCATCGTGAAAAAATAAACCATGTTGAATACGATAACAATAGTTGCAATCGCTCCAACCATAAGAAAACTAATTTGATCGAATAAGCTTGTTTTGGGGAATGTTTTTGTATCCATAGATGTATATAGTATACCATGCCTGAAAAATTTTAGGACTTTTATGGATATGCTAGGGGGCGCTGTGATATACTATGCATATGAATACGCAAAAATTTATCATTGGATTGATTATTGGATTAGTGTTAGCGGGAGCAGTTTGGTATGGTCTGCATAATGAGGGGAGCACAGAAGAAATGCTAAATGAGCAGGCATCGACAACTGTAACGCCAACAGGTATGGCAGGTTCGACACCATTTGCTTTGCCGACAGATGGACCACGTACGACACCACCAACATCACCTCCACCACAAGAATAAAAAACAAGCGCCTTATGAGGCGCCTTTTTTATTAGTATGTGTGAATTCGTTTTTATGACTAGTTGGTATGTGTAGTGCTATTTGGTATCATGGTTCTATGAGCGGCAAGCGTATTGAACAATCACAGCTTCGCACGATCGATCGGTTAGCTAAAGAACTTTCATCAGTTACGCAACTTTCGTTCGATGGGCGAACGGCGCATGCCTTTTCTCGAGACGCAAAAGCGACCATCATCCGCATTCGGGCGATGTATCGATCGTTGACGGATAATTTTTCAAAAAATATTTATTTTACCCAGAGTATCGAATTGCTCCTGGATAATTTTCCGTACGTTATTGATAGCGCACTTACCGAGTTGCTTGAGCGATGGCAAGATCGCGAGACGATGCATATTCCACAAATGGTTGATCGCAATGGTAAAAAACGGCCGCGTGCATATTTGATTGCACACGCGCTGACGAGTGCTACCGATGCAAATATTAATCGCGAATCCGTGCTTGCGTTTCTTGATAGTTATCAGCGAATGGCCCCGCTTTCTATTCGTGAACTCGATATTTTCCCGGACATGTTGCGATTTGTTCTGCTCGAAGAGACGCTACGAGTTATGCAAGCGACTCTTGATGCGTATCAGGAAATTGCTAATGCGGAAAAGTGGTTTATTCGTGTACTTAATGCGGTGGATCGGCGGGAAAGTGATGAGCGGCTTACGCAACTCACAATCATGCTCGCGAAACAGTACACCGTTATCCCATTACATTTCAGCTTTCATTTATTGCAACGTATCTCCCAGTCTGGCAAAGAAAAGGAGTTGCGTATTATGAGTAAGTGGCTCAAGTTAACGCTTGCGCGGCGTGGGTTTGGATATGCACGTCTCTCAAACTTAATTGTCCGCACTGATCGTGAACAGGCAGCTACGTTTAGCGCCGCTATTAATGCATTGCGTTGGCTCGCACAGATGCGATGGGATCGAGTCTCCGCGCCATTGAATGTTGTCGACGCAGTGTTGCGCCGTGACCCTGCGGAATGTTTTGAGCAGTTGTCTGATGAAACACTTGGACAGTATCGACGAGCCGTTGTGCGTATTGCTGGTAAAACGGGCGTGCATGATGTTGAAGTTGCTCGAGAAGCAGTGCGTTTTGCACGGCTCGCACAGGAGGATAGCGGGCAGCCAAAGCGACAATCCCATGTTGGGTATTTTCTTATTGACGAAGGCGTTATGGCGCTTGAACGAGCATTCGGATATCGTCCTACGATACGGGAACGGTTGCGGCGGTTCGTTCGTGCGCATGCGACACAGTTGTATTTAGGAGGGATTGCGTTCGTTACTGCATTGGTTGTATGTATTGTATTCCTATTGGGCGGAGGAGCGAGAACACCGTGGTTCGTAGATCTACTATTATTCCTTGCAACAGTAGTGCTTGCTTCGGAAGTGGGGAGTGTGTGTATGCACTATCTTGCGGTACGTCTCTTGGAGCCGCGTGTACTTCCTTGTCTTAATCTTGAATCAGGCGTTGGGCCCGATCGACGAACACTGGTTGTTATGCCATCGATGTTGCGCAATTCGGAGTCAACGCAACGGTTATTACGGAGACTTGAAACTAATTGTATCGCCAATGTCGATCCTGATGTGTTTTTTGTTGCGTTAATGGATTTTCGCGATTCGGTTGAAGAATTTTCGGAGACAGACACAGCACTGGTTGCTGAATTTGCAGCGGGCATTGAGGAACTTAATGCGCGATACCCGTCCACCATTCCGCGTTTCGCGCTGTTTCATCGCTATCGCAAATGGAATGTGGCGGAAAAAGTTTATATGGGGTGGGAGCGCAAGCGAGGGAAGCTGCGCGAGTTTAACGAGCTGTTGCGCGGAAAAGAAACGTCGTACGTGGAGGGGTCGCTTGAACGAGCAGCCCAGTTTGGCCATGTGCAGTATATTGTGACAATCGATGAAGATACCGAGCTCGTGCGTGATAGTGCAAGTATACTTATTGGTACAATCGACCATCCGTTGAATCGTCCGGTTATCGATCCTGATCGACGCGTGGTTACTCAGGGATATGGCATTATCGAACCACGCCTTGCTGTGCGATTTAGCGAAGGAACCTCGTCGCTGTTTGCGCGTCTTTTTGGCGGTTTTCCAGGCATTGAAGCTTATTCGTCCTTCATATCCGACTTACATCAAGACCTATTTGGCGAAGGTATTTTTCATGGAAAAGGAATCTATGATATCGACGCTGTTGAAGCGACGATGCGCGATCGTATTCCGGAGAACACGATATTAAGCCATGACTTATTAGAGGGGCTCTATGCACGGGTTGGTCTTGCAAGCGGCGCACATATTCTTGAAGGGTTTCCTCAGGGCTACCATGAATATATGAAGCGTGCTCATCGGTGGACGCGCGGCGATTGGCAAATCGCGCAGTGGGCGTTCACGCGCCGTGGTTGTGTATTTTCTGCAATTGGACGATGGAAGATTTTTGATAATTTGCGCAGAAATATGCTTCCTATCGCACTTGTCGCTGTAGTTATGGCGACGCTGTTTTCTCACGCAGATGTATTTATATGGAGTGTTGTTGCACTCGGTTCACTTGGGTTTGGACAATTATTTCCGGCGTTAATTCATGCAATCATAACGGCAACTTCGCTTGATCGACGAACTGGTTTGTATTATCGGTTGCGAATCACGGGGGCTGCAATTGGTGTCGCGTTCATTAAGACGATCTTGTTGGGCGTATTTGCTTTGCACGCAACAGTTATTACACTCGACGCAATCACGCGGAGTATGTGGCGTTTATTCATTTCGAAACGTAAATTGCTTGAGTGGCAGACGGCTTATGAAACTGCTGCTCGAGCACGAAAAGGTATTATGCATTTTATTGGGTTTATGTGGCGCAGCACCACCATTTCATTTGTATTAATGATGCTCGTATTGTTTGCTCCGCATCCTGTGCTTGAACCGGTTACGTTGCTCTGGGCGATTGCGTGGCTTTCTGCACCTTTTGTTGCTCGCTTGATGAGCTACCGATTTATTCGATCAACTCGATTGCGTGCAAGCGATGCGCAGTACTTACGGGCCATCGCGGCGCGAACCTATTGGTTTTTTTCCGATATGGCGACAAAGGAAAGCCAATGGCTTATGCCCGATCATTTTCAGGAAGAACCGGTTGCAAAGCGGCATATGTTTGGACTTGGGCTATCGCCGACAAATCTTGGTATGTACCTGCTCTCCCTTTCGGCTGGACGCGCGATGGGGTTCGTCGATATGAAACGTTATGCGGAGCGCATTGAGAATGCATTTCGTAGTATTGATCGTCTTGAACGATACAGGGGGCATTTTTTCAATTGGTATGAACTGAAAGGACTTTCCGCGTTGCGACCAAAGTACGTTTCTAGTGTTGATAGCGCTAATCTTGCGTTGTCGCTTGTTGCGTTGCGCGGTGCTATTGGGGAGGCGCTTCGTGCCCCGCTTGTTTCGATCGAAATGATTACAGGAGCTGATGCTAGCCTCGCGGTTCTTTTTGATGCGTGCCAACAGGCCCTGCGTGTAAACGGTCTTGATATTGAAGATAAGAATATGATATTGGCAATCCGTACTACTACTGTCGAAGCGCGTGCAACACTTGCACGCACAGGCGCATTTCCATTGACCGTACAACTATGCGAAAAGACGCTCGCTACTGTATCGAGAGAGCTTTCTTCTGTTGGGAGTATGGTGGATACGCTTCACACACGCGGAAGAGGTGATGTGTACGGTGATGTTTTTTTTGCTGCGCGCCATAGTATGGAATCTATTATTGCAATGCATGATGCTGTTGAGCTCTATTGTGGCTATATGGTAGCCCCTGTGATTTCTTGCGTTGATTCAATCCCTTCATTACGTGTTCCGTACGCACAGTTATTGGAAGCGATTGCTCATATTCCAACTATTCAAACATTGTCAGATGGCACAATACGCGAACAGCTTGATCGTATTGGATTTGCGAAAATACTTACTACTGTTGATGCGTCTACTAAAGATATTGCATTGGTGTATGCGTGGCATAATGAATTTTTGGCTCGACTTGCGCGATCTGAAGAGGCTGCACGCACAGTACAGCGACAACTCTCTGTGGCAAAACGCTTAGCTGATGGGTATGTCGATACGATGGACTTCACGTTTTTGTATGATGCTGAGCGAGGATTATTTCATAGTGGATTTAACGCTACAACCGAACATCTTGATGATGCATTTTACGACCTCCTGGCATCGGAGGCGAACTCGGCGAGTATTTTTGGTATTGCAAAGCGCGCTGTACCAGCACGTCACTGGACGTACCTTGGACGGAAGTTAATCAAAGGAAGGGGCGGTAAGGCACTGGTTGCTTCGTGGGCAGGTTCGTTATTTGAGTATCTTGGCACATTGATTTATTTCGACGTTCCCCGTAAAAGTTTTTGGGGCATTTCTGCGCGTCGTGCAATCGATTCGCATCGGCGTTTTGCACACCGGTTTGGTATTCCGTGGGGAATGGGCGAGTCGGCTTCTGCGGATCTCGATATCGAGCATAACTATCATTACCAGGCATTTGGCGATCCATCGCTTGGGTACAAACGGGGACTATCTGAATTTGCTGTGGTTGCGCCTTATGCGACAGCGCTCGCACTTCCGTTTAATCCTTCGCTTGCGATTAATAATTTTCGTGCATTGATGCGTGCAGGTGCATTTGGAGGATATGGATTTTATGACGCGATTGATTATACCGGCATCGAAAAAAATAAGCGTATGCACGGGCGACCGGCGCGTATCTATTTCGCACATCACCAAGGGTTTATTTTAACGTCGATTGCTAACGCATTGATGAATGGGTGGGTTCGTCGTTTGGTTGCGGAAGATCCTGCTATGGTAGTTGCGACGCAACTGTTTGAAGAAAAGATGCCGGATGTTCCTACAGTGGAGCCGGTTTCAGCTGTTGCCCCTGCTGTTGAGCGCGTCTCTCTTCGGTCAGTAGAACAAGATGCACCGCGGCGGTATATTCCTGTGCGCACAAAGGAGGCACAGCTTCGTGTATTATCTAACGGCTCATATCACGTTTCTATTACGAGCACTGGTGCGGGTAGTAGTCGATATGATAATTTGCGCATCACCGAGAAATGCGACAACATGCTCGAAGAATCGCAGGGAACATTCTTTTACCTTTTCGATAAAAAGCGAAACGCATTGTGGTCTCCAACATTTATGCCAACGAAGACGCCTGGTGCGCGTAGTAATGTTTCTGTGGGCGAAGAAGTTATTTCGTTCGAAAAAATATATGAAGGAATTACGAGCCGCATGACGGTTGCCGTTGACCCTCATTCTCCGGTCGAAGTGCGTGAACTTTCTTTACTAAATCGGCGTACCGAACCAGTAACGCTTACGATTGGTGTGTGTGCTGACATTGCACTTTCTCGCGGAAGTGCAGAAGCGGCTCATCCAAATTATGAGCGATTATTTATTGCGTCAACGACGGCATTTGATGGAGCGGCTTCCTTGTTTTCTCGCCCCGATCCTCGTGATCGCGAAAAAACGGTTAGTGCTGGAGCTATGATTGTGTCTTCGGATTCGATTAGCGAGCTTGCGGCAGTGCGAGGCCGAGAAGTATTTTTCGGATCCCCTATGTACAAACGCGAGCCTGCAATTATGCGTGATCCGTCCCGCGCAGCCACTGAACTTCCCCAGTATACACTCGACAGTGCAGCTGGGTTCGTATGGACAATGACTATTAAGCCAGGGGAGACACAAAACGTTGCGTTTGTTCTTGCAGCCGGAGATTCCAATACGTCTGTAGAGCACACGCTCGAGCCCTTTCGCTCATATTCGGCGATTGAACGACTCATACACAATGCGGATAAGGCGGGAGGGTATCTACTCGATTCTCTTGCGATTTCCTCTTCGCAAGCTGAAACATTTTCTGCACTCGCATCGTTGTTAAGTGTCCGTTCTCGGTATACGAGTACAGTTGAGGCTCCAGAGATACCTGCAATTGGCTCGGTGTGGAAGTGTGGCATTTCTGGAACGCGTCCTATTTTTGTGCTTGCGGTATCTGCGGTTACCCATCTCTCAATTATTCGACAGGTAATCTCGTGCCATACTTATTTTATTAAAAAAGGTATCAAGGCTGACATTGTTATTTTTAATGAACATGCAGGGGGATATTTAAAAACATTTGAAGATGAGATCGACTTCTTGTTGTATACATCTACGCACGGTGCCGTTTCTGAGACGAGTAATATTGTGCATGTGCGGGGTGACCAATTTTCTCCCGATGAGCAAATTTTATTACGATCCGTTACGCCGGTTTGGATTGATGCACGTAAACAGACGCTTGCCGATGCTGTTTCTGCATTGATGCGTATGCCTGAACCTCTAATTCCTTCTAAGCTTATCACGAGCGAGCAGACACAAAAACGTATTAAGAATATTGCTCCCATAGAAGATGCACCCAGTTCTCTTATGTTTGAAAATGGATTTGGTGGATTTGATGTTGATACGCATGACTATGTTATTCGTATGACTAAGGAGCGACGTCCTCCTGTGCCATGGACGAACGTTGTTGCCAACCCGCACTTCGGCTTTCTTGCGACTGATCGGGGCATGTCTTTCACGTGGGGACTTAATAGTGTTGAAAACAAATTAACCGTACCCTACAATGATCCGCTTGCTTCACTCACCGGAGAGGCAATCTACGTGCGTGATAATCGTACGGGAGAATTCTGGAGCCCGTTGCCGGTTATCGGAGATCGTACCGCTTCGTATGAGGTTCGTCACGGACAAGGCTATTCTTTGTACAACACATTGCAAGGAGGGCTTGCGCTTGCTTTGCGCATGACCATTGATCCTGATCATCCGATTAAGTATCTTTCGCTGTCTGTGCGTAATACTGCATCGACCGATCGTGACCTTTCAGTACTTGGCTATTTCGAGTTACTCCTTGGTAATACGATTAAAGAAACCGGGAAGCATCTTTCATTTTTTTTACTGTCGGGAAACTGTATCGTTGCACGACAATCGCGTTCGAATGCATTTCCAGACCTTCGTACCGTTGTGGGCATTGCGGGAGGGGCTGATCATTTTACGTTGAGCAAAAAAGAGTTTGTTGGGCGGTTCAATGACCTCCGTACTCCCGATGCGATTGCGTCCGCGCAGCTTTCTTCTGATGTGTTATTTAGCGGTGAGCCATGTGCTGCGTTATCCCATTCAATTCTTGTACAAGCGGGAGAAGAAGTGACTGTCGATTTCTTTATGGGCGAGACGGATCAGAATTCCGTTACTGCATTATATGAACGAGCGAACACGGCGGGCGCTGCGTCTGCTGCGTTTGACGCAAGTCGAAATCAGTGGGATCAATTGCCGCGCGTTTCGTTTGACCTTCCTGATGCATCTCTTGCGCTGTTATGTAATCGTCTTCTTCCCTATCAGACATTAACTTCACGTATTTATGGACGCACTGGGTTTGCACAGATCGGCGGTGCATTTGGATTTCGCGACCAACTGCAGGATGCACTTGCATTACTGTGGATTGATTCGCAATGGGTGAGAAGCCATATTCTTGCGTCTGCTGCGCACCAGTTCATTGAAGGCGATGTGTTGTCGTGGTGGCATCCACATAATAATTTTGGTGCGAGAACCCGATTGTCCGATCCGCATCTTTGGTTGCCGTATGTTGTTGCGCGCTATATTCGATTTACGGGAGACACGTCTATTCTTGATGAAAAGATTCCTTATCTTGTTGGTGATATTCCTGACGCTGAAACGCAGAGTGTTGTAGGAATATTTTCTGCAGGAACGAACAACGAATCATTGTACGATCACTGTGTTCGAGCGATTGAGCATGCATTAACAGTTGGTCCGAACGGGTTGCCGTTGATGGGTGCCGCGGATTGGAATGATGGATTGAATAATGTGGGTCCCGAGGGGCGTGGAGAAAGTGTATGGCTCGCGTGGTTTACCATCGCAGTATTACGCGATATGCGTGCAATGACCGATGCCCGCGGCGATCATGATCGTGCTGAGCGATATGCTAAACAAGAGCACGCGTATCACGATGCGATTATGCGACACGGATGGGACGGAAAGTGGTTTCGCCGCGCGTATACTGATACTGGCATTCCGATTGGAGCTGCAACTGCTAAGGAATTTCGCATCGATTCCGTTGTGCAATCATGGGCGCAGTTTATTGATGGCAATACGCCTGAAGTGTTGCAGGCACTGCAATCGGCAAAAGAAGAATTACACATTTGGGATGGTATTGTTTCGCTCGCTTGGCCACCATCAACACGCGACGAGCTTGATCTTGGTACTATTTCTGACTATGCCCCTGGCATTCGTGAAAATGGAGCCCAATATAATCATGCGGCACTGTGGTTTGCTCGCGCCTTGTTCGAGGCAGGGGATCCAGATAGTGCTATGGTGATTATCGATGCGGTAAATCCTATTAAGCGAAGCGAAACGCCAGAGCGTGCCACGCTGTATCGCGGGGAGCCGTATGCGGTTGCTGCTGATATTTATGCAAAACCTACCTATGAAGGGCGCGCGGGATGGACATGGTACACTGCTTCTTCGGGATTGTTTTATCGGACTGTAATTGAGCAATTGTTGGGGCTGCGACGCACGGGGGAGTGGTTGTCATTTGTGCCTGTGTTCCCATCCGACTGGAGTGAGGCTTCTGTAATAATTCCGTTTGGAGCTACGTCCTATCATATTCGGTACGAAGTTGTTGATGTTGGGTCTGTGGAAGCGCCTGGGGTTGTACTTGACGGTGTGCGTGCTGTTGAAAACAAAATATTACTTGTTGATGATAAGCGCGAACACGTAGTGATTGTGCGATTTGTGCGCCGTGCCCCGCAGGCAAAATAAAAAGCGTGCACGTTATTCATGTGCACGCACAAGTTCTAGTTTCTTATTTCGTGGGAGACGCTTTATGGCAATCTCCCGCTTAAGTGCCGTTCCCTTATCGGGGCATTGTTCGGAATAGATAATGCGCTTTGCTCCACGAGCAAACACATATTTAGATCCCTTGCCCGATGCGTGTTCAGTAAAGCGACGGGCAATGTCTGTTGCGATGCCGGTATACAGTGTGCCATCGGCGCATTCGAGAATGTATACAAAGTAGGGAGTAGGGATCATAGCGGGTTATACTGTTAGTATATCAGGAATATTGTGTAATTTCTCAATGGAATGCGGCTGTATTTCATGCTATACTACTGTAGTATGGCCGCACTAGATAAAGAATCGATTGAAAAATTACTGAAACAGCCGGAAGGCCAAGTTTCTATTATTGAACTTGTAAAAGGTATTATTGAGTTTGCGTATGTTTCTCGCGCATCTGATATTCACCTCGATCCGTTCGAAGATAAGCTTGTTGTGCGATTTCGTATCGATGGAGTTATGCACGATACGTTTCATATTCCGAAAAGTATCCATCCGGAGGTTATTAGTCGTATTAAGGTCCTTTCAGGATTGCGCACCGATGAACATCAAGTGCCGCAAGATGGACGATTGCAATTCATTACCTCAGATTCAGTGAAGTTCGATATTCGCGTTTCTATCGTGCCAACGTATCATGAAGAAAACACGGTAATGCGTTTGTTGATTCAAGAAGGGCAGGCTGCTCGTGAACTCGAAACCATGGGTTTTTCAGAGCGTGATCTTAAGGTTGTTAAAAATGCTATCGCAAAACCGTACGGCATGTTGTTGGTTACTGGTCCGACCGGTTCAGGAAAAACAACAACGCTTTATACATTGCTGAAGAAATTAAATCAACCGGAGGTGTCTATTATTACTATTGAAGATCCCGTTGAGTTCTCGCTTGAGGGAGTTGATCAGATACAGGTAAACCAACAAACAGGGCTTACGTTTGCTACGGGGTTGCGTGCTATTTTGCGACAAGACCCAAACATTATCATGGTAGGAGAAATCCGCGATGAAGAAACAGCCGCTATCGCCGTTAACGCTGCGCTTACAGGGCATTTACTCCTCTCAACGCTCCATACCAACGATGCAGCAACAACGTTGCCTCGATTACTGGATATGGGTATCGAGCCATTTTTGATTGCATCAACCGTTAATATCGCAGTTGGTCAGCGCTTGGTTCGTAAGATCTGTCCGGTATGTAAAGAAGAGAAAAAATATTCCGTTTCTGCTTTGGAAACATTGGGCTCCGCATTCCCCCCAGGGACGATTACCGCCGACGTTGCTTTCTATGAAGGAAAAGGATGTAAAACATGTAATAACACAGGGTATCTTGGACGTCTTCCTATCTATGAGATTATGGATGCGTCTGATGCAATTCGCGAGGCCATCATTGCTCGCGCAAGTGCGGCCGATTTAAAAGCGATCGCTGTTCACGAAGGTATGACTACCATGCTCGAAGATGGTATTCGCAAAGCAACACAAGGGCTTACTACATTAGAAGAAATTCTTCGCGTTATTCATGGCTAAAATCATCGACTCAATTAATCAGGAGTTTGCAACCATGTTTACGAGCGTTTCGCTCGCTGAACGTATTATGTTTGTGAAGCATATGTCCATGATGATCCACTCGGGCATGACCGAAGTGGAGAGCCTGCGCCTTATTCAAAGCCAAATTAAAAGCAAAGGGTTTTTGAAAATTCTCAATGAAGTTATTGTGGGTGTAGAAAACGGACAAGCACTCTCCACATCGCTCGCTCGGTATCGCGGCGTGTTCGGCGATCTTTTTATCAATATTATTAAGATTGGAGAAATCAGCGGAACGTTGTCCGAGAATCTTGATTATCTCGCATTGGAAATGAAAAAGAATCAGTCGTTGCGATCAAAGGTTCGTGGGGCACTTATTTATCCGGCGGTTATTCTTGTCGCCACAGTAGGCGTTGTGGGTGGGTTGATTTTCTTTATACTTCCGAAAATCTTACCGATCTTCATTAATTTAAATGTAACGCTTCCTATTACAACTCGTATTCTTATTGCGTCGTCTGATGCATTGCGCGCGCATTACTTGCTTATTGGGCTTGCGTTCCTTGCACTTGTGGGTACGTTGCTTTTATTACGGCGTATTCCGGTAACAAAATATATTCTGCATCGCATACTCCTTACGTTGCCCATCTTTGGTTCTATTTCTGTTGGGTTTAATATGGCAAACATGACTCGCATTTTGGGGATGCTTTTAAAGAGTGGAGAAAAGATTGTACAAGCTGTTTCGATTACCGCCGATGCTTCGTCTAATATGGTGTACCGAAAAGCACTCCAAGAAGCTGTTGTTGAAATTCAAAAAGGGAAAACACTCTATGCGTATTTTGAAGAACATGAACGATTATTTCCGCCTACGGTTGGGCGCATGATTGAGGTAGGGGAGAAGACAGGAAACTTGGATAACAACCTCGCATACCTTGCTGAATTTTATGAAAATGAAGTTGATGAAGTAACAAAGAATCTCTCGGGTATTCTCGAGCCGATTCTTTTGGTTGTTATGGGTGTTGCGGTTGGGTTTGTTGCGTTGGCTATTATTACGCCGATATATGGGATTACGCAGGGCCTTAACAAATAATGTGTGAGTTGGCGAATCGGTGTGTTGTGGGTCCCCGTTGGCTCGGTCGCTGTATCATATATACAGTTCACTCGCCAACGTTCCCACGCCTTCCGCTTCATCCAACTCACGTATTATTTAATCGTTATGTATGATAAAGAGTAAAAAAAATTCACAACGAAATAGGGGCTTCACCATCGTTGAAATTCTCATTTCCTCAGCGCTTTTTATGATTATTGGCACGTCGACGTATCTTGCATTCCAGAATGTGTTAGAGGCAATTTCAAAAAGTCAGGTACGCAGCGACGCCATTTCGCTGATCAAGGGAGAAATAGAAACAGCGCGGAACATGCCGTATACCGATGTTGGTATTTTAGGGGGCTATCCTGCGGGGAAATTGTTGGCGAGCAAGACACTCTCTTTTGGTGGAAATTCGTTTTCGCTCACTACAACGGTGCGCAATATTGATGATGTGTTCGATGGGGTGTTGGGCGGTACGCCAAACGACACTGCTCCTGCGGATTATAAAATAGTAGAATACGAAATCGACTGCACTACCTGTGGCCCCTTTACTCCGATTGCCATGACCACAACTATTTCCGCAAAAGGTCTTGAAAGCGCAAGTACCAACGGTTCGTTATTTATTAATGTACGTGATGCGAGCGGCGCGCCGGTTCCTGAGGCATCTGTGCAAATTGTAAATACAAAACTCAATCCATCTATTACCATTAACGACGAAACGAATAATAGTGGTGTGCTACAGCTGGTGGATATCCCCCCGAGTGTTAACGGCTATCAAGTTACTGTTAGTAAGACTGGATACTCTACGGACAAAACGTACGACTTAAATATCCCTGGAAATCCTAATCCACTTTTGCCGCATGCAACTGTTGCAACGCAACAGGTAACGTCGATTACGTTGTTTATTGATAAGGTGGGGACGCTTACCGTTACTGCACAAGATCCGCAATGCGCCCCTATTGTTGGGCTTGGTTTTGCGCTGAGCGGCGCAAAACTTATTGGAATTAATCCTGATGTAGTAAAATATCCCGCAACTAATTTTACAACCAATAGTGCAGGGGAAAAGACTATCACTAACCTTGAATGGGACAGTTACAATATTGCCAGCGTTGGAGCGCTTGAATTTACCGGAACCGTTCCGTTTGTTCCGTTTGTGTTAAATCCAGACGCAACGATGGCGGTAAAATTATTATTTGAACCAAAAGTTCCTAAATCGCTTTTAACGTACGTTATTGATTCCGCAGGGCAACCGATTGATGGTGCAAGTGTGCGATTAGTAAAAACAGGTTCGTATGATCAAACGCGCTATACGTCACGACGCACTATTGGCCAAACTGATTGGGGCGGCGCTGATTATGATGCACAAAGTGGAAATGTGAAGTACGACAATCCGACCACAGAATTACAAATACAAACAGCGGGGGATGGAGCAACGAGTACCGAATGGGTTATTTCGAATACGTATGATATGGGGGTGACGAATACAACGTTTTATCACCTTCGTTTTGATGCACAATTACAACCGGCACATTCCAGCCCCGATGCATTGCGTATTCAAGTTGCGACAAACAATGATAATGCAACGTGGAATTTTGTTGGTCCTGATGGAACTGACAACACCTACTTTACTGCAAGCGACACGCTCTTGCCGACCGTGCTTGATGGAAAGCGATACCTTCGCTACAAGATTTATTTTTATCTCGATGGCACCACAACCATCTCATCGTTTAAGGATATTGCGATTGATTTTACTTCGAGCTGTGTTCCCGCAGGACAAGCGTTGTTTAATGATCTTGGACCAGGAACATATACGATAACGATCAGTAAATCGGGATATCAAACGCTTGTCGACGATGCCGTTTCTATTAGTAACGATTGGCATCAGTATAAAGCCACGCTTACGCAATGAAGAAATTAATCCTCGCTTTTGCAATAGGAATACTTAGTGCGATGCCATCGCTTTCTTTTGCAATTGAGGAAAAATTCTTTGAATTTGCGACCGATGTTGGTGTCCCTATCGCAGTCCCAACTAACTCTGTTGCGGTGCAAGTATTTACGGTGCATAACGATTCTATTCACGCGGTTGACGTGTGGTTTGATAATGTAGGCTCATCAGGAAGTGCTACGGTTGCCTTATTAAGCTCTACAAATGCTGTACTTGCTTCGCGAACAGTTACTGTTAGTCATGCAGATCCGTTTTATGCGGGGGAGCGATTGCACGTAAATTTTAATAAAACAATTGGGGTTACCTCTGGCGCATTATATAAGATACGCATAACCAGTGCGACGCCTTCACTTCGTCTGTATGGTGTTAAGCGCGTCGAGTTTATTGAACATAATGCTCCGTATGTGTTAAGCGATTCGGTTGGCGCGTCATTATTAAACGATGAGGTGCAAGTGGCCGTGTTTAAATTTGCACTGTATGAAGAAAATGATATCGAACCGCCAATTATTACGAATGCAACTTCGACCATCGCGGGCCCTGATGCAATACGCATTTCGTTTAATGCAAACGAGCTTGTTGATAAGCGTATCGAGTATACGCTTACGGGTTCGGGTGATGTTTCTGCGGTTGATTTTACAGGGAATTATGCTATTTGTTTCGAAGATACGTACTCATGTCCAACCACAATTCCTACGCAACGTGATTCGGTATATACCTATCGATTAACCGTGCGGGATAGTATGGGGAACGAGTCGTTTTTCGATGGTTCGTTTATGAGCTGGAAACCAGGGACGCCAACACCAATCGACGAACCTGTACCAGAAGACGCTTCTCCTGCAACACCAACCGAGCCTATTGTTGAGCCCCTTGTGATTTCTCAGGCGCAAGTAGTTTCTACGGATACGCATTCTGCGAAGATTACATGGGAAACAAACCGTGCCGCGGATAGCGTTTTGATTATTAGTACGGATTCATTAGGAGTGAATGATATTGCTACCGTGCGTGATGATACTCACGAGCTGGTGCATACGCTTACTGCAAATGTTGCACTTGTTGCGAACGCAAATTATTACGCGACTGTACTTTCTCGGGATGCGCAAGCAGTATTGGGAGTGCAGGCGCTTTCATTTTTAATACCAGCGTCATCAACGGAAATAATTTCTGAACAGCCCTCCTCGGGTGTGGTTGTTTTTGCCTCGACTGCAAACGGTACACAAGCCCCCGTGCTCACATGGCAAGCTTCATCACTCGGCGAGCCTCGCAATGGATATCGTGTTGATGTGATTGATGCGCAAGGAAATCTTGTACGTTCAATTACTGTTGCTGCGGGCAATCATTCTGTAGCAATTGATGAGTTAGAGGGGGGAGCGTATCAAGCAATTGTGTATGCAAATAACGACGGTGTTTTAGAAAAAATTGCCAAGCCTGTTGCGGTTGTTGTGAAAAAACCGGTTATTGATACCTATGCATTGATTAAAAAACCAATCGTATATATTCCATCTACCCTTTTTGTTATGCTTATTGCAGGATTGTTCGTCTATAGTCGCCGACAACGTAAAGTAAAAACTGCATTATGATTATTCCGCAACCATTGCACCGCAATTCAGGCTTTACGTTAGTGGAGGTACTTATTAGCATCACTCTTTTTGTCGGTATCGCGTTTATCATCGGAACCTTTATCAAGAGCGTTTTAGATTATGAGCTCTTGTTTACACAACAGCTCACTGCACAACAAGAAATCGAGACTACGTTTGCGACGGTGTTGCCGGAAATGCGATCCATGGTGCCCTCTGCGTTAGGTAGCTATCCTATTGGCCAAGTGGCAACAAGTTCAATTACTTTTTTTGTAGATATTGATGGAGACACGATTTCTGATCAGGTGCGGTATTTTCTGAGCGGAACAGTATTGAAAAAAGGAATAACACGGCCAAGTGGAAGTCCACTTTCATATAATAGTGCCAATGAGATTGTGAATGACGTTGTCCGTAATGTTGTTATGACTGCACCTGTCTTTACGTTTTATGATGAAAATTATACGGGCAGTGAGCCTGCTATGACGAGCCCCGTTGTTATTTCTGACATTCGTCTTATCAAGATATTGCTTACCGTAAAAGATCCGAATGAAACCGTGCCCCTTTCTGCAAGTATCGACATTGTGCCAAGAAACTTAAGAACTAATTTATGAGCACTTACTTCTATAATCAATTGCGACGTAGCGGGCAGCTTTCTGTGCAGGTATTGCTGTACGGATCAATTGTCATCATTGCGCTTACGGGGTTTTTGACGTGGACGGATGCAGTTATTACTTCGGTGTATCGTGAATCTGACCGCGCACAAGCGCTTGCTATCGCAGAAGCGGGTATTGAATATTATCGTTGGCACCTTGCGCATGCACCACAAGATTTTCAAGATGGCACAGGACAGCCAGGGCCGTATGTGCATGAATATACAGATAAATCTGGCACAGTGGTCGGTACGTATACGCTTACTATTACACCCCCTGTGTCTGGCTCTACTATTATTACGATTGAATCAGCGGGCAAGCTAACTACGAATCCCGATTTGGAAAAGGTTATCCGGGTACGTATGGGTATCCCATCGTTTGCAAAATATGCCGCAGTGCTCAATGCGAATGTGCGGTTTGGACAAGGAACAGAAGTGTTTGGAGAAATCCATTCCAACGGTGGCGTGCGGTTTGATGGCATTGCGCATAATCTTGTTACCAGTGCACAAGATCAATATGATGATCCCGACCATACTGGGCAGAAAGAATTTGGTGTGCATACCCATGTTAATGTGCCACCGGCAACGGGTGTTACCGATACAGCTCGTCCACTCGAATCTCCTCCTGATGCAGTGCAGGATCGTTCGGATGTGTTTTTGGTGGGGCGTCAGTTTCCTGTGCCTGCGGTTGATTTTGCTGGCATCACCTCGAATCTTTCTGAGATGCGAATCGATGCTATTGCGGGTGGGTTTTATCGGCCTACATCAACAACTGCTTTGGGGTATGAAATTGTATTAAAAACAAACGATACGTTTGATTTCTATGTAGTGAATTCGCTCGTACCCGTGCCGAGTAATTGTTCAAACGTAAATAATCAAGATGGGTGGGGGACATGGAGTGTTAATACAAAGACATTGCTGGGTAATTATCCGATGCCAGCAAATAATTTGATATTTATTGAAGACAATGTTTGGGTGAGTGGTACTATCGATGGATCGCGCGTTACTATTGCCGCCGCGCGATTTCCGGATAATGCGTCAACACGCCCAAGTATTACAGTTAATAACGACCTGCTCTACACAAGTTATACGGGGAGCGATGTTATTGCGCTCATTGCGCAAAAAAATATTAACATCGGCTTAGTAAGCGCGGACACCATTCGTATTGATGCTGCTTTGATGGCGCAAAACGGACGTGTGGGGCGCTATTACTATCAAGGACCAACAACGAGTCCTACGCGAGCCCGTTGCTCGCCGTACCATGCGCGCACACTCATTACGTCATATGGTATGCTCGGTTCGAACCAACGGTATGGATTTGCCTATACCGACAACACGGGATATGTGACGCGCAATTTAGCATATGATAGTAATTTACTGTATGGTCCACCGCCAAGCTTTCCTATCACAACCGATGCGTATAAAATAATTTCATGGGATGAAATTAAATAAGTGATATTGCTGATATACACGACATAGCGTATAATAAACAGTAAGTTAAAAAGGTCGAGGATTATTTTAATAATTTTCAAAACCAATGAATAAATTATCATCAAAACGAGGAGGTTTTACGTTGATCGAATTGCTTGTCGTTATCGGCATCATCGCGATCTTGGCTGGTGTAGTTATCGTTGCATTAAACCCAGGACGACAGTTCGGCTTGGCTAATAACACGACACGCGCAAGCAACCTCGAAACAATTTTGAACGCAGTTGGACAGAATATGGCGGAGAACAAGGGAACCTTTGAATGTAGTCTTGGAGATGGCGCATTGCCTGCAACAAGCACAGAAATGGGATCACTTGGCTACGACATTGAACCGTGCATCACGCCTACATATGTAGCGACCATGCCGGTAGATCCAAGTGGCGGAACGTTGGAGAATACGGGATATTTCATTTCGTATAGCACAACGACTCGTCGAGTTACCGTAAGCGCACCGAATGCTGAATTGGATGCAGTTATCCAGATCAGCCGATAAGGTACATTGTTTTATATAAAAATCAGCCTGTGAGGGGCTGATTTTTATTTCCAATATAAAATTTAGTTTGTCATTCCCGCGGAGGCGGGAATCCAGTATCCCATAGATTCCCGCCTCCGCGGGAATGACACGCAGAAGGAAGCCTGCTATATGCGCGTGCGTGCTACCTGCATTTCTTGACATTGTGTGCTAAGAGGTGCATTTTATTGATAGTATTTTGTGAACGCATACTAAAAAGAGAGGAGGTGCATACGTATGGCACGTCGGCGGTGTTCCAAGACGAAGGCCCTTAAAGGGCATGCAAAAAGTCGCTCTTTCCAGCGTTACGACGGCGTAACGCTGAGTAACAGGGATTTGCGTGCAATCGTGCATAAAATCCAAACGAGGGACGGTGAATTTGTTGAGAAAAAGTCGAATCGAGTAACCGAGTGGAAGATTTCTTACAACGAAACTCTTTGGCGGGTGCGCTACGATAAAACTCGAGGGGTTATCATTACCTTCTTACCCGTAGATTCGTAATACCTCGCAATGCCCGAATTATATTCGGGCTTTTTTATTATTATTTATGTGCATAAAATTGACTTTTCCTCGTAATTGCGTGAAAATAGATACCGTGGCTATAGAAAAAGAGAGTGAGACTCGTTCAACTTCGCCCTCATGGCAACCAGGAATACAGCTGTTTTTACGGCTGAGTGGTTGGATTGGCGGTCCGGTTCTTATCGCGGTGGTTATTGGTAAGGCATTGGATGCACGCTACCACACTGACCCGTGGCTTTTTTTATTAAGCGTGGGTATTGCATTCGTTGTTTCTACGTTTGCAATTATTCACTATGGACTTAAAGAAATGAAACGCATTGATGCAGAAATGTCTGCGACGCGTCCGAAAACCCAGAACAATGACAACACAGCCTGAATTAACAACACAACAAGAAGTTTCGCACGAAGCGACGCTCTTTGCTGAGCCGATTGCGCATATCGGATCATTTACGATTACCAACTCGTTGATTATGAGTTGGGTGACGGTGGTGATGCTTGTTGTTGGTTTTGCCTTGATTTATAAAAAAATAAAGCACGTGCCGAATGGCTTGCAGAATATATTTGAAATTCTGTTAGAGCAGGCGTTTACACTGGCTGATACGGTGACGGGGAGTCGTCATAAGAGTGAAAAGTTTCTTCCCATTGTGCTTGCGTTGTTCCTATTCATTCTGGTAAATAACTGGCTCGGTCTTCTTCCGGGGATTGGAACTATCGGGTTTATAGAAACCGAGGGAACACACTCAGCGTTTGTACCGCTCTTGCGAGGAGGCACGGCAGATGTAAATACGACACTCGCGATTTCCCTGTTTGCAGTTATCATGTCCCATTTATTCGGTGTTCTCACGCTGGGCATCTGGAAGCACTTAAACAAGTTTGTGAACTTCCATGCATTTATGGAAATTCCGAAGAAAATGCGTAAAGACCCGATGATTATTCTGGTCAATCCGATAAAGGCATTCGTAGGGTTAATCGAAATGGTGGGGGAGCTTGCAAAGGTTGCATCACTCTCGCTTCGATTATTCGGGAATATCTTTGCCGGTGAAGTATTGCTCGCTTCGATGATGGCAATATTCGCATTTATCTTGCCCTTGCCCTTTATGTTTATGGAGCTTATTGTAGGGATTGTGCAGGCGTTGGTGTTTTCTATTTTGACTTTGGCGTTCTTCGGCATTGCATCAAGTGCAGAGGAACATTAACCATAGTAAATTAAAAAAATAATTAATAATTAAAAATAAAACAAAAATAGGGACGTAAAAGCACTATCCATTCCAAATATGTAATGACTAGTGCGATGTCCAAAAAAACAGTATGGAACAGGGAATTGATCTCACAATGTTAGCAAAAGCAATCGCAATTGGTCTCGGATCACTCGGACCAGGACTTGCAATCGGTATGATCGGTGCAAAAGCAATGGAAGCAATCGGACGCAATCCAGAAGCAACCGGAAAATTGTTTGTGCCTATGTTGCTCACCGCAGCATTTGCAGAAGCTATTTCAATCTATGCACTTGTCATCGCTTTCTCCATCAAATAATCAGAATTTGTGAATCTGGCGAGCTGCTATGTTGCCGACTACGTTTGCTTCCGCGAAGGAGGTTTACTCCATCTTGGTCGCAAGCCTCGTCGGCGCCTTGCATCTCATCCAGCTTCGCAAATCTGATAGCCTCCGTATTTCATCTAAATACAGAAGTTTTAACAACGATAAATTACTACACGAATGGAAGAACTCATAAAAACATTTCACATCGATTGGAAACTCATCATCGCGCAGTTGATTAACTTTGCGATTGTTTTGTTTGTGCTAAAGCGCTACGCCTATGGTCCGGTATTGAAAATGATGACCGAGCGCAGCGATAAAATCGAAAAAGGAATCAAAGATGCAGAGCACGCACATAAACGTCTTGCAGAAATAACTGAAAAAGAAAAAGAAGTATTGGTTGAAGCAAAAAAGCAGGCCGGTGAAATTATTGCACATGCGGAAGCAGCTGCGATAAAAAACAAAGAAATAATCGTTGCAGAATCAAAGAAACAGGCAGAAAAAATACTTGCAGACGCTACAAAGAAGATGGAAATGGAAAAAAACCAGATGATGCAAGAAATCCGAACGCAGGTTACCGATTTAGTAGTAGCTGCAACGGGTAAGGTTATTGATGAAAAAATGGATAGCGAAAAAGACCGAGCCATTATTAACAAAGCGATCAACGAATGAAGACAACACCGGTACAATATGCAAAGGCATTGCTTGAGGCTACGGAGCACAAGAATGAGCAAGAAACCAACGATGTTATTGCTCGTTTTGCAAAACGCTTACGCAGTGACGGGCAAAGTTCGCGCCTCGCGGCCATTAGTAGCGCCTTTTCTGTGCTGTGGAACACAGCGCATGGCGTAACTGATGCGCAGGTAACAAGCCGAGAGCAGTTAGACGAAGCTGCACTTACCACATTGAAGCAATTCATTGCTAAGCGGTATGGATCGAAAGAAGTGATTATCACAAACATCATCGACCCATCGATTGGTGGAGGAGTAGTGATTCGCGTAGGAGATGAATTGATAGACGGAAGCGTTGCAACGCAATTGAAGAAATTAAAAAACAATCTTGCCGGTAAATAACCGCTCGCACATGTATGAACAAAGATCACATCATTGAACAATTAAAAAAGCAGATTGGAGAATTCTCTACAAGTACCGATGTTGAGCAGGTGGGTACGGTTATTGAAGTTGGAGACGGTATCGCACGCGTGAGTGGACTAGCGAATATTATGGCATCTGAGATGGTTGAGTTTGCGAACGGCGAAACAGGCGTAGCGCTTAACTTGGAAGAAGATCGCGTTGGTATTATGGTTCTCGGCGATTATTTACATATCAAAGAAGGAGACACCGTTAAAGCGACTGGAAAGATTCTTTCCATCCCTGTTGCAGATTCTATGATTGGGCGTGTTATCGATCCACTTGGAAACCCCGTGGATGGCAAGGGTGATATTGTTGCCGATGCGTATTATCCGGTAGAAAAAATTGCTCCAGGTGTTATTACGCGAAAATCTGTACACCAGCCAGTGCAAACGGGTATTAAGGCTATTGATGCCATGATACCGATTGGCCGTGGACAGCGCGAATTGATCATTGGCGATCGTCAGACAGGAAAGACCGCTATTGCAATCGACACGATCATCAATCAGAAAGGGCAGAATATGAAGTGTGTGTATGTTGCAATCGGACAGAAGGAGTCAAAGATTGCACGTATTGTAGGCGAGCTTGAAAAGCGAGGCGCAATGGAATACACCACCGTTGTCGTTGCAGGTGCTTCTGACAGCGCTGCGCTTTCGTTTATTTCTCCGTACTCAGGATGTGCATTGGGAGAATATTTTATGGACAAGGGCGAGGACGTACTTGTTGTATTTGACGATCTTTCTCGTCACGCATGGGCATATCGACAGATTTCACTTATTTTAAAGCGACCACCAGGACGCGAAGCATATCCAGGAGATGTGTTCTATTTGCATTCCCGATTATTGGAGCGCAGTGCAAAATTGAATGAAGACTTTGGCGGAGGTTCGATGACTGCACTTCCTATTATTGAAACACAAGCAGGCGACGTATCGGCATATATCCCGACAAACGTTATTTCCATCACAGATGGACAGATCTTCCTTGAATCCGATTTGTTTTACAAAGGTATTCGTCCGGCGTTGAACGTCGGCATCTCGGTATCGCGCGTTGGATCGAGCGCCCAAATTAAGGCAATGAAAAAGGTTGCTGGAAAGTTGCGCTTAGACCTTGCGCAGTTCCGCGAACTTGAATCGTTTGCACAGTTTGGCTCTGACCTTGATGAAAAGACGCGCGCACAGATTGAGCGCGGTCGCCGCACTGTTGAAGTGTTGAAGCAGGGACAATACGAGCCAATGGCTGTTGAGCATCAAGTGGCTATTCTGTATGCGCTTACCAATGGATTTATGGATGACGTTGCCGTTGAACAAGTTATGACTTGGGAAAAAGCATTCCATACCTATCTTGACCAGCAAGCAAAAGATGTTATTACGCTTATCGCAACAAAGAAAGAACTTTCTGAAGATGTGGTAACGGCACTCGAAAAAGCAATCAAAGATTTTAAAGACACTCAGTAATGTGTATGTCATTCCCGTGAAAACGGGAATCCACTCCCTAATTTATGGCAAGTTCACTCGATATAAAAAGACGAATACGTTCCATTAATAGCACGAAGAAAATTACTCGTGCTATGGAAATGGTAAGTGCCGCAAAAATGCGTCGCGCTGTTTCGAGTGTCTTGGGCGTTCGCCCGTATGCGCATAATGCATGGCATATCTTGACCAATTTGGCGCGCGCCTTTGAAACCTATCAAGAAAATCGCTATCTCGTAGTACGCGATGTGAAGCGAGTGCTTATCGTGGTCGTGTCGTCGGATCGTGGCCTCTGTGGATCGTTTAACACACAGATTGAAAAAAAGATTCGTGATATGGTTGCGCACCCGAATAAATTGACCGTGCGACGCGTAGGGAGAAAGCATGTTGAATCGACGGTGCACGAAGATGCGGTTGCAATCGATTTTATCACAGTGGGCAAGAAGGGGGAGCTGATGGTTCGCAAATTAAAAAAAGAAATCATTGCTGCTTTTCCTAATGGTGCGCAATTCTCTGTATTAGGAGATATTAAACCGCTATCTTCTATTGTTATGGAAGAATATGCTGCGCAGCGTTATGACAAGGTCGTCGTTGCGTATACGGATTATGTATCGGCCGTTACCCAGCAAACGCGCATTCGACAAATACTGCCAATTTCAAAAATAGATATCGAAGAACAGATTGCCGAGATAGATATGCTTGCAAAGGAATACGGCATTGAAGAAACAAAGATGGAGTATAAGGTTGAGCCAAGCCCTGCGGAGCTTATGGAATTCCTTATCCCGCGACTGATTGCGATGCAGCTGTTTCACGCAATACTTGAATCGCAAGCATCTGAACATGCTGCCCGTATGGTGGCGATGCGCAATGCAACTGATGCAGCGGCAGAAATGTCTGAAGATTTAACATTGCGTTATAACCAAATTAGACAAGGTAAGATAACACAAGAAATAGCCGAAATCAGCGCAGGAAGCGCCGCACTCGGAAACTAACCAAACATATGAGCAACACAGGAAAAATAATTCAAATCATAGGACCCGTTGTCGATGTAGAATTTAGCGATGCATTGCCGGAGATCTATAACGCATTGGAAGTAACAAGCGAAGGTTCGAATTCTCGAATCGTTTTAGAGGCGCATCAACACCTCGGCGCAAATAAAGTACGCGCCGTGGCTATGGGAGCGACTGACGGATTACGCCGTGGTATGGTGGTGACCGACACCGGTGCACCAATCAAAGTACCTGTTG
Organism: Candidatus Wolfebacteria bacterium GW2011_GWE2_44_13; assembly: GCA_001000675.1. Classification (GTDB taxonomy): domain Bacteria; phylum Patescibacteriota; class Minisyncoccia; order UBA6257; family UBA9933; genus UBA9933. The sequence goes on from LCHW01000001.1 coordinate 216,116, forward strand.
GACAAGAAACCCTTGGCCGCATGTTTAACTTGCTCGGAGAGCCAGTTGACGGCAAGCCAGCAGTGCAGGTAAAGCAGTGCGACCCGATTCACCGTGCAGCACCGAAGTTTAAAGATCAATCTACGAAAGCAGAAATTTTTGAAACGGGTATTAAAGTTATCGACCTCATTTGCCCATTTATTAAAGGCGGTAAAGTTGGTTTGTTTGGTGGAGCGGGAGTAGGGAAGACCGTTGTTATCCAAGAACTTATTCGCAACATCGCACAAGAACATGGAGGATTTTCTGTGTTTGCAGGAGTAGGCGAGCGTACCCGCGAAGGAAACGATTTATATCATGAAATGAAAGAGTCGGGCGTACTTGATAAAACAACGCTCGTGTTCGGGCAGATGAACGAACCACCGGGAGCACGACAGCGCGTTGCGCTTTCTGCACTTACTATGGCAGAGCACTTCCGCGATCGCGAAAACAAGGACGTTCTTTTGTTTGTAGACAATATTTTCCGCTTTACACAAGCAGGTTCTGAAGTATCCGCATTGCTCGGGCGTATTCCGTCGGCTGTAGGATATCAGCCTACCCTTGCCGAAGAAATGGGAAAGTTGCAAGAACGTATTACTTCAACCAAAACAGGCTCTATTACGTCCGTACAGGCGGTATACGTGCCTGCTGACGATCTTACCGACCCTGCTCCGGCTACGACATTCGGACACTTGGATTCAACCGTTGTGCTTTCGCGTGGATTGTCTGAGCTTGGTATTTATCCAGCCGTTGACCCGTTGGACTCGAGCTCAACTATTTTGGACCCGAACATTGTAGGTCAAGAACATTACGACGTTGCACGCGGAGTGCAAAAGGTGTTGCAGCGCTATAAGGATTTGCAAGACATCATTGCGATTTTGGGTATGGAAGAACTTTCTGATGAAGATAAAGTTGTTGTTGCACGCGCACGCAAAATCCAGAAGTTCCTTTCTCAGCCATTTTTCGTTGCAGAACAGTTTACCGGTTCTGCAGGAAAGTATGTAAAACTTTCTGATACAATTCGCGCATTCAAGATGCTACTCGAGGGAGCGATGGATGATGTTTCCGAACAAGAATTTTATATGAAGGGAGGAATCGACGATATCAAAAAGTAATAAGCGAATTATATGTCACACGAACTTATCTGGACCGTTTTAGGTGGGCTCTTTATTATCGGTTATATCGCGATTGTATTGGAGCATAAATTACATATCAATAAGAGTGGAACGGCGATCGCATTAGGTGCGCTATCGTGGCTTTTTGTTTCCTGGGCCGAGAAAGGGAACGCGGAAGTTGGGCTCGCACTGAGCCATGAAACACAAGAAATCTTTGGGATTGTTGTGTTCCTACTTGCCGCGATGACGATTGTTGAAGTGTTGGTTCACTACCACTTCTTTGACTGGGTAGAGAGAAAGATTATGCACAAGAAGCTTGCTCCTGTGCAGCTGTTCTGGCTGCTTGGTGTTATGACATTTGTCTTCTCCGCATTTTTGGACAACCTTACGGCAACCTTGGTTATGCTTCAGATTGGACGCAAGGTTTATAAGCACAAGGATAACTTCCTAATTTTTGCAGCTAACACAGTCATTGCGGCAAATGCTGGCGGTGTTGCGAGCCCGATTGGCGACGTGACGACTATTATGTTGTGGCTTGCACACAAATTCACTGCGTTGCAGGTTATTACGATAGGTATCCTTCCGTCGATTGTTACTTGGATTATTCCGCAATTTCTCTTGGGTAAGAAGATCCATATGCACAAGGAAATCGAAGCTGCGACGGAAACTCCGCAAGCGGTTGATACACCTATACACGAGCCGTATTGGCCGATCGTGGTCGTTGCCGGACTTGCGTTCACATTACCTGTCGCGGTTAACTTGATGGGCTTACCGCCGTTCCTTGGTCTTTTGGCTGGCGTCGGCGCCTTGTGGGTGTTTATCGATATCCTTGCTAAAAAAGACGAAGTCGGACATCACAAGAATTCTCAGGTGGTAAAGGTTATTCAGAACGTCGACATTTCGACACTTAAGTTCTTCATCGGTATTTTGCTTGCGGTCGGCGCATTGTCGCATGTTGGGTTGTTGAAGGAATTAAATACCATGATCTTTGGAGAAAGCCCCTCAATCGTACGATTAATCGGGGGCAACACTATTCTTGGCTTTGCGTCTTCGGTGCTCGATAACGTGCCGCTTGTCGCTGCCGCGATTAAGATGTTCTCTGACGACATCATCCCTGCGATTTGGGTATTGCTCGCACTTACCGCGGGCACAGGAGGTTCTATGCTCGTCGTGGGCTCTGCCGCGGGTGTTGCCGCAATGGGACAGGTCAAAGACCTTACATTCGGCTATTACTTCAAGGTAGCGACTCTGCCAGCAGTACTCGGATTTATCGGGGGTGTTCTTACTTGGACTGTGATATACTATCTCATTATTGCATAGCATTGTTTTACTTATGACTCAAAAAATACAATTCAAAATCGTTACGCCAGAAGCTACGGTGTATGAAAACGAAATAGACCAAGCGACGTTGCCGTGTATTAGCGGACAGGTGACGATTTTGCCAGGGCATCGTTCTTATATCGCTGCATTGCAAGCGGGGGAATTAATGCTCAAAAAAAATGGCGAAGAAATTCACCTTGCAGTTTCTGGTGGATTTGTTGAATTTGTAAATAATACGTTGGTAGTGCTTGCTGATACGGCAGAACGTGCCGAAGCGATTGATATCAAGCGCGCAGAAGAAGCTCGACAACGCGCAGAAGATTTGAAGAAAGAAAAGGTTTCTGTAAGTGAAATGGAATATGCTAAGGTTGCTGCGGCAATCGAACGAGAGGCAGTGCGTATCCGTGTTGCAAAAAAGCATCACACGCGCCGTGGATTGCATATCGAAAACGACGAACAATAATAAAAACCGTGCGCCTTGGGCGCACGGTTTTTTGCCGTATTGTCATTCCCGCGCAGGCGGGAATCCATGAACCCTATTTCTGACGGTTTTTATTTTATATTAGTGGCAGTATACTAAAAGATATGAAGCGGCTATTATATTGGGCAAAAGATTATGTGCATATGGCACGGCATGGGTTGGCTATGTATTTTTATTCCAAACCTCCGCAACAGTATATGGATTATGTGGTTGCGGGAAAATGCCCGATTATTATCCTCCCGGGTATTTTGAGCCGATGGGCTTTTATGAAACCGCTTGCCGATATGCTTTCGCACGAAGGCCATTCAGTATATGTTGTACCAGCGCTAGGAAATAACTTATTGCATATAGAAGAATCTGCTCGTATTGTGCGCGCACTTATTAACGAGCATGATATTCGTGGCGCAGTTATTGTGGCACATAGTAAAGGAGGGCTTATCGGAAAGCAATACATGGAATTTTATAACGAAGATGAACGCGTTGTGGGAATGGTGAGCCTTGCCACGCCTTATACAGGTTCTGCTATGGCTCGTATCGTACCACATAAGGCGTTTACCGAGTTAGATCCGAAGAGTAAAGCCGTTGCGCAATTACGCTCACACACAAAAGCAAATGGGCGAATTATTTCTTTAATTCCTGAATTTGATAATCATGTATGGGCAGAAAAAGGGAGTTGGCTTGAGGGAGCGTTTGATAATATTGTTCTTCCCGTACAAGGGCATCATGCAATCGTGTTTAGTCGTTATGCGGAAGCAGTTGTGCGGCAATCCATTGATCGGCTGTCTTCGGCGATATAGACGATGATTATTTTTTCTAAGAGGAGTATACTTATTGGAGTATTCATCTAACCGAATTTATTGTATATTCATGCTATTAGAATTTTATGGGACCGAATGCCCCCATTGCATACACATGAAGCCGCTCATCGAGCGACTGAAGGCCGAGGAACATCTCGATGTTCAATCGCTGGAAATGTGGCATAACCCCGAGAATGCAGCGAAGATGAAAGAATACGATAAAGGGTTGTGCGGAGGTGTTCCGTTTTTCTTCAATACGGAAACAGGAAAGCATATTTGCGGAGGAACTGATTATGATACGTTGAAGCAATGGGCGATAGGGAAGTAATAGCCCCTATGTTTGTCATTCCCGCGGAGGCGGGAATCCAGAGCCCTTTTAACCTTAGCGATAAATCCATTCCCGTGGTATAATAAATCATATACACAGCATATAAATAATCATACTTATGGAAACGAAAAAAGTTGTTCTTGTTGTCGATGATGTGCCGGAAATAATCGAAGTTATTGCTACGGTACTTGAGCGCGATCACATCGAAGCGCTTATTGCTAATAGCGGACAAGAAGCGATTGCGATGGCTAAAGAGCACAAGCCAGACCTTATCTTGCTCGATTTTAAGATGCCAGATATGGATGGTGCAGAAACCTACGCAAAGCTCAAAGAGGATGATACAACAAAAGATATTAAAGTTGTATTCCTAACCGCCTTCGGCAATATTAAAAAGTTGGAGCTCGACCCAAAACTTATTGCGCTAATCGAACAGACCCCAATTATTCAAAAGGGGGGAGATATCGGTGAATTGCGTACGGAAATCAGAAAGCATCTCGGAATAACCGAATAAATAAAAAACAACCCTCATGGGTTGTTTTTTTGCTCCTCTTGCGTGTGTTGTTCCTCCGCTTCTTCTTTTCGTATAATTTTTTCCTCTTCCGCCTGGAGTGTTCCAAAGCCGAACATGAGAAATATTACAATACTCGCAAGGATGATGCCGAGTAGATTAATGAAAAACAGTGCAAACGATTCCGATATAATAACTGACGAAAGATTTCTAATCCCAATCGCAGTGGCCGCAAGCGGCGGTAAGAGTGAAACGGTAATGGCTATACCTGGAATCGCGGGAGATAGATTCGGGCGCACCCATGCATACGCTGCTCCCGCTCCTGCAGCGAAGGCAATGAGAAATAGGTTTAGGTTCGGGTGAAACGAATTAATCAGTTCGTTGTCTTCGCTTGCAAATAAGAATGCGACGATAAGTGCAATGAAAATAACAAAGCCCAATGCTTTTAAGAGATGGGTAATAATCCACTTGAGACTTTTACCGCTTGCGGTGGTGATCGCAAGGCCAATTCCCAAGAGTGGAGAGAGGAGTGGGGCTAGAATCATTCCGCCAATTAAGATAACGATGCTGCCCTCGAGTAATCCAAGCGTTACAATTAGGGTTGATATCGAGAGCATGAAATAGAAGTCGATATCCGTCCTGCTTCCAGCGATTAGCTTCTCTATTGCTTGGCGAAGTTCAGTGTGTCCAGTTTTTAAAATAGGGTTAAACATACTCGTAGTATAGCGTTTTTTAAGCTTCTCGAAAACCCTACTTTTAGCGTAAAAAGGTTGCAAAAATGATTAATTTCAGGCAATATTAAGAGCGTATTGCCAGATCGTCTAATGGTAGGACAGCGGACTCTGAATCCGTCAATCTTGGTTCGAATCCAGGTCTGGCAGCCAATTTGAGCGCGGTTATCGCGCCCGATTTCATTATGGGCCTTGAGCGCCCTAGATGCAATCTAACTTCATTCTTAATCAATTCGTTTTAGCACAAAATATACAATAAAATATGAACCTAGTATTTCCAACAGAAGGCGAGGTAATTGATTTCTTTACTGTCCATACTGGGTATCTTGATGTTCATCGCATTTCTGAATTACTAGTAACTCATCAGCATGCCAACCTCCAAGAAAGTGAATGGAAACATATATATAAAGTCTTACACAAGCTTAAATCGGAAGGTTATTTATTAGTACAGAATGAGGGCGGAGATATATATAGTGAAAAATTTTCATCTACTCCAGACAGGATAGAAAAATTTAACGAGAGGAAGGCGAAGGATAAGGAATTCTATACAAATAAAAATAAAAATAGGGCGGGTACGGTTAATTTCGATTATTCTAATAACAACGGCATATATTTTATTGGAGATGCTGATTACTTATTTGGCATTAAATTCTCATCTGCTTCTCAGGACTCTATCCATGTATATAATGATCATACCACTATTGATTACATTGCCTTAATAAAAAATGTTACCAATTTTGATCAAATAAATTTTAATATAAAATACGATGGAACTTCTCGATCACGGAGTCCTGAAGTTGGACAGATAGTTTTATTTAAAAATAAAAATGGTAGATACGCTCTGATTAAAATTGAAGATATTAAAGTTGAAAACCGTGGAGATAAAAATGACGAGGTCACTTTTTCATTTAAAATTCTCGATGATAAATATCCTGACCTAATCGTGGGCGAAGAAAGGTTCTCGGGAAATTTTTCTCTAAGTAAAAAAAGCAAGACTGACCTTGACGATAGCGTTGTAAGTGGGGATAAAATTATCGCTATGGGGATAGCTCAAGATCCAGCAAGAGAATCTTGGTACAAAATATCGTGGCCTATTTTTAGAAAGTTGCCAAAAAAAATTTTAGTAAGCATAATTTTCGTATCTATTTCCATAATTTTATTATTTGTTTTTGATTTTAATTTGGATAGTGTACAAATTGGTCCGTTAGGTTTTGCGCCTCCCAAGGAACAGATCGAAGAGATTCCTAAAAATATACAGGGAGAGGCTAAATTAATCGCAGATTCAATAGTGATTACAGGGTGGGAAGATCCCGGCGATTACATTGGCTATCTTAGTCAAATATCTTCTTTCTATCAGCGACATCAAGACATATATCCCGCAGAAGCTGCTACTTACAAGAGGCAATTAGTTGAATGGCAGGATAAATTGCAAAGAATAAATAATTCAGGAAGTACGATTTACAATTCTGATTTTAGGGTTTTGGAAGGATTAGTTAACTCAGCTCAAAGCCAATTAAGAAAAATTTCTACAATTATTAATCCTTAAGAACATGGGTTGCCTTACGAATTTTACGAGGGCTGCGTGACAAATTTGCTTCGCAAATCTGTTTTATGTTGCGTATACTTATAAAAAAATGAGATATTGTTCTGAATGTAAAAAAGAAAAGAAAGGCTTTTGGTGTGATTTTTGTAAAAATAATACTGGTAATAATTTTGTATTAAAGATTGAGCCTAGTATTGTAAAGATACGCCTTCATCTGATAAGGATGACGCATAAGCGGCTGGGAGTTAAAAAGTTTTTATTCAGAGTCTTTGTTGGTTGGCAAGAAACGAAAGGGCTCGATTCGGTTAAATATCCAGAGGGGGTGTATATACATAGAACGGTAGATCGAGAGCATGATAAATACAAAGAAATTATTATAAGCGCTGAGACTGGTGAGATAACCAGAAATGTGAGCGAGCTACTTAGCCAACATATACCGAATAAGCAAAAGCGGAATAGTGATAACTAATAAACTTTTCGCATTATTTTTAAAGCGCCCGAGGTACATCGACACGATATACTAAAATAGGTAGGAAAAGCCTTGCGGGGCCTAGCCGGTGGTGACTCTAACTCGACTTGGCCAGCACTTCGGCAAGCTCAGTACAAGCCATAAACATAAAGCCACTCCTTTGAGAGTGGTTTTGTGTTTATGGGAATAAAGGCATCCTTTTTATTTTAATAAAGTTGTCACATAGCTTCTTGGGTAGTACTATATGAGTAATAAGGGAAATTAATAGTACCTGACCCCATTAATTTCGCTCGAGGTGCGTATTAAATAATATTAAAAAGATGCCTACTATTCTTCTAATATTTCTTTAGACAATATTCATCATTTATTGGATTGGGCTTGCTCGAGGGAACAAGCGCACTCAATATCATAAGAAGGTCGCCATAGGAGGAGCCATTCCGCGGTTGGTTCTCATCGCACTAATCGTTCTGCTTTGGGTTATTCCCTTATTTTCAGGCTCAGTTTTCTTCTCGAATGAAATAAATACGGTCGTCGGTCTATTCCTTTGTATATGCGGATTGGGCTTTGCCGTGTGGGCTCGACGTACGCTCGGGACTAATTGGAGTGCGAACCCGGTCGAAGTCAAAGCGAAACATGTGTTTATAACTACTGGCCCGTACCGAATAGTCAGACATCCAATTTATACGGGTGTCATTTTTGCACTTGCGGGTACTTTCCTAGTAGATAATAGATGGCGCACGCTTCTGTTGTTTATTATAGTATCTATTGGTATGGTGCTGCGTTCCAGATTGGAAGATGAGCTTATGGCGCGACAGTTTCCTCAAGAATATCCTGGATATAAAAAGAGGGTACCAGCTTTGATTCCGGGAGTATTTTAAATTATGCATAAAAGGGGTCAGCCACCATTAATTGTGATTATTTGTGCTATACTATTCATCAATAAATAATAATAATCATCACTATGGATACCGAAGAAGACGATATAATAATAAAAGATGCATATGGAACTGTTCTTGCGAACGGTGATGCGGTTATTTTGGTCAAAGACCTAAAGGTGAAGGGTTCGACTGTGACGCTGAAAAAAGGTACGAAGATCAAGAACATTCGGCTTACTGATGACGAAGCAGAGATCGAATGCAATTCTGATGCAGTAAAGGGGCTTGTGCTGCGGACCGAATTTGTGAAGAAAGCATAAACTTTTGAAATTAATGGGGTCAGCTACCATTAATAATTATGTAATAAGAACAGAAAAATCGCCACATGGCGATTTTTCTGTAAGAGGCATTGAAAGAAGACTGACTGTGCACACGTACTAGTATATAGAAGCCGTAAACCTATTCACGAACCATTTTCTTATATGCACTCTATTAAAGAATATTTTCTCGCCCATAAAATCATCTCAATCGTTACCCTTATCGTTGTAGTATTTGCGGGGTATTGGGGGTATGGCAAGCTTACTGACACAAGTGCAGAACCACGTTATGTAACGGCAGCGGTGGAAAAGGGGACTTTGATTACTTCGATTACTGGAACCGGCCAAGTTTCCGCATCTAACCAGGTGGAATTAAAAGCAAAAGCGTCTGGCGATATCACTACTATTGCGGTTGTTAATGGACAAGAGGTTAAGGTGGGAGCACTTATTGTGCAGCTTGATGCGCGCGATGCGCAAAAGGCCGTACGCGATGCAGAAGTCAATTTGCAAAGTGCAAAATTATCGCTCGAAAAGCTCCGACAGCCTGCGGATACGCTTTCTGTGATTCAGTCGGAAAATGCGTTGGCACAGGCACAACAAACAAAGCAAAACGCAGAAGATGACATCAAGAAAGCATACGATGATGGCTTCAATGCGATAGCAAATACATTTCTTGATATCCCAACGATTATGACTGGGCTAGATGATGTATTTTTTTATGCAACAATCGATAAGGGAATGCCAAATATTAGTTGGTATATCAACCAGACATCAATCCAGGTTGCAGGGGAGCGCGAAAAGGCGATGCAAAACCAAGATGATTTTTATGCGGGATATAATGCATCGAGAGCGGCGTACACAAAAAACTTTGATGCCTATAAGGCAGCTTCGAGAACGTCGAGTACGCAAACAATAGAGGCACTCATAGACGAAACGTATATGACCACGCGAACGATTGCCGATACGGTAAAGGCGGGCAACAACCTTATCGACTTTGTAAAAGATTCTTTGACAAGAAACAATGTGAACGCAACCATTCCGGCAACAGTGGATGCGCATAAGGCAACATTAAATACATACACAGGAACAACAAACGCGCACTTACTCAGCCTGCTTGCATTAAAGAGCACACTCAAGAGCAGTAGGGATGCAATTATAAATGCAGATCGAACGATAGCAGAAAAGACTGAATATATCGCAGACCTTAAGTCGGGCACTGACCCGCTCGATTTACAGGCACAGGAGTTGACTGTCCGACAGCGGGAAAATGCTCTACTTGATGCGCGCGAGAAATTGGCCGATTATTATCTCCGAGCGCCTTTTTCTGGAACTATCGCAACATTGTCGATAAAATCATCCGACTCGATATCCTCTGGGTCTTCTATTGCAACGCTCATTACAAAACAAAAGCTTGCCGAAATATCACTTAACGAAGTTGACGTCGCAAAAGTGAAGGTGGGTCAAAAGGCAACCTTGGCATTTGATGCGGTAGAAGGGTTGAGTATTAGCGGAGCGGTTGCCGAAATAGATACAGTAGGTGCCGTTTCTCAGGGTGTTGTGACGTATGTGGTAAAGATTGGATTTGATACGCAAGATGAGCGAGTAAAACCAGGAATGAGCGTTAGCGCTGCAATTATCACGGAAATGAAATCGGATGTTCTTACGGTCCCTAACAGTGCAGTAAAGACGCAAGACGATATCAGCTATGTTGAAATGTTTGAAGCGCCGCTTGAAAACGCGACGGGAACACAAGGTGCGATATCCTTGGTCGCTCCACAGCGAAAAACGGTAACAATAGGAATATCAAACGACACCATGACCGAAATCGTTTCTGGGCTACAAGAAGGAGATCAGATTATTACGCGGACGATAACGTCTTCTAACACGACTACGCAAACTGCCCCGAGTATATTCTCGACCGGAGGTGCGCGAATGGGTCGATAATATATGATCAAAATAGAAAACGTTACAAAAACATATACAACGGGCGCGACTCCTTTTCAGGCGCTAAAAGGAGTAAGCTTTGAAATTAACGACGGAGAATTTGTCGCAATCATGGGCCCTTCGGGTTCTGGTAAATCAACGTTAATGCATATCCTTGGTGCATTGGATACGCCGACTACGGGAAAATATATTCTTGATAGCAAGGACGTATCGCAATTGTCTGACGACGAGCTTGCGGACATTCGGAAAGACCGAATCGGATTTGTATTTCAATCGTTCAATTTGCTCCCTCGTGCGAGTGTATTGAGAAATGTAATGCTTCCGCTTATGTACGCAGGCATCGACCGCAAGGAGCGGGAACAACGAGCCCGCGTAGCGCTTAAGGCAGCGGGGTTGACCGAAGAACATTATGACCATCTTTCCAATCAGCTCTCGGGTGGACAAATCCAGCGTGTCGCCATTGCCCGCGCGTTGGTAAATAACCCATCACTCATTCTTGCGGACGAACCAACTGGAAACCTTGATTCGAAAACGGGAGAGATTGTAATCGACACATTTCAAAGATTAAATATTGAACACGGGCACACGATTATACTCATTACGCACGAACGAGAACTTGCTGAACACGCAGAACGTATCTTGTTTCTCAAAGACGGACAACTGGTCGAAGATACAAAAACGCACAAACGAAGAATTATTCACACCCATGACAACAGCTGATATTTTTGAAGAAACAATCGCAGCACTCTCAGGAAACAAGGTGCGATCGGGGCTTACGATGCTCGGTATTGTTATTGGTATTAGCTCCGTCATCGCGATGGTTGCTATCGGTCAAGGCGCACAAGGTTCGATTCAGTCGAGTATCCAATCGATTGGCTCAAACCTCGTACTTGTTATGCCAGGCCAACAGCGGGGAGCCGGTATGCAGGTCAGCACAGGTAGAGGATCTGCTCGCTCGCTTACCCAAGATGATGCTGATGCAATTGGTGCAGAAGTAGCTCTTGCTCAGGCGGTTGCGCCCGAAATATCGTCCCGTTACCAAATAACCAGTAAGGGTAAGAATACAAATACCTCGGTTGTTGGTACGACCGCTGCATATCCTTCTGTGCGCAATGTCGAGATTGAACAAGGGTCGTTTATTACGGAGCAAAACATTCGTAGCTTATCAAAAGTTGCAGTACTCGGGCCAATAACGCGTGACGATTTATTTGGCGAAGATGCGGATGCGATTGGACAAACGATTCGCATTAAGAATATTGAGTTTAAAGTTATCGGTGTCACAAAAGAAAAGGGTGGTAGTGGATTTAGTAATCCCGATGATACAATCTTTGTTCCTTTATCTAGTGCCCAGCGTTTTCTAGCAGGGGATACGTATGTGACAACAATCAGCGTACAAGCGGAAAGTGCTGATGCGATGACCGAAATACAACAACAGATTACCGATCTTTTATTGGCTCGTCATAATATCGCGGATGCAACCCTAGCGGATTTTAGTATTATGAATCAGGCTGATATCATATCCACGGCCTCGAGCGTTACGCAAACCTTTACCATCCTCCTTGCGGCAATTGCGGGCATTTCGCTCGTAGTCGGCGGTATCGGCATTATGAACATGATGCTCACCACCGTCACTGAGCGCACACGAGAGATTGGACTGCGTAAGGCAATTGGCGCAAAGAGAAAAGATATTAGCGCTCAATTTCTTGTTGAAGCCGTCCTCCTGACCTTTATTGGCGGATCGATTGGAATTTTCCTTGGTTGGGCTGTATCGTTTGGAGTTTCCTATTTTAATCTTGTGCAAACACAAGTAACGCTCTCATCGGTCTTGCTTGCATTCGGTGTTTCCGCAGGGATTGGCATTGTGTTTGGCTATTACCCAGCGCGTCGCGCAGCAAGTCTTAATCCAATCGAAGCGTTACGGTACGAATAAATTATTATTACTTATATGACAAAGCAACAATTCAAAAAATATTTTCCCATTATCGTAATCATTGGTATTATCAGTGCTGGTTCCTTTTATGCGGGTATGCGCTATGAACGCGGTGGATCTGATAGATTGGCGCAAAACAACGGCATGCTTTTGGCTCCTGCAGAACGGCAGGCACGAATGGCAAGCGGAGGATTGAATGGCGCACAGCGCAATGTTGGTGCGAGAACGAATGGAGGGGGATTAGTTGCGGGAGAAATTATTGCGAAAGATGCTACGAGCATTACCGTTAAGCTTCGAGATGGGGGATCTAAGATAGTATTCTTATCAAACACAACGAGTGTTATGAAGTCGACTAATGGATCAACTGAAGATTTAGTCATTGGCGCACAAGTAACGACTACAGGGACTACAAATACTGATGGCAGCATTACAGCGCAATCCGTGCAACTTCGCACTGATATGCAATAAGGATGCGCTGATAAAAAATAAATGGGATTAATGGTGCCTAGCCCATTAATCCCATTTATATTAGTCATGCAGAATATATCCTACTGGAGCTTTCCTAAGAAGATTTCTTTTCCGTTGACGCTTAGCCTACCCTCGCTTTGATGTTCCCAAAATTCGATTGTGCCATCGGTTGAGAGATAGCGCGCTCCACTGGCGCTTATTGCTTGTGCAAGTAAAATATTTTCATATCCCAAAGAAGGTGCATCGAGAATTGCAGTCCTTGTTTTAATGCGATATACAACGCGTACTGCATTTTTCCCATCAAAATAATCTCCAGTATTGTTCACTCCTACTACGATGCAATCTCCTTGAAGAAGCGACCATTCTTCACAGATTGCTCCACCAGGGAACAGACATTCACCTAATTGTCCTTCGGGTGTATTTTTTATTTGGATTGTGCCTCCATTTTCTGTACAAAAGATTGACGCGGGGTTTGCTTGGGTAACTGCAGTTGAAGGAGGTGTATTTGTATCTTCGGGTGTGTTCATTTTTGCGATGAATACACGAAGACCGTATAATCCCGAGAGAATAACTACGACACTGATAAGTATTTTTTTGTCCATACGTATAGTATATACCTTATATCCTTTGAATAGTGGGTTATTTTTGTGGATAACTTATTATTAAAACAGTACATTGTCTTGTATACTTTAATTAATGTCATAAAAAATAAAAATGACCGTTTATAAAATCAAATAATAATTTTACTACCCGGTATGTACAAAATAAAAAGTAAGACATTGATGGTGTGCGTGGCTATCCTTATCGTGATGACCCTCACGACTCCCGTAATTACCTATGCTGCTTGGTGGAATCCCGTCTCCTGGTTTAAAGTTTTGGTTTCCAAGATTATACCTAAAAGAGAAAAGGCACCGGAAAAGCCCCAGCCTCAAGCTACGGAAGATTCTGGTTTTAAAAACGCGTCATCTTCAAGCAGTACTCCCGAATATCAGGTAGCTACGGGTAATGATTATCCACAACAGAATAATACCGGCAGCTCGAATAATAGTAGCCAGAGCAATAGCCAGAATGCAAATTCGAATGCAACATACTATGATGAAACGCCCGAGTTCCATGTAGCTTCATCGAGCGGTGGACAGTCTAGCTCGGCATGTCCAGATACGGGTCAGCCTATGTGCGGTACAAATGGAGTTACCTATAGAAATTATTGTGAGTTGCAAAGTGCAGGCGCTACTTATAACTATGGTTCAGCGTGCGTACCGCCAGCGAATACAGGCTCTTCAACTGGCTCAGCCTCGGGCTCGAACTCAGAAACGTCAGTCGGGTATTCGACTGGTTCTAATGCAACTACAGATACAAATGCCAGCGCTGCTTCGACCACTGCTACGGGCAGTGCTTCCAATGTGAACACTAATACTACTACTGGGTCGGGAACAGCGACCACAGGTGGCTCAGGCGCCGAAGTGGTAACGTTTAGCTGTGGCTTGTCGGCCAATCCGAGCCAAGCGGTTAATCTAAGAAATAGGACGGGGAGCTACGAGTATCGGCCAATTCCGGCAACCGTTGGAGCGGATATAAAATGGTACACAAATATAATAAATACTGGCCCAGATGATATGGGTGAATGGAAGTCGGAAAATATTGGCATCGGTACGCGATGTTATTCAACTGTATATTATCAAATCGATTTAAACAGCGATAACACATGGGATGTTACTATGAAAGGGGATATGGCTCAATTGCGCGCCACCGACCCAAACATGGTAGATCATTTTGCCATCAAAAATTCTTCTAGTTGGAAGGCTGTTGCTGGAAATCATGCGTGGAGAATTTGCGCCGATGGAGCAAATAAGATTGACGAAACGAACGAAACTGATAATTGCGTTGAAGGAACAATAGAAGTTAAATAAATTTTAATCATGCATAAAAATCTCATCATCGGTATAGTGGCTATAGTAGGTATCGTTGCGGGTATTCTCTTCTTTTCATTGCAATCGGCCCCAGTAGACGAACAGGCGAATCAAAATGCTCCAGTCAAGCAAAACGATCAAGCCGCTGTTGTTCCTGGTGCAGATAGTAGTAATGCCAATATTGCTGTTTCTGAAAAACCTAACACAGCTAAGTTCGAAGAATATTTTGACGCTCTTTATTTGGCTAAAATAGCAAATAACGAAGTTTTGAATTACAGCGCCATACCTCAGGCATCGTTATCGTTTGTGGTTGGTAGGGATCAATTTTGTACGGTTGTCGAACCTAAAAAAATAATTTCAGCGGGAACATATGCCTCGGCTATATATAACGTTAATACGAAAACGTATGTAAAACCAAAAACCGTTTTTCCTGGAACGTTTGATCCAATGTTAAACGCTGGTTGTGGATCCATCCCAGCTCAAGTAGGGAAGTATGAATATAAAGCTTACCTTGGAAATACACTAGTTATGGTCCTTCCGTTTGAAATAAAATGAGGTAAAGGCGGAGTTAAATGGGTTTGATGTTTTTAAATTAATATAATAAAAAAAGGCCCCGACAAGGGGCCTTTTGCGAAACTGCTTTTTGAAGCCAGGGTTATCTCCTGCGAAGTCCTGCGCTGCATTGGCGGGTGGTTGGGGGAGCGATGGGCCGATTGTGCTTTTCGTTGAATTTGCGGAGGAGCTTTTTCTCCTCCAGTAGACGATAGGCCTTTATTTGGCCATGCCCTACAAGGGCGTTTGTCTGGTTGCAACGGAATTTGCCGTTGCGCAACGGTTTAAATGTTAACCGCGGTGCTTTTGTCATGGGTACCCCTGATCGGTCGAGGGTGACCTCTTTGACCTTGTCCGCCACTCGCATTACGCGAGATATTTCGATTACTGTGTTCCTGTAAAACACAGCCTGTATTCTTTCGACGCTGGGTGCTATGACGAGCTCTTCGAGCTCTCCGTCATCTCTCAGTAAACCTATTTCGTGAGCGAGGTCACAACAGGCGTAAAAATACAGTTGCGTGTTGAGCTCCTCCCCTTCGGAGGTAAAGACGTAGCGTATGAAACACGCTGTTTCCAGTACCTGCCGAGATGTCCCTTCGACGACCATCCTTTTAACCTCTGCGTAAAACCTTTTGAACGCTTCCTGAAACGAAGCGCATTCAGTGCCAACTGCCATCATTGCAACAACCACCTGAAACATGGGGCCTCCTTGTGCTCGGTTAGGGTTGAATTTATATGCCCGTCGGCGGGTTATTTGTTCTGCCTCATTTATACGATGTATTGCTTAATATTGTCAATCTCCGCGAGAATTTTACTCGTTTGGTATTAGTGGATAATAACGAAGCTGGGCATACAACAGTTCGAGGCTGCTTTTTATGAGCATTGCCGCATCGGGGTTGTCTATGCGAAAGAAAAACGCTTTTTTCCTTGAAAAAAATATTACTGAATCGCGAAATGCAACGAGGGTACATGTGCCGAGAATCGGTTCACCTGTAAAACGCGCTGCGCCGCTGCGCTGTTTAATGTGCGCACCTAATTCTTTACTGATAATCGATTGAAAAACTTTAAGCATTCCTGTGCTGCCAATACTTTTTAAAACAACGCCTTTTTTGGCAATTGCCTTTTGCCATTCGGGGAGGCCCTGTTCGTTTTTAAGGAGCCACTGTATCTCCTCGTCTGATTCTACGGAATAAACAACCTCTCCTCGTTGCAATGTAAGCACTTCAGAAAGAAGTGCTTTAATTTGTTCGCGGGGAGTCGTAGATTTTTCGGAATATTTTTGCAGTTGTGAAGATACTATTGAGTAGAGGAACCCCTGCTGTGCTACAAGTCCTTTTTCTTTTAGAGAAGTGGCGGAGTTATAAATACTTGTGCGCGCAAGGTTTACGGCTCGTGCTATTTCTGAAATAGATGCTTGTTTTTCTGCGGATAGTAAATAACGCAAAACCTTTTCTTCGGTTGGCGTTACGGCGAGATAGGGGAAAGAGGGCTTATTGCGCATAGGGTAAATATGTACAAATATTGTACATATTTTTACAGTATCGTCAACCCATGGTTCAATACAATTATATACATTAATGATCGGTTCCCGAATCAATACACTATGAATCAATTTAAAAAATGGGCTCTATGGATTGCCACGGTTGTTATTATCGCTATCGGAGGATACCAAGCATGGAGTAATTCTGCAGGAGTTATTTCAAAGGATTCAATTACAATAGGGTTTATTGGTCCGTTAACTGGTGAGAATGCTGCAATTGGGGAAGGCATAAAAAATGCAATTGCGTTGTCTGCAAAAGATGTCGATGTGCGCGTTATTTACGAGGACGACCAGTTTGATGGCAAGAAAGGTATTGCTGCATATCAAAAATTGCGAACTATGGATAAGGTTGATGCGATTATCAATACAACGCCGACAGTTATTGACGCAATTACTCCGTTGTTGCAAGCTGACCCCATTGTCGTTATACAAATTGCAGAGCCTGAATTAAGTGGGGATGATACGATATTTCAAATTATGCCAAGCGGTGCGTCGCTCTATGCTCGATTGGGAGAGATGGCTCGAGAAGACTACGCTTCTTTTGCTTTTGTGCATCAAGAAGGAGCGGCTTTTGAAAAAGCTAAGAATTATTTCAAAAAAACGTACGAAAATCCAAGCGTTAAATTTAACGAATATCGCATTGATGACAGTAAAGATTATCGAACCGTTATTGCGAAAATGAAACGCGATGGCGTTATAGCATATACGGTTATTGCTACGCCAAGCGTAGGGGTGCAATTTATTAAGCAGGTAAAAGAGCAAGGAGTCGGCTCTGTGTTGGTATGTAATGCTGATATGGAGGTTACGATAAGCGAATATCTAAAAGTGCTGCCACAGGGCGTGTTTGAGGGGTGTAAATCGGCTATGTTCGCCGACAGAATGGCAGATAGTTTTAAAGTTGCGTATAAAAATGCGTATGGGGTTGATGCAGGATTTGCGACTGATTACGGATTTGATGCGGTGCGTATTATTAAAAATACATACGATACAGATAACGAAACATGGGTAAATGCCTTAAAGCATCTATTGTTCGACGGAGCTTCGGGAAGAATTCAGTTTGACGATCTCGGCGTGCGTGTCCCTGAAATTGAAGAGCATGTGTTTAAAGATGGTGTGTTTGTGAAGAGGTAACGAGTTTATCCTATGGGTGGAATTAAAGAGGGCGAATATCTTGAATTTAAAAAAGCCCGCTTTCGCGGGCTTTTGTTGGTTACGTCGAAGCGGTTATTTTATTGTAAATAACAACAACCCCTTAATAAGGTTTATTGCATATCCTGTTTCTGATAACTCTCCGCCGATTCGTTCGATATGATATTTGAATGCGATTGCATCGTTTTCAAATACTATAATTATCTGGTCTTTTGGAACACTGCCTGTATTTGTTTTGCTTAATGTATTGAGAAATGCGTTGAGATTTTTTTCGGCGATAAGTACGCCACCCTTTGTCACTTCAAATGTATTTTTCGCTGTGTTTATTTTGAATTGATATTGTACGCCCGCAATTGTTTGCGTGGATTCCATGCCTTGATTTGGTATGGCGTAATCAAATTGTGTTATTTGTGTGGCTTGTGTATTTACTTCGGAATTATAGTAGAAATTTTGCTGACCCGATGCCCAACTTTCGAGATAGGGTAGGCCGAACTTTTCCATAACCTGTTTCTTTTGCTCTTCACGATTTGCGGCGAGACTGGATAATACTTCTTTGCTGAATATTGGCGTAAGACTGTTTTTTCCGTGGGTGGTAATAAGATAGCTTGTGATGGCTCCTATTTCTTTTTTATCACCAAAAGAAACATCTGCGTCGCGTACCGCATGTATTCCGTCGTCAGCGAGAATCCTATTTTTCACGAGTAGATTCTCAAGTCTGTTTTGCTGGCTTCTTTCAGAAATAGCCAACGCGCCGAGGGGGCCAAAGGATGATACAAGTGCGATAAGAAACAAGCTAACAGGGATTATTCGTAGATCCTTCTTTTTACTGATAAGAAAATAAGAAGACAAGGCTAAGAGCCAAAAGCCGGCTACCAACACATAATATCTATTTTCTGTTATGCCGTACTGCGAAATGCGAAACCATAGCGCCCAGAAAAGCATGCCTATTTGGGGGATAAGCACCATGTGAAATATATCACCAGCTTTCCGTATCCATGCAATGACATTTCTTAGCGGATACAAGCATATGTATACGAGCATGCCGAGCACTGAAAATCCGAGAATCATATATGCGAGCGTGCCCACGGGCCATTCCTGCGTTATGCCTATTCTAATTACATATGCATAGAGAATAAGGAAGTACAGGGATACAAGCGGTACAAACACATACTGGAGAAGTAAGCGCAGTTCTTTCGGGTATTCTGCGGATTCTATGGTGTGCCCAACATTTTGTGGTATGCGGGATAACAAGAATGCTGGTCCGAAAAAACTAAATAAAACAATCGCCATGTCTTGATACGCATGTTCGCTAATAGCTATAGTAAAAAGATGACCGATGGCTGATAGGGCAATAGAAACACCAGCTTGTGTTAAGGCTAGCCAAATGATGGTTAACGCTATTGAGATGACGAGATAGGCATTAAAATACCATATTTTATCTGAAGCACTTTCGATTCTTTTCTTTATGTATGGTGCAAATGAAATTAAAAATACAAGACACAGCCCCCACAAAACAGAGCGAAGAATAATCGCATCTTCCGCTGTGTTAAGATCGGCAGGTAAGTAAGAATAATATCCGGCTAAAAGTCCAAAGCCTGCTAGGCTTATACTGGATCGGATTTTCTTGCTCCAGTTGTTTTGTTCGCACAAGAGAGTGATGGAGATAAAAAGCAAAAATCCTAATATGGATGTAATAAGTATTTTTGCCAAAACTGCAGTATTGCCAACTTGATGGGCGAGTAAGAGCCCTGCGCTGACGGTTGCTATCGAAAATAGAAATGAAAAAGGAAACCGCCGAGCTGCGGTTTGTAGGCTCTCAATGAGTGATAGTATGGCGCGTAATTTTAGTATGTTTTTCATAGACGCTTTTATTTAGTTTTATATTCCAAAATATCCCCTGGCTGACAATCCAAGGCTTTGCAAATTGCTTCTAATGTGGAGAGACGGATTGCTTTTGCCTTGCCATTTTTTAATATGGAAAGATTTGCCATGGTGATGCCTATTTTTTCTGCGAGTTCGGTGACGCTCATTTTTCTTTTAGCCATCACCACATCAATGTTTATTATAATTGCCATAATTGTTTAAACGGTTAAGTCGTTTTCTGATTTTATATCTATCGCGCTTTGTAACAACTTTTGCAGAACTGCAGCAAAGGTTGCAATAATAAGAGAAGCGAAAATAATAATCAACCCAATTGCTACGAGACCTGGAGCATCATCTGCATCGGCGAGAGAGAACAAGAAAGGGAGTGTGCCTGTGTATATCGCGCTAATAGTTAATGCGCAATACTTAATGGTCGTTAAAGCTTTTACGGACAATCCAGAAAAGGCTGTGTTTTTATCAATAAACCCTAATAACTTCAAGGCTTGGTACAGGGCGATGAAAAACGGAATTGTCGTTATATACGCACCAATCAATACATAGCGCAAGTCAGCAAACTCTGGCTTTATTGATCCTACGTTTGCGAGCCATGGAAATAAAAAGATGCATAGGGCGGCTACTGCGATTCCCATAAGAAAAATGGCGGTTCGTAGGAAAATTGTTGATCCACGTTTTGTGAGCTTCATAAATGGCTTTATATAGTATTACTAGGTTATTTATCTATACAGTAATCCTTGATTTATCGTTTGTCAATATATTATTATTGTTATCCTTTGCTATTAAGCAACGAAACAGCCTTTATGGTATCCTTATTTTATTATGAAAAAAGAAGTATCTATTTTTCTTACCATCGCGGTAGTCGCTGTTATTGGCTATGGTATTGTGCAACTGTTGCCCGATAAAACAGATGAGGGTGTGGTTAAAAAACAAGATATGTATGGCAACGCCGAACTTGGCTTTTCGTTTGTGTATCCGACTGGAGCGAACGGGTATGTATTAGAAGAACGTGATCCATTAGACATTGAAGATATTGTTGTGCGGACGGTTACACTTATGCGCAGTGAAGATTATGCGAATATAAAAAATATACCTATCGGCAGTGAAGGACCACCTGTGATTAGTGTAATGGTTGTTAAAAATGATAAAAAACAACCACTCCGAACGTGGGCTGAGTCGGCTATAGCATTTAGTAATATTCATCTCAAAACTACTGACGTTGTTGAAACGACCATTGATGGGGTACAGGCGATTCGTTATATGGCTGACGGACTATATGCGTCGGATACTGTCGTAGTTATACATGGAGAATATACCTATGTTTTTACCGGACAATTTTTAGATGCACAATCGGACCTTCGAAACGATTTCCAACCATTACTTGATTCTGTGCGCTTTGTTCCAAAAACAAATTAATTATTTACAACCATGCCTGAAATAACATTTCAAAAAGCGACGATTGAGGATATTGATGCCTTTATCGCGATTGAACAAAAATCTGCACATTCGTATATGTATTCAAATTGTGCGGATAGGGAAGATGCCGAGGATGAGCTTAAAAATTGCGAGGTGTATTTTATTAAAAAAGATGGTGTGATTGTGGGGAGTACAGAATACCAGATCAAAGAGCCCGGACATGCGTACATGAGCGGACTTGTTATCGACCCAGCTTTTCAAGGACAGGGCATTGCGAGAAAGGCGATCGAGTTTAAGCTTGAACAACTAAAGGACATGAAGCGAATCGATTTAGTAACCCATCCACATAACAGTAAGGTGATATGCATGTACCTTTCGTATGGATTTATTATTGAGGCGTGGAAAGATAATTATTATGGCGATGGGCAGCCGAGGCTTGTGCTGGCGCTTAATCGATAATAAAAAAACCGTCTGAAACGGTTTTTTTATTATGCGATTTTTAGTATTTCAAATTCGCGTTCTTTTGTGCCGACCATTCCTTTTGCGCGTTGTCCCACTGCCTTATTAAGAAAAAGTGCCCCTAGTGGAGATGCGTATGAAAGGGTCTGTTCTGTAAAGGTGATATGACTTCCGATGCGAAATGTTTTTTCTTCGCCTGTTTCGCTATCGCGTGCGGTAACGGTATGGCCGATTGCTACGGCGGCGTTTGTTTTGGGGATAGCGATTATCGTGGCATTTCTGCGAATATGCTCAAGGTCTTGCAAGCGTTGCTCCAATAATCGTGCCTGTTGCTGGGCATTTTCAAAAGGGAAGTTATCGTGCCATGTTTCAGAAGATTGCGTTACGGCATTGCGCAATTCTGCTCCCGTTTCCTGTAATTTCACAATGGTTTCTTCGATATATGACTCAAGTATTTTTAGATCGTCTTCGAGAAAATAAGGCATACCTTTATATAACGAAGTATGGTCTATAAAGTTACGCTTCGTCGGTGCTATTGATACGGAAATGAAATACATTTATACAACGAAGTATGACCTATGAAGTCACGCTTCGTCGGTGCCGTGGAAAATAAAACGTCACCGACGCTCTGGCACGTTGCACGCTCTTCCGCTCTCCGTATAAACGAATGGAGAGCGTTTCGCTAGCAACGCCCAATTAAAAAAGGGGCAGCCGAAGCTGCCCCATTACGGTGCGTGGGGTCCCGTCCCACTAAATCTTGTACATGACAATAGTCTTGTCGCTGCCTCGTCCCCAAGACTCCGCAGCTATTCGTCCAGCATCGCTTTCTCCGACAAAAAAGTCAAAGCGGTGTCGGTTCTTGATTGCGCCTCCCTTGTCTTCGACCGTCCAAATGCCGAAGGATTTACCGTCTATGAAGACTCGGAACTTCGTGCCTACCGGATGGTAGGTTAAGTCGGCCGCGAGGTACCCAATGCGCGCCCGTTTCCCCGAATAGGTGATACCCGTTCCGTTGAGGTGGATATCACCTTGATAAGAACCCGTCACATACCTCCGCTGCCCCTTTACGGGCTTATAATATGCGGTTGTGTCTGCGACAATGGGCTGTGGGGAATGTGCTGCCGTTGCGGTGCTTGTCGTATCTGTATAGCAAAATATTGCCAACAGTAGTACGACAATGTAAATCTTCATTTCGTTGACCTCTCTTTCCGTGTGTAGTTGTAAAGGTGCTTATATGAAAACAAAAACGGCTCTTGGGGAGCTGTTTTCGTTATTGAATCTACTATAGCAGGGAACGTATTAATTGTCAACTTTCTTGATTGAAAGGTGTAAATGCATTGGCTTTTTCCCCTCTATCTGGATTCGTTTGATGATAAGGGTGTTTTCCATTGAAACGTCCGCTTCGAGGATTTTGACCCGTTTTTCTTGCCCAAAGTGCATGTTGCAGAACGATGATGCTATGGTCCACGTCCCTGGCTCTGGATTAAGGGCACGAATCTTGCGTTCAATCTTGAGTGCAATATCACCTCCTTCTGTCCTTGCCCGCTCTATGTCGTGGATGTCGATAAACGCATCTTCAACGGTGTACTTTTTCGTGAGCGTTGCTTTTTCATGGTCTTGTTCCTTTGGCGTTATTTTTCCTGCCACAAAGTCGGGGAGTACCGCAGCTAAGAGTTCGCCACCAATTTCGGAAAGCTTCTTTTCGAGTTGGATATAATTCATTGTCCCGATTTGCACTGTTTCTTGTGCAACGATTGGACCGTGATCCATTTTTTCATCTATCATAAACAAAGATACTCCGGTAATATCGACTCCATCGATGAGTGTAGTTTGTAGCGGAGATGCACCTCGATATATAGGAAGGAGTGATGGATGGATACCAATCGTGCCATGTTTTGGAATATCAAGAATGTTTTTCTTGAGTAATTTTCCATAAGCGGCTACTACAAAAACATCGGCATCAAATGCCTTTAGTTGTTCTGCGAATGCGTCGTCGAGTACCTCTGGTTGTAAGAGTGGAATGTTAAGGGTTGGGTCTTGGAGCTGGTGTTCCAATACAAAAAGCTTTATTGCCGGAGGGGTGATAACTTTTTTACGCCCCACGGGTCTATCGGGGTTACATACGATTGCTGCGGGAATGATGCCGCGGTTGAGGAGTTTTTCGAGTGCATCGGCTGCAAATCCTGGAGTTCCGAAAAATATAAATGTAGGCTGGGAGGCGTTTTCCATGTATGGCGTTCTTTTCTGTTAATTGTATGGTATCATTATACCATGAAATTTTTCATAGCGTCACCGTGGAAAAATAAGGAGCAGGTAGAGGAGCTTACCCAGGAATTGGAGCAATTAGGGCACACTGCATATTCTTATGTGCAGAGCGGATCTAACCTGTTAACAGGAAAGCCTATTGAGGATGAAATGAAGGAATTTAGTCAGGCATTAACCAATTGGAAGATCGATGATCGCATTGGAAAAATTGCACAGTCTGAAATTCAGGCATTGCGAGAATCTGATATTGTTATTCTGCTCCTCCCTGCGGGAGATTCCTCGCACATGGAAGCGGGTATCGGATATGGAATGGGAAAGCGAATGGTGTTAATCGGACCAGTTGAAAAACCAGAAATCATCTATACATTGTTTAATCATGTGTATCTTGATATCAGTTCATTCTTGAAAGCATTTTCATTTGTTGAGCATAAAGATACTGCATAAAAATACCGCCCCATTGGGCGGTATTTTTATGCAGTATCTTCTGTGTCAGATTCAACTGTTCCTTCGTGTAGGTTCTGTGCCTTGTCGATAAATACAATTCCGTTGAGATGATCAACTTCGTGTTGGAACACGCGTGCAATTAATCCAGTCGCGCGTATGGTTACGGCACGTTGGTGTTTATCAAATCCGGTAAGTACGATTTCTTTTGGACGGGTTACTGTGCCATACGTATTAGGAACGCTGAGGCAGCCTTCCTCCATGGTAAACTGTTCTTTTGAAGGGCGTTCAATTTTTGGATTGAATATAGCATACCACTTTGGGCGGCCGTTTCTTTGTGGGATTCCTGCGACAAATAATTGCATGTCGAGCCCTACTTGGTTTGCGCTAAGCCCAACGCCATTTGCACGACGCATAATTGAGCGCATGGTATTTACCAGTTCGCGAACTTCCTTCTCTGTATATTTTGAGAAATCAAAATTAGCCGGTCGTTTCCTGAGAAACTTTTCCTCCGACTTGTTGCTTATCGTCCAAATTTGCTGATCGCTCGTTATCATGTTCCTTTTTTATAGGTGGTACCTTTTCTTTGCGTGGTTTCTTTTCTGTCGGTGCTTTTACTCCTTTTGGTGCTTTGGGTAGGGGGTAGCGCTCGTGCAATACCTTCATAAAATATGCACCTTTGTTCGCTATGCCCTTGCGGTCAGCCGTGTCTTTGGCAATCGACATCAAAATTGATTCGTCGTGCTGTTTCGCTAGCTTTATATAGAGCGCCTTATGCTTGGCATCTCCGAGTATCTGAGCAAGCTGGAGTCCGATATCTTGAAATTGCTTATATACATGGGATTTCTTACCCCGTGCCTTTAGTGTTTCTAGATAGTCTTTTGCGAACATTGACAATAGTATACATTTGTTCTCTAAATTTGTCTAGGGGCTGTACGGGTAAAATATGTCATTCCCGCGGAGGCGGGAATCCACGGTATTTCATAGATTCCCGCCTCCGCGGGAATGACAAGGCAGGAGAGGCTATTAGAAATCTACAAATAGAAATTGTATACTAAATATACATGTGGATTGTCTACGCACTACTATCAGCTATTGCAGCGGCGTTTGTCGCTATTTTTGCAAAGCTTGGATTAAAACAAATTGATACTGTTCTTGCGACGACCGTGCGCTCGATTATTATGGCCGCGTTTCTTGTCGGTGTGAGCTTGTGGTTACGAAAGTTTGATGGATTTACGCCTACTTCATGGACAGGGCGTGAGTGGGGATTAATTGTTCTTGCGGGCATTAGCGGTGCAATATCATGGATATTTTATTTTATGGCATTGCGATCTGCTGATGCATCACGCGTTGCAGCAATTGATCGTACGAGCTTGGTATTTGTTGCATTGCTTGCCGTTGTTATTCTTGGTGAACATTTAACTACCAAAGCAATTTTAGGAATTGTCTGTATGGTTGTCGGTGCAATTTTGATAATATAAAAAAGAGCGGCCCCGAGAAGGGGCCGCTTTTGGTTTATGCGTGGCGAGGGGCTAGTCGCCGGAGTCGTCATCGTTCCATTCGTAGGCCTCCTGAATGGCTTTGTGTAGCGGAGGGAGGTCGAGAATGCGTTTGTCCGTCATGTCCACTTCCTCGTATGTTCGAAGTATTCCGTCTTGTTCTTCGGGCTGAAATAAATCGAGCAGCTCTTGTTTGCGGGTATGCCGATAGGGCGAAAACCCTACAAACGCTGCCATGATGATCCACTTACTTTCGAAATCATCATGGCAATCGCACTGCTTGATCAATTCCAGGAGTTTTGTTGCAGACGCTTCGGTTCCGACAAGCGCGATCCATACTGCGGCCGCTGTTGCCGTCGCCTCATCGGTTGCTTCGCTAAAGATCTGCTCGAGTAGCGCCATGCGACTCTCGAGTGCGCGTGCCACGGCTTGCTCAATTTGAATGTTCACAATCTGGACTCCTTTCGTTCTGGGGTTAATGGATAATAGCTAGCTTCTTTATATAATACTTTTTTATAGGTGTCAAAAAAATAACCGCCCGAAGGCGGTTATTTTTGATTAGTCTATGATCACTACATGTGCTTGGGGAGGGGTGCTTTTTTCTTGCTCGGAAAGAACGTAGAAAATGTTTTTTGCGCGCTGCTTTTCTGGAGTAAACGAATCGGTTATAAACATAACCGTCTGCGTTGACATTGGTAGTCCGCGCACGTCTGTTCCTCCCGCCCGGACGAACACATACTTAGGGGTTTCGATAGGAAGTTCGTTGAGCTCGTGTCCAATGTCGACATACTTTTGTGTAAATGCACCGAAGGTGTTTGGATCCTTTGCCCATTTATGAAAATAGATGAAATATGCTTCTGTAGGAAGGAGTACGAAGAGAATGACTGTAAATATTGTGACAAGTATCTCTTTTACATGTGACCACGTTGATTCAGGGTCAGCTCCTTTTGCAAACGCTACTAATTTTTCGTAGATCCAAATGCCTCCCGCGCCCGCAAGAATAAATACGGGAGGAATCATAAGAATGGCGCGTAGTGCATGTGGAATGCCTTCGTTTGAAATGACAACTGGAAGCATTGCTACTAATAGCCATGCAAGCGGGATGAGTCTTGAAAGCGGGGATGGACGTTCGACAGAAGAAGGAGGCGTCGTGGCATCTATTGGCGTATCTTCATTGAACGCCGTTCCTTTAAATAAATTAAGGAAGAACATCCACGCAACATACACTGCGGCAATAAATCCGCACAGGAACATGATACCTACTGGCCAGAACAATTCTGCGCGTCCTGCAAGGTTATGGCGCCAGTTCATATCTCCTTGTACATAGAACATGCCAATGGTTTTCCCGACGTTCAGCACGAGTTCAACAATAGGATGCTCCATACTGAATATGGAAATCTGGCTCGTGCGACCAAGAAAATCTTCTGGAGTTGCGATAAAGTGCCACGCAAGGGGAAGTACTGCAAACAGTGCGCATACAACAAAGATGGTAAATGCACGGAGCAGTTCTTTGCGCGCGTCTTTCATAGCGATATACCAATACATAAACATGGCGACTGGTATGAGTGGCATGATGCGATAGGCAATATAACTATTGAATCCAAGCCCAAATATAAACCCAGCTGCACCGGTGAATAACAACGTATAAAGATTCAACCCCCAATAGGTTTTTTCTTTTGGCATAGCAAAAACAGAGGGAGCTCCTAGCTCGAGCTTAACGGTGGTTGCTTGTTGGCGTGTCTTGAATTCGTCGAGCTTGCGCGCAATCATGAGCGTAAGATACGTGCCCCATGTCATAAAGAAGGGAGCCATGATTGCACGAAATCCGATACGTGAAAAGTTGATATGCCAAAAGGATGTTGCAATAAGAAATGCGGCAAGAAGCGCAATCTTTTCGTGGCGCTGCAACGTTGTTTCAAATCCGTCTTCCTTGTGTGTCTTTCTTGCAGGGAGAAAGAGCTCTCGCGCGAGAAAATATACTCCAAGAACCGTAAAAATTCCAAAGAGTGCGCTTACTCCGCGGAGTGCTCCAGGTACATTACCAAACAGCGCAATTGAAATCGCTTGAATATTGATAAAGAATCCCTCGCGCCCATTATTCTCAGGATAAAATGTTTTGAATTGTCCTGTGGATAATGCTTCAAGTGCATTGTTGCCATTCATTGCCTCGTCGGGATAGAGCCCTGGAGGTGTTCCGTTAATATTGTAGAGCCTTAGGAAAGAGGCTATAATAATAATACTGAATAGGAGTAATGCAGCTAACCGTTTTGGATTTGTAAATAAGGTTGCCATACTTCAGGTGAGTAGATGTAATTAATGAACTGCTTGATGATGAGTTTAGTAATACTCACGTTTGCATTACATGTAATTGCGCGTACTCTTATGAATAGTTAGGTTGTTACATATAAGTATATAGGAAGTCATCGTTTTTTAACATAACACAATTTCTTATGGCAGAAGAAACAACAAACCAAGTTTTAATTTCTCCGGAAAACACAGTTGCAAAAATGCATCCGCATCCTTTTGCATATATTACCTATTACCTTGGAGGATTATTTATATTCCTTGTTTCTTATTGGTATGGATATTTGTATACGGCGGTGGGATTGCTCGTAATGATTGTGAGTGAGCTGCTTCGTCGTGCCGATACATTTTATATTTTAAATGAAGGTGTTGCGCGCAACTTTTCTCTTTTCTCGACGCGCCATATTTTTACGGGATACGATAACATTCGTACGGTAACAGTATCACAAGGCCCCATTAATCGTATATTAGGAGTTGGCGATATCACGCTCATCACCTCTGGGCTTGAGGAGGGGACGATTCAATTTACTGGGGTTAAGAAACCAGCTGAAGTAGCTAAGCTCATTCAAGACCGTCTTGTATAACGCACACTGTACTATTTATGGATAATCAGAATTTTGAAGCAGCAACACCAGAGACAAGCCAAATCGAATCGGATCTTAATCGTGTCAAGCAAGCTGTGCATGAACAAACAGGAGGAAGTGCAACGCCCGAAGTAACGGAGCGCGCGTTGGTGCGTCAGTCGTTGCAACCCATGGTTAATATAGCTAGTACTCCTGCTCCGACGCAGCAGACGCACGCGGCAGCGGATGACGCGATGCTCCCTGAATATCTAAAGGATGCTTCACCGGAAATAAAAGATCGTGTTGAGCGGCTTGTTGAAGATGCTTTTGCAAATGGCGTTGAGCACGCTGCTATTGCTGCGCAAGCATTTGGACCGTTTGTTGTAGATGCATTGCATGATGCGCTTTCGGATCGATTTTATGAGGAGTTGCAAAAACGAAAATTCGTCTAATATGCAACACATGACACTGGCCGACTACTGTGTTGTGGGTCCCCATTACCTCAGTCGAAGCACTACTGTGCATCTTCCTCGCTAATGCTCCCACGCCTTGTATTCGACTCAGTCTCATGTGTTGTATAGGTTTGTTAGTATCTTATTTATATGAATATATTTCTCATACTCCTTTCTATTGCCATTGCACTCCTTATTGTTATCGGTGTGCTGTATTTTTTTGTGCGACGAAAGGCGAATAGAGTGCGCATGCAACAAGCGCTTGATTTACACCTATTGTTGCTTCGCTTCCCGCGCATTCAGCGTGCTGATCAGGAAAAGAAGGACTTTAAAGATGAGATTAATCTTTCTGCGCAGTTGTACAGCACACTCCTTGGATTGAAAGTTCCGTTTGCGCTTGAAACTGCAGTACATCACGTGGGAGAAGAAATTCATTTTTATGTTGGCGTACCTAAGGGTGCGCTTGATCCAGTTCGTCGACAAATAGAGGGCTTGTTTAAAGATGTGCAAGTTGAGCCGGCTGACGATTACAATATATTTAATTCTACGGGTGTGAGTGCGGGTATGTATGTAAAACAGCATTATCCATACGCACTCCCTATCCGTACGTATCAAGAAGCGAATATCGATACATTCTCATCTATTCTCAGTGGATTTTCTAAGGTAAGTGAAATAGGTGAGGGAGCTGCATTGCAAGTTATCGTGCGCCCTGTTCCTGAATCTTCGAAAAAAACAGTGTTCAAAATGATTGGACAACTGCGACAAGGTGAAAAATTTGAGGACGTGCTTCGTGCTGATAGCGCATTGGGTGATATACAAAAAGCGCTCGTGGGTAAAAAAGAAGAAACCGTGGGAACTCCCGAGCAACCACGCACGGTGAATGAGGATGCCGTAAAGGCGCTCGAATCAAAGATTTCTAAGCCACTTGTATTTGCAAACGTGCGTGTTGTTACTTCTGCTATAAATACATTACAGGCAGAAGATATGTTAAGCGGTATTACGCATGGGTTTGCACAATTTGCCGCCCCTTTCCGACAAGAATTGCGCATTGCTAAGCCAAAACAATTACAAAAGTTTCTTCGGCAGTATTCGTTCCGCGAGTTTGACCAAGACACTGCTATTTGCTTGAACACAGAAGAAGTTGCGAGCTTATTTCATATGCCTACATCGTCACTCGAAGTTCCGCGTATTAAAATGTTGGAATCACGCGAATCGCCACCTCCAGAGAATTTGCCAAACGAGGGCACGCTTATCGGGGAGAGCTCTTTCCGTGGTGATGTGAAGAAAATATTTCTTACGCCACAAGACCGCATGCGCCATGTGTATGCCATTGGTCAAACGGGTACCGGTAAGTCTACCTTGCTTGTGCAGATGGCACTCGAAGATATTAAACAAGGCAAGGGTGTTTGTATTATCGATCCACACGGAGAGCTTGTTGATAAAACGCTGAGCCTCATCCCTGAACATCGCTATGATGATGTTATTGTGTTTGACCCAGCCGACATTGCAACGCCGATGGGATTGAATATGCTCGAATACGATTTTAATAGACCTGAACAAAAGTCCTTTATTGTTGATGAGCTCTACAATATTATGGATAAGTTGTACGACATGAAGACGTCGGGTGGTCCGATGTTTGAGTTGTATATGAAAAACGCTATTTTGTTGCTTATGGAAGATGCACGTAATGAGCCAGCAACAATCATGGAAATTCAACGGTTATTTACCGATGACGCGTTCCGTGAACGAAAGCTTGCGCGTATTCATAATCCTGTGGTTATTGATTTCTGGGAAAAGGAAGCTGCTAAATCGACAGGAGAACATTCATTAGCAAACATGTCTTCCTATATTACGTCTAAGTTCAACGTGTTTACGACAAATGATTTTATGCGCCCGATTATCGGACAAACGCAATCGTCGTTTAATTTTCGACAGGCAATGGATGAGGGGAAGATTTTGTTGGTGAGCTTGTCAAAAGGAAAAATCGGCGATTTTAACATGGGATTGCTTGGTATGATTATTGTTGGAAAAATATTGATGGCTGCATTGTCGCGTACGGATATTCCTGAGCATGAACGAAGGGAGTTTAATTTGTATCTTGACGAATTCCAAAATTTTTCTACGGATGCAATTTCTACGATATTTTCTGAAGCCCGTAAATATGCACTCAGCCTTACGGTTGCGCATCAATATGTAGGGCAGATGACAGATAAGATAAAGGCGTCGGTGTTTGGTAACGTTGGATCAAAAATTATTCTTCGCGTTGGTATGGACGATGCAGAAGTGTTTGAAAAAGATCTTATGCCTACGTTTACGAAAAATGATTTGGTAAACTTAAAAGCAGGACAGGCATATGCGAAGCCACTTATTAATGGGCAAGTAGTGCGGCCGTTTAACATACAGCTATTTAATGTGCAGTGGGGCGACCGAGGGCTTGTAGATAAATTGCGCGAGCTTTCTCGTTTGAAATATGGAAAGGATCGGGATAGTGTCGAGGGAGATATTTTGCGAAGATTACGATTATGATTGTGCCAAACATTATTGCAGACAAATATTTACGGGTAGTACTCGCTGTCAGCTTTGCACTACACAGTGTTATTACCGTACTGATGTTAGTAAAGTTTTTGTCGCGACGCGAATCGATTGTGCTTCATTTTGATGTATATCGGGGGATCGATTTTGTGGGTGGGCGCGTTGACTTGATCGGGATACTTTTTTCCGGATTTATTATGATTGCACTCAATTTTTTACTTGCCGATTTTCTTTATACACGCGATCGATTCTTTGCGTATGTGCTTTCTTTTGCGAGTCTGTTACTTGCAATACTGTTCGCCATTTTAATGGTGATTATTTACTCAATTAATTAATGCGCAAGCGATTATGCCTTTGCAATAACGAGTGCAAGGATTTGCTTTGCCCCTGCTCGTTTTAACGTACGTGCCGCTTCTGAGAGGGTTGCTCCTGAGGTTGAAACATCATCTATTAAGATGATGTTTTTATTACGAACAGCATCGGGGCGAGGAATTGCAAACGCGCCATGCATACGTGCAAAGCGTTCGGCATGCGTTTTTTCTTTTGCCTGCGGGTCGTTATTAATGCATTTAACCAGCAACTCATCGTATGGAAAATGCATGGCATGGGCAAATGCTTGTGCAATATACGCCGATTGATTAAATCCTCGTGTATGCTCCTTGCTTGTGTGTAGGGGGATAGGGACGATGATTGGATTGGTAGTGAATATGCGAGGTTGCGGATCGAGCCCTTGCGCATACGTAATAAGAAGAAGCGAAAGCGTTTTTGTGAGGGCGTGTACTTTTTCGTATTTGCATTGATGAATACAACTACGGACAATGGGGTCGCTGTACTGTGCTGCTGCGCCAAGGAGATAGGGGAATTGAGCAGACAATTTTTCACTATGATTACAGGTGCGCTTGTTGTTTGCGATGCGCGCGGTACAAATAGGGCATATGAGCGCACTATTTTTAATAATCGCCTGATAACATGGTTTACAAATTGGTTCGACTCCGGAATCGAGATATACTTCGCACTGTGCGCAGAGCGGAGGGAAAAGAATGTCGAGTGCGATGCGCGACATGCGTGTACTGAGCGAAAAGAGATGGTTTAATTTTCCATTTTTCATGATTCTATAGTATAGTATATGATATAGCGTTTTAGAACGCATTTATTTTATTGTCATTATGTTCGGAATGAAATTATTCGGCTCATCTTCATATCTTGGTGTCGATATCGGCACGACATCTATTAAAATTGTTGAGATAGGGAAGGGGAGTTCCGGCCCGGAATTACAAAATTACGGTATTTTAGAGAGCTATGGGCACTTGGAGCGCGTGAATAACGCTATTCAAACGAGCTCGCTTAAAATTATGGAAGCGGATACAATCCAGCTTCTTAAGACACTTATTGCACGTTCGAATTTTAAATCAAAAGAAGTCATCGCTTCCATTCCCTCTTTTGCTGTTTTCATTACGTTATTTGAGATACCGCAAATGAAAGATGCTGACATTGCTAAAGCAATGCAGTTTCAAATTGGGCAATATATTCCACTTCCTATTACCGAGGTTTCTATCGATTGGCTTAAAGTGGGTGAACGTCAAGATGAGCAGGGCTTTGTGAAAGAGCAAATATTACTCGTTTCTATTCCAAATGAAACTGTTGATAAGTATCGACGTATTTTTTCTGCGGCTGGATTGAATTTGCGAGCCATTGAAATAGAAAGCTTGTCGTTGTTGCGCGCTATTTCGGATGCATCAATGCCTCCAACGCTGATTGTGGATATTGGTTCGCGTTCAACAAACATTGCCGTCGTTGATAAGGGTAACTTGCGCTATAACTATCAGACTGATATGTCGAGTGCAGGTATTACGCAGGCGTTGGCAGGAGGGCTTGGGGTAAAAATTCGGCGTGCGGAAAAATTAAAACGAGAGCGCGGAATTCTTGGTGGCTCTGAATCGGAGCTATCCACATTGATGATACCGTTTGTTGATGCTATACTTAATGAAGTAAAGCGTGCAAAAATAAAGTATGAACAAAGTTTCGGCAACGTCATTACGCAAGTTATTCTTGTGGGTGGTGGCGCGAAGATGCCGGGGATTGTTCCGTATGCGCAGGAGCAGCTTGGACTTCCGGTTATGATTAGTAATCCGTTTCTTAAAATACATTATCCTCCGTCAATTGAGCCTATTGTTCGGGATCTTGGCCCAACATTTGCTACTGCTATCGGTCTTGGAATTAAAGAATTTACGGACGGCTCTCTTTAAACGGAGTTGTAAGATCGTATCGCACAAAATAATTTCGCCTACCATTTGTATTACATAGCTCTTATCTCTTAATTATTATGCCTTATACACAATCAGCCCTACAAACTGAATTATCACGACAGCGCGAAGCTGCTGCCGGATGGCCTTGGCGATTAATGACCCTATCGGTTATCGTACTTCTTGCGGTGGTTGCCGTATATCTGGGTATGCGTTTTGGGTTTGAAGAGGCGTATTTAAAAGGGGCTCTAGCCGATGAAGAAGCTACGTATGCAGCGACGTTTAAATCGGTAAGTCCTGAAGATCAAAAAAGGGTTTTCGATTTCTATTCTCAACTCAGTAATATTGATACGCTGTTGAAAAAGCAGGGGAAGGTTACTCCGTACGCTGTAATTATTGAGCAAAATACGCTTAACGCAATTACATTCTCGAATCTAGATATTAAAACAAGCGATACTGCTATTGTCGCGGTTATTGTCGGCAGAACGGCAACATACTCATCGATTGTGCAACAGTTAGGGTTGTTTAAAGCTGCTCCTGATGTTTCTGATGTAAAGCTGCTTGGTGCTCGGTTTGTTAATCCGACCGATGGCATTAATTTTTCTATCCAGATAACCTTTGATCGATAATCCCTTATGAAATATCTCTCAAAACGATTTGCTAGCATCCTCCTTTCATTTGCTTTTTTTGCGGCGTCACTTGTTGTGTATGCCAATTTAATTCAGCCGACCTACGATAACATTAAGGTGGAGCAGGGGAAGCTTATTGCTGCGCAGCAAAAAAATAGCGAATATACGAATGTTTTCACACGCTTAAAACAAGTTTCTACTAATTTCCAACAATCACCGGAATTACAAAATAGGGTCTCGATGGCATTTCCACTTGATGCGAACGTTTCAGATTCAATGAATCAAATTTCCGCAGTTGCTTTAGCGAATGGACTCACTATTGCATCAATTGATATTACGAGTGCTCCTGTTATTCCGACTGTTACTAAAAAAGCTGGCGACATTTCCTTTATAAAAGGAACAGGCGTTCTTAAGAATGCTATTGTTGTAGCAGGAACATACGAAGAAATAAAAGCATTTTTGCAAGGCGTTGAAACGGGTGTGCGTATCGCAAATATTAAGCTTGTGCGACTCACTCGATCTGCAAATCCGGCTACGCCGGAAATAATTAACGCAAGCGTCGAAATAGAAACCTATTATCAGGCTAAATAACTATTACTTATGGCAATTGTACTTGAAGGAGAAAAAAAGAATATTGATTGGAGTTTTGCGCTCGGGACAGTGGTTGTAGTTGGTATCGTTGGAGCCTCTATAATCTATTTGTTTTTTGTGAGCCCAGAAACAGTGCAACAACTCACGACTCCTGAGCAACGCACGTTGAGCGAGTTTTCAAAAACTTCTTTTAAGCCTGAAGAAATTTTAAATAGTGCTGCGTTTCAGGAACTGCGAACTGTGGCGCCGCTTACGAGCCCGACGGAAGAGGAGGTGGGGAAAATAAACCCTTTCCTTCCTTAAAATTTTCTACGGCTGGTGCACTCCTTCGTTGTGGGCCCCCATTACCTCGGTCGAAGCACTATCGTGCATCTTCCTCGCTAATGCTCCCACGTCTTGTATTGCACTCAAGCGTAAAAAATTTCTCAACTTTATTTTCGAACGAACTTTATGGACAACAAAACACTCATTGACGCATTAATTCAAGATGGGCTCCTCGGAGAAATCGAAGGGCGTAAGGTGCTGCAAGAAGCGGCGCTTGCGCGTCGGCAAGTAGATGAGTTGATTTACGAACAGCGTTTAGTTGATGAAGAACAGCTTGCCATGGAAAAGGGCAAGCTTTTGAATGTGCCCTATCGAAAAATAGATCCACAAGAAATTCTCGATGATACGCTTAAACTGTTCCCAGAAGAAACAGTGCGTAACTATAAAGTTATTCCGATCAGTATTAAGGATGACATGTTAGTGGTGGGGATGATTAACCCAGATGATGCACAGGCCCAGGAGGCGCTTAAATTTATTGCAAAGCAGCGTCGATTAAATTTGGGAGCATATATTATTACTCAAGCATTGTGGGAGCTTGTTTTACGTCGTTATTCTCCGTATCGAAGTCTTATTGACGAAGCGGTGAAGGCGAGCACATCACTTGCATCGAAAAATACTGGACCAACACAAGTTGTGCGGCTCGAAGAAAATAAGGGAGCAAGTGCTGACGAAACGCCTATTATCCGTATTGTATCGACCACACTTAAAGAGGCAGTTTGGGAAAAGGCTTCGGATATCCACATAGAACCACAACGCAATCGTGGGCGTATTCGCTTTCGTATTGACGGTGAGTTGCGGGAAGTTTCTTCGTTTCCGCTTGTTCTGCACGCATCGATTGTTTCTCGTATTAAAATTCTTGCGAACTTAAAGATAGACGAAACGCGTATTCCGCAAGACGGACGTTTTCGAACCGTGCTCTTTGGGCGCGATATCGATTATCGTGTTGCTACGTTTCCAACTCCTGTAGGGGAGAAGGTTGTTATCCGTGTGCTTGACCCATCGACTGGTTTGAAAGGCCTTGAAGATCTTGGATTACGCGGTAAAAATTTACAAACCGTAAAAACAGGGATTGAAAAACCATACGGCGTTATTTTGATTACTGGTCCTACGGGATCTGGAAAAAGTACGACACTGTATGCATTGATGCAATTGCTAAATAAAGAAGACATTAACATTGTTAGTCTTGAAGATCCAGTTGAATATTACATGGATGGATTAAACCAATCGCAGGTAAAGCCTGAAATCGGATATGACTTCGCCTCTGGTTTGCGACAAATTCTTCGACAAGATCCAGATGTTATCATGGTAGGAGAAATCCGCGATGAAGAAACTGCGGGGCTTACTATCCAGGCTGCGTTAACCGGACATATTGTGCTTTCCACATTACACACGAACAATTCGGTTGGCGTTATTCCGCGTCTTATGGATATGAAGGTACAGCCGTTTCTTATTCCTGCAGCACTTAACATTATGCTTGCACAGCGATTAATAACGCGTTTGTGCCAACAATGCCGTGTGAGTGACGTTGCGTCGCCACAAGTTACAGAAGTTATTAGCCGTGAACTCGCACAGCTATCTCCAGAAATTCGCAGTGCGTATCCTGCTCAAGGACCCTATTCAGTATTCCATTCTCCAGGATGTGAAGCGTGTAAGGGGAAAGGAGTTTCAGGGCGCCTCGCAGTATTTGAGGTTATGATCATGACTCCTGAATTGGAAAAGGTTATCAATGAAGGCGCAACCGAAGCCTCGATTCTTGCGGAAGCTCGCCGACAAGGTATGGTTACGATGCACCAAGACGGTATTCTTAAGGCGCTTGAAGGTTTGGTTTCAATTGAAGAAGTTTTGCGAGAGACCGTTGAAATGTGATAGAATGCATGTAATAGATTCCGTGTGGCACGATACAATATTTCGTTTAGGCCCATGCGACAATACACAATACATATATTATTTTTATGGATTACAAACAACAGCTAAACGATTTACTTCTCGCTACCGCAAAACAAAATGCTTCCGATCTTCATATTGGTGTTGGTAAATATCCAATGCTTCGTATTGATGGATTGTTGATTCCGCTCCAAAAAGATGGAGTGGTTACTCCTGAAGCTGCAACTGGCTTAATTACTGAATTGCTAACGCCACAGCAACTTGAAGTTGTTGATAAAAATCGAGAAATAGATTTTTCGTATACCTACGAAGATAAGGCGCGATTTCGTGTAAACGTTTTTTACCAACGGGGTTTTATGGCTGCTGCGTTGCGCTTGATTCCTGCGGATGCGCGAACTATTGAAGATCTTGGCTTGCCACCTATTTTGCATGATTTCACGAAACTGTCACAAGGGTTTGTGTTAGTGGTAGGACCTGCAGGACATGGAAAATCTACGACACTCGCTGCGCTTATTGATGAAATCAACCATGCGCGCACGGAGCATATTATTACTATCGAAGATCCTGTTGAGTATATGTTTGTGCAGGATAAATCAATTGTTTCTCAACGTGAAGTTTTGAGTGACACGCCCGATTTTCATACCGCGCTGAAGTCGCTACTTCGACAAGATCCTGACGTTGTTATGATTGGAGAAATGCGCGATAAAGAATCTATTGCCATTGCTATGACTGCGGCAGAAACAGGACATCTTGTATTTTCTACATTACACACAAACTCCGCAGCACAAACCATCGACCGTATCATTGATAGTTTCCCGCCTGATCAACAGAGCCAAGTTGCTTCACAGTTAGCCGCTACGTTAGTAGGTATTGTTTCGCAGCGATTAGTTCCACGTGTTGATGGAGGACGCGTTCCTGCGTGTGAAATCATGATTGTGAACTCAGCTATCCGGAACCTTATTCGCGAGCGAAAGGCGTATCAGATCGACCTTGTCATCGAAACCTCTATGCAGGAAGGTATGACAACCTTAAACAGGGCGCTTTCTACATTGGTGCGTAGTAGGCAGATAGCACTGGAAGAAGCCGAACTATACTCATTGAATGCAAGTGAGTTGCGCATACTTATCGAGCGTGTAACGTGAGAAAGCTCGTAAGCTCGTAAGAAAAGAAGCTTGTAAGCAAATACAGACAGAGGTGGCGCGCCGCGTACTTCACTCACTGCATGCGTTTTACAGGAGGGAATTTAGTTGGAAAATCATACTCATGAAATTTAAATACCAAGCAAGAAATAAAGACGGGGAACTGCAGGTTGGGTTCGTCGAGTCATATTCGCAAAACGGTGCGGCGGATGTTTTGGTATCACATGGCCTATATGTATTGAGTCTCGAAAATGAATCAAAGGATAATTTCTTTGATAAGTTTTTGGCCATGTTTAAGCATGTTTCGTTGACCGATCTCATGATCTTTACGCGACAATTTGCAACGCTTATGGAGGCAAAGGTTTCCCTTGGAGACTCTATGAAAAATCTCCAAAAGCAAACGCGTAGTGCGATGATGAAAGAGGTAATTTATGAAATCGGTACGGATGTTGATAGCGGCTTGTCGTTATCGCAGGCACTTGAGCGACAAAAAGACGTTTTTTCTGAATTCTATGTCAGCATGATTCGATCCGCGGAAATAACAGGCCGGCTCGAAGAGGCTATTATTTATCTTGCCGAATATATTGAAAAGCAGAAGCTGTGGCGTTCCCGCATTATCAACGCATTGATTTATCCGGCAATTCTTGTGGCCATGTTTCTTGGTATTGTGGTACTTATGGTCACAATGATCTTGCCGAATATTAAGCCAATCTTAATAGAAGCGGGTGATCTTCCTTGGTACACCGATGTGGTGCTTAACGGAGGTGATTTTATTATTGCGTGGTGGTGGATTGCTATTATTGTTATCATTCCTGCAGTCATGTTTTTTCTTGAATATATCCGCAGTGATGAGGGAAAGGTTGTTGTTGATGAGGTGTTGTTGCGAACGCCGGTGTTTGGGTCGCTTTTTTCAAAAATGTATATCGCACGCTTTGCGGAGTCGCTCGGCATTCTTGTGAAGGGCGGTATTCCTATTGCGCAAGCACTCGAAATTACGTCGCGTTCAATTGGGAGTAGCGTGTTTCAAGATATTCTCCATGATGTAAGTGATCGAGTTCGAGGAGGAGAGCTGCTTTCTGCTGCTCTTGAACGCTATGAGTACTATTTCCCTTCGCTGGTGAGTCAGATGATTGCTATTGGTGAAACAACAGGGCGACTTGAAGAATTGTTAGGACGTATTGCTATTTTCTATACCCGTGACGTTGATGATATGATGAGTCGGCTTGGTGAGTTGGTGCAGCCACTTATCATCGCAATCATTGGTGTGTTTGTTGGGTTCTTGTTTGCTTCTATCCTTGTTCCGATATATAATTTAGTTAAGTCGTTTGGCGGATAGTCCAAATGTATTTAATAGATATATTTAAAATTAAAAAAAATAATCGTTTATGAAATCACAGCTTTCTCAAAAAGGCAGCGCCTTGAGCCTGTCGAAAGGTTTTACACTCGTCGAAATGTTGATCGTTATTGCGATCATCGCAATTCTCGCATCTGTTTCTTTGGTCAGCGTTAGTGGCGTGCGTCAGTCTGCTCGCGATACAAAGCGTGTGTCCGATATCAACAAGATTCAGCAACAGCTTGAAGTATACTATTCACGAACTGGGAAGTATCCAACTGCTATCACTGATATTGAGGATTTTATTAATACAAAAGATCCGATTGGGGAATTATATGAATATAGTGTTTATAATGGCGATCAGAGCTATGTCGTCGGTATTATGTTGGAAGGGGGAAGCTCGGCAACTGAAGAATCGAACGAAATAGACACTCTTCCTTCTGGAGCTGCACTTAGTAGTGTAGATTGTAACAATACCCTTGGTTTCTGCGTTGGTAACTAATATTTATTTTATATACCGTGGATTACTTCCTGTATCTTTGTTTAGCCGTTTTCGGCCTAATCTTTGGAAGCTTTCTCAACGTTGTAACTATTCGATATAACCCCGACAAGGGGTTTTCGAATATTTATTCCTTGGGCGGGCGCTCCCATTGCCCTCATTGTCACAAGCAACTTACGTGGTACGAGCTTGTGCCTGTTTTTAGTTTTCTCTTTTTACTTGGCAAGTGTCGCCATTGTGGGCATCGTATATCGTTTCAATATCCTGTTGTTGAATTATTGACATCGGCAATTTTTGTTACTGTTCCTTTATACGTTGCACATTTTTCGCGTATGTTTTTCTGGAGCGCTGATCTTTCGTACGGCTCATGGTTATTTTCCGCGCTCGCTGCCCTGTGGACGGCTGTGTTTGTACTATTTCTTATTCTCGCAGTCATTGATTTGAAGCACATGATTATTCCTGATTCGATTAATATTGCGTTGGCATTTATTGGAGTCGCTATTGCCGGAGTAACACAATGGCTACATGGATTCGATGCTATTCACGGATCATTTTTGCGTCATTACGCAATGATTTTCGGGTTGCGTGAATCTATTTGGACGAACCATCTATTCGCTGCATGTATTGGACTCCTATTTTTTGGAAGTATTATCGTGTTGAGTAAAGGGCGTGCTATGGGGTGGGGCGATTTTAAATTAGCGGGTGCACTGGGCCTTATCTTTGGGTGGCCAGATATCGTGCTTGTCCTAATGTTCTCGTTTATTATTGGCTCGATTATTTCTATTGGTCTTATGTTGCGTGGTCGCAAGACCATGAAAGATGCGGTTCCGTTTGGGCCGTTT
Organism: Candidatus Wolfebacteria bacterium GW2011_GWE2_44_13; assembly: GCA_001000675.1. Taxonomy (GTDB): domain Bacteria; phylum Patescibacteriota; class Minisyncoccia; order UBA6257; family UBA9933; genus UBA9933. The sequence goes on from LCHW01000001.1 coordinate 257,401, forward strand.
TTGGTGTTAGGGGCAATAACTGTTTTTTTCTTTGGATTTCAATTGATGTCCCTATATTTTGACCTGTTCGGTGTGGTATAATGGATGCATGGTATTATTCGTCAAGCAATATATTCGAAAGAGAAAATCTCACAGCGATGGGGGGTTTACGCTTATCGAGATGACGATTGTAATTGGCCTTGTTGTGACACTATCTATAGCCGCTACTGTTTTTAATAAATCAATTGCGCAACAAATTCTTGTTTCGCGAGAGCATGCAAAGGTAGTCGCTTTTTTTGTTCGAGCACGTTCTGCCGGACTTACAATTCCTAAAACTGATACTACCATTGAGCTTGTTTGTGCGTATGGTGTGCATATTGATGCCGCAACGCGCGCGATAACATTATTTAAAGATTTAGGTACGCTTGGCGGAGCATGTGATTCAGCGGATCATCTATATACGATGGATGCCGAAAAAATAGACCAGACTATTTTAGACCCATTGGTATCTGTAACGGCTAGCAATATTACAAATATCGTATTTATCCCTCCTTTTGGTGACGTTATTATTTCTGACGGAGGATTAGAGTATAGTTCGGCTACGGTTACGGTTTCGGGTGTTGTAACAAATCTTTCTCGTGGCGTGAAAGTAAATACGTTTGGGCAAATTACTGAATTTACACCGATACCATGAAGCAACGACATATTAAAAAAACAAGCGGATTTTTGCTTATCGAAGCCATGGTTGCTATGAGTGTGCTACTCACGAGCGTAATGGGTGTTTTTATATTAATGTCACAATCAATTAAACTGACGCGCACCTTGAACGATCAATATGTCGCAACGTATCTTGCGGGAGAAGGAATTGAGATTGCAAAGAATATTCTTGATGCAAGCGTTGTTGCTGACCCTGCGGCATGGAATGTTAACAATAACTTTCATCAGAATGGATGTTATGCGCTTGATTATGCTAGTAATGTGCTTGCCGATTCGTGCTCGGATATGCCACTGAGCTTTAATGGAACGAACTACGGATACTCGGTTGGGGGAGAAACGAGTTCGTTTGTGCGAAAAGTTAACCTTGCCTTAGTTATGGACGGCTCTACGCAAATAGGTGTTCGGGTAACGTCTACTGTTACGTGGGCAGGAGGAACGCGAACATTTGCACTGGAAGATGTATTTTATGCATGGCTCTAATTGATATGAACAGCAATAAAAACAAACAATTACATACCGTGCGTAGGGAGGGCTTTACGCTCGTAGAGATGATTGTTGCCTTTGGCATCTTTACTATTTTTATCACGGTCGCCGCAGGAAGTTTTGTGCGGTCGGTGCGCATTCAGCGTGTATCGTTGCAGCTTATGGCTATTAACGACAACATGGCAATTACGATGGAACAAATGATGCGTGAGATGCGTGTCGGGTATAATTTTTGTACGGCAGAGTCTATCCCTAATACGCTAAGCGCAACTGTGCAATCGCAATGTGCTTTCATGATCCCCGGGCAGGAAATTCAATTTTTTAAAAAGGGCGATGTTCCTGTTCGGTATCGAAGAACTGCATCAGGGAGTATTCAAAAAGGTGTTGGAGTAGCGGAGGACGAGCCAATTGATGTATGTGCGGAAGGAGAGTCTGTCGACGGAATTTGTTACCGAACGATTACCGCAGAAAATACCGATGTTATGGGGGCTAATTTTCAAGTATTGCATAATGATGTTGAGATTGGATTGCTGTATCCGCCCCGTATTGTATTAAGCTTTTCAATTACAAGTACTGACCCATTAGTAAAAACAATGACTTCCCCAATCACTATCCAAACGACAATTAGTGCGCGTTGCGGAAAGCAATCGTGTCCTGCGGATAACTAAATGACAGATATAGTAATGCGTAACCATGAAATTATCCCACTCAAAATTTAAGAATCAGCGAGGACAGGCTATGATTTTGACCGTGCTCGTACTTTCGAGTATTGTGCTTTCTCTCTCTGCTATTGGCGGCTATTTAATGATGGTTCGATTACGAGTAAGTACTGATATCGGCAACACGATGCGCGCAATTTATATTGCAGATGCGGGGCTTGGATGCGAAGCATACAATCATTTTAAAAATGCGGATGCTCCCGGGTTTTGCGCTCCTGGCACTGAACGAAATACATTTACGTTTGACGGAACGGTTGCGGATGCACCAAGCTTTTATCACGAAACAGAAACAATTTCTGCTGGTGTAGATTCCCGTATCAACGCAAAAGGGTATGCACGAACAGCAAGTCGCTCGTTACATCTCGAGTTCGGGTTTTAACGAGAACTATACATAGAGTAGGTTTATTGAACCCGCCCAGACTGTCTCGCTAGGCGGGATTTATCCCCACACCAATCATCGATTGCGAAGCAGTATTAAAGACGTCTTATGAAAGGCAGTTTTTATTATTATACGGTGCTGGGGTGTGTAATAATAACTTCGAAATGATTATCGATAATTGGTGTGGGGATTTATTTTGGGGGTAAAATGGGATATAGTTATATACATCATATAACCAGCTAGCGACATTATTATGCAATTCAAAAACGTTGAAAAAAAGTGGAGAGCCGTTTGGGAGAAAGAGGGAATATACACCGTTAAAGATTCTGTCCCTGGCAAGAAGAATTTTTATAGTATGGTCATGTTTCCGTATCCATCTGGCAACCTGCATATTGGCCATTGGTATAACTTTGGTCCTGCGGATGTTTTTGCGCGTTTTAAGCGCATGACAGGGTTTAACGTCTTCTCCCCAATCGGATTTGATGCGTTTGGATTGCCTGCAGAAAATGCGGCTATTAAAAATGGCATACATCCAAAAACGTGGACGTATAAAAATATTAAAACAATGACTGCTCAACTAGAGCAGATGGGCACGATGTATGATTGGGAGCGACGTGTTGTTACCGCTGACCCCGAATATTATAAATGGACGCAATGGATGTTTTTGCAGTTGTTTCATGCAGGACTTGCGTATCGCACAAAAGCGAAAGCAAATTGGTGTCCGAAAGATCATACTGTATTGGCAAATGAACAAGTTATTGATGGAAAGTGTGACCGATGTGGTACGGAAGTTGTACAGCGAAATATTGATCAGTGGCTTTTTAAAATTACTGACTACGCAGAGCGATTGCTGCAAGATCTTGAAGGGCTGGATTGGCCTGAAAAAACAAAGACCATGCAACGCAATTGGATTGGAAAATCCGAAGGCGTTACTATTAATTTCCCCCTCGTAACAAGCGAGGCAGTTGCGGTTGTCGATACTATGAAATTTAACCCATCGCTTGTGTCTTTGGTACTTTCGGGAGAAAAATATATTAGCTATCGCTTAGAACCTAAACATATAAAGGTAGGGGATGTTTGCGGTTTAGTGCACGCGGGGACAAAAAAGCAGTTTGCACTTGCCCGCATTACGGGAGTGGAAAAGCGCACCATGGGTGAGCTATCCGAACAAGAAGTTGGACACGAAAAATTTGCAAATCGCAAAGCGATGTACACAACATATGCGAAGTACTACGGGAAGCCGGTTACAAATACTACGGATGTCTGGGTGTATACGTTCGAATGCATGCCTGAATCTGTTGCGGTGTTTACTACTCGAGTGGATACTATTTATGGATGTACGTATGTTGTTGTTGCGCCGGAACATGCATTAATTGAATCGTTTAAACAGCAAATCGAAAATTATAAAGCGGTTGCGACGTATGTAACTAAGTCGCGTAAAAAATTGGAGCGTGAGCGAATTATTGAAGAAAAAGAAAAGACAGGCGTTCGACTGCAGGGCGTTTCTGCAATCAACCCATTTACGGGAGAAAGCGTTCCTGTGTTTGTTGCCGATTATGTGTTAGGGGGATATGGAACGGGTGCGGTCATGGCCGTTCCTGCACACGATGAACGTGATTTTATATTTGCAAAACAATTTTCATTACCAATCAAAACGTCGATTGTTAATGCAAAAAAAGATGTGTCTGCTGGTTGCATGATGGACGATGGAACGCTCGTTGATTCGGAAGCATTTACGGGTATGGATTCAGCTACTGCGCGTACTCAGATGACGGCATGGCTCGAACAACAGAAGATGGGTGCGGGGAAAGTTAATTATAAGCTACGTGATTGGCTTATTTCTCGTCAGCGCTATTGGGGATCGCCTATCCCGCTTGTATTTTGTGAACATTGCAAACAACGTATTGCAAGCGGTGATTATAAGAAAGGGGAATTTACACAAGGAGAGCTATCCAACCCAGGATGGGTTGGCGTTGCGTCGGAAGCACTTCCCGTGCTTTTGCCATTAGTGAAGGAATATTTACCGACTGAAGATGGTAAGTCGCCGTTGGCACATTCTAAGTCGTTTATGCGCGCTACGTGCTCAAAATGTGGCGGTAAAGGTATGCGAGAAACAGATACTATGGATACATTCGTGTGCTCTTCGTGGTACTATTTGCGCTATCCCGATCCGCAGAATGCAAAACAATTTGCGGATAAGAAAAAGCTCGCAGCGTGGCTGCCTGCCGATATGTATGTTGGTGGAGCGGAACATTCCGTTTTGCACCTTCTCTACGCACGCTTTTTTACGAAGGCACTGTATGATTTGAAGCATGTGCCATTTAAAGAACCGTTTGCTGCGTTGCGACACCAAGGGATGATTCTTGGACCTGATGGGCAGAAGATGTCGAAATCAAAAGGTAATGTGATTGATCCGGATGAGCTTGTTGGTACATTTGGTGCTGACGCAGTGCGTATGTACCTTTGTTTTATGGGTCCGTATGATCAAGGGGGAGCGTGGCAGCCAGGGGGAATGGTTGGTATTGCTCGATTTTTGCAACGCGTAGAGTCTCTGTACACTACGAATGCAAAAGATAGCGTGTGCAAAAAACCAAGCACCGCAGTCAATCCTTTGAAGAAGGTAATGCATCAGACGATAAAGAAAGTTACCGAAGATATTGCTGATTTTCATTTTAATACCGCAATAAGTTCGTTGATGATTTTACTCAATACGATGGATGAATATCGAGAACATCTTGATGGTGAGGTGCTCGAACAGTTCCTCTTATTGTTAGCGCCATTTGCACCTTATATTGCAGAGGAGTTATATCGAGAAGCGTTGGGACAAAAGAAATCGATTCACTTGGCATTGTATCCGAAATACAATCCTCATTTTACTGTGGAAAATGAATTCGATCTTGTTGTCCAAATTAATGGCAAGGTTCGTGATACTATTCGAGTGCCGAAAGGTATTACGCAAGAGCGAGCACGTGAGCTTGCGCTTACTTCGAAAAAAGTATTTGCCGTTGCTCCAGGTATGCAGGTGCGAAAGGTTATCTTTGTGCCTGATCGATTGATTAATCTTGTTGTTGAATTATGACAAAATATATCGGCGTAATTATCGCATGGATCATTATCCTTGGTATTGCACTCTATATTGTGCGTCACTACGCAGATTTTCTTGGCGGGTTTTCTACTGCGCAGGATGCAATAAACGCAGGAGGGATATTTGATAAATACTTCAAGTAAGCAATAAAAAAGCGACCGTGGGGCCGCTTTTTTATTGCTTACTTTTTTTCCGCTAATTTTGGCGATAACGTGTATAATTTTTTCTTACGCATGACCGTGAGATTTATTGTGTCTCCGACTGTATAGTTTTCTAACAGTTCTCCAAGCGTTTTCTTTTGAGTTATTTGTTCTGCATTGCATTCGAGAATCAAATCATGATCTTTGAGGCCGGCAATTGCTGCAGGACTTTTATCGATAATGCTTTTCATGTACGCATTGGGGCTAATAACAAGCGCACCATAATCGACAGGAAGCTTTAGCTTTTCTTGGATCTTTTCGTTGATAGTAATGTAATGCACACCAAGAAATGGTTGTCGAATTCTTCCGTACAACTGTAGGTCGGCAAGATCCTTTATAAGCGTATTAATGGGAAGTGCAAACCCGATATTTTGTGCGCCTTGAATAATAGCAACGTTAATACCGATTACTTTTCCTGCGCTATTGATTAATGGTCCGCCGGAATTTCCAGGGTTGATTGCTGCATCAGTTTGAATAAGCCCGTGAATTTCTTGTACAGGAGAGTGTAGGTCTATTTGTGCCGTAATTGCACGCGAAAGGCCAGAGATAATTCCCTTGGAAACGGTGTTTTGAAACATACCTAAAGCATTTCCTACGGTGATAACTGGTTCACCCAGTTCAAGATGCGCTGAATCGCCTAATGTAAGGAACGGAAAGGCTCCTGGACCCTTTATTTTTAAAATAGCAATGTCACTCAAGGGGTCACGCGCTAGTATGGTTGCGGGATATATTGTCCCATCGTTTGTTATAACGGTATAGAAGTTCTTTGTTTCGCTAACGATATGTCGGTTACTTACGACAATGCCTGATGGATCAACAATAAAGCCAGAGCCATTACCAACTTTAAGCAAGCCATTTTTATCGGTCTGTTGCTTCAAAAAGCCAAGTTCGCGGCGCTTGAGCCATAGGGGGATTTTGGGAAACTGTTCAGCCTCTTTTTCGATTTCCCCGAATTTTTTCGATACAACGATTGTTACTGTTGCTGGTATGACTTTTTTGACCACCGATACGAAATTGTCTGTGTGTTCCATATGCATATATTGTAGCATGAAGTGAGTTTACTCGGAACAGAGAATATATATTTTAATATTGGCATAACCTTTCTAACAAGGTATACTTCACCATATGAATATTCGGCGGCCGACCGATTTGCAAAAAAAGCGCGACAAGCGCGATACGAGAAAAAAATACATCGCTGCTGGTATCGGTGTTGCTTTTTTACTGGTGACTATCGGCTTAGTGGTTACTGTGAAACAATCATCACTATTTCGCGTACAAGAAATAACAATTTCAGGTGTTCCTTCGGCATATGGAGCACAAGTGCGGAGCGCTCTCGAAGCCTTTGCTTACGAACATTCATTTTTGGCGAAATTTTTGGGCGTTGAAAATATACTTGCATGGGATGGTAATCCAAAAGAATTTCTTGCCGCAAATCCTCAATTTAGACTATTGCATGTTCAGAAAGATTATATCCATCGAGCAATTGCAATTACGGTTGATGGTCGCGAAAAATTTGGTGTTTGGTGCGGGGCCGCTGATGACAACGAGAATATTGTTCCCGCAGAAGGTATTGCAACCACAACCAACGAAGTTACTATTCAGGATGAGCCTTTACATGAATGCTATTGGTTTGATCGCGATGGGGTGTTGTTTGCTAAGGCGCCTCAAGTGCAAAGCGAGCTGTTTAATCGTGTGTATGATTCTACGGGGCGCGTACTTACATTGCGGGACGCAATTCTCCCTGATAAGCTACTTGCTAATTTAATGCGCGTGTTTACCTTGCTCGATGTTGCTCAAATAAATACAAAAACTGTTTTTATTCGCGATATTGCGCTAGAAGAAGTCGATACGAGCTCACTTTCCGACCCGCGCATTATGTTTAGCTTGCGCTCTGACCCAACATTTTCGTTAAGCGCTATCAATGCGTTAAAACAATCAGGAGATTGGGATCGTCTTGAATATGTCGATTTTAGGGCAGAAAACAGGGCTTCTTATCGGTAATGCGCTTAATTACCGACGCGTTTCTTAAAGTGGTTTAAGTGTGTTACTATAGAGTAATTATAGTCCTATGGAAGGAAATATTTTTTTACAAATAAGCGCATTGTTGGCATTGACCGTATCTATTGCGTTTTTTGTGCGTCTTTTGAAACAGCCACTCATTGTTGCGTATATTATTGCCGGTATTGTAGCGGGGCCACTCTTTTTTAACTTATTGCACGGGGGTAAGGAGCTGTATGAGGTTTTTGCGCAATTTGGCGTTATCCTCCTCCTTTTTATTATCGGACTTAACTTAAATTTTAGTCATCTAAAAAGCATTGGGAAGGTTTCGTTTATAACAGGAATGGGGCAGATTATTTTTACGGTCATTATCGGAACGCTTATTTTGTTGGCACTGCATATGCCACTCGTAACTGCGCTTTATTTAGCAATCGCTATAACATTTTCGAGTACGATTATTATCATGAAGTTGCTGAGCGATAAGAAAGAAACAGAAACTATTTACGGAAAATATACGATCGGCCTCATGCTGGTCCAAGATGTTGTTGCGGTAGTTATATTGGTTGCAATTGGCTTCTTACGATACGAGGGCGCACTTATGGATTCTTTAGGGATTTTGATTTTTAAGATAGCTATTATCGGGGCACTTATCGTTGCCGCTGCAAAGTATCTTCTGCCTAAATTATTAGACCAAGTTTCTTATTCTAGTGAGCTGCTGTTTATTTTTACAATCGCGTGGTGCTTTGGTGTTTCGAGCTTGGTTTTTCTTTCTGGATTTTCCATTGAAATGGGTGCAATTGCTGCAGGCCTTTCTCTCGGCGCCTCGCCCTATCAGCCGGAAATTGCAAGTCGTATTAAGCCGCTGCGGGACTTTTTCCTTGTTATATTTTTTGTTGTGTTGGGTGGTGAGATGGCCTTTGCTAGTACAAGTGCCATATGGCTTCCAGGAATTATCCTTTCACTCTTTATCTTGATTGGGAACCCTATTATCTTATTCCTACTCTTTAGAAGTCTTAAGTTTACGCGAAGGAATAGTTTCTTAGCGGGAGTAACGGCGGCGCAGGTGAGTGAATTTGGGTTTGTTATCTTATTTACTGGAGAACAGATGGGGCATCTTTCTGGCACAGAGCTTCCTGTCTTTACTATTGTTGCGCTCCTTACCATCTTTTTCTCCTCATATCTTATTATGTATAGTGAGCGAGTTTATAATTTCCTACTCCCATTCTTTGCGTTATTTGGTAAAGATAAATATTTGCAGGAGAACCAAGTTCCTGCGATATACGATGCGTGGATTGTTGGGTATCACCGCATTGGACGAAGAGTTTGTGATGCGTTGTCGGAGAAAAAGGTTCCCTTTGCAGTGGTTGATTTTGATCCATCCGCAATAAAGTCATTGCGTCGTCAAAAAATACCATCTTTTTTTGGAGACATTGCAGATATTGAATTTGTACAAGACTTACCTTTGGTGAATAGTAAATTAGTATTAATCACTATCCCATCTACTGACGATCAAATCGTGCTTATCAATCATTTGCGCAATGCGAAAAGTACAGCATTGATAATCGCCAATGCGGAGCAACACGCAAATATGCATATTCTCTATCAAGCAGGTGCCGATTACGTCATGATGCCGCACATGGTGGGAGGGGATTGGATTGCCGATATTATAAAAACAAAAGAGTGGATCCCCGAAACATTCGATGAACTTAAGGCTGATCAAAGAAAGCAAGATCGAACACTTGGACTTGGAAAACAGATTGCATAATTACTAATGCATAAAGAGAGGTTTATGGAGCTAAAAACGAACGCACTGCGTTCGTTTTTTAATCTGTTGCTGGGGTATTACGTATAACCGCAATACTGAAATTGTAAGGGATATCATTCCATTCCGCTGCATGGTCTACGCCAACGCGCTTCTTTTTCTCGATGTGTTCCGCAGGAATTTCGATGTCTCGATCCTCGAGCCATAACCCGTTTTCTTGTATTGCTTGTAACGCATTGAATGAATCGTCAATTTTAAGAAATTGCGTAATTGTTTCTGGTCCATCAATATGCTCCAACTCTCCGGTTGGCAAAAGTACGAGTGCGCTTCGTATCAATACTGCGGCGGGATAGTCCTTAGGGCCGGTTACGATATGGAGCATCCACCGCATGTCATAGGTAAGATGCGTGTGGAGTATGCCTGCTTCTGCAAACATGGGCTCGTTATGTTCCGCGCGTCCTTCGTATGCACGAGATGCTTTATCCTCGGGTCCTTCATACGCTTCTACTTCGGTAATCATAAGCGTCCATTGATGACCGTTATGTTCTCGGATAAGAAATTTGCCCAGAAGCTCTTGCGCTACAACAGGAGCGGGTCGATTAAGAAAATCATGCTGTAATACGCGTGTCATATGTGTATCGTACAACAAAAAAACCTCCCGATAAAGAAGGGAGGCTTTTCTGTTATTTTTTAGTACTTACCTTGCTTGGCTTTCTGTTGCGTGCGATCACCTTTACGGTCTTTTGTGCCACGTGCTTTGCTTTGGGCATGGTAATCGTAAGGATGCCATTTTCGCATGTCGCTTCTATTTTATTCTCCTGCACGGGTGCCGGTAGGCGAATCATTCGCTCGAATGAACCCCTTCGGATTTCTTTTCTCCAATACCCCTTATCTTTCTCCTCTTTTTGTTTTTGCGAAGTTCCTGAGACATGCAAGATACCGTCTTTAACCGACACCTCAATCTTATCCGCATCAATCCCCGGGACATGCATTTCTGCGACGATGGCAGCACCCTTTTCGTACATATCCATTGAAGGGCGTGTTATACCGTACTCGAGTTCTTCTCCCTCAAAAAATCGATCTATATCAAACAATGACTGGTATGGAAGTAGCGTCATATGTGTTGTGTTAGAGCTAATAATGAAGTCGACCTTTTTTCTTTAGTATAATTATACTATAATCGTTATAACAACAACATAAACCATGTCCACCCCTTCCGATCAATCGCATCCGCTTGTTGCCGCACTCGAGGCGTTATTGTTTGTGCATGGCGATCCATTGGAAGTTAAAAAGATCGCTTCGGTTCTTAAGACTACTGAGCAAGAGGTTGAGGCTGCAATTAGTGGACTCATAGAATATTTACAGCAGGCAGAGCGTGGCTTGATGCTTGTACGACAGGAGTCTCGTGTGCAGCTTGCTACGAAGCCCGCCTTTTCTTCGCTTGTTGAATATTTAGTAAAAGATGAATTTGAGGAAAAGTTAACCCCTGCTGCCCTGGAGACACTTTCTCTTATTGCGTATCTTGGCCCTATCTCCCGCGCTCGCGTGGATTATTTACGTGGCGTTAACTCATCCTATTCAGTGCGCAATTTGTTAATGCGAGGACTTGTTGAAAAATCTACGGATCCGCAGACACCGCATGTTGTTGCATATCGTGTGAGTTTTGATTTATTGAAGCATCTAGGAGTTTCTTCAATCGAAGACCTCCCTGATTATCAAAAATATAAAGCCATTACTGCAGACGCCGAGGCGTAATAGTGTGGATTTTGAGGTTTCTGTACATAAAAACCGCTTAGGCGGTTTTTTGCCCCGTAGTAGATATTCGCTTTGCTCGCTTGTAGGCGAGCGCAAAACATGCCTGTTTTGCAGAGCGAATATTTACTACAGGGTTTTGATTATCAGGGATTCTTTTGCTAGAATGGGCATAGTGTGGGGTAGGAAGTACCCCCTTATTACTTAGTCTATAATTGTGTATGAGAAAGAGTCGCATTATCTTACTTACGTTATTTATTTCATTATCTTTCGCAGCTTTTCAAGCAATGGGAGAAGAGGGAAATCAATATACTGTTGATCAAACCGCTATCGTAAAAGATAGTTTTTCCGATACTATCCCCGAATGGTCCCCAATCATTATTACCGAGGGCAGTGTTTCTGAGGTTGTTTCGCAACCCACTTTCGCTACAGGGGGAGTAGCTGCAACATCGAGCGAAAAGCAGGTATGTGGCTTTGGAGTGGGTGCGCGCGAAGGGTTGGTGAGCTACTTAAATACCGACACTACGTTGTTTGATCGTAAAACGGAGGGCCGTTGGCCAATCGCTTCTATCACTAAGTTGATGACAGCAATCGTTGCTACTGAATTGGAGATGGAAAAGCAGACTATTGAAATTACAGAAGCTATGCGTGCAACCGAAGGAGAGGCGGGGAATTTTAAAACAGGGGAGCGTGTTAGTGGAACCGATTTGCTTGTGAGCATGCTATTAGTGTCAAGCAATGATGCTGCTGAAGCATTTGCACAGACGTATGGCCGAGATGCCTTCGTGCGAAGAATGAATGCAAAAGCACAGGAACTTCGTATGCACAATACGCATTACGCTGATCCCTCTGGATTATCCCCGATGAATCAATCGACTCCAAATGATTTGTATACATTAGCGGGATATCTGTATACTGCACATCCTGATTTGCTAAAGATTACGCAACAGAAAAAGGCGACCATCACTGATCTCGCTACGAATCGTAAGCGCGTGCTCGCTACCATTAATGAATTTGCAGGACAAGCTCTTTTTGCTAATTCTGGCAGAGTAACTTTTGTTGGAGGAAAAACTGGTTATATTGCTGAAGCAGAAGGGAACGGAAATTTGTTAACCGTATTCACGTATAATAAACAACCATTCGTTATTGTGGTGCTCGGAAGCCCTGATCGATTTGGTGAAACACGAACACTACTCAAATGTATTTAACACACGCATTTCTTATTGTAAAAATTCTCAGCTTCTTTATGGCATCATTTCTTGTTGCTATTTTATTAGCTCCGATACTCATCCATTTTTTGTATAAATATAAAGCATGGAAAAAGAAGCCAAAGGAAAAATCTATTGGTGGATATGATACGCCCGTGTTTCAAAAGTTTCACGCAAAAAAAGAAGTTTCTACTCCGCGCATGGGCGGTATCTTAATTTGGGGGACCGTGCTGGTTATCGCAATAATCGATTTTATTCTTGTGCGCATTCTGCCGCATCCGTTATCCGAGCAAGTTGATTTCTTGAGTCGATCACAAACATGGCTTCCATTATTCACACTCATAGCTGCATCATTGCTTGGGCTCGTGGATGATATTATGACGGTTCGCAATAGCGGAAATTATGTGAGCGGAGGATTGCGATTTAAGTGGCGGCTCGCTATTGTTTCTTTAATCGCACTTGTGGGTGCGTGGTGGTTCCATTTTAAACTTGGATGGAGCACGCTCTACATTCCTTTTTACGGAAATCTTGAAATCGATGGATTGTATATGGTGCTCTTCGTGTTAACTATGCTCGCTACATTTTCGAGTGGCGTGGTGGATGGATTGGATGGATTAGCTGCGGGAGTTATGATTCCGATTTTCACTGCGTTTGGAATTATTGCATATTCGCGCGGACTCTACGATCTAGTCACCTTTATCGTTATTATCGTGGGTGTGCTGTTTACGTATCTTTGGTATAACGTACCTCCCGCAAAATTTTACATGGGAGAGACGGGTATCCTCGGTCTTACGGCAGTGCTTGCAGTTATTGCGTTTCTCACGAACTCAGTTTTCTTCCTTCCTATTATCGGCATCGTACTCGTAATCGAATCACTCTCGGTTATCATACAGCTTGTGTCGAAAAAATTGCGCAATGGGAAAAAAGTATTTATCGCTGCTCCCATCCATCATCACTTCGAAGCACTTGGTTGGAGTGAGAGTCAGATCACGATGCGCTTCTGGTTGGTTTCTGGAGTGTTCTCTGGCATTGGATTGATTCTGTATTTTTTGAGTAAGTTCTTGTATTGATAAAAAACAGACCCTTTGGGGTCTGTTTTTTTGGTCCTTATATTTCTATCCCTTTGGTACGATAGTAGTCCGAAAGATGTTGCTTGAGGTCAGCCCTTTCTTGCTCGTTTTCTATAATGTGGAATGCTATGGTAACTTGTTCTAGCTTGGCGCGTACCTCTGGGAAAGGGGATGATGTATTAACTCCTACAACCGTTTCAAGAATGTGCTTGCGCATATTGGTGGTTGACCCAATAGTGAATGGCTTACCGGCGCAGAGCATGACATAGACCCCTGGCTTTGCGTCGAGGGCAAAGACTGTTTTTAGGGATAAGTTTGCGATCCCTTGAGGGGAGCGTCCGATATCGAGATACCCATTTTTGCGTAATTGATCGATATGGTAGGAAACTGTGTTTGTCGAAGCCACCCCTATTTGGCGGGCAATCTCTCGAAAAGAAGGAAGTACTCCGCCGTTCTTTTCATATAGCTCTACGATTTGCTTTTGAGGTTTTGTCATTGGATTATATTTAGAACACGATTAGAACATTTAAATGCGACATGATATAAGGCTCCTTATTTGTTTATAGAACAAGTATAGAACGCTTTGGATGTTTGGTCAACTGGTTTGCGGTTCTTTGTTTAGATGTATATATTAACAAGGACTTAGATTCCGGCTTCCGCCGGAATGACAATACAAAAATACAGCACAAAGATAAGCATCCATATTTTAAGAGGAAGGTTGAGCTCCTTCGTGTGTCATTCCGGCGGAGGCCGGAATCCAGTACAATAAGAACATGAAATAATATTACGTATATATCCTTGCGAGTAAGCGCAACGGTACATTGTATATAGGCGTGACCAATGATTTAAAGAGGCGAGGGTATAAGCATAAAGAAAAACTGGTAAAAGGGTTTACGAAAGTGTATAGCGTGGACAAGCTGGTTTATTTTGAAATGACAGAAAATATAACAAGCGCAATCGAAAGAGAAAAGCGGTTAAAGGAGTGGAATAGAAAGTGGAAATTAAAGTTAATTGAAAAAGAAAATCCCGAATGGAAAGATTTATATGGGATGCTCTAACCTGGATTCCGGCCGGAGTTTATCCATGAACCATGGGGGTGAGCTTGTCGAACCATTGCCGAGCGGGCTCAAAGTGACAATACAAGAACATAGAGCAAATCCCACTGTTGTAAGATTCTGACCTCCCTGCTAATCGACAGGGAGGCGCCAAAAATGACGATGGGGGCGGTCGTCCACCACCGTCATTTTCGGGAGGGTTTTGAGGTTCGTTCTTGTCGAGCAATGTGTTACTGGAATTAATTTCTAGGGTTGCTGGGTCGTGTAAAAATGGATTTTCCTATTGTGCGAGTAACGTAAGTCGCGTATACTTAAAGAAGTATTTTATACGTGGGTAATAAAAATAAATAAAGATCGAGCCTTCCTCTTGCGCGGAAACAATCGATACGCTTGCTCTCCTGCGATACTCTTGCGTGCATCGTTGAGCAATTATAGAAAATCTGTCATCTCCTGTTGCGAGATTATTTTTTGTTTTTATCTCTGTATAATAAATTCTTATGTCCGTGCGTTTGCCTACTTAGCACAAAGTCTCTCCTTCTCTGGAGAGACTTTGTGCTAAGTGTATGAGCGGGTAAAGGGAAGCGCCTACAAGTCTTGTCTCGCCCTGCCTACCGGCAGGCAGGCGTCGCTCAACAAGCTCGCAGGCCGCCCCTGACTTGGCGTTGCTAGCGAGCGAAGTGAGCGTGCAACGTGCCGAAATGCCGGCGGAATATAGGGTTATAGTGAAGCCGGCCGCGATACGTCCTGCTGGACGCATATCGCTGCGGTCTTCGATTCCCTACACGAGTGAAGCAGTTCACTCGTTTTACCCGCAAACATAATAAAGCCCCAAAGGGCTTTATTATGTTTTTTGAGCGGGTAAAGGGAATCGAACCCTCGCTTCAACCTTGGGAAGGTTGCGCACTACCACTATGCAATACCCGCTGTTCGGATGCTATATTAAGCTTTTGTATTATACGAAAAGAATAGGGGTTACCGCAACCTTATTTGTTTGTATACGGGAAAGGCACTATCGTATCTCCATTGCGAATAGGAGTTTCTTCGAGTAGTTTTTTGCGAAGGTTTATTGCCTCGTGTAAAAAATCGATAACCTCGGCGTTATTGGAATCGATGAGTGCCGTTAGCTCTTCAAGTTTTGTATTAAAGGTGGCGGAATCCGATTGTGTTATTACATTACCCTCGCTTGTTTGAATATATAACTCGGCAAGCTCTGGTTTGTTTGCGTGTATCGGATATGCTAAATAATCGACTGACCCCGTTATTGTATTAAGAAATCGAATTGATAATGTGGTTTGCTTTGGGTGAAATGCTCTTTCAAAATATTGCGCACGAGTTAAGTCGTGAGTGCATGGGTTGCTTATGTTTATTGTAAATGTGTCGATGCGGTTTTGATATGGCCAACTTTTTGTAATAGTGATTAAGTCCTTTTGCCTACGGAGAGTTAGGATGCTTTTCTCGCCGCGGGTAATTGGAAATGAGTCTGCAGAATAGCTGTTCACTATTGTGCTTATATCGATTGGTTCGCAATGCATAAGATAGGGATCTACTAAGAATAGTTTTTCTTGTATAGGGCAAAGAACTGAACGATGTCGGCCATTAATCATGTCTTCTACGAGATAGGCCTTAGAGAAGCCTGCGGCAATTAACGTATTGCGCAGAGAACGTGCCTGTTCATAACAATTTGATCCGAATTTTTTAGACGGACGTTGTCCATCGAGAATATAGAGTGAAGCTGCCGAGCTGTATTGGAACGATAGTGAGTCGATTAGAATTTGCCTTAATTTCTGGAATTCCATATGCGCATACCATAGCACTGCTGCGCAAAAAGGGGAATACCGCCGCTGGTATTTTGGGGTGCTTTTTGCTATACTTCGATATACACATAAGCGCCATAAATGGCCTTTTATTTTCGAAGTATGGCAAAAAAAGCAGAAAACATCGAAGAATTACCTCAAGAGGAGAAAGAAGTAAAGAAGGTCGCTACTAAAAAAGGAGACGATCCTATTGATAACCGTGGAAATGCTTCCTATAGCGCCAAGGATATTCAGGTACTCGAAGGTTTAGAGCCTGTGCGTAAGCGCCCAGGTATGTATATCGGTTCAACGGGGTCGCAAGGGTTGCACCATCTTATTTGGGAAGTGTTCGACAACTCGCTCGACGAGGCTATGGCAGGATATGCCAAGCACATTACGGTAGAGCTTGGAAAGGATGGGTCTGTTACGGTGTCCGATGATGGACGTGGTATCCCTGTCGACATTCATCCGAAGACGAAAAAGTCTGCGCTTGAAACAGCCGCAACAACCTTGCACGCAGGAGGAAAATTTGATGGCGATTCGTATAAGGTATCTGGTGGTTTGCACGGGGTAGGACTTTCGGTTGTAAACGCGCTTTCCACATGGATGAAGATAGAAGTGTGCAAAGATGGTTCGAAGTATATGCAGGAGTACCGAATCGGTAAGCCGTTAGCTGATGTTAAAAAAATTGGCAAAGCTGAGCGAGGAAACGGAACAAAGGTTACGTTCAAGCCAGATGATACTATTTTTTCTACTCTTGAATTTGAGCGAAAAGAAATTGTCGGGCACTTGCGCCAGCAGGCGTTTCTTACTAAGGGTATCCGCATTGAAATTATCGATAGTCGAGAAGATGTGCCTTTTTACTACTCGTTCTATTTTGAAGGAGGACTTGTTTCATTTGTACAATATGTGAATAGCAGTCATACCCCCGTACATAAAGAGGTTTTTTATGTACATCGCAGCTACGAAGATATCGATGTTGAAACGGCATTTATTTATAACGACGATCCCGATGCGCGTGAATTGAGCTTTGCAAACAATATTTATACACCTGACGGTGGTATGCATGTTACCGGTTTTCGCACTGCTTTGACTCGTGTATTAAATGACTTTGCTCGAAGCAACAATGCAATAAAAGGATCAGATGAAAACCTAACAGGTGACGATGTGCGCGAGGGCATCACCGCAATTATTTCTGTAAAATTGCGCGACCCACAATTTGAAGGACAGACAAAAGCTCGCCTTGGAACGCCTGCAGCACGCGGCGCAGTTGAATCTGTTGTATCGGAAGGTCTTAAAGAATATTTTGAAAAATATTCAAACGATGCAAAGGCAATCATTGAAAAATGTATGCTTGCGCAGAAAGCTCGTAAAGCTGCAAAGGCTGCAAAAGAAACCGTATTGCGTAAGGGAATGCTCGAGGGCATGACCTTGCCAGGAAAGCTTTCAGATTGCTCGAGCCGCAAAGCCGCTGACTCGGAACTCTATATTGTTGAGGGAGATTCCGCAGGAGGAAGTGCAAAGCAGGGAAGAGATCGCCGCTTTCAAGCCATTCTTCCTTTGAAGGGAAAGATTTTAAACGTTGAACGAGCCCGTTTGGATAAGATGCTTGTTAACAATGAAATCAAGTCATTGGTTATTGCATTGGGCACTGCTATTTCGGATAGCTTTGATATCGAGAAGTTGCGCTACCATAAGGTTATCCTTATGACCGACGCCGATGTTGACGGTGCGCACATCAGAACATTGTTGCTAACATTGTTTTATCGATATTTCCGACAAATTATTGAAGGAGGATTTTTGTATATTGCACAACCACCATTGTTCCGATTACAGATTGGAAAGGATGTTCGCTACGTGTATACTCCTGAGCAGAAAGATACCGCAATCGCAGAAATGACTGCAGGGAAAAAAGGTGAAGCGAATGTTAATGTGCAGCGCTATAAGGGTCTTGGAGAAATGAACCCTGACCAGCTGTGGGAAACGACCATGAACCCTGAATTTCGAACTCTATTGCAAGTCGCTATCGATGATGCACAAGAGGCAGATCGATTGTTTGAAATCTTAATGAGTGACGAGGTTGCCCCGAGAAAACAATTCATCCAGTCAAAAGCTACTCTTGTAAAAAATCTCGACATCTAATTAAGAATGCATTTTGTCAACAAATCGTTGCGTTGCGGGTCCCCAGTGCTTCGGTTGCCGTATTGATAATACGTCGCCCTTGCACTGTTCCCGCGCCTTATGCTTTATTCGACAAAATGTATTCTCACCGCATTGCTGGCTAATGTGTGCTAACCATATAAAACCTTGCATTTTACTGGGGTTTAGTGTATGGTAATTACTGTCTAACATATTATATATATTATGGTTTCACGTCTTACTTCCTATTTCAGAGAATCACAACTCGAACTCAAGCGGGTTAATTGGCCTACTCGACAAGAAACGGTGCGGTTAACGAGCATGGTTATTGGACTTTCGCTTATATTTGCCGTATTTTTGGGCATTTTGGATATGGTATTTAACTATATTCTTGTTCAATACTTCATCTAAAAAGTCGCTCATCGCATTCGCTCGCTTCATTGCAAGCGCGTAATTTCTATCAATTATGACTGAAACATCATCACATCAAACTCCAGAAAAAAAGGCTGAAAAGAAGGAGCTTTCTCAGAAGGGGGAGCGACACTGGTACGCGGTACACACCTATTCGGGTTATGAGGATGCCGTTGCGCGTTACTTGAAACAGCGTGTTGATTCCTTGGAAATGGACGATAAGATATTCAACGTCGTCGTTCCAAAGGAAAAAAGCATTAAGATAAAAAACGGAAAGCGAAAGGAGTCTGAAGAAAAAATATATCCTGGTTATGTACTTGTTGATATGGTCATGAGTGAAGACTCATGGTATGTTGTCCGCAATACACCACGCGTTACCGGTTTCGTTGGATCTGATTCTACTGAGCCAACACCATTGTCAAAAGAAGAAGTAGATTTCCTCATTGCTCGCATGGAGGGCGGTGAAAAGAAAATTAAATTGGATTATGTGGTAGGAGAATCGGTAAAGATTTCAGATGGTCCATTTAAAGATTACGAAGGAAAGATAAGTGAAATTGATCAAGAACACGCAAAAATAAAGGTGCTTGTACCGATCTTCGGACGAGAAACTGCTGTCGAGCTTGATTCCTTGCAGTTGCAAAAAATATAAACATCAGTACAATACACGAATATGGCAAAAGCAATCAAAACAATAGTAAAGCTCCAGATCCCTGGTGGCGCAGCAAACCCTGCTCCTCCGATTGGTCCGGCACTTGGTCAGCACGGCGTAAACATTGCGCAGTTCTGTCAGCAATTCAACGAGGCAACTAAGGATATGGTAGGCACTATCATTCCTGCAGAAATCAGCATCTATGAAGATCGAACCTTCGACTTCAAGTTGAAGACTCCTCCTGCATCTGACTTGTTGCGTAAAGCAGCAGGCGTTACAAAAGGATCTGCAAACCCGTTGAAAATCAAAGTAGGAACTGTTACCGAGGCACAGGTACGCGAGATCGCGCAGCGTAAGATGGAAGATCTTAACACCGAGAATGTTGAACAGGCCGCTAAGATTATCAAAGGTGCAGCCCGATCAATGGGAATCGAGATTAAAGAATAAGGAAGCTATGAAAAAGAGGCGGAAACGCCTCTTTTTTGCTATACTAAATTTATTATGGATATCAAGAAGAAAACAGTTTTTATTACTGGTGCCGCATCGGGTATCGGACTGGAGACTGCTAAAAAATTTATACAAGAAGGCGCAAACGTAACCATCTATTCTCGGGGAACCAATAAAATTCCCGAAGATGCATTCCCGGCTGATCGCGTATTAATTTGCGAAGGAGATGTGTGTGACCGAGATGCTGTGGGACGATCGGTAAATGCAACAATGAAAAAGTTTGGCTCGCTCGATGTTCTTATTAATAATGCGGGCGTTGCACAGAGAAAGCGATTTGAAGATATGCTCGAAGAGGAATGGAACAAGATGCTCAATGTGAATTTGTGTGGAATGTTCATCGTTACGCAGGAAGCACTTAAGGCTATGGTTACAGGAGCTCCAGAGCGCCACCATGATGGGTGTATTGTTAACCATAAATGCATCATTAATATTTCATCGGGAGCTGGGCTGTTCGGCATCCCCGAACTTTCGATTTATTCAGCAACAAAAGGTGCTATCATCGCCTTCACGCAGGCGTTGTCAGGCGAGTTGGTCCAGTCGGGGATTGAGGTTATTGCCGTTACCCCAGGGTCTGTCGGGACTGACATGTTCAAGGACTTGTTTAAGGGAAAGGAAGCCCACCACACCCCCGCAGATGTCGCTGAGGTGCTCTACAAGACGGCCATTGGGGAAATGAAGCCCGATAGTCGCCTAATCGTCGACACGTTCTATCACGAGCGGGTTTGAAAAGGAACAATATGAAAAACGAAATTGAACGAAAATTTTTTGTTAAGGAAATGACAGATCTTTCCGGCGCGCAGCCCCTTCATTATGAGCGTTATTTTCTGGATCGTGGGAATGGAAAAGAAGTTAGAATTTCTAAAATAAACGATTCATATATTTATGAAGAAAAATCTGAGTTATCCGAGTTAGAACGAACCCGCGATAAAAAAGAAATAACAAAAGAAGAATTTTATAAATTGAAGGAAAATGCTTCTGAGGGTCTTATCCGTGACCGCTATAGCTTTTCTTCGAACCCCGATATTGTTATTCAGGTGTATCATGGGCGGTTTGAAGGGCTAGTTTGCGCTGAAGTTGAATTTGATTCTGCGGAAGCTGCAAACGCATTTTCTCCGTTGTCTTGGATGGGTAGAGAAATGACTGGGTTGCCAATTGCACGTGATGCTCGACTTATTGAGTTGAGTAGCGAAGAATTTAAAAAATATTTAGTCGCCTAATCGTCGACACGTTCTATCACGAGCGGGTTTGAAGTATGAATAAAACTGCGTTTGTAAAAATATCGGGGGATTTGATTTCTCGTGAAGATGTTCTCGATTGGATTCGTGTTCTTACGCAGGATTATTTTGTGGTTGTTTGTTCTGGTGGCGGTACGCAAATTAACAAAGCATTTGAAGAACGAGGAATCCCCGTGGTATTCGGTCCACTTGGCAGGGAGATTGAACGGTTTGAGGATCGTCAGTTTGCGCGCGAAATTTTGGAAAAGAATCAGGCGGAAATTCAAGATCTATTACAGGCAAAACAGATACAAGCGACTGTTGTAATTCCCGTACTCGATATTGGTTCTGTACTATGCCATATAAACGGGGATGTCTATGTATTGGCGGCATATCTTGGATTTGATGCATTGTACGTACTCACCTTGGAAGATCGAGTTGCGAAAAAGACAGAGGAATTTAAAATGTATCCGAAGGTAACGGTAGTGGGGTTTGACTAATAGATAATTACTGTGCCATAGTGTCGGCAGCTGCTTATTTAAAATCCCTAAAAGAAGGAGGTCGGTATGCACGTTTTTGCACATCCGTTGACCCAGTGCCTTGTGTGCGCTGTGGGGTTTGGGATCTGGCCGATATTGCGGCAGTATTATGGGCTGCCTGTTGGCTTGGCGATGAGTATCATGAGTGTGGTGCAGTTTTTTGTAGTACTCGGGTTCTCTAATTTTTCTCCAGCTCCGTTGGTGCAGGGCACTGTTCTGTTTGTGCTGTTCGGAGCTATTCCGAGCGGAGTTGCCATCTTTTGCTACGGGCTATTGCTTGACCAGGGAAAGGGTGTTGTCACGACATGGCTTCCTGTAATGGCGGTAATGGTCCCCATTGTTATGGTAATTGGCGGCGTGCTGTTGCTCGGCGAAACGATGACCATGCAAAAAATAATAGGAGTTGGTGTCGCGTGCTACAGCATTTACTTGTTGAGTACCTCCCCGTAATCATTCGGAAAATAAAAACGCCTCGACTTCGGTCGAGGCGTTATTTTTACACATTACGCATCAGTTTTTCGAATGGTGATATCGGAGAATCCTTCGCTTTGCTCTACATGAATATGTTGATCGCGGAGTAGATGCAAGAGTGCAAGAAAGAGAACAACAACTTCTTTCTTTGATTTTTCACTAATAAGATGTCCAAAACTTTTTATTCCGCTGGTTACTTTTGTTAAAATTTCTTCGATCTTCTCCTCGAGTTTTATGATTGTGTTCTCTACCTTTTTAAATTCCAGTACTGCTTGCTTGAGGGTTTCAAACACAGTCGCCATTGCTCCTTGCATTGCAGTAGGCGTAACTTCTGGAGACGGATAGAAAATAGTAGGACGACCAAGGAGTAGTGGGCGAGCAATACACGTCTGGTCTCGCTCATAGAGCTCTTTGATGTGTACCATAGCGGGCTTAAATTGATGGTAGAACTTGAGCCGATGTTCGAGATCTTTAATATCCTCCTCTTCCTCTGTGGATAATTCGAGTGATGGAAGCAACGCCTTTGATTTAATGAGAAGGAGGCGAGAGGCGATTGCTACGAAGTCCGAAAGAAAGCGAATCTCTGCTTCGTTGCGCTCTTTTCCAGCACTGTTCATTTCTTGCACAAATTTCAAAAAATCATCAGTTACTAGTGCGAGACTGACTTGTGTGATTTCTAATTTACGCGCCTCGATCATTTCAAGAAGCGTTTCAATGGGGCCGGTAAATTGTGCATTTTTTATTTGATACATTGCAATAGAAAAACATGAGACCACTAACAGCTATTATAACTCTTTTTTATCGAATAGTGTTGTTAGGGGATCAACGTAGCCGTATTCGCCAGGGTGCCCCGGTACGTATCCATAGCACGCATGCGGTTCGCCGGTTGTTTTAAGTGTGCACGCAGTATCGCCTTCTGGATTTTCTAGTACTGGCTTTGTCTTTAATTCAAAGTGAAGATGGATGTCATCTGGATTTTGGCTTGCACATCCGTCGGTACCAACTTTCCAATTATTCTGACAGCCGTAGGCGCTGTTGCCAACCGTACCAAGGGCAGACCCTTTTTCTATTTGTGCGCCTTCTGTCGCGGTCGTCGCAATGGATGCAAGATGTGCGTATACGCCATACAATGTTTTCCCTTCGATTATGTGCTCAACAATAACTGTTGCGCCCATGCCATGGTCTGCCCCATCATTTTGTTGTACTTTTACTACTATCCCGTCGGTGATGGCGTATGCATTGAGGTCGATTGCATCTCTATTGGCAGAAAAATCGACACCGGTGTGTTCGTCGTAATCGAGCATGAGTTTGTCGAGATTACCAGAATAATTCCACGCACTACGTAGCGGACTATTAAAACGTTGGCGAATCCAAAATTGATCCAAGGCGACGGGTGATTGGAGACCCTCTTTCTCGCTTAATCCATGCGTTGTCTTGTAGATAATTAATTGATCGCCGCGTTTGAGAAATTCGAATAAGCGTTTTGCAACTTCAGTTTCAAACCGTAGACACCCGCCACTGAATTTTGAGGTTACTTTGGTGCCGTCATCATAAAAAGGGATTTCATGCATAAAGAAATCCTCCGTAATTTGAATTGCGTACGGCATATTTACAGGGAACAGGGAAGAGCGATGTTTTTCTCTCATAACCCCTACACGAAAATATCCTGTTGGCGTTTGAAACCATACTCCTTCTGGCGATTGATAGGCGACCGGTAGAATTTCTACAATCTTGCCGTTTTCGAAAAGAATCGCTTTTTGTGTGGTTAGATCGATTTGCAATCCTTTTTGTTCGGTCAATTTAGGCGCTTCAAAACAATATTGCTTGTCAGCCTCATTTTTGAATACAAGCGTTTCCGCACAAACATTGGGACGTGTATCTGACGGCACCATGAACGGTAGTTGTTTTGAAAGCTCGGCCACTTGTGAGTGCGCGGGGAGTTGCGTAGGAGGTTCGGGGTAAACCGCTTTGCCAATATTCCATCCACCCCAAAAAAGGAGCGGAGAAGCGACAAGGA
Source organism: Candidatus Wolfebacteria bacterium GW2011_GWE2_44_13 (assembly GCA_001000675.1). GTDB lineage: Bacteria > Patescibacteriota > Minisyncoccia > UBA6257 > UBA9933 > UBA9933. The sequence continues at coordinate 281,548 of LCHW01000001.1, forward strand.
TTCCGGCGGTTGTTTTGAGGGGTTGCATCAGTGTAATTGTTCTTATTTCTCTATTTGAATTGAATGAATATATTTCTCGTTCGTGAAATATATCGAACTATTTTCTGCGATGTATCGATAATCGGTGAACCCTGTAAGTACGTTGAATACGTTAAGCGGTTTCCGATCATCTAATTCCGTTAAGAACAGTTCATTTGGATATTCTACAAACAGGTGGTAGGAATCCGCATACCATTGTATTGAGTGAATCAATTCTTTTTGCGCAAGTGTAATTGAGATACTGTCGCCCTCTTTTTTGCGAATATCCCCATTAAACTCTTCGATGAATTGAATTGTTATCGTGCCGTTTTGTTGCACTATTGCGAGCTTCTTTCCATCGGGAGAGAAGGTGAATGATTTTACGCCTTCGGCGATGCGGGTGAGCACCTCTGTTTTTGGGGTAAAGAGAAACAACCCATTTTTAACATCGGTAAATGCAATTGCGCCTCCACTGCCCGTTGTTCCGATTGCGGTTATGTACGTTGTGGTCGCGATTTGTTTGTTTAATCCGTCGAGCGCAGTTTGTGTTTTAAATATAAGATTAAGAGAAGAAACTTCTTGGCGATGTTCCTTGGTTGTTTGCACGCTGATAATCGTCGAGTCTTTCATTCCCCATGTTACGACTGATCCTTTTGCTAATGATTCGATACTCTTCTTTTCTGAATCAAAGAGTTTAAAGCCCGCGCTGTCTTCGATAATAAATTGCGTGGGCTTAAAAGGGACAAAAGCGATTTTTCGTATTTTTTGCCCGCGTTGTGCGTTCGTAACTGCCATCGTTAAGTTTGTAGTGCTTGAGGCATTCGCTTTATCGTACAGATAATAGATACCTGTACGGGTATCTTGTAAAATCATTTTATTTGCAGCCTGGTGCGTATCTACGAATTGCATTCCTTTTGTGGGTGCAATAACCGTTGGTTCGAGCACTTCCGGAATAAGCTGTGCATTTAAAATTTCTTCAACAACTGACGGCTTTACAGTAAGTGTTTTATAGTAGGGTTGGTATCCCTCTTTTGTAATTTCTACTCGATATATTTTGGGAAGAAGGTTTGAAATAAGCGTACCACTTTGTATGATACCCGCTTCGTCCTCGTATAGCTTATCGTTTATTTTGATCGTAACGTCTCGGACGTTTGCCTTGATATAAATTGCACCAATTTTTTGGATGGTTTTCGTTTCAAGATCGATGCGCCATCCGGAAGAGTAGAGAAGGACCCCTGTTCCTGCGATGAGGAAGATAAGAACAAATGTATAAAATAGAATAAGTCGGGTGCGATGAGGCATAATTTCGAACTCGCGTACTTGGCGAATTGCTTCGTTGCGGGCCCCAATTGCCTTAATCGTCGTACAAAATAGCACGCCTTTCTCGTCAATTTTCCCGCACCTTGCACTTCATCCAAGTACGCGAGTTCTCGGGGCCCTCTTTGATTTAGTAATATATATGTTATAGTATAAAAATACGATTTAAGCAACTATTTATGCGGTTTATTGTCAACGGAGGAAAAATATTACGAGGAGAAATAGAGGTGAAAGGTTCAAAGAATGCTGCGACAAAAATGATGATCGCATCGCTTCTTACGGACGAAGAATGCATATTGGAAAATTTTCCGTCTATAGGCGACACGGAAATAACAAAAGAGCTATGTGAGCACATCGGAGCGACGGTTACCGTTTCAGGTTCGACTGTGCGTTTGCATACGCCCACGATCAAAAGTCATCAGGTAACCCAATTAACCCGTCGGAATCGTATCCCGATTCTTGCGCTTGGACCATTGTTGAGTCGCGTAGGCAAAGCTGAAGTCCCTGTGTTGGGGGGCGACAAAATTGGTGCGCGTCCTGTTGATATTCATCTTGATGGATTGCAACAGCTTGGTGCACGAATTACACAAGACGAGCATTATTTTTATGCGAGTGCACCGGAAGGATTAAAAGGTGCAACAATCCGTTTGCGCTATCCAAGTGTGGGCGCAACTGAAAATATTATCTTAGCATCAGTGCTTGCGAAGGGGCGCACTGTTATTTATAACGCTGCGGTTGAACCTGAAATTATGGACATCATTTTGCTCTTGCAAAAGATGGGTGCGATTATCGGTCTTGGTTCTGACCGAACAATCTATATCGAAGGAGTTGAGAAGTTGCACGGTGCTCGACATCGCATTCTTCCTGATCGCAACGAAGCTACTTCCTTTGCGTGCCTCGGCTTGGCATTTCCAGGGAATGAAGTAAAGGTAAAAAATGCCGTACAAAAAGACCTTATTACGTTTTTAAATGCAGTGCGTAAAATTGGCGGTGAATATCGCATTGAAGATGACGGGATTACATTCTTCCGAAAAGGCGCGCTCGTTGCCAGTGAAGTCGAAACCGACACCCACCCTGGATTCATGACTGATTGGCAGCAACCCTTTCTTATCTTGCTCACGCAAGCCGTAGGAACGTCTGTTATGCACGAGACGGTATACGAAGACCGGTTTGGCTATACGGAAGAATTAAATGCAATGGGGGCAAATATTTCTATATTTTCTAAATGCTTAGGCGAGTTGCCGTGTCGCTATAATGGGCAGGGGCATCCTCATAGCGCCATTATTTCTGGTCCGACGCCATTGCATGGTATACAGCTAAAAGTGCGTGATTTGCGTGCTGGAATGGCGCATTTAATTGCTGCGCTTGTTGCTGAGGGCGAAACGATTATTGATGGTATTGAGGAGATTGATCGAGGGTATGAAGATCTGGATACTAGACTTATAGCCCTTGGAGCTGATATAAAGAGAGTAGATTAATTTAAACAGGCATTACACTTCATGTTTACGAGAAAAATTGGAATCGATTTAGGAACAGCAAATACAATTGTGTTTGTTGAAGGAAAAGGATTTGTGATTAACGAGCCAACCATCGTTGCTTTGAGCGTCCCTGATAATACCGTTTTGGCTGTAGGAAAGGAGGCTAAAGAAATGATCGGGAGAACGCCGAGCGATATCGTGGCGTATCAACCATTACGAGAAGGTGTTATTGCTGACTACTACATCACAAAGGTGATGTTGAAGTACTTTATTACCAAAGCAATTGGTTCGTTTAACGTTTTTAAACCCGATATTGTTATTTCTGTTCCTGCAGGTATTACGCAAACAGAACGTCGTGCGGTTATTAATGCCGCAAAAGAAGCGGGTGCGCGCGAAGCATATATTGTGCGTGAACCGATGCTTGCTGCATTGGGGGCAGGCATTCCTATTAATTCACATGCGGGGAATATGATTGTTAATATCGGTGGAGGTACTACGGAAACCGCCGTGGTTTCGCTGGGCGGTATTGTATCGTGGGCAAGCTTACGTGTTGCAGGAAATAAGTTTGATGCCGCAATCGTCGACTATATTAAAAAGAAATATGCGCTTTCAATTGGGCAGCAAACGTCCGAGGCAATTAAAATCCATATCGGATCGGCATTGCCGACTAAAGATAAGCGAACAATGGAAGTTCGCGGACGTGATTTGATTACTGGATTGCCTAAAGATATTATTGTTACTTCAAATGAAGTTGCTGAAGCAATTCATCCATACCTGCTCGACATTGCGAGCGAGGTACAGAATGTATTTAACGAAACGCCTCCCGAGTTGGTTGCTGATGTTATGGAAAAAGGAATTATTATCTCAGGTGGTGGTGCGCAAATTCCGCATCTAACCGATTTTTTGAAGCGTATGCTGGGTGTGAATGCGTATGTTGCAGAAGATCCTCTCTTTTGCGTAGCAAAAGGAGCGGGTCTTATTTTGACGCATTTGGATGTGTATAAGAGGACGTTGCTCAACAAGCGATAATAATCTTTTCGTACTTTTTCAAAAAAGTACTGCAAAAACTTCGAACCAGAAATATTTCGGGGTCGCCTCCAAAACGGCTGAAGCTCGGAACTCGTACGCCAAGGGTAGGCGCACTCAAACACCGAGCTTCTTCCGATATTTTTCCAGCGCCCTTAATCCGAAATATTCCCATGTTCGGAGAATGCAGGTAAATTTGGTTGCTGGGGCAATTTTTCCTCGACCATTTTATCCGCCATTTTCACAGGCTCGCACATAAAATATTTTTCACATGAGCTTTAGTGATTTTGATAAAATTAAAGAGAAGGATACTATATTGCTTTTATTCGGAATTCTTTTTCTGGTTGCCCCAGGAATTCTAGAGTTTTTTGTCTATTATCGAAGTATTTTTATAGATGTGAATATTGTAAAATTGCTACTACTGGCTATTTCGTTAGTGCTTCCCGCTAGCTTTATCTACACGTTAGTACTTTTTGAAAAAAATAAAGCAAGGGAAGAAAATGATTTATTCGTAGCCTTTGTATTATCCTCAGTATGTTCAGGATTGATAAATTATTGCGCACTTGTAATTGCTTATTTTGCAAATTTTTCCTTTAGGCAATTTATCGAAATTCTTTTTGCAATTCAAATAATAATATTTTTCCTATTAATTTGGATTAGGATGGATAGTAAAAAAAGTGAATAATATGGAACAATTAGGATTAAGCTATCAACAAGCACAGGATTTGGTTGGTGTATACAATACTGACGCGGGGACACGATTACATGCCCGTGAATCGGAGATTATTATGCGCGCCATCGCAAAGCGATTAGGCGAAGATGAAGAAGCGTGGGGAATTATTGGACTACTCCATGATATCGATTGGGATTTAACAAAAGAAAATGCACAAGAGCATTGCATCAAAGCGCAGGACATATTACGAGAAGCGGGTGCGAGCGAATTTCTTATCACGACTATTATTTCGCATGGATATGGGCTTGCAGTAATTCCGCAATTACGAGATCGCCAACGAACAACTACGATTGAACATTGTCTTGTTGCCGCAGAAACGTTGACGGGTTTGATAGTTGCTTCTGCTCTTATGCAACCGGATAAAAAACTTTCGAATGTTTCGATTGATTCGTTAAAAAAGAAATTTAAAAAAAAAGGTTTTGCGGCGCGCTGTAACCGCGATCTTATTATGGAGTGTGAGCAGGCAAATATTCCCATCGATGAGTTCTTGCAACTTGGATTAGCCGCGTTGCAAGATATTGCTCCAGAACTGGGACTATGATTGACAAGTAGATGTACTCGGGTTATTTTGTGTGCAGTACCACCATCTTGCGCAAAAGAAAGGATTACGTATGCCTCGAAAGAAAATGCCGTTGTATACAAATGTGCTTGAACTGATGCGGAAAAAGGCCGCTCAAGTGTATTCGTCGCATCAAGCGCAGAAAGAGCTCATCGAACTAGGGGAACTGTTACAGGAATCCTCCGACCTCTCTTCGCAAAGTGAAGCGATTATCGTTCGGACATTACTCGAAATCGCCGATACATTATCCAGCGAAGGCGATGCAAGGAATTCGCGGGCGTATCTGGTCACCTTGAGCGATGCATTCCGGCGAGCCTGATGAAAATGAATAATCTGCGTAACGCTATCGAGCCGCTCTTCATGGGCGGCTTTTTCATTCTGTTCCTAAATGCAGTAGAATATAAGTATTCTTTTATGAAAAACGACAATCAATTGTATACGCAAGAGTACGTTGCATTTTTGAGCAACTATTTTTGTGCATGCGCAAAACATATCCCGAGCGTATTTGATTGCTCAAACGGATCTACTGGTCCTATTATTGAACAGTTATTTTCTGATGCCATTATTATCAATGGACGACCCGATGGAAATTTTCCGCATCATGCGCCTGATCCATTACACAAAGGTTCTTTAGTAATGCTACAGAAAAAGGTTTTGTCCGAGCGCGCCGATGTGGGTATTATTTTTGATGCGGATGGTGATCGAGCCTTTTTTATTGATAATAAAGGACGTTTTGTTGACCCTAATGTAATTGCATATCTGTTGTTATGGTCATTGCGACCAAAGCATTTTATTAGCGATGTAAAAGCGGGGTGGCTTATTAAACGACATCCATTTGAAAGTAAGCGTATTGAAAGCAAGACAGGGCATTATTTTATTAAGCAAGCAATGCGTAAATGGAATGCTGATTTTGGACATGAGGAGTCGGGACATTATTATTTTCGAGACTTTTTTTATTGCGATTCCGGTATCTTTGCCGCAATCGCTGTATTACATGCGATTGCACAGTTGCCATATACGCTTGCTGAATTTGTGGATCTTTTGCCCGTAACGCATGCATCGGGAGAAATTAATTTCCCTATATCTGTTGCAAAACGTGGTACGCTTCTTCAGACAATTGAAAATCACTATAAAAAAGATGCCGCGCGGGTTTCAAAAATTGATGGGATTGCTGTGGAGTTTAAGAATCCCGACTGGTGGTTTACCGTACGGTTTTCAAATACGGAATCACTTGCCCGATTAAATGTTGAGGCGCTAGACAAAAAGGTGCTCGATAAACAAGTTAGAAAATTGACAGAACTCATAAAACGCGCTAAGTAGAGAAGGTATGCGCGATTTTATCGTTTTCGATATTGAAACAAAAAACACTCTTGCCGAAGTGGGCAAGGATAATTTTAACGACCTCCTTGTTTCTGTGGTGGGTCTTTTTTCCTATGCGCAAGATAAATACATTTCATTCGACGAGCATCATATGCTTGAGTGTAGTGAGTTACTACGGAATGCCGAATGTATTATCGGGTTTAGCATTACCCGATTTGATATCCCTGTTTTAAATAAACATTGTAAATTTAATTTATATGGTGTTCCGCGCATCGACTTGTTGGATGATATTGAAATGCAATTAGGGCGACGTATTAGTTTGGACATCTTGGCAAAGATTAACTTAGGTACAGGGAAGACGCATCATAGTCTTGAAGCGCCAACCATGTATCGCGAAGGAAGATTTGAAGAACTTGCCGAGTATTGTTTGCACGACGTGCGTATTACAAAGGATTTGTATGAGCTTGCTCGGTCGCAAGGATATTTATTTGTTCCGCAATGGGGGACAGATGAACTGGAAAAAGCATTTTTTAATTTCTCCCCGTTTTAAAGATTGACTTCTTTGAAACTTAGTGTTCTTATTTAGCTAGATTACCTTGTAAATTGTATAGGTGGATTGTGTGCTTGTTCGCCCCGATAATTGGCAGTAAAAACCCAAGGAGGAAACGGTTATGACTGAAAGTGGAAGCGGGAATGCAATCGTTGTTTGGAAGCTGATCGAAAAGGTTGAGGCGGCTGAAGTTAATCGCGCAAACGCGCTCTTACTGCTTCGGGAGGCGGTAGATTGTAGAAGGTTTTATATCCCCACAAAAAAAGAAGACGCCGTATTGCTGGGCGGGCGAAAGAAGGCGTTTCCAGTGGGAACGCTGCAGTACGAAGGTGTTTCGTATGTCCCGCTTTGTGATGGCCATTGGCAGAAACAACTTGAGGCCAAGTTGCGAGCCTTTCTTTCGCTTGTAAAGGCCGACGATTATCAGAAAAGCATGGATGAGATTGATGCGTTGCTTCGTATGGGGAACAAGAGCCTCTTCTTGTTGCGCAGCGGAAGATTAGGAGTGTATGCCGTCTATCTTCCCAAGAAAGAACGAGCAGATGGCGTTCAATTATTTCCGGGTGCCGCACTCCTTTCGGTTGAAGAAAAAAAAGTTTTCGGGGATGGGGTGATTACCGTCATTAAAGTTATTTCCGGCGCCGGAAAACTTGCCTGGCTTAATCTGTTTGCAGGTCAGTGGATATCGCTCGGCTCGTTTGTTCGAGATAAGAGCGACGATAATCTTTCTGATGAGGCGCTTGAGTTCAGTAATCGACTCATTGGCGCGTTGCGCGTTGCGTATAAAGTGCAGCGACGCGGGCAGTAGCGGAATTGCGGGGGCTTCCATGGAGCCCCCTTTTTTGTTTTACCCACTACACTATTTCTTGCGTCCTAGGGTTTTTTGTGATATATTTTCCACATTGTGAAAAAACACGCCAGACTTATTTTAACCGGTATTGTACTTGTAGCCGCTTTGGCTGCAGTGTTTGTTCTCCCAATATCGAAAAAACCGTTTGATTTCGGAAAGCAGATCGCTCCATGGAGATTGGGGCTTGATCTTGTTGGTGGGTCGCATCTGGTCTATGAAGTAGACATGTCTAATGTCACTGCAAGCGATCGTGATTCGGTCATGAGTGGATTAAAAGACGTTATTGAACGTCGCGTAAATTTATTCGGTGTTAGTGAGCCGCAGGTTGTTACTGCACGAGAAGGAGATTCTTATCGCCTTATCGTTGAGCTTGCCGGTATTCCTGTTGATCAGGCTATTAAGCAAATCGGAGAAACTCCAATGCTTGATTTCCGTGAAGTCATTGAAGTCGGTACATCGACCGCTTTCTTGCCGACACAGCTCACTGGGCGTTATCTAAAAAAGGCGCAAATGACTTTTGATCAAACAATTGGCACACCAAGCGTGAGCCTTGAGTTTAACGAAGAAGGTGCCGCATTGTTCGAAGAATTAACAGGGCGCAATGTTGGAAAACCGATTGCAATCTTTTTGGACGGACAGCCAATTGAAGTTCCTACTGTAAGCGAAAAAATTTCCGGAGGAACCGCGCAGATTACGGGTAAGTTTACTACTGACGAAGCCCGTAAGATGGTAGAGCGATTTAATGCGGGTGCACTATCTGCTCCTATGGAGTTAGTGAGTCAGCAAACTGTTGGTGCAAGTCTTGGACAAGAGTCATTAAAGAAAGCAGTTAACGCGGGACTTCTTGGAACCATTATCATTATGTTGTTCATGCTCGCATATTATCGCGGGTTTGGATTATACGCATCAATTGCGTTGATTATTTACATCTTCCTATCATTGGCAATATTTAAGCTTGGTGTCACTATGACCCTTGCTGGTATTGCAGGATACATTCTTTCTATCGGTATGGCTGTTGATGCAAACGTGCTTATCTTCGAGCGCACTAAGGAAGAATTGAAAAAAGGTATTTCGAAGTCTGCTGCAATTGAAGAAGGATTTCGCCGTGCATGGCCTTCAATTCGCGACTCAAACATCTCGACGGGCATTACCTGCGCAATCTTGTTTGTTACTACTTCGAGCTTTGTGAAAGGATTTGCATTGACGCTTGGTATCGGTGTGCTTGTGAGTATGTTCACGGCAATTACCGTAACTAGATTGCTCATGTACACAATCGCTTTAAAAGCAAAAAAGTAACCTTAGTCACTATTTAATCGGTCTATGAATATCATAAAAAACAAAGCATGGTTTCTCGGATTTTCCGGCCTATTGATTGTAGCGAGCATTGCTGCACTAGCGCTGTTTGGGCTGAAGACGGGCATCGATTTCCGAGGAGGAGCGATGTGGCAAGTTAAGCAGGTTTCTGGAGAGGTTATTATGGATGATGTGGCGTTGAAGAATTTTCTTACCACAAATCTTGAAGATAAGAATTTTGTGCTGTTTCCTGTTGCAGAAGGGGGATACCTTATCCGCATGGCCGCCGTTTCTGAGGAAATGCACCAACAGTATTTGAGTGATTTGCGAACCACGTTTGGCACTATCGAAGAAGGACAATTTCAATCAATTGGTTCTACGATTGGTCAGGAGCTGAAGAACAAGTCACTTTGGGCTATCGTGTACGTTGTTTTGGGTATTTCTTTGTATGTCACGTATGCATTTCGAAAAGTTTCCTATCCGGTTAAGTCTTGGAAGTACGGTGTCATTACCTTGATAACGCTGTTACATGACGTAATTGTGCCGGCAGGAGTATTCGCAGTTCTTGGGTGGAAGTTTGGCATTGAAATAGACACCAATTTTATTGTCGCGTTGCTCGTGGTTATGGGCTTTTCTGTGCACGATACTATCGTTGTGTTTGACCGAGTTCGTGAAAATGTGCTCAATCACAGTGCGAATACTTCATTTGCCGAGGTTGTAAACAAGAGTATTAACCAGACATTTGCACGTTCTATCAATACGTCGTTGACCGTTTTGGTTGTACTTGTCGCTCTGTATTTCTTTGGCCCAGCTACTTTACAGTACTTTGTTCTTACCTTGCTTATCGGTATTGCAATGGGAACATACTCGTCAATATTCGTTGCGAGCCCGCTCTTGACAATATTTCGTAAATGAAGTAGAGTTTAATCACACTAAATTGGTAGGTTAAAACACTATGAAGAACGTAGGAAACATAATCGAACACGTAACACACACCCTCTCTGCCCGACAACGAGAAATCGTTGAGGAGCGGTTTGGGCTTCGGGATAACCAGGAAAAGACCTTACAGGAGCTTGGCGAGCGCAACGGGATTACCCGAGAGCGCGTTCGTCAAATCGAAGCTGAAGGGCTTCGTTTGGCACGGGAGCATTTTAAGGATAGTGATGGCGACCAGTTGGTTGCTATTGCGAAAGCACACTTAACATCATTAGGTGGCATCCGTAAGGAAAACGATTTTGTAAAGGATATGCAGACCATCCTTAAGGATGATTCTGTAAATCAGTGTCAACTTCGCTTCTTGTTCAAGATTGCTGGTGAGCCAATGCACTACAACGAAGACGATAGTTTCTATAGCTTCTGGTGCTTAGACAAAGCAATCATCAAGAAAGCAGAAACATTTATCGAAAAGGCAGTAAAGTTTTTTGGAGGGAAAAAGGAAGAGCTTGTATTTAAAGGCCAGTTCGATCCTCACTTTAAACAGCTTGCGACAGCCTCGAATGTTGATCTCGTTGCGGGTATGGATTACCTGAGCATTTCTAAGAAGTTTGCTACCAATCCTTATTCTGATTTTGGACTTTCCCATTGGGAAGAAATAACTCCAAAGACGGCACGCGCAAAGGCATATTTGATCTTGCGAAAGCATGGCAAGCCAATGCACTTCCGTGACATTGCAGGGACTATTAATACCACTGGATTTGATAAAAAGCCGGTATACGCACAAACAATTCATAACGAATTAATCAAGGACAATCGTTTTGTCTTGGTTGGACGAGGTATGTATGGTTTGACTGAACATGGATTTTTCCCAGGAACTGCGAAGGATGTTATCCGACAAGTTCTTATTGATAACGGACCGCTTGCACAGCAAAATGTTGTACAGATGGTTTCATCACAGCGATTTCTTAAAGAAAATACTATTTTGCTTAACTTGCAAAACAAGAAACACTTCAAGCGCTTAGAAGACGGAACATATCACGTTGCATAATAAAAAAGAAGCACTAACTGTGCTTCTTTTTTTAAACTATGTATTAGCATGCTAGTTGGCATACGGTTGGTAAAACGGTATACTAGAAAGAGTAAATCATCGAGAGGATATGCAAGAAATTTTTAATTATTTATTTGGCGGGTTGCCTATACCTGCGATTGTGAGTGAGATTGGACTCGGCATCTTGCAGAGTATCTTTGAGGTTTTTTCGTATGTATGGTGGATTGTGCTCCCCGTGTTTCTTTCCTTTTACTTATGGGATCTGTATGTTGCTGCAAATAAAAAAGCAGCGGGGAAGGCGGCAAAATCTGTCGTACTTGAACTTCGTATTCCAAAAGAGAATCTTCGCAGCCCAAAGGCTATGGAGCAGGTATTTGCCACACTCCACGGTACGTACGAGGGCGAGATTGGCTGGTGGGATAAAAACATCAAGGGCAAGTCGCAAAGTTCAATGTCGTTTGAAATGGTTGGACGCAGTGGCGGGGTCTATTTCTATATTCGCGTTCCCGATGGACAACGCAACTTAGTGGAGTCTGCTCTTTTTGCTCAATATCCGAACGCAGAAATTTCCATTGTCGATGACTATGTTGATTATTTGCCGGCGTCGCTTCCAAACCCCGTGTATGATGTGTGGGGCGCTGACCTGGTTCTTGATAAAGAGAGTGCATATCCGATAAAGACATACCTCTATTTTGAAGAAAAAGAAGAAGAGCAGCGTCTTGATCCGCTTACGGTTATTTTGGAAACCATGTCAAAGTTGCGCGAGAATGAAATGATTTTCTTGCAATACGTTATCAAGGCAACGGGAGAAAAGACAAATGATTACAAAAAGAAAGGACAAGCAATCGTTGATAAGATGCTTGGCAGGGAAGTAAAGGAAGTTGTGGAGCTGGGTGTGTTTGAGCACTTGTTGTTGTGGGTGCAAAATTTCTTGACCGCGTTTATCGCTGAGCCGAAGTGGCCAGAACCACCTAAAAAGTCAGAAGCCGCTCCTAAGTCTATCGCATCCCTAAGCTTTACCGAAAAGGAAGTACTTGAAGGAATAGAAGGGAAAATTTCAAAGTTGTGTTTTGAAGTAAATGTACGTGCGGTGTATATCGACCGACAAGAGTCTTTTCATAAGGCGTATATTAGTGGTATTACAAGTGCGTTTAAGCAATTTGGATCACATCACATCAATTCATTTAAAACAAACAAAGATACATCAGTAAGCCCACCGAAAGGATTTAAGGCATGGGTATTCTCTGATTGGAAAAAACAGCAGGAATATTTGAAAAAGCGTGCGATGTTTACTGCATATAAGGAGCGATCGATGATTAAAAAACCGCCCGTTTTCTCTATTGAAGAATTAGCAACACTCTATCACGTACCGACATCGTTGGTGGGTGCTCCAAGTATGCGACGTATTGAGGCAAAGAAAGGCGAGCCACCAGAGAATTTACCTATTGGATAATTGTTCCTAAATACCCATGAGTAACAAAGAAGTTTCAATTTTTGCAAAAACAAATTTTCGCAACCAAAGCGTTAATTTTGGTATCAAGGCGAATGACCGATTGCGTCATATGTATCTTATTGGGAAGAGTGGTACGGGAAAAACGACGCTGATGAAAAACTTGATGATCAATGATATCAAGAACGGTTTCGGCGTTGCGGTGCTTGACCCACATGGAGAATTCGTGGAAGAGCTTTTGAAGCACGTGCCCGAAGACCGTATTAAGGATGTTATCTATGTGAATCCGTCTGATATTGAAAATCCGGTTGGCTTTAATCCGCTCGAGCGTGTTGGGGAAGAACACGCGCACCTTGTCGCTTCGGCCGTCATGGGCGTATTTCAAAAGATTTGGGTGGATGCATGGTCCGCGCGTATGGAATACATTTTAAACAATACATTGTTGGCGTTGCTGGAATATCCAGGCACAACGCTCTTGAGTATTATGCGTATGCTTGCGGAGAAGGAATATCGTTTGAAGGTTGTGTCTAATTTGAAAGATCCGGTCATTAAATCGTTTTGGGAAAACGAGTTTGCAAAATATACCGACAAATTTATGACCGAGGCCATCGCGCCGTTGCAAAACAAGGTTGGGCAATTTAGTTCCAACCCGGTCATCCGTAATATTATCGGGCAGCCAAAATCGACCATCAATATGCGCAAGGCAATGGATGAAGGAAAGATTCTTATCTGCAATCTTTCGCAGGGAAGATTGGGTGAGGACAATTCCGCACTGCTTGGCGCTATGATCATCACAAAGATTCAGCTTGCGGCAATGAGTCGTATTGATATGCCCGAGGCAGAACGAAGGCCATTCTTTCTATACATCGATGAGTTCCAAAACTTTTCGACGGGTGCGTTTACAAAGATTTTTGCTGAAGCCCGCAAGTATGGCCTTGGCCTGGTGCTCGCCCACCAGTACGTCGATCAGCTCAAACAGGAAGAAGGTCTTGCGGAAGCGATCGTCGGAAACGTCGGTACGTTGGCGATGTTCCGGGTTGGCTCAATTGACGCCATGTTCTTTGAACATGAGTTTGAACCCGAATTCACTCCGCAGGATATGATTGGCTTATCAAATCGACATATTTATCTTAAATTATTGGTTGACGGTCAGGCATCTCGACCGTTTTCCGCCGAGACGCTGCCGCCGTATCCAATCCCACAGCCCAATTACGAGGACGTCATTATTGAAAATTCTCGGAGAAATTACTCAATGCCCAAGGCATTGGTTGATGAAATGATATCCAAAGAATACATGGGGTCGGGAAAAGCATCGATGGACGACAAGGTTATGCGCCGCGATGAAAAATCACTGGGGTCAATGCTAACTCCTCGCGAACATTCGGCGAAGCGTGACTATCCAAGGCAAGATAACAACAATCGCTCTTCAGAGCGACCGAGACCGGCTACATCAAATACTTCTCCTGCAAAACCCGCTTTTGGTGGAGATAGGCGCGTTGATTCCAATCAGCAGCGACCCTTCGTCCGTCAGGTGACGGATCAGGGTAAGTCCATTGTTCGTCCGCCGATGCACCACGATAAAACGCCTAACCCTGATTCTGCGTTTGCTAAGATAGTTTCTGGGGAACCTATGTCTCGCCCTGTAACGAACCATGATCGGCCAAAGCATGTGTATGAAAAAAAGCCGGTCAATATTGATGACTTGAAAAAGGCAATCGAAGAATCGTTGCAAAAAAGAAAGGAAATTAAGCCCTTCGACTCCGCTCCCTCCTTCGCTAAAGCTGCGGAAGGCAAGCAGAACAAGCCCCTCGGCGCTGCTCAGGACAAGCAGCCTGAAGAAAAGACTGTGCAACCACCAAAGGATATTGAGGGAAATAGCTCTACCCTTTGATTTTTGAGGAAAATTTGGTACAACAGTATACAAACGTAATTATTAATTATCTTCGGTGAGGCACTTAGCTACTTAGTACGGCGCCTTGCTCTGAGGAAAAATTCGCATGTTAGATATTAACGATTTAGAAAAAGGAAGTTCTATTATTATGGATGGGGACCCGTTTACTGTCCTTGAAATTTCGCACCAACACGTAGGGCGTGGCGGTTCTTCTATACAGACAAAATTGAAGAATTTACGCACAGGGCAAGTGTTGTCGCGTAACTTTAAGCCAGCGGATGAATTTGAAGAAGCTGAAGTTGAGGAATTAAAAGCAAAATATTTATATGTAGCGAAAGGGGAGTATTGGTTTTCTGAACTCGCAAATCCAGGTAAGCGCTTTAGCTTGACCGAAGAAACGATTGGCGACCAAAAAGATTTTCTTAAGCCAGAAATGGAGCTTGTTGCACTTATTTTTAGCGAAAAGATTTTTGCTGTACGATTGCCAATTAAGATTGAATATCTTGTTGTTGAAGCTCCACCGGCGATTAAAGGGAACACTGCACAAGGGGGAACGAAGGTTGTTGTTATTGAATCCGGCGCAAAGGTAAACGTTCCGATGTTTATTGGTGAAAACGATATCATCCGCGTCAATACACAGACAGGTGAATATGCAGAACGTGTAGAAAAAGGGAAATAACAAAATTTGTAGGCATGAATTTCTCTTCACTACAAGCATTACTTTCTTCAGGCATTGATTTGATACCGTTCGCATTCTTTGTGGTAATGGT
This sequence comes from Candidatus Wolfebacteria bacterium GW2011_GWE2_44_13, assembly GCA_001000675.1. GTDB lineage: Bacteria > Patescibacteriota > Minisyncoccia > UBA6257 > UBA9933 > UBA9933. Next base: position 296,787 of record LCHW01000001.1, read on the forward strand.
TATTAGTGCTGGATACGTATATCTTCGCTCTCCGTTGTTAGGCGGGCAGCGTTTAGCTGTATTTACCCGACTTATTGTTGCCGTGGTTAGTTTTCGCATTGCATTTGCTGCTGCAAAAAGCGGTTTACAATATTATGCTTGGGTGCAAGACGAGTTAGGAAAGTTACTGCTTCCGCCAACGCAACCTATCACGTATTTTTTTCAGTACATATGGACGCATTTTTGGGCCAATGTCGTTCTTTCGCTTGGGGTTGGATTACTTACGTTTATTGTCTTGCGTACTTTACAAAAAAAGAATCAACGATTCTTTGATGTGGGTGAAGTTGAGCTAGGCACATTACTTGCGCTTGTTGTTGGGTGGCCCCATTTTGTTGTGTTTGTTCCGCTCGTTTTTGTACTTGTGGTGCTTATTAGCATTATTCGTGGCATCGTAGTAAAGGAACCGTTTACCACCCTTGGGTTACCCTTTATTGTCGCAGCATGTATTGCGTTATTTACTGCAGTGCCCGTACTTACGTTTCTGCACCTTGAGGAGTGGATTATGTAAGAGTGCTTGGGGTTTACATTCTGTTGAATTTTGGTAGGCTATCGGGACTATGGGTGCGCAAAAGAAAAAAGTTTTTGTCATGATGTCGGGTGGCGTTGATTCAAGCGTCGCCGCTTTTTTGTTGCGCGAGCAGGGAGCGTATGAAGTTATTGGCGTTTTTATTAAAGGCTATAACGTCGATGGCTGCCAAGACCGAGAAGCGGAGGATGCGCGAAGAGTTGCAGAGCACTTAAGAATTTCTTTTTATGTAATTGATCTTGAGGAAGAATACAAACATTTCGTAGTGGAGTATTTGGTAAACGGGTATCGTAATGGTATTACGCCAAACCCAGATGTGATGTGCAATAAAGAAATAAAGTTTGGTGTATTTTTAGAAAAGGCGCTTGCGCTGGGTGCTGATTTTGTGGCTACGGGACACTACGTTCAAATTACAAGCACCAAGGTACAAGATGCAAACGGAGACACACAGGTTGTGCATGCATTACAACAGGGGGTTGATGAAAATAAAGACCAGAGCTATTTCTTATGGACGCTTACGCAAGATCAGCTACAGTACTGCTTGTTTCCAATAGGCGAGTATACTAAGCCTGAAATTCGGGTGATAGCCACTAACGCGGGTTTGCCGACGGCACAGAAAAAGGATTCTCAAGGAATTTGTTTTTTGGGAAATATTTCATTACGTGGATTTTTGGAACAGTACTTACCCAAAAAGCGCGGGGATATTATTACGATGGATGGCGTGAAAGTGGGTGAACATGACGGTGCATGGTTCTACACTATTGGCCAGCGACACGGGCTCCATATTGGTGGAGGGCCAGCCTACTTTGTTATCAAAAAAGATGTATTAGATAATATCGTTACCGTTGCTCATGATGACCGATTACTCGCACAGGTAATCAATTGTGTTGAGCTTGTTGATATGAATTTTATGGGCGCGCATGCTATCGATTGCCCGAAATCTATCCCCGTTATGGCACGTATTCGCTATCGCCAACCGTTGTTTTCTGCGACACTCATTGTAGAAGATGAACGGTATCAATTGCAATTTGATGCACCGCAGAAATTTGTTGCTTCGGGACAATCGGCTGTACTGTATACTCCCGATGGAGTTGTCGTTGGCGGAGGGATTATCGCATAACAATTTTATTTTTTACGACAAAAAAATCGACGATTGCCGATTTTTTTGTAGCGCTCTTTATGGGCGAGCGATAAACCAAATGTTATTTACGCCGTGGCCTGTAGTGTCGCCGACGTTCACGTCTTTAATCCAAAAATAGAGCGGCATACCATTATAGGTAAGCTGTATTGACCCATCCGCTCTTTGTACTGTTCCGACCTGCCCTGTGATCGTTGAGTCAGCTGCACGCGCTCCTTCTGCGGGGACGATATAGGGTGGCCAATTTGTGGCGCATGCCCCTGTGCAATTACTTATGCCGATTTTATCATTTGCAAATGTGTAGAGAGAAAAACCGTTTGCTCCAACGATATAGTTGCCAAGTGTTGCACTGGCCCCTATTTTTAGAACAGCTTCTGTTGCTGTGGCGGGCTGCTGGCGTTCGAGCGAAGTTGGTTCCTGAACCGATTGTGTTGGAAAGGTCGCCTGATAAGACATTATGTAATAAATGCCTCCAATGATAATAATTCCAACAATCACCCCAATAATTTTCTTATTCATATTGTGTTTTTGAAACAAATGAATTCGACCTTTATGGAAATGTCTTATAAGTAGTATAACAAAATATACCAACGCAATCTATCTTGATAGGTTTGATAAGTTAGTGTATAAAGAACTTAGAATAGGGAAAATAAAAAGCAAGGAGGAAAAGCAGATGGCGACGAGAATTTTTGATGAGAAAGCATTAGCAAAAGGCTATCCCATTCAGCCAAGGGATATTGACTGGGAAAAAGATTTTTTGAGCATCTTTAGTCCTACTCCTACGGCCAATGCAGCCCGCACTCTTGGCAAGCTCGCACTTGAAAAAGGGGGTTGGGACCCGTTTACGAGAGAAGAAATTCGCAAGTTTTCTGGCAGCCTTCTCTTTTGCGGACTTTCGGGCGGAGATACATCATCCGCGGAAAAGCTCATTGTCCTTGGAAAGGATGGCAAGTACAGATATACGGAAGAATTTATCCGTCTCTGCCACTTGGCTTCTTTAACGGTTAAATAGGTCTGTAGAGGTACTATCGAAGCCCTGCATTGCGTGGGGCTTCTTTTTTTATTGTAGACTCTTGCGGAATGGCGTATAAGAGGGGATCGGTTTAAACAATACAGTTAATAGCGTATAATAAGACCATTATGGTCCATGATTTATTGAAAGATACAACGGTTACCTACACCTGTTCGATGCACCCCGAAATTACATCGGAAACTCCAGGAAACTGCCCTAAGTGTGGCATGGGGCTTGTTTTGCAAGGTTCAACCGATGTTGCACTTCCGGGAGCTATTCCTCATGCATCTGATAAGCATGCGGGTCATACGGCAGCGTCTTTTTTGCGTAAATTTTGGATTGGACTATTGTTAAGTATTCCCGTTGTGTTGTACTCGGAGCTTCCTGAGGTACTACTAGGTGTGCGCATGCCTACATTCCCTGGGATGCAGTATCTTGGACCATTATTAGGCTCAATCATTTTTTTCTATGGCGGGTGGATTTTTCTTATTGGCGCGGTTAATGAAATTCGTGCAAAGTTGCCGGGGATGATGACACTTATTTCGCTTGCTATTGTGAGTGCGTATACCTATAGCATGTATGTTTTTGCTATAGGAGCTACGCATGCATTGTTCTGGGAGCTCGCAACGCTTATCACAATTATGTTATTGGGACATTATTTGGAAATGCGTTCGATTGATACGGCTCAGCACGCTTTGCGTGAGCTTGCTGCCTTATTGCCTGATACCGCCGAGATAATGGTTGGGCAAGTTACCCGCGGCGTTACGTTAGCAGAGCTAAATGTAAACGATCTTGTTATTGTAAAGCCAGGAGGAAAAATTCCAGCCGATGGTGTTGTTATTGAGGGAGAGTCTCAGGTGAATGAATCAATGATGACTGGCGAATCGAAACCGGTTGAGAAGAAGGTTAATAGCACTGTTGTGGCTGGAACAATTAATGGAGATGGACGATTAGTTGTTGCAATTACAAGAATTGGCGAAGGCACTTTTTTGGCGGGGGTTATGCGACTTGTTGCCGGTGCACAAACGTCAAAGTCGCGATTACAGGTACTTGCCGACAAGACTGCTTTTTATTTAACAGGTATTGCAATTGTAACCGCGCTAAGTACGCTATTTATTTGGCTTTCGCTGGATAAGGGGACTGCTTTTGCGATGGAGCGTTTTATCGCCGTATTAGTTGTCGCATGTCCGCATGCACTGGGGCTCGCAGTGCCGCTTGTTGTTGCGATTTCAACCTCGATCGCTTCGCGTAATGGACTATTTATTAAAGATCGCCTTGCGCTTGAAGCAGCACGAACAATTGATATCGTATTGTTTGATAAAACAGGCACGTTAACCGAGGGAGCGTATGGAGTGAATGCAATTATCCCCCTTACTAACACAACCACCGACGCAGATAAACAGGCTACTGTTGCGGCTCGTGAACAGGAGAATATTTTACGACTCGCTGCTTCGCTTGATTTTGCATCTGAACACCCTGTTTCACGTGCTATTGCAGGAGAGGCGATGAAGCGGGGTATTGAACTCTTTCCCGTGACGCACTTTGTTCGAGTGCCTGGGAAAGGGGTAAGAGGGATTGTTCGCGGTATGCGTGTTGAAATTGGCGGTGAATCGCTAGTCGGATCTAAAATGATAGATGGACTAGTGCAGGATGTGCATAGGGAGATAGCGCTTCTCGCAGGTAAGGGGCAGACAATCGTGTATGTTATGGCTGATGATAATCCGATTGGTGTTATTGCACTTGCCGACATTATTCGTCCTGAGGCAAAAGAGGCGATTGTTGCTTTGAAACGCCTCGGCATAAAGCCAGTTATGGTTACGGGAGATGCTGAGGAAGTTGCTGAATGGGTTGCACAGGATGTGGGTATTGCTGAATATTTCTTCCGCGTATCACCTCATGATAAAGTAGAAAAAATAAAAGCATATCAAGAAAAAGGACTACGGGTTGCGATGGTTGGTGATGGTGTTAATGATGCTGCTGCATTGATGCAGGCAAATGTAGGTATTGCAATTGGTGCGGGAACAAACGTCGCAATTGAATCAGCGGGTATTGTGTTGGCCAAAAACGATCCACGTGATGTTGTTAAAATAATTCGATTGGCGCGATTAACCTATCGCAAGATGGTACAGAATTTATTCTGGGCTGCTGGCTATAATGTTATTGCCATTCCACTTGCTGCAGGAGCTTTGTATGCATGGGGTATTGTATTATCGCCCGCGATTTCTGCCATATTTATGTCAGTGAGTACGATTATCGTTGCTGCAAACGCATTGTTATTACGTCGAAATGGGCAGGTACTATAGCCCTATTTCACAAAATTGGCTTTTTATATACAATACAAACATATGCATATTTTGGATGAATTAAAGGAACGGGGGCTTGTCTATCAGGTTTCCAATGAAGCAGCGGTGCGTGAATTAATCGATCAAAAAGGTGGGTTATTTTATATTGGTTTTGACCCAACAGCATCGAGCTTGCATGTGGGGGGATTGTTGGGGATTGTATTTTCAAAGCGACTTGAACTTGCGGGGATGATTCCGGTCATGCTTGTAGGGGGCGCAACAGGGCGTATTGGTGATCCGAGTGGACGCTCACAGGAGCGAACGCTGAATACCTACGACGCTGTTGAGTCAATGACCTCAGGCCTTGAGAAGCAAATTGGTCAATTCAATTTTGAACATGCTCATTTTGTAAATAATTATGATTGGCTTGGCATGATGCCACTTGTTGATTTTTTGCGTGATGCAGGAAAATATTTTACCGTCAATGAAATGCTTGCAAAAGATTCGGTAAAAACGCGCATGGAAGATGGTATTTCATTTACCGAATTTAGCTACCAACTATTACAAGCGTATGATTTTTTGAAGTTGTATGAATCGCGTAATGTTACCTTGCAACTTGGCGGTTCCGATCAGTGGGGAAATATTACTGCCGGCATCGAGTTGGTCCGCAAGGTGAAGCATGTTGAAGTGCTTGGCATGACGATGCCATTGGTTACGCGTGCCGATGGAAAGAAAATGGGAAAGAGCGAGAGTGGCGCTGTGTGGCTTGATCCGACGATGACATCACCGTACCACCTGTATCAGTTTTGGCTTAATGTTGATGACGCTGATGTTGTTAAGTTTTTAAAATATTATACGTTTTTGGCGCTGGAAGAAATCGCCGTACTTGAACAGTCATTACAGACTGAGCCTGAAAAGCGTGAGGCACACAAGGCGCTTGCGGATGCGGTAACTGAATTTGTACATGGCAAGGAGGCGTTGGAGCAGGCAAAGAAAATGTCCGAAGTGTTGTTCGGAGGCGATATATTCGAAATCGTTTCGGATAAAAAGAAGTGCGAAGCATTGTTTGTCGGAAATATTGCTGTGCAGCAAATTAAAACGCTTAATACAATGACAATTGTAGATTTTCTTGCGTCGCTTGCGTGGAAGGCGCCGTTATCAAAGCGACAGGCAAAGGAAGATATCGAGGCTGGAGCAATTGAAATAAATGGAAAGAAAGTGAGTGATGGGGAGCAGGTATTGGGCGTAGGGGAAAACGATGTATTATTTAACCGATATATTATCGTAAAAAGAGGCAAGAAAAATTACCATTTTGTAGAGGTTGTGCAATAAATTAAAATCCGCCTTTAAGGCGGATTTTTATTTGGTTGATTTTTCGCTCAGTATCCCTATAATAAATAGGCTAATAATGGGCCTGTAGTCTAGTGGTAGAACACGGCATTCGCATTGCTGAGACGCGAGTTCGATTCTCGCCAGGTCCACCCATATGCAAAAAGAACTCCGGAATGATTCTTTTTGCTACTTTTCTTGCTTTGTATGGGATATAATTAAGGGGAAATAGTCGTTGGCTCTTTATTATGCTCGGATCGGCGTGGAGTTTTGTGTTACTACGATTCCATGCTGACCTGACCGTTTGGAAAATCAAATTAATAGTCGCTCAATCAAAACCATGGAAGATATAAACGAAAAGCAAAAAGAAGTTGCAGAAACAAAGGTGTGCCCATTCTGCAGGAAAGAAATATCCATAGAGGCTACGAAGTGCCCCTATTGTCAATCAACCTTAATAACAGATAAAAATGCAAAATTAATTTTGATGTCGTCGTTAGGTTTATTTTTGATTTCATTTGGGGCCTTTATATTTTTCATTTCCATATTTTCTGCAGTCTTTGGAATAAATGTTACGCAGTATGTATGGTGGCTTATTATTCCATTTGCGCTAGGATTTATTTGGAAAAAACAAAAAATGGGTCAACAGAAGAAAATAGAATCCTCGCCAAGTCTTAAAAAAATTCCACTTCTAATATGGGCGCTCATTCTGTTGGTGGCGCCAATAGTAATAGTGGGGGTAATTTTTTTAGGAATTGTAATTATGGCCCCTGCGCCTTCTAATAGAAATAGTGCTCCCGTAATAAATACTCCTGCTCAACAAAAGGGTATCCAAGTGACAGCGATTCAGCTCGCAACAGATTATGAAGCGAATGAAATAGCCGCAGATACGAAGTATAAAGACCAGATTGTTGAGGTGACAGGAACGATTAAAGATATTAGTAAGGACATACTCGGTGCACCCTATATTATTTTAAGTGGGGACCCAAACTCGATTACAGATGTGCAGTGTACCTTTGATAAGAGTAAACAAAACCAGCTTATACCGCTTACTAAAGATACAAAGATCACGCTACTTGGGAAAGTAAGCAGAAAACTTCTTAATGTACGTGTTGATGAGTGTTCTATAATTCAATAAATTGTGTAATGCAAAAGAGCCTTAAATGGCTCTTTTTTATCCTATATTTAGGCTCCATGGCCTATTTCTGGGTTGGTAGAGTGACGCTGGGGAAACCTTTATTAAAGAGATATATAAACTACCATCTTTAGATTTGGAAGGGTTTCTGCGTCACGATTCTTGATATGTGAGAAGTTGGTTTGATTTATGCTCTGATTAAGGCAGGGCCTATATATGGAAAATCTAAAAAATTGACAATAGGGTCTTGTTTTCGGGATAATAGGTGCACAAAGGGGAACATCTAATTAAATGCCTAATAATAATCAATTTTTAAATGGTTCTGAGTGGCGCAAATGGGATTTACACGTCCATGCCCCTGGATCAAAACAACAGGAGTTGTATGTAACGGAGGATGGGAGCAATCCATTGGATGTTTTTTGTGACATTATAGAGCAATCTGATACCGATGTTTTTGGAATAACAGATTATTTTTCCGTAGAGAACTACTTTATTTTTCTTGAGTGGTTTAAGACAAAATTCCCTGATTCAAAGAAGGCGTTTTTCCCAAATATTGAATTTCGATTGGATGATAAAAATAAAGAAAGTGACTATGTAAATTTTCATGTTATTTTTTCTGATGAAGTTGCGCAGGACGATATACAGAAATTTTTATGTGATATTGAACTTAAAAATTTGCATCCTGATGGAGGGGGTTCAACTTTAAAGTGTAATCCAATTGATCTTGGAATGATTGGGTATGATAAAGCACTTGTGACCATCGATGCTATATTAGAGTCTCATAAAAAAACTTTTGGCAAGAGGGATATTTCCTTTATGTGTGGAGTTGCAAACGGATATGGTGGTATCAGGCCACCCCAGCAACAGGGGCGCCATACGGAATATGCAAAAATTGTTGACGATGTGTGCCAAATTTTTTTTGGGAGAGCTCAAGATAAAGACTTCTTTTTAGGCACTACTCGTTATGAGGGGTCAATAAGTAAGCCAGTAATATGCGGGTGTGATGCGCATTCATTTGATCAACTTAACGCATGGTTGGGGAAGCAAGTAATTAGTAATAACGAAAAGGGAGAAAGTTATATTGAAAAGGATGTTACTTGGATTAAAGCTGACCAGACCTTTGAAGGTTTGCGCCAAATTCTTTATGAGCCAAGTGATAGGGTAAAAATTCAAGAGCATTCTCCTTATGCAGATAATAGCAAAATATATTTTAAATCCCTTGATTTATCGGGCAGTGTAAATTTTATTTTGCCCGATATTGAACTACCGATAAATAGGGAGCTTGTAGCTATAATTGGTGGGAGAGGTAGTGGGAAAAGCGCCCTTTTGGATACTTTTGCTTTTTTAAATGAAGAGCATCTTAAAAAAGATCAGAATGGTAAAAAGAAAATAATCGAATATTATCGAGATAATGAGGGGTATGTAGAACCACGCCCTTCTTTTATGCTTACTACGACCCTAGTTGATAAGGATGGAGTTGAGCAGGATTTTGAAAAAACGCTTATTGATAGAGATGATATAGAGCTGCCCTTTTTATATCTCGGGCAGGAACAGTTAAGTGGTATTGCAACGAATGATTCTGAGCTTACGCGTACCGTTTGCCAATTGATTGGTATTGATATAAATGAAATTGGTACGGAAAGTCTTATTGCGCGTGCACGCACGACTCTTAGCGACATTAATAATACTCGGAAATCACTTAGTGATATTTATGAAAGGTGTGCTTTAGTTGGGTATGTTCTTGGAACTGATATTACAGTTTGGTTAAGAGAGTATTGTAACAAGTTAAAAGAGCAGCAAAAAAGACTTTCTTCTAGGGAGACAAGGGATGTTCTAGAAGATATAAGTACTAAAACAAAGCGAGGTTTGAGGCTTAAAGATTTAAATGAAAAAGTAGCCGTTCTCCTATCGACTCTAAAGGACATACCACTTAATGTCGAAATTAGTGCATTCAATCTTCAATTGAGAGAAATTTATACCGACTGCCCAGAGCTTGCGCCTTTAAGCTCATCTTCTCAGATAGCAGCAGTTATAGCTCTCCAAAATAGAATAACAGCAGAAATGGATAAGTTGCGAACGGAAATTGCAACAAAGAAAATCGAGTTGATTAAGCAAGATATTAAGGAAGATGTAAATAGTCTTTTGCAGGCAAGCGAATCGCTTGAGCGTGAGATTGGCGTGGTTGAAAAAGATCAAAAAAACTGCGCTGATGCCGTTCTTAGGCTTGAAAATTTACATATTCAGCGTGGTAAAATTTTAGAGGATATTCAAACTTCTCTTAAATCGCTTGGCGAATCTATCTCTTCTGCCTTCAATTCTTTTCAGGGGTCTCGCTCTGATTCGATTACTATTGAGAAAGAATTGTTTGAGAAGATGATTAAAGGGATTAGTATAGAAGGGGCTATCGAGTTTAATCAAAGGGTATTTGCTAATAAGGTATTGACTGAGTTTGTGGATAGACGAACAGTCCCGAATGAAATTACTCTGAGAGAATTAATAGCTGGTAAAAATACAGATGGCACAATAAAAGAGATTACACTTGAGAACCTTTTTTTGTGGGCACAATCTGATTTAGGTTCGCAAAAATGCTTCAGCCGTGGCGGGCTAGATAATTTAGTTGAGTACATTTTTACAGAATGGCCCGATTTTTTGAAAGTAAGGGCGGTGGCAAAACTTAATGGAAAATCTACTGAAGTTCTATCTATCGGACAGCGAGGCACCTTGCTTTTGAAAGTGTATCTTGCGACAGCATCAGCAAAACAAGTTTTTGTAATCGACCAACCAGAGGATAATCTTGATAATAATTTTATAATGAATGAGCTTGTTCCGTTGATTCGAAATGCGAAACGCTCTAGGCAAATCATAATGTCTACCCATAATGCAAACTTGGTTGTTAATGCAGATGCGGAGCAGGTGATTATAGCCCAGCTAGATCATCATCCGGCTGGCAGCTATTTAACTGGCAGTATTGAAGCCCCCGAAATAAATAAAAATATTAGGGATATTCTTGAGGGTGGCGAAGAAGCTTTTAGACAACGCGAGCGTAAATATTTTTTTAAGAGCTAATTAAGATAAGGCGTTTTATCTGCTGGCAGAATTTTTTGAACCATGGTATTATTTTGAATAAATGTCTACACAAATATGGAAATAGAAATTTTTGAAGAAGATGGTAGCAATACACTTTCTCTTAGCGATAAAGACGTTGATTTTACTATTAACGTAGACACGGAGTCAAAAACTTATAGGTCAAGAATGAGTTTAAATGATGATGTCTATTATCGCACGGAAAATTTTCAATATAGAATTTCTGTAGACCCTATTCGCCTTGAAGTTCGATTAGTTGCGCGACTCGATGAACCGCCACCTGACAAATACTCAGTCAAAGATGGGGTAGTTTTGGAGTCTGAAATTCTTGCAGACCGAGGTGAACTTATGGCTTCAATGACTAAGGAATTTATTAATGGCCTCAAAAAAGAAGTTGAATGGCATGAGGAGTGGGTTGGCGACCCTGTTTCCATGTACCTCCTTTTAAAGCACCCTGAAATAATTTCCCCCGATGATTACCGACGTCACTTGCGACAGTTAGCAGAAAAAATAAAGTCAGCAACTCTTAAAGTTAGGAAAGCACTTGAACTAGATAAAACGGGTTTGCAAATAACCGATGAGTACGAAGGTTCAGGGCGTGCAATTTGGTATTCGAAATCAAAACAGGACGGAATGTCCGAAGAGGAAATCAATGACGCCATAAAGCACCAGAAAAAAGTTCAAGAGAGATTGTTTGATGAGAAATCAAATGAATATGTCGGCATTTCCGAAAGTGAGTTTAGGTCGAGCGACCAAATACTAAAATATATTGATGTGTTTCTGAGTAAGAAGTCCGCGCCTACCAAAAAAGAAGAAAAGAACAAGGCATCTTTTGGTATTAACTTTGGAGCTTTTATTATTAAATGGATTTGGCTATTTGTTGTTGTGTCTGTAGCCCTCGGGCTACTTTCTTTGATTGTTAACATCCTTCAATACGATTTTACCTTTGCGTTTGTTACTTCGGGCATCTTGGCGTTTTCCCTAATTCTTCGACAGAATAAGTGAAGTGGGTTTGTGTGAAATTAGGGTCGTTTTTGCTTGCCTAAGCAATTCCGGCAACTTCTTGATATATTCCGATAGTTCCAATAAGTGGTCCCCATTTCCACAATTTGTAATTTTAATAAGAAATTGACATATTATTTAAAATATGTCACTGTATTTTTAGTGCGTACGTTCTTTTTTAACCTCATAACAGATAGAAAGGAGTCTTCCTATGTGGGATCCATATTCGGAATTTCAGTCGGCAATATTGCCAAATGGTCTGACGGTGCACGCGGCTTATTGGCCAGGACGTCCATGGGAATCTATAGGATTCCTTGTTCACAGTGGAGCTGAACATGATCCGATTGGACTCGAAGGGTTGGCGCATTTTGTTGAGCATTTGGTTTCTGATAATGCAAACGTCCCCAATAAAGAAATACACGCGTTTTTTGAAGACTGCGGCGGTAGAGTTAATCTTGGAATAACTGATTATCCGGACACGCGTTATAATTTTTTTGTGCCGACGGGTAAGGCAGTTCTTGCAAGAGCTTTCTCAGTATTTGGCCACATGTTGTTTTCGGCCAAGTTTGAAAAATGCATCGAACGAGAGCGCCAAGTTGTTCTCGAGGAGTTTAATCGTCGCTACACAAACAATCTTAAGTTTGACCTGGATACTCGCGAACGCAAGGCGCTTTATACTGATTGTTGGCTCGGACGATTTGTTCGTCCGCTTGGCAATCCCGAATCGGTTAAACGAATAACGCAAGCTGACTTGCAGTCGTATTACAACACGCATTACGTACCCGCAAACATGAGTATTGTGGCGGTTGGTGGTATGCAACTTTCGGAACTCGTCGAACTTCTCTCAGAAAGTCCTTTTGCGATGAGCAAGAACGGGGCGCGAACGTCGCTGCCAATTCCAGTAACTAATATTTCTTTACCCTTGGAGGCTTGTTATGTGGTCGAAGCTTCTAAGTACGTTTCCATCCCAATCAACGTCGGTTCCTACCGAAGTGTTGCTAAGGTGCCAGGTAATATCAATGGACAGGCGCTTTACATTCTGAAGAAGATGCTTGATGAAATATTGAACGAAGAAGTACGAGAGCGGCGCGCTTGGGCGTATGCCATTGATAGCTCTCGCCGTAGCTTTCGACATTTCTATGAATTTTCAATCAACTGTAGCGCGCTCGCGCTCAAGGCGATTGATAATCTCGAGAAAGTTGTCGAGACTTGTATTGCTACAGCGGGAAGCAGCGAGGGCTTATTTGCTCAAATCAAGCGTCAGTCTCTCGCGAATCATTTCATGATTGACCCGACGGGCAGAGGTGTCTGCGATGGCGCACTTGATGATCTTACTCACGCACACCGAATCATCTCTCTTTCAGAAAACGCTCATGATCTTGAATGCGTGACGATGGACGATGTTCGTGATGCACTTCAGTGGCTTCGACCAGAACAACGGTGGACGCTTATCACGAAGCCCTGACTTTTGTCGAATAGCACGGCGGCTAAATATTCATCTTAGGATGATTGATTTAGCCGCTTTTTTTATATTACTTTTGTTTTATTGGGTGGATTTGGCTATACTTAGAAAATAGATTTATCGAGATTAACGTATGATACACCAAGCACTTATCGATGTAGTAAAAAGCCAATTAGGCGGAGGCGTAAGTGAAACGGAGGTAAGAGAATTTTTGCTAAGACGGGGGACAAGTGATGAGGAAATACAGGAGATTTTTGAACTTATTTCTCCCGACGCTCCGACATTACGCGAAATTCCTCTTGAGCCGGTTGAGCAGACTATCCCGACACTCGATCCAATAATAGAGCCTGTTGTTGCGGAGATTCCTACCCCTGAGCCAGTAGTAGCGGCTCCTATTGTTGCCGACATCCCTGCTCAGTCTGTAGCGCATGGCGTAGTCCGCGATATTCCCCCTATTTCTCCTAGTGTTCCTTTTGCTATGACAAATGGCACACAGCCGCTTGTAGCGTCGATTCCGGCCTCAATGACAGAATCTTTGACTGTTGCCACCTCGGAAGCTCAGCCAATTGAAGAAAAAAGTAAAAAGAAGCGGATTGCGCTTATCACAGGCCTTATTGGTGGTATCGTTATTCTCGGTGCGAGTGGGTGGTTTGCCTATTCTGTCTTTCTCGCTTCGCCCGAAAAGGTTTTAGACGTAATGATGTTGAATCTTCGCGATGTCCGTTCGGGTGCATTTTCTGGTGAAGTAACACTACAGACAAACGCATTACTCGATTCGCTTACTTCGGCAACATCCACACGCGATAGTCAGTTTGCACCCTTATTTGCGATTGACGGAGCGGTGACCATTCGTGCGAAAGCATCGGGTGCTATTGATATGATCGATAGCACAAATAAAAAATCTTATTTTATCAGCGAGTTATCAATGGATAAATGGCCGATGGGAGATTTTATCCTGGGTGCCGAATATCGCAATGTTGCTCAACGAACATACGTACAGATCAAAGACGTTCCCGATCTTGGATTCTTTAGCCTAAGCTTTTTAAAGAACAGCTGGTTTATGCTTGAAAATACAGATGTTGCTGCTCAGCTTGGAACAGAAGAGCGCGCGGCGTTAACGGAGGAACAACGAGGTCAATTGATTGATGCATGGAGAGAAAATCGTTTTCTATTGGTTAACGCAACGCTTCCCGCAGAAGATATTGAAGGGGTTGCCACTCGGCACTACGCGCTAACACTTGATAAAGAAGCTTTTGTGTCATGGATTATTACCGCTAACGCTATTATGCAGAATCCGCCTACCGATCAAGGTTCGCTTGCTAAGCAGCTTGATTCGTTGACGATTAATACATTTGAACTATGGGTTGGACGTCGCGATAGGTTGCCGCACAAATTGCTTTTAGAGGCAACAATGCGCGATACAAGTGACGCAAGTAAAACATCCGCGATTTCGATTGCTCTTACGGGAAAAGATTTTAATAAGCCCGTGGACGTGATTGTGCCGGAAGATGCAAAATCATTTGAAGAAGTGCTGCAGGGTATCTTTGGACAAATGTTAGGAGGACAAGAGGCTAAGGTTTCGTCTTCGACAACGCCACAAGTGCGCAATACGCAACGAAAGAAAGACGTTACGATAATTGCCGATGCAATTAAGAAAAATATAGCACAAAATAATGGAACGTTTGTGTGTGCTACGGGTGTGCTTCCGCAAAAAGCAACCTTTATTGGGAAAGATGGATATGATGTTGAGCCATGTATTCGCTCGATTACATTGCCGACTTTGCCCAAAGATCCTACGAAAGGAACGGCTACTATAACTGGATATTCATTGTTTTATGATGCAAAAACGAATAAGTTAACGGTGCGTGCTCCGTATGCGGAGTTAGGGGTAAAAATCAGTATTACTAAGTAAAACTATGGATAAACAAAAACTAGTTGCAATAGGGAAAGATCAATTAAAAGGCGGGATTGCAATCGACCAAGTGCGCGAGTTGCTAACATATCGCGGTGTGGAAGAAAAGGACGTTGAAGAGATTATGCAGGAAGTGCTTGCTGACGAGAGCGCGCGTCCAGAGCAGATAAGTGGCAGCGCTGTGGTTGATAAAACAGACGCCGCATTGCTCGATGTTTCGGCGGACGCACCGCTTAATCCAGTGGCTGCAAAGCAGGAACGTACGATTATTTTACTTGCAACGATTGGGGCGGTTATCGTTGCTATCGCAGGATCGGTTGTCTATTTTCTGTATTTTTGAGGCCTAATAAGGCGTTTTTCGGAGAAATATAAGATACACTCCTGCAGAGCGCAGGTTTGTTGACATTTTAATGGTCTTCAGGTATCTTTAAGTGATATGAAATTCGCAGTAATCGAAACAGGGGGAAAGCAATATAAGGTTTCCGCCGGACAAAAACTGAAGGTGGAGAAAATGGACGTCGAAATTGGCGCACAGTTTTCTTTTGACAAGGTTTTACTTGTTGCAGATGAGCAAAAGGATGGCGCCGATACCACTATTGGAACCCCATACGTTGCCGATGTTAAAGTTGGTGCAACCGTACTAAGCAAGGATCGCGATGATAAAAAAATCGTATTCCGCTATCACAACAAGAACCGCTATCGAAAGTTTAAGACACACCGACAGCACTATATAGAGGTGGAGATTAACACCATCGGTTAAATTGCTCGCTCTTTTGTGGCCTACTGTGTTACGGGGCCCCATCGATTCGGTCGCAGTACTTCTGTACAGCTCTCTCGTCGATTTCCCCGTGCCTTGTATTCCATCAAAATATCAAGCAATTTGATAAAAAATCGTCAGCTCACTAGGCTGGCGATTTTTTGTAATGAAAGAAAATTATAGGCAAAAACGTAGTATACTGTATCTATATGATTGACCACGATTCATACGAGGAAAAATCCGATACAGAGTTGGTCGCATTAACCTTGCAAGACCGCAATGTATACGCGTATTTAATCCGTCGATATGAGATTCCGCTTGTGCGTTATGTGCGTCGGATCTCGGGATATTCTGATGACGATATCGCGGATATTCTGCAAGACGCATTTATTGGGGCGTATCGTAATTTAAATGATTTCGACACTTCGTTGAAATTTTCCTCGTGGATATATCGAATTGTGCATAATGAAACAATATCGCACCACCGAAAGAGGCAAACACGACCACAAACCGTTTTTGTGGAAGAGGGAAGTGATTTGTTTGAATCGCTTGCATCGGAAGTGGATGTACCTCGGGACGTAGATCAAGCGTTAGTTGCGCAGCGTATCCGAGCAATTCTCGACACTATGGATGCAAAGTATCGAGATGTGCTGGTGCTTAAATTTCTCGAGGATAAAGATTATCGAGAAATATCCGATATTTTGCAAAAGCCTATGGGGACAGTTGCTACATTAATTAATCGTGCGAAGAAACAGTTCAAGGAAAAGGTTGAGCATGATGTCGCGATATCGTCGACATAACACTACTATGAAAGATTATTCAAAAGATATTTTGCAAACATTACAAAACAAGCAGATTGAACCGCTTCCACGGTGGGTGTTTTTAGCTCGTCAAATTGCAATCATTAGCGCCTTCGTACTCTCTGTGGTTATTGGAGGTATTTCTGTTTCCGTCATCCTTTCTTCATTGTCTGAGGTTGCCGATTTTGGTATGGGGCGGATAATGCGTATGCATCCGGGGCCATTCTTATTTACCTATTTGCCCTACATTTGGGTTGTTGTCATGGGGCTGTTTAGTATTTCCGCATACATGGAGATGCGACACACAAAAGGCGGATATCGATATCAATCCATTACTATCGTAGGCGCAAGTATTTTAGCGAGCTTGCTACTCGGAGTGGCGTTTCATACTGTTGGCATGGGGCGATTTGTTGATCGTCGGGTTTCAGAAGCAATCCCACAGTATCGCGGGCTTGATGCACGGAAGATGCACTTATGGATGCAACCGCAGATGGGCATGCTCGCAGGACGTATTGTTTCAGGGAATGCCACGACGACATTTGTTCTCGAAGATTTTTCCGGCACACAATGGATTGTAGAAAGTGCTGATGCGGTGGTGCGTGGATCAATTGAAGGGACTTCTGGAGAACGTATTCGCGCGGCCGGTACTATTATCCGAGCGGGTGTTTTTCGCGCAACCGAACTATTTCCTTGGGAGCGAAACGGAATGATGCAGGGGGGTATGCGACCCGTAACTGACATTGAACAACGAGGCATGTTATTGCGTGAAAGAAATATGCGCGGTATGCCGTATTAATAAATAAGAACAACGGTCAAGAACTACAACGTGCACATTGTGGAATCGTGCGACCGTGTTCGATATTCATTTTTACTTTTTATTATGAACAAGAAACTTATATTAGGAGTTGCGGGGCTGGCGATTGTTGCAGGCGTTGTTGGTATCGCAACAAGCACGACCTACGCTGCTCGCGGTGGTAGAATGATGGGAGGAAATAATGCTACTTCGACGGTTGCTATTGCAGCACAGCGAGACGCTATGACAGCCCATCGTGATGCAGTTAGCAAAGCAATTGCTGCAGGGGATTATACCGCATGGAAAACAGCCATGAGTACACTTCCAGGTAACGGACGTGGAATCGATATGATGAGTGGTATTACCGAGGCAAATTTCTCTCGATTCGTTGAGATGCATAACCTTATGACGCAGGCAGACGCTATTCGCACTGAGCTTGGCCTCGGAGAACGAGGAAATATGCAGGGTGGTATGCATGGACGTGGGCAAGGCATGGGTATGCAGATGCGGACGGCTGTCAATCAATAAGAAAAATAAATAATAAAAAATACGAAGCGTGGGGCTTCGTATTTTTATGTTGGAGGAAGTGGCATACTCTTATATTATGAATAATTATAAAAATGGGTTTGCTCCAATTTTTGTTATCTTACTGATTGTTGTTGCGGTTTTGGCTATCGGTAGCGGTGCATATTATATAGGGAGTAAGAAAAACAGTAAAGGAGGAGAATCTCCTGAGATTATTATTCCGACCACTCAAATAAACGAACAAACGAATCTTGTAGATGTGCCTATAAATCAACAAAACACAACAACTCAGCAAGATGCTTCGATAGGTCAAGAAACCGCAACCCCAATAATTCCCAGTTTTTCCCCAGTCTCCGTTAATTCAAAAATATATACGGGACCATATCATGATTCCAGTGGTCCAGTTTCAGTAGCATACAACACAAAGGTTTCGATTAGCTGGACTTCATCTACTTCGTCTGGAGATAAAAGTCAAAAATGCTATGCAGCATATGATAATGGTGGCGCAAATAAAGAGAAAATAACTCTTGACGGGCGTTATGGAGTCTTCTCAACCAAACCACTCATAAAGGATACGGAAGTCACTATTGCTTGCATTGATCAAAATGGAAATATTGGAAGCGACATCATTGTTATCAACATTACGCGTTAATTGGTGAGGTAAATAAGATAAAAAGCAATTTATTTAAAAGTTTAAAGTGGATAAGTACCTTTAGCGCGACAACATAGAACAAGTTATCTAAAAGGTGACTTTGTTTTCTGCTATTTTACGTGACTGGTGCTAGGGGGCCATGTGGGAACTTTTTTAAAATACTAATATTATACAAAAACATAATTTTCGTATATAGTATTAAAAATGGAAAAAGACGTAACTCAAAATTTTACGTGGAAAGCCGCGTTCCGAAAATTATTTTTGGCAATAGTATGGTTTATAATGTTGTCGATCATTGGGCTTGTGATCCTCGGGGTTATAATGGGCGGCTCTAAAGATGGCGGTGAAAACTGGGGACCGGGTCTCGGACTTGCTTTAATATTTGTTGCGGTTGTCCTTCCAATATCGGCCCTTATTGCTATTTTAGTAGTTTCTGTTAAATCCCCAAAGGGAACTCGGCTGAAATATTTTTTTGCACTAGCCCTATTTATAGGGGCATTGGCTGCGCTATGGGGGGCTGGGATGGTGGCAATAGTAAAAACTAAGGATATTCTTGGTTCTTCATCAACGATGTGTAAGCTCGAGCCATCTCAAGAGAAAAAGGATTACTGCTATAAAGAGCAGGCAAGAATTAATAAAGATCTGACTATATGCGAACAATCATCTACTCAAGATAGTTGTATCGATGCTTATTATTTTGACTTATCTCGGGCGGGAAATAATATTGATTTTTGTAAACAATCACCAAGGCCAGATAAATGCTTCTACGACAATATCAAATTCAGGGCAGACTATAACTTGTTTCTAGATAAAAATATCGAAACATATAAGTCAATATGTAATTCTATTGGCGGAGTACAGCTGAAGAATGGCTGTATAGAGTTGTTAAATGAAAACTTCAAGTAAGCAAAGAAAAATCGCCTTATTGGCGATTTTTCTTAATGGGCTGGCGGTCATGGATTCGAACCTAAATTCTTCGTTCTAGCGCTTGCTCAAGGGTGTCTTCATCGGCGAATTCTATTTCTCCACCGGTTGGAATGCCTCGGCCGAGGCGAGTGAACTTTTTCGCATACCCTTCGAGCTCATTTTTGATAACCATGGCGTTTAGGTCGCCATATGTTGTTGGGTTGGTTGCGATAATTATTTCTTCTGCCTGTCCGTCTAGCTTCTTCTGAATAACACTTTTTAAATGTCCCATGCGTAATCGTTGTGTTGCGTCGAGAATACCTCCTTTGGTGAGCTCGCCGATAATAAGATAGCGCCCTGTAAACTTTCGTGTGCGTTCAATGGACATCAAGTCCGTCTCTTTTTCGACGATCATAATTGTTTCTTGTGCGCGATTTGGATTTTCACAAATAGTGCAAAGATTTTCTTCGTTGGAATGGATAAAAAAACAATTTGTGCATACTTTTATTGAGCTGAGATCTACGATTGCGCGTGCCATTTCGTTTATCTTACTCTTGCCGCTACTGATAAGAAAAAAAGCAAGCCGTGTTGCTTGGCGGGGTCCTATGGCAGGTAGTTTTGCAAATACGTCGATGAAGTTGCGAATTTGTTGGGGAAGCATGGGGGATAGCTCGTTAGAAGGGAAGCTTATTAGCGAATACGCTCGAGAGTGTCACCCCGGCGGAGACCGGGGTCCAGTTTTTTAAACCTATACTTCTAGATTCCGGCCTCCGCCGGAATGACACCCTCTTGGGTTTATATTTTTTAAATCGTATGTACGGTATCTACCTCGGTAAAAGAAACCTTTTCTGGATTCCACAAAAGAGGAACATCTCCGAGCGGACCGTTACGATGTTTAGATACAATAATGGCTGCCTTATTTTTTTCTTCTGCGGACATAAGATCTTTGTTATCTCGATTGTATCGATGGATAAACATAACGATGTCCGCGTCTTGTTCCCATGATCCTGTTTCACGAAGGTCGGAAAGTTTTGGCTCGCCACCGCGAGATTCGATATTACGGCTGAGCTGTGATAGTGCAAGCACGGGAACGTTTAATTCACGAGCAAGGCCTTTGATGCCATGACTGATTTCGGTAAATTGCTGTACGCTGTTTTCGTTGTGTCTTCCTGGCTGAATAAGCTGGACGTAGTCTATGACAATCATGTCGAGGTCATGTTCCATCTTTAACTTTCGCGCCATGGAGCGGATTTGTAATACAGTTGGCGACGGGGTGTCGTCGATGTATATCTTCATGCGTGATAGACGGTCGAGCGCCGCTTGTATCATCTGGAAATCCATTTCGTCGGTTATGCGGCCTGAACGAAGGTTCCACAACGGAACGCCAGATTCTGTAGAAATGAGACGATCGATAAGTTGCTCCTTGGACATTTCGAGCGAGAACACGGCAACTGAAGCGCCTGTCTTTGCGGCACCGCGAACCATGTCGAGCGTTACTGCAGTTTTACCCATGGATGGACGAGCGCCGAGGATGACCATGTCTGATTTTTGAAACCCTGAAAGGAGGTCATCAAGCCCCTTGAAGCCCGAGCTTGTGCCTGAAAGGCCTTGCATGCCCAAATTCTTTTCCATGCGCTCGTAGGCCGCTTTAAGGTGGTCAGAGATTGGGGTGAATGCGTATGTCTTTGATTTTTGATTGATTGCAAAAATTTTCTGCTCAATCATATCGAGCATTTCCTCGGGCTCTTCTTGGTTCTGGAATACGTCTTCGCTAATACGGGCTGCGGTGGTTAATAGCTCTCGCAACACTTTCTTTTGACGCACAATGCCTCCGTAGTGGTCTACGTGCGCGGCAGAAGGGACGGTGTTAATAAGTTCAGTTAAATAGGACGTACCACCCACGGTGTCCATCTGATTTTTGTCCTTTAGCTTAGTGCTAACGGTTAAAATATCGATGGGCTGATTTTTTTCGAACAATTCAACGATTGATTGATAGATCTTTTGGTGTGCAGGAACATAAAAATCCTTCTCTTCAAGGAAGTCTACGACGCGTAAGACAGCGTTTTTGTCCAACATTAATGAGCCGAGAACAGATTTTTCGGCGTCGAGATCTTGCGGCGGTAATTTTGGATTTAAGCCTTCTTTCATAGTTTGGGTAGACACTTCCGTAATGTTTCTATTGTAGGGCAAGAGTTGCCCAGGGGCAAGGGTAAATGAATATGCACAGGCTGTGAGCGGGCTATTTGCCGCTCGTTTTATGTATTGCTTTTTAGGTGTAAATGTTCTTTAATATCCCTAATGATGAGTAAATTATATCTCAAAGTTCCTCGGCAGGTTCGTCTGTTCGTATTGCTACTCATAGCAATGTTTTTGGTATATTTTGTTGGGCGATTTTTACTTGCCCAAACAGCTACTGTTCCGGAGAGTTTTACGCAAGCACGACAGCAAGCTTCGCTTATTGCGCAAGATATTGTAGGAATGTCTAAAGACTCCGCAATGCGTGTTAGCGCTATTTCTACACTTAATAATGATGGAAAATATGCTGAGGCACTTGCGTTGGTTACGCAAGAGCTTGAGCGAAATAGACAGATTCGCGATAAGGCAATCGCATTGTCTGAGCAGTTGCAGGCCATGACATTAAACGTTTCTGCTATTGAACCAAAAACGTCTGCTCAGGCCGCGCTCGGGGCGGTGAGTACAGAAGTAACGCTTATTGGGCACTTGCTTACGTATAACGACTACCTTAATCAGCTCCTCGGGATCATCAAAGGAAAAATCGTGCGAGACCCAGAAGCGTTATCATCTGATGTCTCTGAGTTGGTAAAAAAGATTAACGATGAGTCAATCGTTGTAAATGAGCTGAACGAAACGTTCAATGATCAGCTCGATACATTTGATCGAGGGTTTTAATATGTGTAAATAAAACTCGCTCGCATGAGCGGGTTTTATTTTTGCGTAAATGCTCCTTTTAAAAAGGTAACTGTGATATACTATATATTATTCATAAAAAATTCCGTTGCGTATAGTATATGGTAACCTATGCGAAGGTAGGCGATAGTGGTTGGAGCGGTTCACTAGCGTATAATTATGAACAACATAAATGAAAAATTAGCGCAGATGTCAGGCGGGGAGGTGATTGCAATTGACGTGCCGGCAGATGGCATCATGCGTGCTAATGTGGAAATCATAAAGAATCTACATGCGCAAGGGTATGTAGGTGTGTACATTGCATTGTCTAAGAATTATCAAGAGCTTGCGCAAATATTTGATTACGCAGGCATTGACAAGACGAAGCTCTACATTGTCGACGGTATTTCGAATGTATATGGAAGTGCTCTATCAAAGTTGCCAAATGTGAAATACGTCGATAGCCCATCTGCAATCAAGACTATTGATGGCGCAGTTAAAGATTTTCTCGATACAATACAAGGAGATAAAAAGTTTGTTTTGCTGGATTCTGCTACGGTACTATTACTGTACAATTCTTTTGAGCAGGTAGTGTCTTTGTGCGGCATGTTGTCGGAGAGAGCTAAAAAAGATCGGAGTGTTTGCATTATCATGTCTCTTTTCTTAGGGGTGCCAAATAAGAAAATGAGTGAAGGCCTAGTAGCCGTCGTTGATGAATTTGTTAGTTTCTCATAAATCGGCTAACTCATAATCGTGGAAGAATATTTATATATACGAGTTATGGAAAAAGAAGAAAAAATTATCAGTGGCATTACACTGGATGAAATGCGGAGCGTCATCGACGGTCTTGATATGGTGGTTTTTATGACAGATCTTGTTTCCCGCAAGATGCTTTTTATGTCCGCTGGTTGTGAAAAGATCTATGGCGTTCCGGCTCAAGCATTTTACGATAACCCTGATCTATGGTTGACGTTTTTCCCGTCCGATGAAAAGGAGGCTATTGCGAATGTGATGCAAGAATGGAGCAAAGGAAAATCTGCTACCGCAACGCATCGCATCGTCCGCGCCGATGGAGGCGTGAGATGGGTGGAAGCTCGAACGATGCCTATCGTTGATGCGCATGGTACAGTGATACGCATTACTGGTTTTTTGACCGATATCACAAAGCGAAAAATAGAAGAAGCGGATTCTGTTAAAATGCGGCAAGCAATTCAAACATCTTTTGACGCCGTATTGGAAACTGACGTGCAAGGCATCATTACATATGTCAATGATGCATTTGTAACATTATATGGTTATCAGCCGGAAGAGGTGATAGGGAAGGTGACGCCGCGTATTTTAAATAGTGGCACAAAAACAAAAGAACAATTTAAAGAATTCTGGGATACCCTGTTGCGAAAACAAAACATGCAATGGGAGATTGTCAATAAAACAAAGGAGGGTAAATTAGTGGTCATTGATGCAAATGCTAATTCAATTCTAGATAGTAGTGGTAATATCGCGGGCTTTATTGAATTTCAAAAGAATATTACCGATCAAAAATCTGCTGAGAATGCATTAATTTCTAGCAAAAAGGAGCTTTCATTGGCGGTCGAGTTGGCAAAAATTGCTCCGTGGCGGTATGATTCGCAGAAGAACGTTTTTGTATTTGGGGATGAGTTTTATGCGCTTTATGGCACCAGTGTTGAAAAAGAAGGAGCCACTATGACCCCCGAAGCATATACCAAAAAATTCGTGCACCCCGATGATGCTTCAATTATGAATACGGAAATCGGCAAGGCGATGCAATCACCGGAGCGTGAACAAATAATACAGCTTGAATCGCGGATTATTCGGTTAGATGGAGAGGTTCGTGATGTTTCCGTGTTGCTTAAGATTACAAAAGATGATAATGGAGAGATTATTGATTGGTATGGAGTGAATCAAGATATTACCGAACAAAAAACGAGGGAATTCGAACTCACTATATTTAGGGAGTCAATGAAACAAACGCTCGATATCGTGTATATCATGGATACGCATGAAATAATAACTGAGGTAAACGATGCGTTTTTGGAGGCATATGGATATCAACGTGATGAAGTTGTCGGGAAAATGAACGGGCGCACATTGAGTGGCATGTCTGAGTCCGATTTTGACCCTCTTGCAAAGGAATTTTATGCAAAAGGAAAATTGCATACGCAAGTGGTGGGGAAATTAAAAGACGGAAAATCGATCCTCCTCGATACGGCCATAACCCTTGTTGTAGATGGGCGTGGCGCTCCAATTGCCATATTGGTGGCTCAGCGTGATGTGAGTGAACGCGAGAGACAAATAACTCGGATTAAGGAGCTGAATGATTTGCGTATGAAATTTATTCAGATCGTATCTCATCAGTTGCGCACACCACTTGGATCGATCCGGTGGAATCTCGAAGTGTTGATGGATGGCAGTATGGGGGTGCTTACTGATGCACAAAAACAATTTTTGCGCGTAACATACAATGCGGATGTCGAGGTACTCGATCGCATTAATGATCTCTTAGTTGTTATAGATATTGAAGAGAATCGCGTTGCGTTTATGAAAGAAAATATCTCGATTGAGAGCTTGCTTAATTCTGTCGTAGGAGAGCTAAAGCCGCGCTGCATGGCAAAAGAGCTTACGTGTAATTTTCATATACCGGAAGTGCCACTTGATCCGGTATCTGTTGATCCGCAGAAAATGCGGCAAGTGTTCGTAAAATTGATAGAAAATGCCATAACATATACGCTAGAGAAAGGGAGTATCGAAGGTGCGCTGACGAAGATTGGTGATCGGATTCGGTTTGAACTTACTGATACGGGTATCGGCATTCCCGTTGCAGAGCAGAAAAATATATTCCTGAGTTTTGTACGAGGCACGAATGCATTTTTAGCAAAGCCCGATTCGACAGGTGTGGGGCTTACTATTGCAAAATATTTTGTGGAGCAACACGGTGGAACGATAGGGTTTACTTCAGAGGAAGGAAAGGGAAGTACGTTTTGGTTTGAAATACCGATTGTTAATAAATAATTAATCGGACTTTTGCATAGAAAAACCCGTTCCTTGTGGACGGGTTTTTTGGTATACTAGTCGTAACGTAATGGAATATTCATTTTCGCCTCAATGAGTATTGTATAATTTATGGAACAAGAATCAATTAAACAGAGTACGGTAATCAAGGATTTTCTAGAGAAGGGGGTAGTGGCAAAACAATATCTTGATGTTGTCAGGGTAATGATCTGCGTTATCGACCCTGCGGGGATAGTTCTTTCAATTAATAAAAGAGGGTTCGATATTTTGGGATATCCTGAAGAAGCTGTTTTGGGAGTTAATTGGATCGACAATTTTGTTACCAAAGAGCACCAAGAAAAGGTGCGAGAGGTTGTGGCTCAATTAGCAGTGGGTAATATCGCACCGTTTCAGTATTATGAAAATGATATTATTGATGCGCAGGGCATTGTGCATAATATCGCTTTCCATAACGAAGTGCTACGTGATGACGGTGGACTAGTTGTTGGTATTCTTTTTGCGGGTGAAGATATTACGCACCATAAAAAGCTCGAAAAAAAGTTGAGCGAGCAGGCGAACATACTTGAAGCAATCGGAGAACATTTGCCTATCGGATATGCTGTTAACACGATTTCAGATGGAAAGATTGTCGTAATGAATAAAAAATTTGAAGATATTTATGGATGGCCATTGAGTGTTATTTCTAACGTTGATCTGTTTTTCGAAAATGTATATCCAGACCCAGAGTTTCGTAAAAAGATATCAGAACAAGTGCGTGCTGATATGATGAGCGCAGATCCTCGACGTATGATTTGGGAACATATACCCATCACTCGCCAATCAGGTGAAACCGCTATTATTACTGCGCAAAACATTCCGCTATACGAGAACAATCTTATGATTTCAACTGTCTGGGATGTGACGCGACAAGTGCATATTGAAAAAGCACTTCGTGAAAGTGAACAGCTAAAGCGTTCCATTCTGGATAATTTAACAGAGCTTGTGTTTGTAAAGGATAATGACGGGCGATTCGTTGCTGCAAACGAAGCATTCCTTGTATTTACTGGAAGGACACTCGAAGGACTTGTTGGGAAAAATGATTTTGATTTATTTGATAAAGAGAATGCTGGGAAATATATACGAGATGATAAAGAGGTTATGGAAACTCGAAAAAATAAAGCAATTAACGAAACGAGCGTTAACGCCGCAGGGGAGGTTGTGCAATGCGAAACGACAAAAGTTCCATTTTTGATTAACGGAGAGGTTAACGGAATTATTGGGGTTGTGCGTATTGTTAGCTCGCTTTCAAAATAATACATATTCGATAACAAAAAACGGCGTAAGCCGTTTTTTGTTTGGTGGTCGGGATGCCGGGAATCGAACCCGGACCGTATGCTCCCAAAGCATATATACTACCACTATACTACATCCCGCTGCTGTTGCAGTTTTCAGCCTTCTCATTATAATGAAATAAGCGTAAAAGTAAACCTCGCGTCTATTTTTACCTATTGCCCTCGTAGTTCAATGGATAGAACTGGAGACTTCTAATCTCCCAATCTAGGTCCGATTCCTAGCGAGGGCACATAATGGCTTACAAGTAGGGGAATATTCAATAGGCTTAAAAGTGAACTTATGCTATACTATTAGTATTAAATAGTGCATAGGTTCATTTTTATGCGTACTGATAAACAAAAAGCATTTGCATTGCGATTGAGCGGAAAGAGTTATAGGGATATTTCGGCCACATTGCATATTCCAAAATCGACTTTGTCGAGCTGGTTTTCGAACGTGCAACTTTCAGAAGACGTGAGAAATAAAATAAACGAAAAGGGTAGGAAAAAGTCGATACAGCTGCTTCTGGAAAGAAATAAGAAGCAAACTGAGCTTGCCGCAAAAAGAAATTACAAAATAAGAAAAGAGTCTTCTGAAGAAATTAGGGATATTTCTTCAGAAAATCTTTTACTTATAGGAGTTGCGCTGTATTGGGCCGAAGGCCATAAAAAAATGCTTGTAAGAAATGGGCAGGAGGTTACAAGCCATCCTGTTAGTCTGACAAATTCCGATCCAGTATTAGTAAAAGTTTTTCTTAGGTTTATTCGAGAAATATGTAACGTTGATGAAGATAGAATAAAGGCGAGTGTTCGTATGTTTGACCATCAAAATGAACAGCATGTTTCTGATTATTGGCGCGGGGTCACGGGGATAAAAAAAGAAAATTTTTGTAAAACATATACAGGGATAAGCAAATCAAGCCAAGGAAAGCGTCCATATAATCGATTGCCGTATGGTACGATTCAAATAAGAGTTTCGGATACGAAGTTATTTCATCGAATTATTGGACTAATAGAGGGATTGAAAAAAAAATGTAGTTATGTATAATGCATACATACCGTAAATAGGTATGTGGCCGCGGTAGCTCAGCGGTAGAGCGTAGCCCTGAATCTTCGGGGCCTTCTATAGTAATGTAGATTGAATAACTGGGTGAATTCGGGGAAGGCTGTTGTGAAAGCAACGGATAATCCCGAGCCGAGCTCCATTGGGTTCGCCATCGGCGAAGTGGTGGAGAAGGTGTAGAGACTAGCGAGTGAGTCCCAACAATAATCTTGCAATAGCGCCCGGCTCCGTACCTTGCTTTTAGCAAGGCGGAGGTGAGATAGTCCAAATTAGCCTTGGAAGAGGCTAGCGTCGGGGGTTCAACTCCCTCCCGCGGCACCAATATGGGATTTGATTAACATAAAAAACAGTCTTGTGAGGAGGCTGTTTTTTATGTTAAGGAGGGCGCTTGGTGTCGTGGAGTGGGCAAACTGCTTTGCCCACGTGGGGAGTTTAAGACCGCAGCGATATACGTTCAGTAGGACGTATCGCGAGGGGCGGCCTGCGAGCTTGCTGAGCGACGGCGAAGCAAGACTTGTAGGCAACTCCCTCCCGCGGCACCAATATGGGATTTGAAAAACTAGAAATGACCCTTGTGAGGAGGGTCATTTTTAGTTCCCGATATGCTTGACTTTTTAGTATGTTTGGGGCGAAGATGAAGACAGCTACATTTAATTCTGAAAAGAGAAGGAGTTAGGGCATGAAGAGGAATCGTCTTATGGTTGAGGCTGCTGCAGTATTGCGAAGTGCTGCGAGTAAGGGGTTTTGCTGCGGCGAGATGTGCGAGCTTGAACGTCGGATGCGACATGCGTTTAGCGTGGCACTTTGCAATGGCATTGGGATTGTCCCTGAGCCCCTGCGAGAATATGCTGGTGGCGTATTACACACGGTGATTACGCTGAACCAGGTGGGCGAAGAATCTGCGGTGGTTGGAGTCAGTATCACATGTTTTACGGATGGGGTGCTGACTACGCTTGATATTGACGCGGAAGAGAACATCATTTGTCGATATCAGGGTACGGGGAAGGTGTTCAAGTTTTTGTGGCATAACCCCACACAACTCATTGCAAAACCTCGAGATTTTTTTGGGGAAGGGTTTTTGTATGAGCCGAATCGGTTAGCGCTTTCTGCGGTGCACATGGGGACTGTCGCGTGTGTACGGGGAGCTGCGAATACTTCTTTCATGACGAGTGGCTTGTGCCTCGTTTCCGAGAGTCGTATCGAGGATATTCGCCACTATCCTGATCAGGGCAAGCTTGATTATGATCTCCGTGTTTTGTATGAAGAGATGACTTCGGGTGACGAAGAAGAGCGCGGACATGTGCTTTCCTTGCTCGCTTCTGCATAACTTCTATTATGTGTCCGGCCCTTCGAGGCCGGACTTTTTTCACCTTGTATTTTTTTAACAATCGGGTTATTATAGTAAACGTTTACATGGTGCCCATAGTTCAGTGGTAGAATGTCTGTTTGTGGTACAGAAGGTCGAGGGTTCGATCCCCTCTGGGCACCCATTTTTGAAGCAATAGTCTAGGGCAGGTCTAGTAAGGGCTGGTATTTTTGATATAATAAAATATATGAATAATAAAAAACTTCTCCTCTCGGTCATAAATATTTTTGTGCTCTGCACTATCGTATTTTTTGTGAGTATGTCCTTTGTGTATAACGAAAAGTTGATAGGACAGGTGCTTATTGTACTAGGCCTTCTTTGTCTTGTATCTCTAAAACTCTTCAAAATGGAAATCCGCCCAGTAGGACCAGATATTGTCTTTGGCATTATTGATAACGGTATTCTTGCGGCCATGGCGTTGCTCGGAGGGCAAGTTGCTGGAGTTGAGGGTGCAATCATCGGAGGAGTTGTTGGTAATGCGATTACCGATGGAATTGCGGGACTTTTTGAGGGATATTGGGCAGAATTGTTTGTTTCTGAGCAAAGAACTGTTTTGGGTTCGGCTGTCGGCAAGATGGCGGGCTGTTTGTTTGGTGCAGGAGTTGTTTTAGTTGTTGCAAGCTTTTTATAGGCGATTATATGGTGAATGTGGTATGATTACTGAAAGACGTAATAATTATTTACCCTTTACATCACTTGCATTTATATGGATACATTTATTTGGACTCCGGAATATAGCGTTGGCGTGCAATTAGTAGACGAACAGCATCAGCATTTTTTTACTATTGCGAATAAGCTCATCGTGCTTGCGCGTGAAGAACAGCCAGATCGGGATGCGTTATTCGCATTATTTGGCGAACTAGGGAATTATGCGCTGTATCATTTAAGTACTGAAGAAAGCTTTTTTAGGGAATTTGCGTATGTAGATGCGGAAGAACACATTGCTGCTCATAATGTATATCGTGAAATGGTTGCGAGCCGGTTTACAAATGCGATAAGCGATCCGAATGCCGATGTTAAAAAATTAGCCGAAGAAATGGCTTTGTATTCGGGTGAATGGCTGCAAAAACATATCTTGGTCATGGATAAGAAGTTTACTGTATTTTTTAATACACATGGGTTTAATTAAAGAGCCGCTTCTTGTAAAAATCCGCTTAATAGCGGATTTTTTATTACTATCTGTATAAATTCTGTAACGGGGTGTATACTATAAAGACTACGAATACTGATTCGTATTAAATACTCATCAATCAATTATTTTAGAACTGTATGGATACCTTGCCACGATGGGAATGCCAAAAATGCGGCCATATGCATAACGGCATGATAGCACCTGCGGAATGCCCGTATTGCGGAGAACCTCGAGAACAATTTAAACAAATAGAAAACGAGCCAGAAGGAAATGTGTTCGTTGCTGAAGAACATATTCCACGCCATAAGAAACGATGGGAGTGTGATGTCTGTGGACATATTGCACTTACCGATGAAGCACCTGCAGATTGTCCGAGTTGTGGATCATCGAACGAACATTTTAAACAACTAGAAGGGAACTCAATGGAATAATATATACTAACGCACGTCTGATTGGTATTAGAGTGGGAAACCGACGAGAAATATGTTGTGACGTGCATATACACTACTATGAAAAAATTCATTATGTGGAAATGTGATATGTGCGAAGCAGTATTTGAATTTGATGTCGAGGTTCCGCCGCTGCGATGCCCGGATTGTTTTTCCCCTAAAGATCACTTGCATTGTGTAGATGAAAATGTTTCGAAAAATAGCGATGCAAACGACGCGCATCAAAAACAATCCTAATACAGTAAAAATTTTATTTCTATGATGTCACAATTACCAATTGACCTTACAAAAGTAAGTAAAGAGACTATTGATAAAAAAATATTGCGCACTGGCATTATTGCCGAACTTGATGCAATTAGCTTATATGAGCAACTTGCTGCTATGGCAACGAGCGAAGATATTAAAAAGGTACTCCTTGATATCGCAAAAGAAGAAAAAACGCACGTGGGGGAGTTTCAAGAGATGTTATTGCGTCTTGATAGCGAACAGCTCGAGGAGCTTGGGCATGCACGTGAAGAAATAGACGAATTAACGGGCACAAAAGAAGAATAGTTCGGCAAAATTCGGCAATCATGTAAATGGTTGCCGAATTTTTTATTGTATTTTTGTATGTGTTATTTTGTAATACACATACACAGTTGCAATAGCAATTAAATAAAAAACAACTCGGCAAACAGGGTATTTTTTTGCTGGTATTTGTAGTATAATAAACGGCATACACCAATAAGAAATTTAATCATAAGAACCCGTATCGTATGGAAAAAAAATATACCGTAAAAATGGACCAAGTCGGCATCAAGGATGTCGCCGAGGTTGGAGGTAAGAATGCATCTCTTGGTGAGATGTTGCAGTTTTTGGTTCCGCAGGGCGTTAACATCCCTGGAGGTTTTGTTGTTACCGCAAGCGCGTACCGCTATTTCTTGGAAGAGACTGGCTTAAAGGACTTGATTAAGACAACATTGACAGGTCTTAACTCAAAGAACATCCCCCAGTTGCAGAAAAAGTGTAAATTGATTCGCGAAGCGATTAAAAAAGCTGAATTTCCAGCTGATATGCAAAAGCAGGTTGAAGACGCATATCGTGCAATGGAAAAGCAGTATGGCAAGAATGTTGATGTTGCTGTGCGTTCTTCTGCTACTGCGGAAGATCTTCCAGGAGCTTCGTTTGCTGGTGAGCATGAAACGTTTTTGAATATTCGTGGCGCAAAAGATGTTGCTGTTGCAGTGCGCGCAGCAATGGCGTCGCTCTTTACTGATCGTGCAACCAGCTATCGCGTAGATAAAGGATTTGATCACTTCAAGGTGGCTTTGTCTGTTGGCGTACAAAAGATGGTCCGCTCAGATATTGGTAGCTCGGGTGTTATGTTCTCAATCGATACCGAATCCGGTTTCAAGGACGTTGTTGTTGTGAACGCTGTTTGGGGATTGGGCGAAATGATTGTGCAGGGAGAAGTTACTCCTGATGAATTTTTGGTATTTAAGCCACGCTTGAAGGAAATGGTTGCGGGTAAGAATCTCGGCATGAACCCAATTATCAATAAACACCTCGCATTGAAGGATGCAAAGATGTTGTATGATACGGGCGCGAAAGGTGTTCAACAGACGAAGATTGTCAAAACAACGCCAAAGGAGCGCGATTCATTCGTGTTAAATGATAAAGAAATTTTGCAGTTAGCAAAGTGGGGCGTATTGATTGAAGACCATTATACCAAGGTGCACAACAAATGGACTCCGATGGATATGGAGTGGGCAAAAGATGGAAAGACGGGTGAGTTGTTCATCGTACAGGCTCGACCAGAAACCATTCACGCTGAGCGTGATATGACAAAGGTAAAGGAGTACGTCTTAGAAGGAGCTGCAAAGCCAATCGTCACCGGTATCTCTGTTGGAAGTAAAATTGCTACCGGTAAAGTGCACATGATTATGAGTGTGAAAAATATCACTCAGTTCAAAGCAGGTGAAGTGTTGGTTACTGACATGACTGACCCTGATTGGGAACCTATTATGAAAATTGCTTCGGCTATCGTTACTGATAAAGGTGGCCGAACATCACACGCAGCTATTGTTTCGCGTGAGTTGGGTATTCCTTGTATTGTTGGAAGCCTTGATGCAACTAAGAAGTTGAAGAGCGGTAAAATCGTTACTGTTGATACGGCAGGCGCTGAGGGATATGTCTATGATGGTGCGGTGAAGTTTAGCGTGCGCGAACATGACGTTAAAAAGATTCCGAAAACGAAGACAAAGATTACGATGAACATTGCGACTCCGGATACGGCATTTGAGAAATCATTCTTGCCGAACGACGGTGTCGGATTGCTTCGCGAAGAATTTATTATTGCAGGATCAATTGGCATTCACCCGAATGCATTGTTGAATTATAAGAAGTTGCAGGCACAGGCAAAAAAGAAAGATGCTGTTGCGAAGAAGATTGTTGCAGCAATCGACCAGAAAACGATTGGCTATACCGACAAGACCCAGTTTTATGTTGATAAACTTGCCTATGGTATCGCAAAAATTGGCGCCGCATTTTATCCAAAACAGGTCATTGTACGATTCTCAGATTTTAAGACGAACGAATATCGAACATTGGTTGGTGGAGAATTGTATGAGCCAAAGGAAGAAAACCCAATGATCGGATGGCGCGGAGCATCTCGTTACTATCACCCTGATTTTTCTGATGCATTTATCCTTGAGCTAAAAGCAATCAAGAAGGTGCGCGAAGAGATGGGGCTCGATAACGTGCATGTTATGATTCCATTCTGTCGCACTACTGAAGAAGGTAAAAAGAACCTTGCCATTATGGAAAAGAACGGCCTTGGTAAAAAGACTGGAATTAAGACCTATGTAATGTGCGAAATTCCGGCAAACGTTATCTTGGCTGATAAGTTCCTCGATATCTTTGATGGTATGAGTATTGGGTCAAATGATCTTACTCAGCTTACCGTTGGTATTGATCGTGATGGAAACGAAAAGATTAAATACATCACCAACGAAAAGGACGAAGCAGTAACCACGCTTATCAAAGACGTTATCGCTAAGTGCAAGGCACGCAATAAGTACATTGGTATTTGCGGACAGGCACCGAGTGATTATCCTGATTTTGCGCAATTCCTTGTTGAAGCAGGCATTGAAGCTATCTCGCTTAACCCCGATACAGTTGTGAAAACGACAATTGCTATTGCGGAGAAGGAAGCGGCGCTTGCTAAAAAGTCATCTAAATAAAAAACAGTAATAAATGCCTATGTGGCATCAGGAGAAGAGCTCTTTGCATCCTCCTTCAGTCACATAGGCATTTACTGTTTTTATCTCCTTTTGCATTGTCATTCCCGCGAAGGCGGGAATCCAGAGTTATTAATTATAGATTCCCGCCTTTGCGGGAATGACAGAAGAAAATGATCGATCTCACGCAACTACTTGCAGTACTCGCTGGCTTCATGGGGATACTCATGGGCTTTGCTAATATTCCGCAAGCGGTAAAAATTTATAAGAAGCGAAGCGCGAAAGATGTTTCGGAATTAACCTACGGTGTTTTGGCGGTGGGGTATTTTGTGCTTTTGCTCTATAGTATTTTGCTCGATAATGTTGCGCTTATTGTGACTAACTTGTTTGGGTTGCTTGGAGTGGTCTTAGTCCTTTCTGGTATTATCCGATACGAAAAAAAGGGGATTCGCCATCGAGGTATTTAAAAATGAATATGCAACTCTATAAGAAGGTTGAACAATTTGTCGTTGATGCATTTACTAAAGCAGAAAAATCGACTGATGTTTTTCATGCGCAGAGAACTGCGTATTGGATTACACAGTTAAAACCGGATGCGGATGAAGCGTTGCAAATCGCAGGATTTGCACATGATATTGAACGCGCATTCTATGGCGATTGGAAAAAGGGTTCTAGCGATGCTGATGCGTTGCGCAAGCATCAAGATATGTCTGCTGCCGAAATTACCAAATTCTTACGTGCTGAGCATGCTTCTGAAGAATTAATAGATCGCGTAAGTTATTTAGTAGCGCATCACGAAGAAGGGGGAGATGTTGACCAAACTGTATTGTGCGATGCTGATTGTCTTGCATATTTTGAAGAAAAGGCAGTTCGTAATGCTAAAGAAAAGAAACAGCAAGGGAAAAATGCTGAAATGATAAAAAAGATAGACTATGTATTTAGTCGAATCGCCTCGTCAAAGGCGCGTGAAATTGCACGGCCATTTTATGATGAGGCGATGCATATATTACGCGATTGATTGTGCGGTGTATAATTCCTTTTGCATTATTTAACGAGGTGCGATACGCTAGCAGTATACTGTTTTTATGATCCTCGCTAATAAAGAAAAAGTGAATATATTATCCATTGAAACGAGCTGCGACGAGACAGCCCTTTCTTTTGTTACCGCAAGCGGGGGATTAAAAAAGCCGACTTTTGTCGTGCATGGCGATGTGGTAGCTTCGCAGATCAAATTGCATCAGCCATTTGGTGGTGTTGTGCCGGCCCTTGCAAAGCGTGCGCATATAGAACATTTACCTCTTTTGTTTAAGGAAATTGTGGACGGAGGCATGCGCCCAGAAGAACTCGATTTTATTACGGTCACTGTTGGTCCGGGGCTTGAGCCTGCTTTGTGGACGGGGATTGAATTTGCAAAGCAACTTGCCGAGCAGTATAACAAGCCACTTATCGGAACGAACCATCTCGAAGGGCATTTATATAGTATCTTGGTATCAAAAGAAAAGCCCGATCCTAAAAAAATATTTCCTGCGATTGCGCTTATTGTAAGTGGTGGGCACACGCTTTTATTACAGATGGATGATTTGACGCATTTTAAAAAAATTGGAGAGACAGTAGATGATGCCGTTGGTGAAGCGTTTGATAAAGTTGCGCGCATGATCGACTTGCCGTATCCAGGGGGTCCTGAGATAGAACGCCTTGCAAAAGAGGGTAATCCTATGGCGATTAATTTTCCGCGACCAATGGTCGGACATAAAAATTATAACTTTAGCTTTTCTGGATTAAAAACCTCAGTATTATATTATTTACGTGATTCTGCTAAAGCTAAAAAAGATATTGTAAAAGCGGATATTGCAGCAAGCTTTCAACGAGCAGTTTCTGATGTGTTAATTAAAAAAACGTTACGTGCTGTAGAAGAGTTTGATGCGAAGTCGATTATGATTTCAGGAGGTGTTTCTGCAAATCGCACGTTACGTGCGGAGTTTGCCGCCTCCATTGAAAAACGATTTCCTATTAAGAAGGATCGACCTGAACTCTTAGTGAGTGAGTTTTCGACTGATAATGCATTGATGATTGCCGCATCAGGATATATGGATTATTTACGAGGTAAGGAATACAAAATAGAAGCGGATGGTAATCTTAACCTTTGACGTGATTTACTGACTTATATAATATATGCTTTCCTATTTACGACATTTTGATTGGAAGTTAAACGCCGCGGTTGCGTTTCTTTCGTTTGTGAGTTTGGTTGAATTGGCGAGTATTAGCATGGATCTCTTTTGGAAGCAGTTACTTTTTGTGGGTATCGGGGTATTGCTGATGCTCTTCGTGACCTATTTCGATTGGCGTTCATTTGTAAATTATCGTGGTGTTATTATGGGTATTTATGGAGGCGCGATTGCGCTTCTTGTGTTGACGCTTCTTATTGCCCCAGAAATTCGTGGAAATAAAGCATGGATTCCTATTGGTCCTTTTCAATTTCAAGCTTCGGTGTTTGCGAACCTCGCACTCATCGTGGTCTTGGCGAGCTTTTTCCGAAAAAGTCATCGCGCTATTGCGCGTCTCTCTACGCTTGCTAAATCGTTCATCTATTTCGCTATTCCTGCGGCGCTTATTTATTTGCAGCCCGATTTAGGTTCTGTGTTGCTCATGCTTTCCGTCTGGTTTGGGTTTGTGCTGGTATCGGGAATTCGCTTACAACATTTAGTTGCGGCACTTACGTTGTTTGCTGTGGTTGGCGCATTGGGATGGGCTGTATTTCTTGAGCCGTATCAGAAAAACCGTATTGTTGGGGTGTTTTTCCCAGATCAAGATGTGCTGGGGGTCAACTATAACGTTATTCAAGCAAAAATCGCTATCGGATCGGCTGGCTTCTTAGGTAAGGGGTTTGGGCAGGGCACGCAAGTACAGCTCGGGTTTCTCCCTGAAGCACACACCGACTTTATATTTTCTGCGGTTACTGAAGAGTGGGGATTGATTGCCGGCTTCTTACTTATCGGGGCGTTTCTTGCTATGATTGTGCGCATTGTCGCTATTGGACTTGAGGAGCGAAGTAATTTCGGTCAATTTATTTGTTTAGGTACTGCGATATTCTTTATTGCAAATTTTATATTTAACACCGGGTCTAACGTAGGGCTTTTGCCGGTTATCGGTGTTCCGTTCCCGTTTCTTAGCTATGGAGGATCTCATATTCTTGCAGAATTTATCTTGCTTGGCATGGTGCAGTCGATAAAGTTGAGAAAATAATAATTATGCAATCTATATTTTCATTTTGTAAATCGTGTATTTCTGCGAGCCTGCTCTTTTTTGTCATTATGGCGCTATTGTTGGGTGGAGCTGCTTTTGCCGATGCGTTGAAGCCAGTATCTGGTGGAGCAACTGTTCCCGAAGCGATAGAATTTTCAGTTCGCCCTGGTATGGGAGGAAAAGAAATTGCTCAGGAGCTTGAAGACAATCATATCATCAAATCAAAGACTGCATTTTGGACATATAGTATTCTTACTAGCAATGCAGGTGCGTTTCAGCCAGGAATTTATACCGTTGGTCCAGAACAATCAGTACGAGATATTATCTCACTTATGACCAAGGGTCCGCTTGAAGTTGAGGTGCTGGTTACTCCTGGGATGACCATACTAGAGGCCGAAGATGTGCTTGTTGCGAGTAAAGTTCTTGCAGAAGGGGATATTGTTGAATTTCCTATTGATACGATTCGGGAGCAATATCCATTTTTAGGGGATGCGGAAATACTTGAAGGGTTCTTATTTCCTGATACATATCGATTTTACCCTCATTCTGACCCGAAATTGGTCGTGAGCAAGTTTTTGGACAATTTTGAGGCCAAACTGGCTCCGCTCTTGACAGACTTGCGCAATCCAGAAAATAATGATACTATTCATTGGCTTATTATTGCTTCAATATTAGAGAAGGAAGTGACCAATAAAAAAGAGGATCAAACAGTCGCCGGTATCTTAGAGAAACGGTTGGCAATAGGCATG
The DNA here is from genome assembly GCA_001000675.1 of Candidatus Wolfebacteria bacterium GW2011_GWE2_44_13. GTDB lineage: Bacteria > Patescibacteriota > Minisyncoccia > UBA6257 > UBA9933 > UBA9933. The sequence goes on from LCHW01000001.1 coordinate 334,605, forward strand.
CCGCTGCAGGTCGACGCATCGATTATCTATGCGAAATGCAAGCGTTTCATGAGCTGTCCCGCCCTAACCCGTGCCGATTTTCGTATTGATTCTCCGTATAATTCGTACCTTCATAAGGGGTTACCACCTACGCCAATTTCCAACCCCGGTATCGATGCAATAAGCGCAGCACGTTTACCTGTTCGCTCAAATTACCTGTACTACTTGTCTGATCCTCAGACAGGGCAAACAATATTCTCAAAAACGTTTGAAGAACATAATGCGAACCGAACTAAATACCTACATTAAATAAATCGTAAGGCCGTCGAATAACGGTTATTTGTTTTTTATGGCAAAGCAACTCCCAACAAAAGTTTTTTCAAAGCATCCCGGCGCGTTCATCGAACAGCCGTACCTTGCGACACTCCAGGCCGAGTCATGGGACTGGTTTGTAAAGAAAGGTCTTCGAGAACTCTTCGACGAAATTTCTCCAATTAAGGATTACACCGGCAATGAAATAGAATTGCACTTCCTTGATTATCACTTTGACGAACCGCGCTATGACGAGGACACAACCCGTTTGAAAGGGTTAACCTACGAAGCACCGTTGCGCGTTAACGTGAAACTTATTAATAAGGTATTAAACGACGAAAAAGAACAGGAAGTATACCTGGGCGATTTTCCGATTATGACAAGCCGACACACATTCATTATGAATGGCGTTGAGCGTGTTATGGTTTCCCAACTTATCCGTTCGAGCGGTGTGTATTTCAGTGGAAATATGCTCCGAGGTAAAAAGGTATTTGGTGCGAAGATTATTCCAAACCGCGGAAGCTGGTTGGAATTTGAAACCGAGCTCGATGGCTTTATTGGCGTAAAGATCGATCGACATCGTAAAGCACCGGTAACAGAACTGCTGCGCGTCTTTGCTAATCACTTAGACATTACTCTTACCAATGAAAAGATCCTTGAGATGTTTGCGGACATCGATAAAGGTTCGGTTAAACACATTGAAGCAACATTAAAGAAGGATGCGGCAAAAACCGCTTCTGAATCGTATGTTGAAATTTACAAACGGCTTCGCCCGGGAGATTTGGCGACTCCGGAAAACGCACAGAGCTTAATTGATTCCATGTTCCATCGTGATGACCGCTATAGCTTGTCCCGCGTAGGACGCTTTAAGGTTAATCAGCGATTGGAATTAAAAGATAAAGAATCAACATTACTTGATTTGGAAGATATCGTACAGATCGTACGCGAAATTATTCGTTTGAATAATGACAAGCATGCTGAGCCTGATGATATCGATCACTTGGGTAACCGACGCATTCGTGCGGTAGGTGAATTGTTGCAGGGCCGATTGTATGTCGGATTTGCACGTATGCGCCGCGCCATTCAGGATAAGATTTCAACTGCGGAAGCAGATGTTGTGTTGACCCCAGTACAACTTATTAACGGACGCCCATTGGTTGCCGTTATGAAGGAATTTTTAACCTCTTCCCAGTTGTCCCAGTTTATGGACCAGGTAAACCCATTGGCCGAAGTTGAGCACAAGCGACGCTTGTCGCTCCTTGGACCGGGTGGTTTAACTCGTGAGCACGCAGGGTTCGAAGTGCGTGACGTTCACCCATCTCACTACGGACGCATCTGTCCAATTGAAACTCCAGAAGGACAATCAATCGGTTTGGTAAACCACCTTTCAAACTATTCTCGTATTAACGAGTTTGGTTTCTTAGAAACACCGTATGCAAAGGTAAAGAATGGTAAGGTCACGAGCGAAATCGAGTGGATGAATGCATTGACCGAAACGAAGTTCAAGATCGCACACGGTGGAACCCGTCTCGATGGTAATAATAAAATTATTGATGAAGTGGTAGGTGCTCGTATTAAAGGTGAACCACGCACCTGTGATCGTGAAGAAGTTGATTTTATCGACGTTTCAAACGAACAGACCGTTGCTGCCGCAACCGCACTTATTCCTTTCTTGGAACATGACCCTGCAAACCGTGCACTCATGGGAGCGAACATGCAACGACAGGCTGTGCCGCCAGTAAAGACACAGGCTCCGTGGGTAGGAACCGGTATCGAAGATAAGATTGCTCGTGATTCAGCTCGCGCCATCGTTGCTCCAGAAGATGGAGAAATCATGGAAGTCGATTCAACACACATTGTGTTGAAGACCAAGAGCGAATTGAAGCACTTTGAATTCACAAAGTTCCAGCGCTCAAACAAATATACAAACATTTCTCAGCGACCAATCGTCAACAAGGGCGATAAGGTAAAGAAGGGTGATGTGCTTGCCGATGGTCCGTCTATGGATCACGGAACACTCGCACTTGGACAGAACATGCTCGTTGCATTTATGTCATGGGAAGGGCGCAACTTCGAGGATGCTATCATTTTGTCGGATCGCGTTGTAAAGCACGACGTGTTCTCATCTATTCAGATTAAAGACTTTGTATGCGATGTTCGTGACACAAAGCTTGGACCTGAAATAACCACAAACGACATCCCGAACGTATCAGAAGAAAAACTCCGCAACTTGGATGAAGAAGGTATTATCCGCATTGGCGCTGAAGTGCGCGCCGGAGATATCTTAGTAGGAAAGGTATCACCAAAAGGTGAAACTGAATTGACCGCAGAAGAAAAATTGCTCCGCGCAATCTTTGAAGAAAAGGCACGCGACGTAAAAGATACTTCGTTGTCCGTACCGCATGGAGAATCAGGACGCGTTATCGGTATCAAGATCTTCTCCCGCGATCGTGGCGATAAGCTTGAACCAGGAGTTATCAAGCGCATCCAGATTGAACTTGCAGAACTTCGTAAGGTTCGCGCAGGTGATAAACTTGCAGGACGACATGGAAACAAAGGTGTTATTTCACAGATTTGCGCAGCAGAGGACATGCCATACTTGGCGGACGGAACTCCTGTTGACGTTATCTTGAACCCACTTGGTGTTACCTCTCGTATGAACCTCGGACAGGTATTGGAAGTGCACTTGGGGCTTGCAGCTCGCAAGCTTGGCTATCGCGCAGTAACGCCGGTATTCGCAAGTGCAACTGAAGAAGATATCCGTGGCGAATTGAAGAAAGCAGGATATCCAGAACATGGAAAATTGGAATTGTACGATGGACGATCAGGCGAAAAGTTTGTTGGTCCGGTGACTGTCGGTATCATGTATATGATCAAGCTCGACCACATGGTTGAAGATAAGATCCATATGCGTGCGACTGGTCCGTACTCATTGATCACCCAGCAGCCGCTCGGAGGTAAGGCACAGTTTGGTGGACAGCGATTCGGAGAGATGGAAGTGTGGGCCTTGGAAGGATATGGCGCAGCTTACACCTTGCAAGAAATGCTCACCATCAAATCTGACGATGTCTTCGGACGCGCCGCAACGTATGAAAGTATTATTCGTGGAGAAAAGATTAAGAGCCCGAATATCCCTTCAGCGTTCAACGTGCTCGTGAATGAAATTAAATCGCTCGGCATCTCTGTTGAAAAAGAAGAGATCGAACCGGAGGAAGGTGAAGAATTGCATGAACGACCTTCTCGAATCGAGAGCTAAACAATAACATAAAGAACGAGTAGTATTGCTTCGTCGTTTCATCGACAGGTCAGGATCACAGTATCCCTTGTCATCGTGAACGACGAACGCAATGCATCGAGTTCTTCCCGTTCTCGAATTCATTTTCAAATTCTATTCCCTATGAATTTTAACGCTATTAAATTGAAAGTCGCTTCGCCGGAGGACATTCTGAAATGGTCCCATGGTGAAGTTACCAAGCCGGAAACAATCAACTACCGAACCCAGCGTCCGGAAAAGGATGGTTTGTTTTCTGAGCGTATCTTTGGACCAACAAAAGATTACGAGTGCTATTGTGGAAAATACCGACGCGTTCGTTATAAAGGACTTACGTGTGATAAGTGTGGTGTAGAAGTAACGCACTCCAGTGTTCGACGAGAACGCATGGGGCATATTTCGCTTGCCGCTCCGGTTGCCCATATTTGGTTCTTGAAAGTTGTTCCATCTCGTTTGTCACTCTTTTTGGATATTCCAGTGCAGAAGCTTGAAAAGGTTGTGTACTATGCAGCGTATGTTATTACCCGCGTCAATGATGATGCTCGTAAGCGTGTGTTGAAAGAGCTTGAGGACGAGGTAAAAATGAAGAAGAAGGAGTACGAGGACGACAAGGATAAAGCCAAGATTGTCGAAGATCGCTCTGAGCAAATCAAGAAGCAATTGAAGTCCCTTAAAGAGGGTCAGATTCTTGCCGAAGCAGAATATTTTGAATTATCTCGAAAATACGGTGATGTGCTTGAGGCACTTTCTGGAGCAGGCGCTATGCGTCAGCTGTTGGAGAGAATCGACCTTAAGAAGTTGCTCACCCAGACCGAGCGTGAATTAGAAGAAACCGGTGACGAAGGGCAGAAAAAGAAGTTGCTCATGCGCTTGCGCTTGATCCATGCATTTACTCGACACAATATGCGTCCTGAGTGGATGATCATGACTCAGTTGCCAGTATTGCCGCCAGAAATCCGACCGATGGTCGCACTTGATGGAGGCCGTTATGCAACATCTGATTTGAACGATTTGTATCGTCGTGTTATCAACCGCAACAACCGTTTGAAGAAGCTCATGGAGTTGCATGCGCCGGAGATCATTGTGGTCAACGAAAAGCGCATGTTGCAGGAAGCGGTGGATGCATTGATCGACAATGCGAGCCGTGGAGGAAGTGCTGTGCAGTTGTCTGCTCAAAAGCGACCATTGCGCTCACTTGCTGATATTTTGAAAGGTAAGCAGGGCCGTTTCCGACAGAACTTGCTTGGAAAGCGCGTAGATTATTCCGGACGTTCCGTTATTATCGTTGGACCTGAATTGCCGTTGAATTGCTGTGGATTGCCAAAGAAGATGGCACTTGAATTGTTCAAGCCATTTGTCATTAGCCGTATCATCAGCGACGGACTTGCACACACCATCAAGAATGCTACTCGTTTGATCGAGCAAGCACCTGCTGAAGTGTGGGCAATTCTCGAAGACGTTATCAAGGACAAGAAGGTGTTGCTTAACCGTGCACCGACATTGCATCGTCTTGGTATCCAAGCCTTTAAGCCGATTTTGCATGAAGAGCTTGCTATTAAGATTCCGCCTATGGTTTGTTCTGCGTTTAACGCCGACTTCGACGGAGACCAAATGGCTGTTCACTTGCCACTCTCCGATGAAGCACAGAAAGAGGCAACAGAGCTGATGCTCTCTAGCCGCAATATTTTGAAGCCAGCTGACGGTGCACCTGTTGCGTCGCCATCACTCGATATTGTTTTGGGTTGTTACTATTTGACCAGTATCGTAGAAGGTGCGAAGGGAGAAGGAAAAGTATTTTCATCACCTGATGAAGCAAAAATCGCGCTTGAAGCCGGATACGTTGCTATCAACGCATCAGTGAAGATATTAATGGGTCGTGGCAATCTTGTTGAAACCAGCGTAGGCCGCATCATTTTCAATGAAGCGCTTCCTGAGAACTTTGGCTATGAGAATACCCTTATGAATAAGAAGGGACTCCAGCGCGTTGTTGCTACTGTTACTAGTGAGTACGGTATCGATAACACATGGATGATTCTTGATGCTATCAAAGATCTTGGATTCAAATACGCAACTTTGTCTGCTACTACGTGGGCAATGGCCGATCTTATCATTCCAAAAGATAAGAAGGCGATTATCACCCAGGCAGAAAAGGAAGTCGAAGTTATTGAACAACAGTACGAAGAAGGATTCTTGACCGACGAAGAACGCCGAGAGCGCGTTGTCGAAACGTGGACAGGAACAATGGATAAGGTATCCAAAGTTACTCCGCTTGCGTTGAAAGAATCAGGACCAGGAAACTCAGCATATTCCATCATCGATTCTGGTGCTCGTGGATCATGGGCATCTGCTATGCAGATGATCGGTATGAAAGGTTTGGTGCAGAACCCGCAAGGAGACATTATCGAACTTCCGGTAAAGTCATCCTTCAAGGAAGGACTTTCGGTATTGGAGTTCTTCATCAACTCACACGGTGCGCGTAAAGGTTTGACTGATACTGCATTGAAAACTGCAGAGGCAGGATACCTTACTCGTAAGCTCGTGGATGTATCACAGAACTTAATCATTCGTGAAGATGATTGTAAGACGACCGAAGGGATTGAAATGTATCGCTCCGATGGAGATGAATATGGATATCCGTTTGGAACACGTTGCTTTAGCCGAACCGTCCTTGAGGATGTAAAGGTAGGTAACAAAGTTATCGTAAAGGCAGGGGAGAGCGTTACGCGCGAAGCTGCTGAAATCATTAACAACGAACCGAAGATTGAATCTATCAAGATGCGATCACCGCTCCGCTGTAAGACCCTCTATGGTGCTTGCTCGAAGTGTTATGGATACGATTTGGGACGTGGTGAATTGATTAAGACCGGAGAAGCTGTTGGTGTTATCGCCGCACAGTCTATCGGTGAACCAGGAACGCAGCTCACGCTCCGTACTTTCCACAAGGGAGGTATCGCGGGAGTCGACATTACCCATGGTTTACCTCGTGTTCAAGAAATCTTTGAGTGCCGTTTGCCAAAGGGAAAGGCTATCCTTGCCGATGACGATGGTACGATTGAAGAAATTGAAGACAAGGACGCATTGAAAGCAGTTCGTTTGAAAATTATCAAGGCAAAGAAAACAAAGATTATTGAATACCTTGTACCACGCAGCATCCGCTTGTACGTAAAGGTAGGCGATGTCGTTGAACGAGGACAACAGTTGTGCGAAGGAAGCCTTGATTTGAAAGAATTGTTTGAATACCGTGGTATTGAAGCAGTTGAACGCTATGCAGTGAACGAAATCCAGCGCATTTATGTGCCGGAAGGTAACACGATTAACGATAAGCACATCGAAATCATCGTGAAGCAAATGTTCTCTCGCGTTATGATTAAGGAGGCGGGTGAGACAGAGTTCGTTACCGGAGAGGTAATCGAAAAGTCTCGTTTCCTTGAAATCAATCGTGAAATGCGAAAGGCAGGCAAAGCGCCAGCAAAAGCCAAACAGCTCTTACTGGGTATCGCACGGGTATCGCTTTCAACCGAAAGCTTCCTGTCGAGTGCATCCTTCCAGGAAACAAACCGCGTACTCGTTGCCGCAGCCACTGAAGGTAAGGAAGATCGTCTCCGAGGACTTAAGGAAAACGTTATTATCGGTAAGCTCATTCCTGCGGGAACTGGCTATAATTTAACGGGAACCGAAGAGTTTCTTGAAGAGGAAGTGTTGGAATAATCAACAATTAACTGAAAAGACTCCGCCTCCCCGTGTCATTCCCGCGGAGGCGGGAATCCAGTATTTCTGCTTTGACATTAAGCAAATAATCTAGTACAGTACACACCATGGAACAGCAAGTAAAAAAATATGAAATCGGGTTTTTGGTAAGGGAAGAATCCGAAGTCGACGAAATCAAGAACGCACTCGCAGCCGCAAAGGCAGAAGTCGTTTCTGAAGGTCGATTGAAGAAGATTCGCTTATCCTATCCTATTAAAAAGGAAACAGTAGCCCATTTCGGTTATTACTGGTTCATGCTTGATACTCAGGCCGTAAAGGAAATGGACGCAAAATTGCGTCTCAATACCAAAGTTTTGCGACACATCATAATCGCGGAACCGCTTGAGCTCAACAATGAAGAACGAGTAGCCGGAGTACGTGGTGAAAAGACCGAGAAACCTCGAGAGCGTTCTGCTGAGAAGCCTGCAACAAAAAAACCAGCTGATTTTGATGCAGTCGACAATGCTGTGCTTGAGAAGACGTTAGAAGACATCCTAAAATAATCATACTTCATGTGTTTGGCGATCTGCTGTGTTGCGGGTCCTCGTTGTTTCGGTCGAAGTGCTACTGCACGTCTTCCTCGACAACGTTCCCGCGCCTTGCATCTCATCCAAACACAAGAACTATGAGCACAATTAATACTCATTTATGGATCTAAACAAAGTATTCGTAGCCGGTCGTTTAACCGCAGATCCGATCCTGAAGACAACACCGCAAGGTCAGTCAGTAGCAACCTTCTCAATCGCAACTAACAGTTCGTGGATTGATAAGAGTGGTGCGAAAAAGGAAGAGGTCGAATATCACAACATTGTGGTATGGGGGCGACAGGCGGAAAATTCTGCAAAGTTTCTCACCAAGGGAGCAATCGCACTCGTCGAAGGACGAATGAAGACGCGCTCATGGCAAAACCAGCAAGGACAGACCGTAAAAACTACCGAGATCATCGCTGATCGTGTCCAGTTTGGACCACGAGCAGGCGGAGGAGGAGGTATGGCTGCGCACACAAATCATGCTGATGCGCCAGCGCACGACGACTTTGGATCAGGCCCTTCTTCACTTGAAGAAGAAGCCCTTCCACAAATCGATATCGATGAAGAAGATATCAAGCCGGAGGACTTACCGTTCTAAGGCAGCAGGAGTTGATACGTTAGCCGGTTCGTCGAACCGTGGCGACCGAACAACGTTCCACCAACCAATCAACTAATACAACAAACATATGGTAACAAAGCAATGCTTTTTCTGTTCTCAAAACTTGAAGACACTCGACTATAAAGAAGTCGATTTACTGAAGCGTTTCGTTTCTGGTCAGGCTAAGATCATCGATCCTCGCCACACCGGAACATGCGCAAAGCACCAGCGTATGATTGCGAGTGCTGTAAAGCGTTCCCGATTCATGGCGCTGCTTCCGTTCGTAAAACGATAAGAATTTTTTCGAAAATTCTTTACTCGGTTTGCTCGCCCAACATGCAAATGCATTTGCCCGTTGGCGCTCGCTGCCGAGCATGAACAACTAAAAATCCCCAGCCTTTGGCTGGGGATTTTTAGTTAAACAGCCTGTCATTCCCCGCGGAGCTTGCCGCGTGGTCCATCTCGGGTGGACTTTACGTGGGCGGGAATCCATCTTTTCGTACTTTTTCAAAAAAGTACATCCGTCGGATTCGTGTCGGAGTAATCGAATCCGACAGCCCGGCACGTTGCACGTTTACTTCGCTCACTAGCAACGCCAAGGGCAAAACTTCGAACCAGAAATATTTCGGGGTCGCCTCCAAAACGGCTGAAGCTCGGAACTCGTACGCCGAGGGTAGGCGCACTCAAACACCGAGCTTCTTCCGATATTTTTCCAGCGCCCTTAATCCGAAATATTTCCATGTTCGTAAACTCAAAATCCGTCCCTTCCGTCATTCCTGCGAAAGCCCAAATTTGTGCGACGATTTTATTAGTTATAACTTTACGCTATAGCGTAAAGTTATGGCTAATATAAAAAGGGTGTGTTGCCCCCCTGAAAGCCAAGGGTGCTTCTGGGAAATTTGACAATTTTCTGCTATTCGTGTTAGATAAAGCCAGATCTAAAACAACTTTAAGGAATGGGAGATTGTGCGATGAAGCAGATTATTTGGTTGGTATTGGTAATGGCACTGTGTTCCTCCGCCGTACTTGCTGCTGATGTTGTGCAGCGAGAGGGAAAGGATGTGGTCCGGTATAGCATGGTTGAATTGGAACGGTACAAAGATGTTCCTTCGGCCGTGCCTAACGAAGAGGCGATCAAGATTGTGCAAAGTGGCAAAGGGGAGTATGTTCTGCCGGAGAAAAAATTAAAGCTTATACTCCGCGCAAGATTGCCAATCATGCACACGTATATTAGCGAAGAAACTGCTTGGCAATATCGTGATGGAGCTTGGGTTTCGTCTGCGACGCAGGAAAAGCCGCCTTTCAAGAACAGCACATGGGGCACTATTTTTCTATTAGTGTTCCCAACCGTGGCGCTGATGGTTATGAGTATCGGCAATCGAATAACCTCAACAGGGGGTTCTCGCTTGCTCCTGCCGTATGGGTTTTTCGTGACTGCTCCGCTTGTAACGATGTGGTGGAGCAATTACCTAGGACCTTTCTTGGTTGCTGCGATAGTGCTTATATTTTTAGCAATATGCAGTGATGACTTCGAGTGGAAATTTTTTCCCGCTATCGCGAATATTTTAGGCCTTCTTCTTGTCTCTGCTGCGACGTATTTTCCGACATGGGAGTCGGAGATGGCATTTTCAATTATTTACCCCACGCTTCTCTCTGGGAGTTGCCTGGCTTCGTATGTAGTCAGTCGGCTGTTCTTTAAACGCCCCGTTCCCCCCGTTCCTTTGGAATCCTGATACCCCTTTGGGATCCAGGGCCGTTAGCTTGCTGACGGCCCTTTTTTGTGCCTCTATTTTTGTAGCCCCTGTGCTTATTTTTTGGTATACTTGCTTTGTATGGCTAACTTTATATTATTGAAAGCCTTTGATTCAAAGGCAAAAGCAGAAGAATTTCGTTTTTTGTTTGAAATGATGGGTGTTGACGCCAAAACTGATAAAGGGAATCTATTAGTTTCTGAGGATCACTTACAAAAAGCAAAAGAATTGGCAGAAGATTATTTTAAGGAATAAGTATGACATTATACACGCACAAGGATTCTAATATCCGAAAAACCTGGTTTTTATTTACCGCATTTCTCATTGTCGTTATTGGCATTGGATACCTTTTTTCGAGCATCTATCAGTCATCCGCTATTTTGTATGGCGTAATTGGCTTTGCATTTTTTATGAATTTCTTTTCGTATTGGTTCTCCGACAAAATTGTTTTGTCTATGGCACATGCGAAACAAATTGAGAAAAAGGACAATCCTGATTTGTATAACATTGTGGAAAATTTATGCATTACTGCGGGCTTGCCTATGCCGCGACTGTATATTGTACATGAATCGCAACCAAACGCATTTGCAACAGGGCGTGATCCAAAGCACGCAGTCGTCGCGGTTACGCAAGGGCTCCTTGATAAGCTCGATCGCGCTGAACTTGAAGGTGTTATTGCGCATGAATTGTCCCACGTTGGTAATCGAGATATGTTGATTGGTACGGTAGTTGTGGTTCTTGTAGGATTCATTTCTATTTTGGCAGATATTTTTATGCGCTCTGCGCTATGGGGAAGTTTTTCTGATCGAGATAATCGTGACAGTGGGCAGGCAGGGGCTATTATATTTGTTATCGGCATTGCTGTTTCAATCCTTGCGCCTATTTCTGCACAGTTGATGCATTTGGCTATTTCACGTAAGCGTGAATTTCTTGCGGATGCTTCGGGTGCATTATTGACCCGCTATCCAGAAGGCCTTGCGAGTGCGTTAGAAAAGATTTCCAGCGCTTCTGTGCCCATGAGCGTAGCAAATAATACCACGGCTCACTTATGGCTCGATGACCCGTTCAAGGGCCGCCAGAAGACAAATTGGCTGCATAAGATGTTTATGACCCATCCACCTGCGGAGGAGCGAATAGCAGCGCTTCGCGGTATGAAAGTTTGAAATTGAATTGGTCGATTTTCACATTCACTCACGTAATAATTTGACGATTTATCTATATGATACAACGTGTAGAACAACTTGAGGCAAAAGTGAAAGCGTTGAAGAAAGAAATTTCTGGGTGTAAAAAGGAATTAACAAGGCTGCAAAAAACTGCTGAGTTTGATTTTTTAACTGGCGTATATAATCGGCATGGATTTATGCGTGAGTCTGAGCGTTTTATCCGAGAAATGGAGGCTGAACGAAAACATCAAGGGAGACGACAAACCCCTCTTGTTTCGCGTATATCTATAATTTTTATCGACGTAGACAACCTCAAGCGCGTCAATGATACCTTAGGACATAAAGAGGGTGATCGATATTTGCTGCTTATTGCTCGAGTGCTTACCCGTTCGGTACGAAGTACTATCGATATCGTTGGACGCTGGGGCGGAGATGAATTTGTCATTGCATTGATTAATGCAACCGATGCGGAAGCACTTCGCGTTGCAGAAAAGCTAAAGCGACGAATAGGAAAAATTCCGCTGTACAAAAAAATGGATTCCGATTTTGTTTGCAGCGCCAGCTTTGGGTTGATCTCTACCGACGGGACGCACCAGCATCCGAATTATGGTTTACACGAACTGATAGAGAAAGCGGATAAGGCCATGTATGAAGCAAAGACAACGGAAGGAAAAGGGGTCATTGTTTCCTTTTCAGAAATAACAGAGTAAAATACTCATATATGGGATTTTCGCTATTTCGCGTTAAATATATTCCGGTGTATGTTGCCTTCAATGCAAATCTTGCGTGGATTGTGCAGGATTATTTATTGGCAAATGGCATTGATGCGAGTATTGAGGTTGAACCGTGTTCCCGAGAAGGTGTTTGCGAGACAAAAGACTCCTACGCCGTTTGTGTTCCTGGAAGCAAGGCTGAGGCTGCACAAAAATTTGTTGAGCAATGTGAAGCAACGAAGATAATTGGTTTTCTTGCTGCATAAACAAAAAAACGCCCAAGGCGTTTTTTTGTTTATGCAAATTAGTGCCACATCCCGAGAATAAGACCAAAAAGCACAAAGAGAACGAGTTGATATCCTGCTTGAATCAAGAATCGTGCCCATGATACTTTTGCGGAGTCGTTATTCCACATAGCAGATCCTGCCACCGTTGGCATAATGAACGCCGCCCAAATCCAAAGTGCATTTATTAATCCAGAGGCATCTGTCCATCCTGCAATATAGTAGGCAAGTACCCAGACTTGGAAAAGTGAAAGAATAAATTGAACGACATAGAGTTTATTCGCGCGCTTCATCATTTCTCTTCTTACGATCTCGTCGAGCTTAGTTGCCCCGGTTATTTCCAGCCATTTTTTACCGAAGAGTGGTCCGTACCAGATAAACCCCAAAACCATAGAAAGAATAGCACATACTAATACTGCCCAGTAGTTTATTGTAATCATAGTGTTATAAAAAATTATTCGACCTTTTGTTCTTAGTGGTTATGTTGCTTTATTGTAAAGACATGAGCATCTGCAGCTTTTGAATCTTCCGAGAGTAATAGTAGTTCTGAGTTTCCGAAGTGAAACATTGTGAGAATATCCTTCCAGTCAAGATTGTAATAGGCTGCGTAGAGCATCTTTCCTAAATCTCCGTGAGAAACGAGTAAGATATTTTCATCATCTGCGTGTGCATCTTTTATTTCTTGTAGTGCGCGCTTTGCCCGTTCTAGAAGCTGGGGAAATGTTTCTGCGTTTTCAGCGGTAAGAAAATAGGTAACGATGTTCGTTTTGATAATATTAGGGGCACAAAGTAATGCTATGTCCTTTACTAATTTACCAGTCATTACTCCAAAATCTCGCTCAATTAGCAGGGGCATTTTTTGGGGATCTAGTAATCCAAGTTTTTTCGTTACTATTTCTGCGGTAGCATATGCGCGACATAGGGGAGAGCTATATACGGCGTCAAAAGTAAGCCCAAGCTTTTCAATGTGTGTGGCTAATTGCTGCGCTTGTTCGATACCAATCGCAGTAAGTGGACGATCTCTGTGTCCGTTTAAAATACCCTCGGCATTATCTTCGTTTTGTCCGTGACGCGAAAGGTATATGTGTAACATTAGTATAATCCTATCATATTTTGATCATAAGTTGCCAAAGGCCCTGTTTTCACTTACAATACCATGGTATTTACTACATGGAGGGGTCGCATCCAGCCCAAGGCTGGTCCGCCCTGGGCGGAAGTGGTCGTCTACTTATTTTATATATGCATTACGTGTATATTATCAGGAGTGATAAAAATGGTAAGTTGTATAAAGGATCAACCTGTGATTTAAAAACGCGATTACGTGAACATAATAGCGGTGTGACGCAATCTACGAAGGCTTACGCTCCGTGGCGATTAGTGTATTATGCGGTATTTGCGGATAAGACAGACGCGTTGCGTGAGGAGTTGTTTTTAAAGAGTGGCAAAGGGAGAGAGCGTGTAAACTTTTTACTTGCCAATACTCTTGTGAGATGCCAAAATACAAAGAATATTGGAGGGGTCGCATAGTGGCCGATTGCGCTCGCTTGGAAAGCGGGTATACCGCAAGGTATCAAGGGTTCGAATCCCTTCCCCTCCGCACATAGCAACATAAGCGCCTACTCTTTACGGGTAGGCGTTTATGTTGCTGCTATGAGTGGAGATAAAGAGGGATTCGAAAACTACTTTTAAAAGCAAACTGCTTTGCTTTTAAAAGAGTCGGCGATGGAGGAGTTTCGAAGCTTGTTTCGAGTATTCGAGGAACGCTGAGTAACGGGGGAAGAGGAATCCCTTCCCCTCCGCCATTTAGAATAGGTATTCCAATGAGATATTTGGCAAATTGATTCTATGATCAAAAAAGAAATTGCTGGTGGTGTGGTGCATAAGCTACCGTTGGACTTACAAAGCGCCTTGTCGTCTAACCCTGATGCGTTAGCAGTGTGGGGAGATATTACGCCGCTCGCGCGCAACGAGTGGATTTGCTGGGTCACATCCGGCAAAAAAGAGGAGACGCGAAGCGTTCGAATCGAGAAGGCTATCTCAAAACTAAAAGGAGGAATGCGTAGACCTTGTTGTTGGGCTGGTTGCCTTCATCGGTAAAATAAAAAAATTAAAGATGCTTAGCCCTTTTAATCGGTGCTAAAACCTCAAAAAAGCCTTATACTAACTGTAGTGTATAGGGGCTTACCCTTGGTGTGTTGTGACGATTTTAATAGCAAGTATTTAATTGGTAAGAAATTAAATTAATTTTTAAAAGATTCGAACTATGGGTATAGAAAGCGAAAATAATTTCAAATCTCAATTCGAAAAGGCGCCGATAAAAATTGCGGAAATCGCTCCTATTGAGGAGTCGAGAAATACATGGGTACGAGATAGGAAGCATCTTAAAGAGCTCGTCGAAGCACCACTTTTGAGTGCATGTGAAGTATTATGGGACAAAAACATTCGAACCTTAAGTACGAGCGCAAACACGAAGGATATTAAATATGGGTCAGCGCATCTTATAATTGATTTTGATAGCTTGTCCGATGAAAATAAAAAGATCGGAGAGAATCTCGGAGAAGTATTCTGGGGAGATAACATGAATCAGTTAAAAATCGAAATTCCAGTTACAGAAAGTAGTACGACTAATGATATTAAGAGTCTCGCCGATTCTATCGCTCATAAGTTTGGAAACCAAAAAATGACATGGGCCCCTTTCTATACGCTCGAACAAGTGAGACGAATTTACGGCATAGACCCAAATGATGAAGCGTATGGAGTAGATGACTTTACTAGTCAATTTCATTATGATTCTGAACGAAAGCTATTCTTTTTGAGCGAAGAGCATGCTAGAAAATCAAAAGATTAAGCTTATGAAAAAGGAATTTGGATTATTGTTTTGGATACATATTCTGCTTTTAATACCGGCATATCTTTCCCCTTTATTTATAGACTGGAAGCTTATCGTTATTGGGATAGTTATTTTGCAAATTCAGTATTGGGTTATTGATGGATGCATCCTAACTCACCTAGAAATGGGGAAGGATAAGAATGAAACTTTTATTTGGTATTATCTTAGTAAAAGGTATCCGAATATTAATCCCAAAAGAACGAAATTTGTCATTAGGGTCATTGTCCCAGTTGCTCTTGTAATGGCAGGATTTTTTCTCCAGACTAAATTTGGATTAGAGCCTTTGATAAAAATATTTTAACTTTAATATCCTTGAGTTTATGAACGACCATACAGCAGATGAGCTACAGGAGATTCTTCGACCAATAGCGTCGCTTATTAGTAAATCTGAAAAAGCGCAGC
This sequence comes from Candidatus Wolfebacteria bacterium GW2011_GWE2_44_13, assembly GCA_001000675.1. Taxonomy (GTDB): domain Bacteria; phylum Patescibacteriota; class Minisyncoccia; order UBA6257; family UBA9933; genus UBA9933. Next base: position 350,245 of record LCHW01000001.1, read on the forward strand.
AGAAGCTTACGCCAGGAACATGGCAACGCACGATGCTGCGAGATAACCTCAAGGCGTTGCACATTGCGTTTTCATTACTAAGTAAAGATATTAGTGATATGCATAATTTCACTCGGGGCGATTTCCCCGAAGCCCTTCAGGCACTTACTTCGATGATAAGCAAAGTTGAAAAAGCCCAGACTAAATTTTTACCCGGTACTTCTCATTACACATTGCAAAAAAATAGGCTTAAGGCATTGCGCGTTGCGTCGTTTGTTATAGCTAAATCATTAAATTCTGCGTAAGTAAGAATATATACACCATGGCAACCTACATTCTCGTAGCAAGTATTGCGGCAATTATACAAATTGGGACAATCTATTTTTTGCGGGCAAACTTTTTAGGAAGTTTTCTTTATGCAGTACCCTTTATTTTGATTTCTCAGTTCCTATTCCTATGGAGTTATGCAAGCGCGCCAAAATTTCTTACTATCTGGTTTATTGTTACGGCATTAACAAACAGCCTCGCATTTTTACTTGGGTACTTTTTATGGCACGAACAAATATCTGCCGTAAACATCGTCGGGATGGTGCTAATTGTTGGAGGGGTTATTTTACTGCAAATAAAGTAATATATAGTATGTCTAAAAACAGATCCTCTTGTCCTCCAACACTAGAGAAAAAGCTTAATAGGGAGGTTCATTATAGATGTCCAATTTGTGGTAACTTCCCCTTAGTTCGAGCTCATACGATCAAACTCTATGCCGAAGTTGGGTGGCATTACGATTACCTTTTAGCAATATGTATTGCATGTGAAAAAAAGGTAGAAAATGGTGAAATAGAAAGGAATACGTTACATACTATTAAGAATAGTATTAAAAAATCTTTTTCTGAGACTACTCGCAATAAGCCCTATCAAATCGCACCGATTATCGGAGGCGATGTATATGTGGGGAGCAACTACATATCTTCGGTTAATATAATTTTTGCATATCGCGGTCTGCCAATTTTATGGTTCGAAGATGAAGGAGGAGTAAAAACACTCAACGCTCGATTTTATGATGTAAGGGGTACTGTAATTACTGCAATTGATAAAAATATGTGGACTGCGGATAGAAATCGATTTTATGACATTGAGGTTGATACTAGTAGTAGGGGAATGGATATGGAAATAATGGGCCGTAGTGATGATACGCATATTAAATTTACAATTTGTGATAAAGGTATCATTTTGGGGTGTTCCGAATTTTATATACCCGGCGAGAAAATTAAAATTTTAGAAGATGGCACATTAAATATTGGAACAAATAAGTTTTCCAACAACTCTATTTTAAATTGTGCTATTGCGTTCAATTTCGACTAGAATTTAACGATTGAATAGTTCTCTATTGTGCTATACCTAAAATATTGCTCTAAAGGAAAAAGATATTCATACTAGTATTGCGCTGATATAAAGCAAATATTAAGAAAGAGTATGTTTTAAAGCCAATAGCGGGTTCTATTATTAAAATGAAAAAATCAAAATTCTCACTTGCGCATAAGGATGAAGTATTAGTTTCTCTTGTGGGAGAAACTGATCAAAAAATATTGGCTCGTTGGGCGATTGATTGCGCAGAGCGCGTCATGCCGTATTTTGCAAAACAATATCCAAAAGATAGGCGTCCGCAACAAGCGCTTGCAACGCTTAAGGCATGGATAAAAACGGGCGTATTTACAATGGCTGTTATCCGCAAAGCCTCTCTGGATTCCCATGCTGCTGCGCGCGAAATAGGAGAAGACAATGCGGCTCGCCATGCCTATGGCGCGGCTATTTATGCACAGCAAGCTATTTATCGAGCTGTGGGTGTTTCTGAAGCGAACTCCGCGGTTACTGCTGAGCGGAATTGGCAATATCAGCATCTTGTGGATTTGATTAGTAAAATGAGATCGAAAAAATAATATAATTTATATCTATGCTTTTTGCAAAATATAGAAAAGAATTACTCGCTATTGCGTCCATTCTTCTTTTAGTGGGTATCGGTATCTTTATTTGGGCGCAGTTTTTTGCTGCTGTACCTTGCACGCAAGAGGCGCGAGTTTGTCCCGATGGCAGGATAGTTGGGCGAACTGAACCGAATTGTACGTTTAGTTCTTGCCACCAAGTATTACAATCTTCCGGGTTTGGTAATAAGCAATTAGAGCAGGCTATTACAAATTATTTAGTAACACAAAACCGTTTTAGCTGGAAAACGCAGCCCGGCAGTTTTTCTTTGTGTGTGGTTGAAAATCTTGAGCCTCAAAATGAACTTTTCCCGTTAGCTGTTTGGGCTTATTGTGGAGAATATACTTTGCAAGAGGGTATACTCAAAACACTTAGTGGATCATCGGGCCCCGTGGCCATTAATTATCCTAACGAGCTGTCTTTTTACGATAGTAATAAATTTTCGTACGAAGCCCCTGGAGATGGTGCGCAGTATTCCGAAGATATAAAACGGATATTCTCCCAGCCTGTTCAGGAAGCTATTTTAAACGGTAGCCGAGACGGGCTCATTGATCGCGCTAAGGCGGAGGCATTTGATACAGTGATGCGGTGGAATCGCATTGTTGAGGCTACTATGAATTGTGAAGTGGCTGAAATTTTTCAAGCCCATAGTTTGTTTGTGAGTGCAACGCTGAAAAACGGAGACAAACTGACCGCTGTTGAGCCGACCATAGACGATATTATGGATGTAGCGAATGCGGCAAGTGCGCAATGTGGACGCATTATTATGGCAACGGAATAAGGCCTTCGTGCATTTGGATGTGACATACTGCACGAATTAGGCAGGCGCAATACCAATAGTACACAACATTTTTCTATTTGACTTGAATGGTTTTTTGTGGTATTTCTGGACTAGCTACCTTTATTAATTCTTAGAGAAGGAGGCGCCTATGCGCAATCCCATTTGGCATGAAATCTGTTCTCAGGACAGGGAGTTGTATGGTGATATTTGTGCCATGTTTGATCTTATCCCAAACGACATCAGTCTTGGATCGGATTGTAACAACAAGCGTGTGGAGCTTTCGTGCCATATCGTGGTGCGTGCGTTCGCGAACACGCTTCCGTCAACTCGGTGTGTGGATGGCCTCTTTTCCGCAGGGTTTCAGCATTCGTGGTTAATGACTGAAAACTCTGCGCTGATCGATGTTTTTCCAGTGCAGGTCGTCTCGAGCCCGCTGTTGTTCTGGCATCATCCGACGAACTACGTAAAGCCGTCGGGCTTTCTGTATCAAGAAGATCCAAATGTCATGCATGGCGTTTACAAGCATGTCGGCAAATGGCAGTTCGATCGAGCGGTCGGTCTTCTTACAGATTTTCTCATCGCGTTGCGTTGAGGCTAGAGGCCCCAGAGTATTCTGGGGCTTTTGTTTTACCTCTTGCGTCTAGCCGGGAGTATGGTATTCTATATGTAATATATTTCTTACATTGAAATATACCAGTATTCACTAATCTATTACTATTTATGATAGGGAATCCAAAATGGTTTTCGCGAAGAAAATATACAGGGTGGGGGTTTACGCCTAAAACGTGGCAAGGCTGGGTGTATATTGCTGTTATAATGTTACCTATCGCAATTGTTGCGTCTGTTAATCCTGAAGGTACGTGGACTTCTGTATTTTTAATTATTTGGGCACTTGTTTTTGCTGTTGATTTCATTCATATCATGGTTGGCATGCGAAAAGATGAGCGAGAGCGAATTCACGAAGCTATTGCTGAGCGTAATGCACTATGGGCCATCTTGGCTGTTTTGATCTTCGCACTTGCGTATCAAACCGCATCTGGTATTGCAGCACATGCGCTGACCCCAACGTTTGATCCATTTATTCTCGCTGCAATTATCGCGGCAGTCATTGCAAAAGCTGCTACCAATATATATCTCGATCGAAAAAACTAATGAGAAATACTATTGCACAACGACGCAGTGAACTTAGTATGACTCAAGAGAAGCTTGCGGATTTAGTGGGTGTTGCGAGGCAGACGATTATAGCACTTGAGCAGAATAAATATAATCCGTCACTTCTTTTGGCGCATGCTGTCGTAAAAGCATTACAAAAAAAGCGCATCGAGGATATTTTTACGTTTGAAGATTGATATAGTGTGAAAGAAATAAAAAGACCCTTGAGGGTCTTTTTATTTCTTTGCCGTTCGTGTATCTACGTAATGGAGCATCGCGTCGTGCATCACTTGCGCGAGACCTACTGCATATTTTTCATAATAGGCTTTGAAGCGAGTGTCGGCGACGTACATTTCTGCAAGACCTCGATACATTTCGAGATTTGGCTCATAAAATGCGCGAAGACTGTTATAGTGCTGTGCAATAAGTTCTTGCATTATGGCGCTAGTTGCTCCGTGAAGCATTTGGCTGGCCACATGCTTCATCCATATATCTGCATCTACTTTCATTTCTTCCTTCTCCGCTTTGGTTAATTTACCGTAGCGCTCTTGGGATTGTTTATATGCTTCTGTGTTGCCCCAGCGTTCCTTTGCTTCTTGCGCATATTGATCTTCTTTTTCGGTGCTGAAGTTGTTGTATGGCATAGTTTTGTATTGTATTGGTATTCTCGCTCTCCGCATTGTCATTCCCGCCCTTCGGCAAGCTCAGGGTAAACTGTGGCGGGAATCTAGTATTTTCGAGGCTTCAACCAAAACCTATCATAGCCTAAACTATAACGTAACGTTAGGGTTAAGGAGAGGTGGGAGAAAGATATTTTTTGTGGTACCATTATTTTAATGGCCATTTATCGACTCGAAAAGGATAAGCTTACACCTATTGGTGAAGTTAAGATTGATCTCGAAAAGGACTTGCAAAAAATTACCGAAGATAATCTCGCTGTTCTTTTTGGGCTTGCATTTATTAGCTCAGAATTTTCTTTACAGAAATTTCGTATCGATACACTGGCGTTTGATGAGGAATCTCAATCGTTTGTAATCATTGAGTATAAAAGAGATCGAAGTTTCAGTGTCGTTGATCAGGGCTTTTCATATTTAGCTCTTTTATTAAATAACAAGGATTCATTTATTTTAGAACTCGCAAAAAAGCTAAAGAGGGATGTAAATAATATTCATATTGATTGGTCTCAATCTCGCGTCTTGTTTTTAGCTAATTTATTTACTGTATATCAACAAAACGCGATTAATTTTAAAGATCTTCCAATTGAGTTATGGGAGGTTAAAAAATTTAATAATGAGACTATTTTGTACAATCAATTAAAGGCCTCAAATAATAGTGAATCTATAAATACGATATCAAAAAATGAAACTATTAAGGAGGTTTCAAAAGAGGTTCACGTATATACAGAAGAAGAACATTTTTCAGGTAAGCCCGAAGAAATAAAAGCATTATATGAGGAAATTAGATCTCGATTACTTAGTCTCGATAATGCTATCAGCTTAAAACCGACAAAAATTTATATTGGTTTTAAGGCGAAGAAAAATTTTATTAGCATTGAGTTCCAGCGATCTCAATTAAAAATCTGGCTTAATTTATCAATGGGCATTCTTGATGATCCTAAGAATATTACTATCGACGTCTCTAATAAAGGACATCATGGGAATGGTGACTATGAGATTAATTTGAAGCCAGGGGATGACGTTGATTATTTCATGCTCTTAGCAAAACAGGCATATCAAAAAAATTCCTAAACTAAAGTAATAGATTTATGAGTGACAATGTTACATTCGCTAGAAATTTAGTAAAAGGAAAAATCGCAGAAACTATTTTTGCGCAGATGCTTCGAGAAACCCACGAATTTACGGTTTTGGAATTTGGCTACGAAAAAATAATTTCCGAACTTGTGCAGCAGGGGTTTGATATAGAGAGTAAAGCCATTAAGGTTTTAAGAACGGCCCCTGATTTTGCAGTCATTGATCATAGCACTCGAGCAGTTTTGTTAATCGAAGTAAAATATCTGCGGGAAATGAACCCAACCTTTATGCTTCAACACGCAGAGCGAATGAGGGAATCTTGGAATCCATCTTATATTTTTCTTGCAACTGGCGATGGATTTTATTTTGATGATATAAAAACGATTTGCGACAATAAGGGCGAGATTTCTCGTCTTGAACACTCTCAAATCCCCGAAGATTTGCAAGCTCGATATCATAAAATATTGAAAGATTTTGAGCATGAGGATTGAATCTGGGGTAAAAATCCTTTATTTCATGGTTTATAAATCGGGTGGGATTTGATATACTGTATAGTACTTAAAAGGGAGAAAATGACGCAACAAGTAATAGAGACAATCGCGAGCAAGCTCAATGTACACCCGATTCATTTGCGGGTTTTTATGTCTGACTTGGATAATATTTCTCCTGAAAATTTAGAAGCAGCATATAAGGAATATGTAGATAAAAATCCAAAGCCTTTTGCAAAATGGGTTGGAGGAAAGAGGCAATTAGTTCAGCAGTTTAAGGACATGAACTTATATCCTCCGTATGGGTTTGATCCAAAAACGGCAACCTACTTTGAGCCGTTTGTTGGCGGTGGGGCGATGTTTTTCGATCTGCTGCCTAAAAAGGCTTTTCTGTCTGATATGAATGCAGAACTAGTAATAACGTACAACGTTATTAAAGCTGACGTTGAGGCACTCATAAAAAAGTTAAAAGTGCATAAGGCTAAAAACAGCAAAGAATATTTTCTTAAAATACGAGAACAGAATATCGAGAAGCTTTCCGACACCGCTATTGCGGCTCGCTTTATTTACCTTAATCGAACTGGGTTTAATGGATTGTATCGTGTAAATAGAAGCGGAAAATTTAACGTGCCATATGCGGATAACAAGAATCCGCTTATTTGCGATGAGATTAATTTGAAAAAAGTGCATAATGCATTAAAAAATACTAAAATTTTGCATCAGGATTATAAAAAAGTTTTAGATAAGGCAAAAAAAGGAGATTTTATTTATTTCGATCCTCCTTACTACCCAGTTAATAAGACCTCAAGCTTCACGAGTTATACAAAAGAAGGATTTTTAGAAAAACAACAAGAGGAATTGAGGGATATTTTTATGGATCTGCATAAGCGAGGGTGCTTTGTGATGCTCTCGAACTCAGACACTAAATTCATTAATGAGTTGTATTCAGGATTGGGAAAACAGATAGTGATTAATAAAGTTTTTGCCGGACGCGCGATTAATTCTAAGGGATCTGGACGTGGGAAAATACAGGAGGTTGTTGTGATTAATTATTAAATTTATGGCAAACAATAGTTCTTGGGAAAAAATATTTGATGATAACAATATTCTGAAGCATGATTTTTCAAAATCGCCTTTTTATTTATCTGCCAAAGATATTAAAAAATCTGTTCAAAATTTTAAGAATACCGCAGAAAAAGAGGTTCGTATTCTATGTAAAATGGATACTCGGGAAAGCGTTCCAAGCGTAATGAAGGAAAAAGGTTTAATTCTTCTTCCCGTTAAGAACGGGTACTATGTGATCGTGAAAGGAGAGGGCTATATTAATATTCCAGATATAGAAGGCGAGGCCGAGATATATAATACAAAATTAGATTTTGATCTTGATACTACTAAAATAGGGAATTCTGAGATGCAGCATTTAGACTTTGCCTATGCTTCTAGTCTTATTAGAACGTTTATGCAAGATCCTACACTCGTACTGACTATTCGTGGAAGAAAATATACACCGCAATTTAGCTATAAAATTGGCAATCAATTAATTGAAACGCAAGGCGTTCAAACAGAAGTCGATGCGGGTTATGAGGGAAAAGGTAAAATTGTTTTAATAGAAGCAAAAAATTCTTCTACAAAGAATACAATAATTAGGCAATTATACTATCCATATAGACAATGGTCTGAACATACAAAGAAAAAAGTTTTCTTGTTATTTTTTGAAAAGAGAGGTGATGAGTATTTAATTTGGCAATATGAATTCTCCAAAAAAGAGAATTACGATTCAATAAAATTGGTTAAATCAAAAAAGTATAAAATAATATAACTTGGTTGATATGTCTATAAAAGACTTCAAGCTTCATCCGGAAGAATTTGATTTAGAATGTACTACGGTTTGGGCGTTTCCACGCCGTGGTAATTGGGCAACGCATGCTTCTGATTGGCGTGGTAATTGGGCTCCCGAGGTTGTTCGGAATCTTATTTTGCGATATTCAAGTGAAAAAGATCATTTACTGGATTGCATGATCGGCGGAGGTACTACAGCCATAGAGGCTAAAATATTAAATCGTCACATTACGTGCATTGATGTAAATGAAGAAGCACTCGAAAGAACGAGGAAGTCGCTTGAATTTGAGGTTGAAAATAAAGCAAAACAACGAGTAATGAAGTGTGATGCTCGGGACATGAGTTTCATTAAGGATAATGAAATAGATTTTGTACTAACGCATCCTCCGTATGCGGACATCATAAAATATAGTGATGGACAGATTGAAGAAGATATATCGGGCATACACGATATTGATGCTTTTGTTGATGAAATCGAGAAAGTTGCGAAAGAATTGTATCGGGTATTAAGACCTGGGAAGTATTGCGCAATTTTGATGGGGGATACGCGACGGAATAAAATGTATCAACCGCTTGCTTTCAAGGTGATGGAGCGATTTTTAAGAGTAGGATTTGTATTGAAAGAGGATATTATCAAGCGACAGTTTAATTGTAAGGCAACTGGATTTTGGGTGAATAAATCCAAGGAGTCAAATTTCTTGCTTATAATGCATGAGCATCTTTTCGTATTTCAAAAATTGGATAGCATAAAATCTCCTGATTTCGCGACAGTGTCTAAGATTAAGACCATAGACGTTCCACTTGTTGGTTCAGTTCCATGCGGAACACCCCTTCTTGCGGAAGAAAATATTGAGGAGGTGATTCCTGTTGAAAAGAAAAAACTGCAAAGTGGTTTGCAATATTTTATATTGCGTGCAAGTGGGGACTCTATGAATGAAGCTGGGATTAACGATGGGGATCTTGTTTTGTGTAAGCAAAAACTGACTGCTCGTGAGAATGATCTTGTGGTTGCATTAATTGACGACGAGGCTACGGTTAAAGAATTTCATCGTGAAAAGAATAAAATTATTTTAAAACCACGCTCAACAAATCTAGAACATCAACCACGCTATTTTACTAAGGGTGAGGATTTTAAAATACAGGGTATAGTACAAGAAGTTGTTCGACCCCTTGATTAAAGAGTATAATTAACCCATGAAACTAAACAACACATTTAAATTAATCGTTGCAATTGCAGTTTCTGAACTTGCAGGAATTATTGGGTCGTTCTTTACTATGGATGCGATTCCTACTTGGTACGCAACCCTTGCAAGGCCCACATGGAATCCGCCTTCGTGGCTTTTTGGGCCAGTATGGGTAACCCTCTATGCGATGATGGGTGTTGCGGCATGGCTGGTATGGATGAAGATGGATTCTCACCACGGTCCTGCGATGAAATTTGAGTCGCTTACCACGGGGAAAATAAAAATAGGAAAGAGAGAGGGGCGTAATGCACTCACCATTTTCGGAGTTCAATTGTTCTTGAATGCGATTTGGTCTATTATTTTCTTTGGTTTGCATAGCCCGGGATGGGCGTTTGTGGAAATTATTTTACTGTGGCTCGCTATCGTTGCGACAATTGTTGTATTTGCGAAAATCTCAAAACCTGCGGCTTGGCTTTTGGTGCCGTACATATTGTGGGTTAGCTTTGCAGGATTTTTGAATTTTACTATTTGGGATTTGAATAAAAACGGAGTGGAGCAAGTATATTGCACTGCGGATGCTATGCAATGTAGTGACGGAACATATGTCGGACGGAGTGGAGTGAACTGTGAATTTGTGTGTCCTGAAATTGTCGTGGACCCATCGTGGAAGACAGCCACTGACACGAAGAACGGTATTTCATTTCGCTATCCGGAAACATTGAGTACTACGTATATGCGTGCGTTTGATTGGCCGCCGCAAGTGCAAATTGTCGATGGAGCGCTTTCATGCGTCAATACAGGAAAAGAAATTGAACGTGCAGGAAGAACTGAATTGCGTATGGTTGATGATCGAGCGTATTGCGTAACTGCATTATCAGAAGGCGCTGCAGGAAGTACGTATACCCAATATGCATATGCAGTTGGAAAAGGTTTGCAAACATGGATCTTTACGGCAACGCTACGCGCTTCGCAATGCGGAAACTATAATGACCCACAACGAATTGAATGTGAGCAAGAGCGAGAAGCATTTGATTTTGACAGTGTGATGGACAAGATTATCCGCAGCGCGACAATTTTGTAAGTAATACATATCTATCCCCGTAAGGGGATTTTTATGGTATAGTGAGCAAACATTTATGACCCAAGACGAAGCCTTTTCAATTTTACAGACCGGTGCGAACGTGTTTTTGACCGGAGAGCCGGGGAGTGGTAAGTCCCACATGGTAAATCGCTATGTGGCGTATTTGCGTTCATGTGGCATAGAACCTTCGATTACTGCTGCTACAGGCATTGCCGCCACGCATATTGGCGGTATGACTATCCACTCGTGGAGTGGTATTGGCATAAAGGCGCGACTTACTGATCATGATCTTAACTTACTCCTAGAAAAGGACCGTTTAGTGCGACGATTGCGGGCTGCGCGTGTGTTGATTATTGACGAAATATCGATGCTTTCGGGAGACACGCTTGCGCTTGTGGAACAGGTTTGTCGCGTCTTGCGCGACTCCGCAGAGCCCTTTGGTGGGCTTCAGGTGGTCCTTGTAGGGGACTTTTTCCAGTTGCCGCCCATCGTGTCATCTGCTGAACAAGATGCCGTAAAAAGCATTTCTTTGGATGGGGGCGAATGGTCTCCATTTGCCTTTATGGGGACGGCATGGCAAAAGGCAAATTTAACTATTTGCTACCTTACTGAACAACATCGGCAAGAAGATGCTGTATTTTTGCAGGCACTCTCAGCTGTTCGTCGCGGACAAGTTACGGACGAAGTGCGTGCGTGTTTTTCGGGTCGGTGTATTGCGCCGCCCACGGACGACGCGCATACAAAATTGTATACCCATAACTTTGCGGTTGATCGTTTAAATGATGCATATCTCAAAAAACTTCCTGGACAGCAGTACGATTTTTTGATGCAAGGGAGTGGTGCGCCTGCTGTTGCAGAGGGGTTGAAACGCGGATGCTTATCGCCTGAAAAACTTTCCTTAAAAATAGGGGCGAAAGTTATGTTTACAAAAAATAGTCCTGATGGGAAATTTGTAAACGGAACAACAGGGGAAGTTGTTGGATTTTCAAAAATAAACGGCAATCCACAAGTTGCGTTGAGTAATGGCAAAACAATTGAAACAGAACTTGCGGAATGGAGTATTTTTGATGGTATGAAATTAGTTGCCATGATCAAACAAATTCCATTGCGTCTCGCGTGGGCAATTACAGTGCATAAGAGCCAAGGCATGTCGCTCGATGCGGCTGTGATGGATTTATCTGCTGCGTTTGAATTTGGACAAGGCTATGTTGCGCTGTCGCGCGTGCGCACATTGGCGGGGTTATATTTAATTGGGTACAACGAACGTGCGCTTGAAGTACACCCCGGTGTGTTTACGCAGGATGCGCTTTTCCGTGCATCGTCTGAAGAAGCGCGATATGAACATGCGGCACTCGGTGAGGAAAAAATTGCTGAATTACATGCACAATTTATCGAAGCTATGGGTGGTGGGGTTGGTATGGGTATTACTCCTGCATCTTCTGCGCCAAAACGATCAACACAAGAAGCTACAGCTGAACTGGTTGCGCAACAACTTTCTATTGCGGCCATGGCAGAACAACGCGATGTTACGGAGGCGACTATTATCGGACACTTGGAAAAACTTGTTGCGAGTGGAACATTAAACGCAGAAACAGATCTTGCGTACCTTATGCCCGAACGGCGTCGATTTGTAACAATGCAAGCGGCGTTAGAAACGGTGTATAAAAAGAAGGGGAATATGCTTCTTTCTCCAGCGCAAGCTATGCTTGGCCCAAACTTTTCGTTTGAAGAGTTGCGTGTTGCACGCTTGTTCTTGGGTGGAGCTGCGTATTTGGAGGAGTAGTCAATATTGATAAAAAATGTGAATACTGGTACGTTGTTGGTATGCAAAACATACCTCTCACCAAAGAAAAATATCTCACCGTATTAAAGGCAATTGATGCCTGTGAAATGATGCAGTCGGCTATTGAAGAAGCAGATGGCATTGAAGAAAAAGCACATGATACGAGTTATCGCGAATTAAAAGCATATTTATTAAAACAGTCAGATTTGTTTGGGCTTGATAAGATCAATCCAAAGAAAGAAGAGGAAGCTGACTGGTCTGAAGAAATATCAGAAGATGCGAGTGAGTTAATCAACGCATATGCTGAAGTGGAAATGTTTGATAATTTAGCATGGGACCTTGCTTCAATGGAGTTTGAAAAACAAAAGGGAAGCGAAGCGGTTACTGACATGGAAGAGTTTGTAAAGCGCGGAGAAATTTACGATGCAATCATGGATGAATTCGATGCGAATGATTTGGAGAATGTGAAGATTGCAGGTTTGGTGGAATAGTAGATATAAAAAAAGCCGCCCTTATGGGGCGGCTTTATCGTTGGAGGAGTATTGCTAATTACTCTGAGCGCTCGGAGAGCGTGTATGTAACGACAACGATGGCGGCAATAGTGAAATCTGCGAACATTGCCTGCCTTTGTGCTGTTACGCACTGTACATCGAGGCGCATCTCCACCTTTTCGATGGTGATGTCATGGTTGTCTTCACCGGCTGCTTGCCAGCGGGCAACGTTCAGGTTAAGGGTTTCCTCAACTCGTTGAGAGCTTAAGTTGCCTCCTGAAGTTAAGTCGGTTGAACAGAATATCTTGATCTGGTTTTTTGTTGCCACAGCAGCACCTCTTTAAGGAACGAATTTAGAACCGTTCATATAATGACCTAAAATATGCCATGTGTCAAGGAATGATATAAAACATACTAAATCTAAAATATACGGTTTCATATTTTGTGATATAATAATTATATGAATGTGCGTGTATTTATAAAATTAATTTTTGCTGTTGTAGTTACGGAATGTGCAGGAATGTTTGGTGCATTTTTAGCAGCCATCGTTTCGGCTATTTCTGCGAATCCAAGTAATGACTCTTGGTATGTAACCGCAAAGGAGCTTATTGTAAACCCGCCTGTGTGGTCTTTTGAAACAATCCTTGTTGTACTCTATGCCTTCTTGGGATTGGCGAGTGGAATTATTTGGGCTGGGTTGCATCGCGATGCGTACCGTAATATGGGGGCGGGACGCGTGCAGAGAAGAATAAAAGGTGCGCTTGCTGTATTTTCTGTGTTAATGATATTGAGCATTCTATGGCCTACGATATTTTTTGTCTCTACTCGACTATTTTTTGTATTTGCATATATTCTTGTACTTTTCTTTGCGATAGCAGCAACTATTTTTGTATTTTCACGTATAAGCAAGGTGGCTGCGCTATTGCTCGTGCCGTATTTTATATACGTAGCATTTTTGGGTTTTGTGAATCGACCTATTCTAAATCCCGCTACTGAGCTTGTGGGGCAACATGCATGTACTGAAGAAGCGAGGGTGTGTGCTGATGGATCTACGGTTGTGCGTAGCGGTCCACAATGTGAATTCGCAGCATGCCCAGAAGCTACAATTGATACGGCGTGGAAGAAATTTACGAGCACGAAAACGAACGTATTATTTTACTATCCCGAATCTATTGGAGCGACGTATATTCGAGCAGTTGAATGGCCTCCACTTCTCACAACTTCTCGCGACCCATTTTCTTGTATCGAGGGCGGACTAGAAACATATCGTGCAGGGAAAACTGAAAAGAAAACAGTTGAGAGAAGAACGTATTGTGTGACAAAAACTTCTCAAGAAACCGATGGAAGTGTATTTACGGATTATGTATATCGCACAGAATTAGCGGATGTAGTAATCGCGTTTACAACAACACTGCAAGCGGTGCATTGTAGTAACTCGGTTGAACCACAAAAAACTGAATGCGAGAACGAACGGGCAACCTTTACCCTCGATGATATTATGGGGCGTGTTATGCAAAGTGCATTACTTCGTTAATTTACCTATGACCAAAAAAATTGTTGTTGTGCACGATATGATGCAAAAAGGATATCAATATGAACTCACCGAACCGGTAGGGAAGAATTTTGCTCCTCTTTTTACGCCAGACTTAACACCTAAGGAAATGTTGCAACTTGGCGTATTTGGTGGAAAATATATGACTGATTGTAAGAAAGAATTTCCGGCAGATTGGTACGTAGGCGTAAAACTGTGTCATGAACGACATGACCCCACGTTGAATTATTTTGGTGTGAACGCTTCGCAGCCGCTCAAGGTATGGAAGGCAAAAGGATGGATTCATTCGTGCGACCCGCGAGGATGGTTTCAATGGTATTGTCGTTATTATATGGGGCGTCGTATGCCCGAAGAAGATGCATGGCAAATTCGTCGATGGCGGGCTATTCGAAGGCATATTACGCAGATTAAAAATAATTGTGCTAAAGGTGACGCGATGTGTCGGCCGCGGCAGCGACAGGCTGTGTTGCACTGGGGGTATGACTCAAGAACGATTTAGTATGAGCGAGCTAATTGCATTGGAATGTATTGACATTGTATATACATTGTATATACTTACAATATGACTACTTTAAACATTCGAATTGACGAAAAAATAAAGGCAAAGGCGAATAAAACTTTTGAAGACATGGGCCTTGATATGTCGAGTGCAATAAAGCTATTTCTTACTCAGTCCATTAAGGAAAAAGGGCTGCCTTTTACTCCGACTAATAATGATGCTGTTATCAGGGCGCGTTGGGATAAGGAAGTTGCTCATGCGTTGAAGAACGGGAAACGATATGGATCTGGGGCAGAATTACATAAGGACCTTTTGAGCTAGGTGCGTATGTATGCGGTTGAAATAACCAATATCGGCGATAGCGAATTGTTCTGAATCCACGGCAGACAGACGGAGTATTCAATGCGGGGAGCTATTAGTCACTCACTCTATGTTCAAAACAAAAAAACTAGACATCATTACAACGTCTAGTTATAAGAAGTCGTTTAAAAAACTTGCTAAGAGTGGTATATTTCCTGTTACAGAAATAGATAGAGTTGTGGATATGCTTGCGTCAGGTGAATTACTTGATAAAAAATACAAAGATCATCAACTGAGAGGCGAATATAAGAATTATCGAGAATGCCATATTCTTAATGACCTACTGTTAATGTATAGAATTGAAAATAAAGAATTGGTATTGATACTGATTGATATTGGTAGTCATTCGCAATTATTTGGATAAGCGTGGTATGATTTAATTTATGAACAATCTTATTTTTCTTGATACTGAAACGACGGGTAATGATGTAACCGTGGATCGACTATGCCAGGTTTGTTATAAAACTGCTGATGGGATATTTACTGAGTTTTTCAAGCCGCCAATCCCTATATCGGTAAAGGCGATGAGTATTACGCACATTACGAATAAAATGATTGCGGATAAGGAATCGTTTGAAGGAAGTGCGATGCAAAAAGAGCTTGGGGTATTATTAAAAGACGGTATTCTAGTGGCACATAATGCGCCATTTGATAAAGCCATTCTTGAAGCAGAAGGCCTTGTTGTTCCGCAGCATATTTGTACATTGCGTGTGGCACGCGCACTAGACGAAGAGGCTGTGATTCCGGAGTACAATTTGCAATTCTTGCGCTATTATCTGGATCTTGAAATTGACGCGAATGCACATGACGCGGAAGGCGATGTGAAGGTGCTTGCCGCTGTGTTTGATCGGCTTATGGCTAAACTCACGCAGCAAGGGCTAAGTGAAGATGAGGCGATTGCGAAGATGTTGGATATTTCCACAAAGCCGTCACTCATTAGAAAGTTTACCTTTGGGAAACATAATGGTGAAACTATCGCCGAAGTTGCGAAGATCGACAAGGGATATTTGCAATGGCTCATGGGGCAAAAAATGGCTGAAGGAGTGCCAGACGAAGATTGGATTCATACATTGCAGACGTATCTAAAATAAAAAGTTTCTATACTTTTTTCTAGAAAAAAGTATCAAAAAAGTCACGAACCAGAAATATTTCGGGGTCGCCTCCAAAACGGCAGAAGCTCGGAACTCGCACGCCGAGGGTAGGCGCGCTCAAACACCGAGCTTCTTCCGATATTTTTCCAGCGCCCTTTATCCGAAATATTCCCATGTTCGTAGATGGGGTAATAAAATAAAAATAACCGTCAGCTTAGGGCTGACGGTTATTTTATGTTCATATTATTTTAGGTTTGACTGCAGGAATTTAAGTGTCCTTTGCCATGCATCCTTTGTTTCGTTTGGTGCGTAGCTTTGGCCCGACGGGTTGGCAAACGCATGGCCAACGCCTGGATAAATAACAATATCATTTTGAATACCAAGCTCGTTTAGTGTATCACGAAATGCGTTGACTGCTTTTGGTGGGATGCCTTGATCTTCGCCTGCAAAGTTCCCGAGTACGGGCCATGTGATGGCGCGCAACTCATCTTTTGTGACCGTTACGTTTCCATAATAGATAATCGTTGCATTAAGTTGCTCACCAGAAAGTGCAAGTTGCAGAGATTGACCACCTCCAAAGCACCATCCGAGTGAAGCAATTTTAGTAGCGCCTTTTGCGCGAAGATACGCTGTGGCGGCGCGCATATTCTCCCGCCCTTTTTCTTTGTCGAATGACCCCGTTTGTTTACGTGCTTCATCTTGGGTTGTTGCTACTGTGCCAAACATGTCTACGGCGAGTACTTGATAGCCTTGGCCTGCAAGCTCTTTTGCTGTTTCGCGCATTGTGTCGTTTAAGCCCCACCATTCGTGAATCATGACGATACCTGGATAGGTACCCGGTGCTTCTGGGCGAGCGTAGAAACCATTTCGATCGGGGAAGTATGTCGCAGCTTCTGTGATAACGGGAACGGCTGCGCCATTTTTCATGATTGCAATATTTGCGTCTGTTAATGACGTTGCCATTGGCGGAACGTCATGAATATCTTCTGGTGCCCAAGCGCTTCCGCGCCACAGAATAAGCGCAGCGATTACAATAAATACACCAAGAGCAATATGTAATGATAATTTGAAATAATGGTTCATTGATTCTTTACGTTATGTGAATAGAGGATACCCACGTGCATTACAATGATACATCTGTTGGCTGTGGAGGTTCAATAGGGGGGGTAGTGTAACAAGTATGATAAAAGTGCGTTATCTCATACTAGTTGCGCGTGCGGGTATGTGATGCCCTAGGGTCGAGCACCGAATAATGGTATATTAACTATCATACTTTTATGAAACAATTTTTATTTAAAACGCTAGAGATATATCGACCCTTTCAAAAAACCATGGGGGTTATGTTTTTGTTCATGATTGTTATGCAGATTTTTAACCTTGTATCCCCATATTTGTATGGGCGTATTATCGACGGCGTTGTGTCTCAGCAGCCAATACAGCAAGTGCTTTTCATTGCGTTTATGGCCTTTATGGTGTATGCCACGCAAGAATTGCTCGGATATCTTAGTGATCAATATGAGCTGAAATATTTTGACTTTGCAGTGCCACGGCATATCAAGGTGAGAACCTTGAATAAATTTTTTACGTTTAGTATTGGGCAGCACAATAATCAAAACAGCGGAGTGAAAAGAAGCGTGATCACACGTGGAGAACATTCGCTTAACTCGCTTGCGTTTAAGTTTGCTTACGAAATTATTCCGATGGTATTGCAGGTACTCTTTACCGTTGTTGCGTTGTTGTACATTAACTGGATTCTTGGTTCGATTGTTCTGTTTGGCGTTGTTGTATTTGTCGCTATTACTATTTATTTAAATATTATTTTGCGCGAGGAGATGACGGCGGTTCGGGACTTATGGGTTGAAAATGATAAAGAACAAAGCGAATTGATACAGAACGTTGAGTTGGTACAGGTAAATGTGCAGGAAAAAAGAGTTATAGATGAATATAGTCAGTCGTACGAAACGATTGGAGATCGTTCTAAAATCCTTTGGGGTCAATATACATTTTTTTCATCGCTGAGAGGGCTTCTTGTGGTGATTGTGCGGTTTGCCGTCATTGCTATTGGTATCTGGTTTGTGTATGAAGGGAAATATACACCAGGGTATCTTGTTATATTTCTTACGTGGTCCTCTAACGCATTTTCACGACTTGGTAATTTTGGAAACACTCATCGACAAGCGCTTGAGTTATACTCATCGGTACAAAAATATTATGAGATGATTGATGTGCCTTGCGATATTGTGATGGCTAAGCATCCCATTAGCCCTACGATCGAGGGGAAAATCGAATTTAAAAATGTGTCATTTCGCTATCCAGCACGAAATGGTGTTGATAAGAGTGAGGATACTAAGAAAGATGTGACCTCTGAAGAGCCTGCTCTGTTGCGGGATGCGTTAACGGGGGTTAATTTAATTGTTGAGCCGGGGCAACGCGTTGCATTCGTTGGACATTCGGGTGCTGGTAAATCAACGCTTGCACAAATGATTATTCGCGCATTTGATCCTGTGGAGGGGCAAATCTTGATCGATGGACACGATTTGCGTGAGCTCGATCTTGGCTACTACCGATCACATATCGGTATGGTAGAGCAGGATGTGCAATTGTTTGATAACACGCTACGGTACAATATTGCATTCGGAAGACCAGAAGAGGTGAGCGATGCTGAGTTTGACGAAGTTTCCCGATTGGCGAGTATTGAACAGTTTCGTCATCGATTGGAAAAAGGATTCGATACCCTTATCGGAGAAAAGGGTGTGAAGCTTTCGGGGGGAGAGCGTCAACGTGTGGGTATTGCGCGTGCGTTGATTAAGCACCCTAAAATTCTTATTTTTGACGAGGCTACATCAAGCCTTGATACAGAGAACGAACAGTTGATCCGTCAATCCATCGAACAAGCTTCTCAAGGGCGTACAACGATTATAATTGCCCATCGATTATCGACTATCCGAGATGCGGATAAGATATTTGTTATGGGTGATGGCAATGTTGTTGGCGCAGGAACACACGAGGAGCTTATGCATAGTTGCAAGCCATACCAAAATTTGATCGGTAAGCAAATGGTTTCCATTGTGTGATATATACGACAATGAGAAAGAAAGACGCCTATAGAAGAGGCGTCTTTCTTGACATAATTGATAAAATATGGTAGATAGTATTTAGCTATCGATTTAAAAATAAAATATGTTTTAGAGTTTTTAAACCCTGAGCCGAAAAGGAGGATAAACCGTGGAAATACTATACACTCAGTATTTGAAAGAGTTCAAATTATTCGTTTACCGCGCAATTGTTTTTGCGGTGGGTATTGCCACGGTTTTGTGCTGTGTGGCCAAACCCCTCCACCAACTTCCAGAGTTCCTTCCGGCCACCTCTGCCGGCATTTTCCTGCTATTTGTCGGTGCATACAGCCTGCGAGTTGCAATGCGGCTCGCATGGGCTTTACGGCTGCTTCAGTGGACTATGCGGCGACTTGACCTAACCGAAGCTGATGCTGCAGAAGGATTGTTCAAATTCCAACTGTATCGAAGTCGAACGTTTGAGCAATGGAGGCGAGAAGACTTTGTTGCTCAATTGAAAGATGCCCGGGACGTCACGAGTATGTGTGGCGGATGAATTCCAAGCCCCCTCTTAATGGGGGCTTTTTGTACACACTAGCATATCGTTTTCTATGGAGTACAATATATAGATATGGAACGCCATAAGAAGCAGTATACAGAACAGGTGCTTACTGTATTCGCATTTAGCTGGATTGCGTGGTTTTTGTTTCCGATACTATTTCTTATAGGTGCGCTTGTTTTTAAGTTTTCTGCCCTGCAGCCCATTATTTCGGATGATCGATTCTGGTGGGCATTTATTATCAGTCTTATTTCTGCTTTTGTGGTTGTTGTGCTTACTGCATTGTTTGTTGTCCCTACGGCGTACGTATTTGCGTATAAAGAATTTCGTTTTAAGAAATTCTTGGAAACGCTGTTAATTGAAATTCCGCAAACGTTGCCACCGGTTGCGGTTGGTGTAATTTATGTGTTTGCATTTGGCGTACATTCACCTATCCACTTGGCGTTTACGTTTGCAGCGGTTGTTATTGCTAAGCTTATTGTCTCAGCTCCTTTTGCCCTTGGGTACGTATTGCGAAAATTTAGAGAAATACGCGCGTCTAAAATAGATTTAGTTGCGCGCTCGTTGGGGGCAAATACGTACACGGTTATCTTTCGCGTGCTTGTGCCTATGGCACGACAGGATATTATTGCGGGTCTTACGCTTGCATGGGCGCGAGCAATGGGGGAGTTTGGTGGTTCACTTATTTTCGCAGGGGTTATTGCATATAAGACGGAAATACTTCCAACGTATGCAAATCGAATAGTCCATACTGATCCGCTCCTTGCTCTCGGTGCCACGGCGATTATGGTGCTATTTTCTATCATTGCGTTAACTACGGCACGCATTGTCCTAACGAAGAAAAAGATATAAAACATAACAATGCCAATACTAGCCATTAAACAATTAGTAAAAGCGTACGGGGCGCATAGGGTTCTTGATCGACTTAATCTTGAAATTGCTGCAGGAGAAATTGTGGCGCTTATGGGAAAATCAGGAGTGGGGAAGACGACGTTGCTTTCTTGTATTCTTGGATTTGAAAAACCAGATAGCGGAACAATCGAAATTAATGGGCGTGATGTTGCCAGAGTTGCTATTGAGGAACGACGGCTTGCATATGTGTCCCAGGATTACGGTTTATTTCCTCATTTGTCGGTGCGGGATAATATTGCTTTTGGAATGACGATACGCAAGAAGCCTCATACAGAAATTGATCAGCGGGTGCAAGAATTATTACATACTGTTGAGTTACCAAAAATAATATTGAACCGTGGCGTAGATCGGCTATCAGGGGGAGAGCGGCAACGCGTTGCGCTTGCGCGTGCGTTAGCAGTTGAGCCAAAGCTTTTCTTGTTTGACGAGCCGCTATCTGCAGTAGATATGGAAACGCGTGCTGAGGTTGGCGCAGAGCTACGGGCAATTATTAAAAAGCTTGCCATTCCTGCTATTGTTGTTACGCATGATCCGAATGATGCACGTACACTTGCCGACACAATATATCGGCTGGAAAATGGGGTGCTTCAAAAGATTACTATAAAGGCATAAAAAATAGGGGGGGGTGAATTGCTTGACATTGTATATGTTTGTGTTGTAGTATGCACCTGCGCTACATAAGTAGCGACATTTGCACTTTTAGGAGAAAAACGATGACTGAAATGAAGCAGCAGAAGATTGCGCTTGATGCGCTACTGGTTGGAGCACCGCTTCTGACATTCCTGATGGAACTCGCTGCGATTGAAGAAAGCACGATTACTGAGGGTTTGCTTGAACCCATGCGGGAAGGCGAGATCGCACTGGGCGAGATGTTGCCCTTCGAAAAACGAGTTTTTGCGTGGTCTACTGCGCGCAAAGAGCAGGCGTCCCAAGAACTCAAGAGAATCAAGGAGACGCTGTGTGAGACTTGCGGAGCGTGCGATATCGTTGGTTCTGAATTCCGACAAGCATGCACCGCTGCCGTGAAGTTCGATGACGAAACGGATAAAGGGATTGCTTTTCTGCACGATTCAATTCGTGCGCGGTTTCCTGACGCTAAGGGGGCGTACTTGCTGCGCAAAGGGTTTATGGTTGTGCAGAGCGCGAAGCCGGAAAAATCTGCGCGGTCCGAGATGCACGTTCACGTTGTTTCTGGCTTCGGATTTGAGGGACTCCTCGGGATTCTTGCCTCCGGGTTAGCTCGGAAGTCATAATCGTTCTCGCCTACGGGGCGAGAGCAGGGAGCTCGACGTTATGTCGAGCTCTTTTTTGTTGTATCGATAAGTGATGTATACTTTTATTATTACCTATGGCGAAAGAAGTAAAAACAATTATATTGTGCAATCGAGCGATTACCTATGATTTAAAAAAGAGCAGCCGTGCAAAACGGATGCGTATTTCTATTGGCGCTGGGGGAGCACTTTCTGTTACCGTGCCGTATCGATTTCCTGAACCATTTATTGAACGATTTATGCGAGAAAAAGCAGGATGGATTTTGCGACAGATTACAGTATTTGAACAGCGGGGCGGAAGACTTACGCGGTATACGCGGGCGCATTATTTGGAACATAAAGAAGCTGCTCGTGAGTTGGCACATACACGCTTGGCGCATTTTAATCAATTCTATAATTACTCATATGGGGATATTAGTATCCGTGATCAAAAAACGCGATGGGGGAGTTGTTCTCGTTCTGGCAACTTAAACTTTAATTATAAGCTTGCGGTCGTGCCTGAACATATTGCTGATTATGTTATTGTGCACGAACTGTGTCATCGGAAAGAATTTAACCACTCGAAGGCCTTTTGGGATTTGGTTGCGCGAACTATTCCTAATCATAAAGAAATTCGCAAGGAGTTAAAGTTACTATAAAGAAGGAAGTAAGCGATAGCGCGCCTAATGGCGCGCTATTTTTGTAGGGGCTTGAAAGTGAATTGCGAGAGGTATAGAATAAAAATTCCTCGTTTCTAAATTTATACAATACAGATTATGAGTAAAAAAGCAGTATTTTCTAATATTCAAAATAACTGGAAGTCTGGTTTAACGGTTGCGCTTGTTGCGCTTCCGCTATCACTTTCGCTCGGCGTTGCCGCAGGTGCTACGCCGCTTATGGGCGTTATTACCGCTATTTGGGCAGGTCTTATTGCTGCCGTGTTTGGCGGAAACAATTATAACGTCGTTGGCCCTACGGGAGCACTTTCTGGAATCCTTGCAACATATGCGCTTATGTATGGTGCGGCCAGCTTGCCGTTTTTGGCAATTTTAAGTGGAATCATTATTCTTATTTTTTATGCATTGCATTGGGAGCGCTATATTGTGTTTATCCCTGCGAGCGTAGTGCATGGGTTTACACTTGGTGTTGCATTTATTATTGGATTAAATCAATTAAACTTCGCGCTTGGATTAACGGGCTTGCCTAGCCATGAACGATTTTTTGATAATGTTATCGAATCTTTTTCGCATATTGGAGAGACGAGTTTGGTTGCTGTCGTGTTATTCGCAATCGCCTTGGCTGTAATTATTGCATTACGGAAATATACACCTCGTATTCCTGGGGCTATCGCGATTGCGCCGTTCGGTATTTTAATTGGATGGCTTGCTGAGCGGGGGACTATCACACTCCCAGTGCAAACAATTGCATCAAAGTTCGGTTCTATTCCGAATGCAATTGCGAGTATACCGCATTTTTCTTTTGCAATGATTGGACAGGGAGCGATTGTTGCGGCACTTACTATTGCTGTTGTTGCAATTCTTGAAACATTGATGTCGGCAAAAATTGCTGACGGAACAACAAAGACAAAGTCGGATCAGCGCAAAGAGGTTTTTGGACTTGGTCTTGCAAACATAGCTTCGGGTATGTTTGGAGGTATACCAGCAACCGCTGCACTTGCGCGTACATCGCTTAATATTAAGAGTGGGGCAACGCATAAAACATCGGCTGCCATTGCATCGATTGGGGTTGTTGTTATTGCGCTTGTTTTATTGACCGGATTCCAGTATTTACCGTTGGCATTTGTTGCCGCGATTCTTGTTTCTGTTGCTTTGTTTATGGTTGAACGCGAACATTTTATTCATTTATATCGTTATGATAAAAAAGTTTTTGGTCTTGCGCTTGTGGTCGCGGGCATTACAATTGTTGAAGATCCAATTATCGGTATTCTCGTGGGTTCGGTTGCTGCACTTTTAATGTTCGTCAATACGCTTTCGTTTGCAGAAAGTGAGGTTACGATTAACAAAGGAGGAGCTATTGTTGGCAGGCATCGTTCCGATGAGCTAGAAGAACTTGAGGATCATGGTGATATTCTTGTGTATCGATTTGCGGGGCAATTGACCTATATTAATTCGCAAGGGCACTTACAGTCATTGGCACATATCAGACCAGAAACAAAGATAATCGTATTGAGTTTCCGCAACCTCTTTTACATTGATATCGACGGCGTCGATTCAATTACTGAAATGATAGAGATGCTTGAACAGAACGGAAAGACGGTATATTTGTCGAGTGTAAATCAACATGTGCGGACGGTTGTTAGCCAGGCGCCGTGGTATGCACGCATGAAGCAGGAGGGGCGCAAGTTCGAATCTGTTTCACAGGCACTTAAACAGCTCACTGCTGAAACGAAATAAATCAACGAAAAAGAGCGTAAAAACGCTCTTTTTCGTTGCACAGTCCTTGAGAGAATGGTATACTTACCCCATTATGGTAGATAAACTCTCTAGTATTAAAGCGTCTTTTGAGGCGGATGTGCAATTGGTGACTAATCTCGAACAGTGGGAGGTGTTACGCGTAAAATACCTTGGACGGAAGAGTCAATTGAGCGACGCAATGAGTCTTTTGAAAGATCTCTCGGGCGACCAGCGACGTGATTTTGGTAAGCACGCAAATGAAGTGCGTACTTTTTTGGAAGTAGTTTTAGAAGATACACGTATTGCATTAGAAGCTAAAGGCACGCATGCAAATCGCATTGATGTAACTCGACCAGGCACTAAAAAACAAACAGGGCATTTGCATCCGTTGACACGCGTAGAAGATGAGATTAAACAAATCTTTTTGGCAATGAATTTTTCGGTTGTTGAAGGACCAGAAATAGAAACTGAACATTATAACTTTGATGCACTTAATGTTCCGGCAAATCATCCAGCCCGTGAAATGTGGGATACGTTTTGGATAAAAGGAGAACAGGGCAAGCAAAAAGGGAAAACCGGACCAACAGAAGCGCTCCGCTATTTATTGCGCACCCATACAAGTCCGATGCAAATTCGGTATATGGAAAAGAATACGCCTCCGTTTCAGATTATCGTCCCTGGGCGTGTGTTTCGCTATGAAGCAACCGACGCTTCGCATGAAATAAATTTCTATCAAATGGAGGGGTTGATGGTTGGCCCGCATATTTCGTTGGCTAACTTTAAATATGTTATTGAAGAATTTTTCAAAAAGTTTTTCAACGATCCTGCGATGCAATTTCGTTTTCGCCCGAGTTATTTTCCATTTGTAGAGCCAGGAGTTGAAGTGGATATCAAACGAAAAGGAGATTCGAAATGGCTCGAAGTCATGGGCGCAGGTATGGTACATCGCAATGTACTTAAAGCGGTTGGGTACAATCCTGAAGAAGTACAAGGTTTTGCATTTGGTATGGGTACAGATCGTTTAGCTATGTTGAAATATAAAATTCCGGATATTCGATTACTATATAGCGGGGATTTGCGGTTTATTCAGCAATTCAAAAAGTGACGATGCATGTGTTCGCCGAATTACTGCGTTACGGGTCCCTGTCGATTCAGTCGCTGTATCAGTAAATACAGCTCTCTCGTCGACCTTCCCGTGCCTTGTACTTCATCCAAACACAAGCATCATCGGGGAGAGTTAATAATTATATATCATGAAGTTCTCTTATACACTATTAAAAAAACTTGTTCCAGAAATTAAAAACCCTAAAGCATTAGAGGAGCATCTTTCGTTATATGCATTTGAAGTTGACGGTATAGAAGAAAAAACCTTCGATATTAAGCTTCCTGCGAATCGATATGGAGATGCGGCTTCACATTGGGGTGTTGCGCAAGAAATCGCTGCGACCATGGGGATTCGTTTCAGCGAGCAGCGTGCAATCGCAACGCTCTTAACAAGGCAAGTTACTACAACCGGAAAACAACCTCTAAGCGTTACAATTGAAGCGAAAGATCTATGTGCTCGCTATATTGGTGCTTATTGTGAAAATGTGAAGGTAGGCGAGTCTCCAAAATGGATTAAAGAGATTTTAACTGAATGTGGTATGCGCCCTATTAATAACGTTGTTGATATTATGAATTACGTTATGCTTGAAACAGGGCAGCCGTTGCATGCGTTTGATTATGATAAATTGGAGGGTGGAAAACTTATTGTTCGTCGGGCACGAAAAGGCGAGTCAATTGTTACGCTCGATGATCAAGAAGTTTCATTGACTGAGGATATGTTAATTATCGCAGATGCAAAACGTCCGCTTGCTATCGCGGGTATTAAAGGCGGAAAATTAGCCGAAGTTGATACGCATACAAAGCGTATTGTAATTGAGGCGGCAAATTTTGATCCGGTAAGTATTTATAAAACATCGCGCGCCGTTGGTATCTTGACTGATGCCTCTGCTCGGTTTGCACGAACATTGAGCCCTGAGCTTGCAACACTGGGCGCTATTCGTTCAAAAATGCTTCTGCAGTCAATTATGGATTTGAAGCAGAAAGGGGTCGTTGATATCTATCCCAAAAAACAAGCAAAGAAAATTTTGAAATTTGAGCTTAACCGCTGCAACGCCTTTTTAGGAACTGCATTTGATGTAAAGACGGTGCGGACCTATTTTGAATTACTTGGATTTACCATCACTCCTTTCAATAAGACTCCTATTGCGGCTGGAACGTTTTTAGTAACTGCTCCTGCGTTGCGCACTGATATCGAGCATCCAAATGATCTCTATGAAGAAATAGTGCGATTGCATGGATTTGGAAATTTACGGTCCGCTGCTCCCTATGTACATCTTGTACCATCAGGATTTGAAGATGGTGTTGTATTGAAAGATAAAGTCCGCAGAGTGCTTACTTCGCTTGGTATGGATGAAGTATATAATCACTCGTTCGTAAGTGACCAATTTGGGCATGATGATGCAGATATTCGCGCTGAGCTTGTTGCTTTAGAAAATCCGATTAGTAAGGAATATACGTTTATGCGCCCAACACTTGCCGGAGGATTGCATGGCAATGTGGAGTCGAATAGCCGCTACTTTGATGCTATTGCAGCGTTTGAAGTTGGGAGAGTATTTGCAAAACATAAAAAAGAGATCAAGGAAAATAATATGCTTGGTATCGTTTTGGCGAGCAAGGGAACTGAGCAATTCTTCGAGTTGAAAGGTTTACTGCACGAATTATTTAAGCGCATTGGCTTAAACGATGTAACGATGTATGAAAATGCGGAACAAGAGCCACGATTTGCAGGAGCATATATTAGTGATCAAGAAATGCTTTGTATCGAGTCTGATGGGGAATGCCTTGGGTATCTAGCAAAAATGAAACACTTACCTGCAAAATGGCACGGTAGTATTGTTGAGCTCGATATGGCTCTTTTAACGAAGCTTGTCGTTGCTGAACATGAATATGTGCCGTTGCCAAAATATCCGTCGATTGTGCGTGATATTTCCGTGCTTGTTAATACACGTGAACGCGTTGGCGATATTATGCAAGCAATGCAACTTGCCGATAGCGCAATTATTGAAGATGTCGACTTGATTGATGAATATGAAAACGAAAAGCTTGATGGTAAGCGCAGTCTTACCTTCCGAATTATATTTCAGGCAGAAGATCGTACGTTAACTGACGAGATCGTGAATAAGGATATGGAAGCTATTGTCGCGCTTCTTCGAAAGAAATTTTCAGCAGAAATTCGATAATCTATGGAACAACTTACTCAAAATGAACAATATAAGGAGGGAGATAGCGTTGAGCGCGTAGCTAATGTGCAGGACACATCTTTTGAACAAGGAGGAGGCGCACTTCTTGCTGAATCAAAAGAAGCGTATGAAAATGATTTAATGCATATAAAAATCGCATTGGAACATAAACGCGCTGCGCTTGATGAGCTTGAACAAGCAGCCGCTGCGCACGCATCAGTAAAAATTGATGCGTTTGCTGTTTTACAAAATGATCTAGAAGGAAAAATTAAGAAAGCGCATTCTGATATTGAACTTTTAGAAACATTGCGTCGTGTTACACAACAACGACTAGCGCTATTGATTGAAGAAAAGGCTGACGAGATTGCCGAGTAACCATACCATGGAACATCATACACAAACTGCTGGTGGGGTTGTGCTTAACGCAGATGGAGATGTGCTTATTGTAAATCAAGGTGGTGTACATTGGTCATTACCCAAAGGACATATTGAAGCAGGGGAATCTGCCCTTGTTGCTGCGCAGCGAGAAATTGGCGAAGAGGCGGGCGTTGACGAACTAACCCTGATCAAAGAGCTAGGAACGTATCAGCGTTACCAAATGAATTGGGATGGCAGCAATAACCCCGAAGAATTTAAAGACATTACGCTTTTTCTTTTTCATACAAAACAACGTGAACTACATCCACGCGATGCCGATAATCCATCTGCAAAATGGGTTCCGAAGAACGAAGTTGTATATGTGCTTACAAATCCGAAAGATAAAGAATTTTTTTTCGGCATTGTCGATCAGCTGTAGTATAAAAATAAAGCGCCCCCGGAGATGGGGGCGTTTTTGAAGTAGTGCCAATAACCTTTTACTGGTACGTGGCGATGGCCTTTTGTGCTGCCTGGAGAACCAATTGATGGTCGGCGAATGCGAACCGCTGTGGTTCCAGCGATGCTCCGAGCTTGAGCTCGATACCGCTTCCATCGAGATAGACGACGCTTCGCACGAGATAATGGTTTTTGATGGCGAGCCTTTCAGTCGGCCAGTCAATGTCGATCTTGAACTGACCGGGGGAATCGGTCTGCTTCGTGATGTAGAGCAGCTCTGCTTTCCGAGGGCGCTTACGGCCTTCGGCTACCACAGGCCTTGCAACCGGCATTCTTTCGAGCGCGGTGTTCTTCCTGTCGACTGCAAGTGACAGAATGTTGAAAAGCAGATGCGCAATTTCTTCAGGATTCAATTCATTCGCGGCTTTGCTCATGGGGCCTCCTCGGGAATGGGGTTAAATATGCTGTATTTTTTATATTCTATTTATCTCGCGATGTCAATTCATTCATGTAGCTATTTCATTACCATTGTTCGTTTTTTCGCATGTACCTATGGTATAATTAATGCATTATGGAACTCATATTTTTTATTGGGGTAATCGTGCTATTATTTCTCGTGGTTAACTTGAGGGGGCGGGTAAGTCGCCTCGAACAGCTTAGTGAAACGCGTTCCGCAGTACAGTCGCCAGCTCAATCGCAGGCATATCGGGAACAGGTTTCTCAGGTTCAGGTATCTGCTCCGATAGAGCTTTCATCCCAGTCAACGCCCCAAGAAATGCAACAGTTTAATGTTATGTCTTCAACGACGGAGCCTGATGCTTTGGGTCGTCTAGGTGATTGGCTCAAAGAGGATTGGCTTTTAAAGCTTGGGGCATTTTTGCTCCTCATTGGATTTGGATGGTTAACAACGTACGCGTTTCTTAACAACTGGATTGGGCCAATGGGGCGCATTGTTCTTGGTATTATGGCGGGCGTTGTCATTTTGTCCTTCGGATGGTTCCGTATCAAATCGTATCTGCATCAAGGCGGTATCTTTCTTGTACTCGGATCTACGACGATCTTACTGACAATCTTTGCTGCGCGAGGAATGTATGATTTCTTTACGCCGCTTGCAGCGCTTATCGTTATGTTCTTAAGTACCGCGTTTGTTGCGCTTGCCAGTGTAAAATATAAGAGTCGTTCACTTGCTCTCTGTAGCTTGATTCTTGCTGGTATTGCACCACTTCTTACTAATTCGCCAACAACCGATTATATCGGTCTCTTCGCATATCTGCTTGCCGTTATTCTTGGCGCTATTTGGATTACTGTCCTTACTGGACATCGAGAATTAACATTAGCTTCGCTTTGCGTTATTGCGTTGTATAGCTTGCCCCATTTGATGATGATGACGCAGTCAGATAAAGGAGTCTTGTTGCTCTTTGCGTATGCGTTTGCCGGCATTTTCTTTATCACAAACACTATCGGTATTTTAAAATCAAAAGAAACAGCAAAGGGGATTTC
Organism: Candidatus Wolfebacteria bacterium GW2011_GWE2_44_13; assembly: GCA_001000675.1. GTDB lineage: Bacteria > Patescibacteriota > Minisyncoccia > UBA6257 > UBA9933 > UBA9933. The sequence goes on from LCHW01000001.1 coordinate 380,041, forward strand.
TGTTGATCTCGTTACGGCCTTTGGAAATGGGATACTCCTACTTATGTGGATTATGGTCGCCGCGCCCGATGTATGGCGGAGCCTCATTATCTCGGCGTGGATGATTGTATTTGCTGTCGGTGCGTTCCTTACCTTTAAGGCAACAAACAAGCGCGAACCTTTTTATGTGTATGCGGGTGTTGGTATTGCCATGCTTGCTGCGGCGACGTCCGCTGAGTTGCAAGGAGCAACGCTCACGATCGCATATGCGATTGAAAGCGGGCTCGTGGCATTTATCACCTACCTTCTTTTGAAAGATATTCTTGTTGCCGAAAAGATGACGCTGCTCTTGATTGGACCCGTGTTACTTTCTCTTGGGAGTATGTCTTCGTATACATGGGCAACGAGCGTGTTTCATAAAGATTTCTTCGTGTTGTTTATCCTTGGATCGGTTTTGTTCGGGCTCGGATTATTCTTTATGCAGAAATGGAATGCACTTAATAATTCACCCGTTTCGTTGATAACGAGCCTGTTGTTGATTGGCGGATCTGCTTATGCATATATTCTTATCTGGCTTTCGTTACATGCAGCGTTTACGAATGATGATATTGCCGCAATGATGTCGTTGGTTATCTATACTATCATTGGGTTGATCACTTATTTTGCGGCTGCGGGAACCGACAATAAGGCGTTGCGTATGTATGGCGGATCGGTGCTGGGACTTGTCGTTGTGCGCCTACTGTTGGTTGATATATGGAATATGGAAATCGCGGGTAAAATCGTTACATTTTTCCTCGTTGGTACATTATTAATGACTACTGCATTTCTCGGACGTAAAAAAACAAACACATCGGGGGTCGTTTAATTTTATTTTTATCATATGAAGCAAATACAAAAGGGAATAATTAGTATCGGCGTAGTATTAGTCGGTGTAGTGGCTATTTCTGCGTATGCACAAGTCTCGAATAGTGATATTGTGAATGCGTTTCGGCAGTACAAGGATGTGCAAGCCGTGACGCTTGCCACTCCTGCGGTTGTAGAAGTTTCTTTTGATGGAGAAGTGATTGAACGACCCGTTTTTGCCGTTTTAGATACGACAACAAACGCCTTTGAACCGTCGTTCTTTAAGCAAGAGGTTATAGCGAAGCCCGTTTCCCTATCTATCAACGCTACCCCTACTGTTAACGGTCTTGGGGCCATGACTGACGGGGACGTGCGAACCTATACTAATTTTTTCTTGCCTGAAAGTACGCAAGGCTCGGTTCGTCTTGTTGTAAACGCCTCTACTCCGATTACGTCATCCGGATTCACTGTACTGCTCGGCGAACATGTTGCACTCCCGACCGTCGTAGAAGTGCGGGCAATGGTACAAGGTAAAGAGGTTATTGTTGTTGCAAATCAGCGTATGAATGGACAGACACTTCGATTTCCAAAAACCGTTGCAAGCAGTTGGATTATTTCATTTACCTATGGACAGCCATTGCGCATAAGCGAATTACAATTTATCCAAGAATCTTCGGCGACCGTAAGCTCCGCACTGTTGCGATTTCTTGCCCAACCAAATCATGCATATCGTATTTATTTTGATGCTGATCGACAAGTACAGCTAGTTGTCGGCGAAGCGGGGAATCTTTCCAGTAATAAGGATGTGGTACGAATAACAAAGATTGCTTCACAAAAAAATGCATCGTATGTTATCGCTGATATGGATGGCGATACTATCCCTGATGTATTCGATAATTGTGTTCTAATTTCTAATACCGAGCAGAAGGATGCGAATGGAAATGGACGAGGAGATATGTGTGACGATTTTGATCGAGATGGTGTGCTCAATAGTAAAGATAACTGCCCTGACAATCCCAATCGCGATCAACTTGATGTTGATGCTGACGGGCTAGGGGATACGTGTGATGCACAAGAAAGTCGCATTACAGAGCAATATGCGTGGCTTCCGTGGGTTGGTATCGGGTTTGCCGCGCTTGTACTCATTGTACTGTTTGCCGTGACGGCACGATCGATGAAGAGTGAGTAATCGTATAAATATCAAAAAGACGCCATACGGCGTCTTTTTGAACTAGTGCCCAGAGCCGGACTCGAACCGGCAAGCCTTGCGGCAAGACATTTTAAGTGTCTCGTGTATACCATTCCACCATCCGGGCAGTATGAACTTTCATTGTATGAGGCTCGGGTGGGAATCGAACCCACGTATAAGAGTTTTGCAGACTCATGCCTTACCACTTGGCCACCGAGCCATTATATCCATTAATACGTTTTGTATCAATGGATACTATCGGCTTATTCGTCGCTTTCGTCGAGATTACCCTTACGCGCCTCGTCAAGAAGAATTTTTTCTATGCCCTGCGCCTTTTCCAATCCAGGATCGTATTCAAAACGAATATAGGGAATACTCCGGAGGGATAATTTTCTAATTAACAACCTTTGCAGATATCCAGCGCTTCGATCGAGTATCTTGAGTGCTTCCTTATGTTTATCAGAAGGAATAACGCTGAACTTTACATCGGCAAAGTCTGAGTCTTCGGAAAGTTTTACATCAGTGATGGTCACTAATGCGTTATCAAATTCAAGCTCGCGAACTATGAGCTTGGAAAGTTCCTCCGCTATGATATTACTGAGCCGTTCTTTTCTGTACTTCATGTGATAATAAATCTCCGATTTGTATGTCGACACCTGATTCGAATACCATACCAAATTCCATAGGGAATTCAACTACGGTTACGTCTCGCTTCGATGACTGGAGGTTGGTCAACTTTCCTGTGCCGAGTGTTTCTTCTCCGCGCTTTACGGTTAACGTGGTGTTGTTTTTGATTGTTCCATTGATGATCTTTCCACCAATAACTTGCTTCCTCCCTTTTTGGCTGTAGGTCGCCATAATCTCCGCAACTCCTAACGGGGCTGGCTCTTCGATTGCCTTGATTTCTTCCTCAATCGATTCCATCAATTTGTAGATGATGTTTCCGGTAATGATGCGAATCTTTTTGATTTGCGCCATTTGCTCTGCGGATTTACTTATCTTGGCGTTAAAGCCGATGATAATAGCGTCTCCCGATTCTGCTGCCTTTACATCGCTGTCGGATATTTCACCAACCGATTCTCCCATGATACGGATATTAACCGTAGTCTGGTTTAGCGATTTTACAATTGCGGCAAATGCTTCTAATGATCCGCTTACATCTGCCTTTAAGATAAGACGCAATTCTGGATTGCCTGTCTCCTTGATGAGCGATTTCTGCATCTTGGATGGGATAATTACCGCTGCGGCATTTTTATCAAACACGGTGAGTTCAACATCTCCACTGGTGAATTCTTCACCAACCTTTGGAAGTTTATCAAAGCCCATGATAACAACAGGAGCAGATGGTTCGAGTTTGTCGGCGCGTTTTCCGAGAAAATCTTCTAATAATTTTATCTTTCCACACGCACTATTTGTTACAATATTTTTTCCTGATTGTAATGTACCGTTGCGCACGATACCCGTTGCCATGATTCCGCGTTGCTTATCGAGTTTTGCTTCGAGGATGATACCTTCAGCGTTTGCACTTGGATCATAGGTAAAATCTTCAAGCTCTGCGGCGAGCAAGAGAAGGTCGAGTAATTCATCGACTCCTGTTCCTGCTTTAGCTGATATTTTTTGCCAGCTGATATTTCCTCCAGCACCTTCGAGATACACACCGTGCTGCATCAAACTTGCCTTTGTTTTTTCAATGTCTGCATTTGCTTTGTCGATTTTATTGATAGCAACAACAAACGGCGTCTTGCTCGAGATTAGTGTTTCAATAGATTCTTTTGTTTGTGGTTGCACGCCATCGTCTGCGGCAACAACAAGAATAGCGAGGTCGGCTACATGTGCGCCTCGGGTGCGCATATGGGTAAACGCTTCGTGCCCTGGGGTGTCGATGAAGGTCATCTTTTTCCCGCTGTGTACGATTTCATATGCACCAATTGCTTGTGTGATGCCTCCGGCTTCACGCGCAGCTATCTGCGTCTTCTTGATAGTGTCGAGCAGGGTTGTTTTGCCGTGGTCTACGTGACCCATGACAACAACAATCGGGGGGCGAGGGAGGAGTTTGTTTTTTGAATTTGGCATGGCGGAAAAAGGTTAAATGATGGCTCGAGAATGACGATGGAATCGAGTGCGAAGTGAGTAGTATGCATAAATGCTTACTTTTTGCACCCATGTTTCCGTACTATACCAAAAAAAGCCACAAAACGCAAGCAGAATCATTGTTTACCTTTTGATATAGTTGGGGTATTGTAGAGGCAGTATTTTATCGACAACCCATATAAAAGCGCGATTGCGCGGGAGGTTCACATGTCTAGTCTTAGCAAGGAAAAGAAAGTATTCGGAATGGCTGTGTTGCCCACACTTTTTCGGGAGTTGCGTGACGTCAGCCACCAGGAAGCGATACTAGCCTCCATCTTCGATGCGTTGTTTTGGCAGATCCGGCTCACGTTGCTGGACCCCCATTCGATCCGTCGGATTGGCATCACTCGGTTTCATTCGGACGAGGCCCAGTATCGGGTCATGGAGCGGCCTAACTCGGAGAATACTTCGTCGCTCAGATTCGCGACCATTTCCATACAATGGACCAATGTGAACAAAAACAGCTACGAGGGGGTTGACCCGTTGATTTGCGACCGCCTTCCCGATCGGGGGATGATGCCCCCGGGACCGATGTTTATGGCTAAAGGCTTGGTAATCGAGGGTGATGCGGATTTTGTCAATTTTCTCTACACGAGCTTCTTAACATTTCCTAGCGAAGAATATGGAGGTCTTGACCTGCTCGCATTGTTGAAGCAGTTGGCACGCGAGCGGCTCGTTGATCAGCCGCATGCGGGTATTTCTCTGCAAATCCCCGTTGCCAGATTTTATGACATTACTCCGTAAATAAACGGCGCCCTGCGGGGGCGCCTTTTTATTAAAAACGTTTGATAAGTACAATCGTGTTTTTATTATATGCTGGATTGATAGCAGGCTCGAGCGGATGTTCTACAACCCCTGAAAACCCATTACTATTTGTAGAATGAATCATAGTGTTATCTCCAGCATAGATGCCGGCATGACCGATGTACACCTTTCTTCCTGGAAATAATTCGTGTCGATAGTGTCCGATTTCTCCTTCGAAAAAGAGAACATCTCCAGGCTGTGCTTCGGCTAAAGATTTAATTTCCTCGCCCTCAGCTGCTGCTTGCAGGATGGTTGATCGGGGGAGTTCTGTGCCGAAATTATGAAATACGAATTGAATGAATGATGAGCAATCGAATGTTACTTGAGTATCGCTTGCGGGTTCTGTATATGCGCCGTATTTGTATGGAGCGCCGAGAAGATTTTTTGCGAAAGTAATGAGTTGCGTTGTTCTTGTATTTTCCATAGTTGTATTATGTAATATTATTTGGACGAATTACGATGAACCGTTTTTTCCATCCGGCAACGAACTTTTTTTGTGGAACAGTGCGAATGGCATATTTTATTCGTTTTGATTTTGGGTCAACAATGTGGAGGATTATCTCTGTAGGCGTTTTTGTGTATCCATTTACAACCACAAGATGCCCTCCGTTTTTTATATTAAAATCTTTATGAATCGAGACAATAACTGGGCCCTTTTTTACATTGTTTAACAATACATCAAAACCTTCTTGTGGATCATTTTTTGCATAATCAAATCGTTCACCTATGAACCCATATTCCTTTGCAAGATCGATAAGCCCTTGATGCGTCCAACCAATACCCGCGAGATAGGCATGTATTACTACGCCGCGGTCAATTAGCGTTTGGAGCGTGCCTTTGTGAATTCGCTGGGTATAGCTGTTCATAATCATGCACAACGAAGCAATGCCACATGACCTACGTTTCCAGAAATATGGTTTAATGTCGTGTGCTTGTGCGATAGGCGTGATTGGGTGATGTACTTCCATATAGTTGAATAATAAGAGTGTTTATTGTAAAAGGCAATTAAAAAAAGAGGGGTTTACAAAATAGACCATAATTTGCTACACTAACAAAACTGTGTTAACAGTATCTACCGCGGGTTAGAGGAACGGTTACCTCGTAAGGCTCATAACCTTGAGAACTGGGTTCGACTCCCAGACCCGCAACATAAAAATAACAGCCACCTGTAAAAGGTGGCTGTTATTTTTATGTTATGTCGGTGGGGAGAAGAAGGGTATTCTAAAAATATGAACTGCTTCATGTTTTTAGAAACCCCGGCGATGGGGGCGAAGCTTGTGCGAAGCGACGGAGGAAGAGGACTCCCAGACCCGCAACCACGTAAAAACGAAAAAGCACCCCGCTAGAGCGGGGTGCTTTTTCGTTCACGCGACGAGCTGTAAAAAAAGCTATTTATTGTTCTTTTTTAAAAAAGAACCAAAAATCACGAACCAGAAATATTTCGGGGTCGCCTCCAAAACGGCTGAAGCTCGGAACTCGCACGCTAGGGTAAGCGCGCTCAAACACCGAGCTTCTTCCGATATTTTTCCGGCGCCCTTTATCCGAAATATTCCCATGTTCGTTGAAATTAATAGTTGGATTCTGGATACCGGCTTTCGCCGGTATGACGAATAGCGCAGTATTGATTCGAGAGCCTTTCCATGATTTAATGATATGTATTCAAATTGAATTGCCTCTGTAGTTCAAGGGTTAGAACGGAGCACTCATAACGCTCAGACAATGGTTCGACTCCATTCAGAGGCACATAGAAAAAGCGGCGACCTTCAGGTCGCCGCTTTTCGTGACGGTCACGAATTAATACAGAAGGATTCGCGTTCCTTTGAACCGCGCGGACCTTTTGTCGAAGCAGTGATAGGCTTCGCCTGGATAGGCGATTGCGCCGTAGCCGTTCGAAGTATTAGTGCTACAGAACGGCGCACGTTTATTTTGCCAGCCTGCGTGCTCCTCTTGCTTGTGCAGGCCGAAATACAATTCGTGAGCTTTGTAGCCAGCATACTGCTTAGGTAGGTAGAATTGCCAGACAGCAATTTGTTCCTGCTCCTTTTTGGTAAAGCAGCGAAGAATGGTGGACTTTTTTGTGTAATAGGCAAACCCTAATCCCTTGCCCTCCACTTCTGTGGGCATTTTAGGATTATTGGGCAACAGGGCGCTCGTCTCAAATTTACGACATACTTCGTATTTCTTAGGAAGGCGTTTCTCTAACCCCCCTTCTAGCGGTTGATTGTAGCTCCGCAGCGTTCGAAGTAAATCCTCGCGGAATATAAGATCGCGGCTGCCGTATGCTCTTAGCACCAGCTCTTTTGGAACATCTTCGGCATTAAGCCATTGGGGTTCTGTTGGATGACTTTTTCCTAATACGGTAAGTGTGAGTTTTGGATTAAATATGACCAATGTGACTGGTACGGTTTTTGCAAGCGGATGAATTTCGCCAAGTATTCGATAGCCCGGATACGTAAGTGCCTTACGGATTTCGTACCCTGCAATCATAAATCCATCGCGTTCTAATTGGGCAATCTTTCCTCTGATGATTGCCGTGGCATCAAGAAACTTTTTAAGTTCTTCTACTCCGCGGCTTGGTGCTTTCGGTAGGCCATCCGCCCCCTTCATTTCTGCGTCCAGTACGGCGAGAAAATCTCCACCACATCTTTCGCGAATGAATTTAAAATTGTCATCGCCGGCAATTACAACTAGCTTTTCCATTTGCTCATCCAAATCGATTACTTCAGGAATTCTGCTCATCGCCATCTCCTTTTGTGAGCGTCCTCTGAATGGTGCATTTCCCTGGAGAAATGCGAGATATGTTCTTTGCGATGGACCGTCCATCGCAAAGCGTTCCCCTGGAGGAACCTTTTTCAAGGTGCTACTGAGTTTCTAATTCAGTTTTAAACCGTTTTATAGTGGATGTCAACGTTTCTTTTATGCGGACTGAATGGTATTTTATAGGAATATGGAAGTGGTGCTTTATTTTTTTGGTGGTCTTGCGGGTGTGTTGTTGGGGTTGTTTTTGTACACGCAAAATAAGGAGATTGGTGTGAGTGACTATACTATTGGGTTTGAAATATTGCCTGATGCGTTTAATGGATTCAGGATTGTGCAGCTTTCTGATTTGCATAATAAGCGATTTGGGAAAAAGCAGCGGTATTTAATTGATTCCGTGCGGAGTGCTAAGCCCGATATTATTGTGATAACCGGAGATATTATCGGGGACGGAATTTTTTATGATGCTGAGCCGGCGCTTGAGTTGGCGTGTGGGTTGCGCGATATTGCGCCCGTCTATTATGTAACAGGAAATCATGAGTGGGATTCGAAACAGTTTGCGACTTTGGGGAAACGGCTGGTTGAATGCGGCGTGCACATGCTCGACAATCGAGTGGAAACGCTTCCGCGGAAAAGCGAAATGATGGCAATTGCGGGGATTGACGATGCTGCACGGTATCGATCGGAATTTGAAAATGATGCGCCGCTTGATTCGCTTCGCAACCATACGGAACGGGGGGCTGAAGAAATGCGTCGCGTCATCCGCCGTGAGCTCGACATAGTGCAGAGCGAAATGGAGAAGGGGGTATTTACGATATTGCTTGCGCACCGGCCGGAGTTTTTGAATACGTATGCACGCTATGGGGTTAACCTTGTTTTTTCTGGGCATGCGCATGGTGGGCAATGGAATATGCCGAACGTTGGTCCGCTTGTTGCTCCTGGACAAGGGCTGTTTCCGAAGTTGGTGGCTGGCGTGCATAGGCAGGGCAAAACGACCATGGTTATTAGCAGGGGAATTGGAAATAGTGGCATTGCATTCCAGCGATTATTTAATAAACCAGAGGTGGTTGTTGTTGCGCTAAGAAGAGAAATTAAAAAATAAAAAAGCCGCTCCCTGTTAGGGGGAGCGGTTTTGCTTTTACCATCCCGCACGCACTGCGGATGTTACGCCGAGATTGTTGAGGATGTCTTTGAGTTCGTTGAGCGACTTTCGCCCAAAGTTTTGCGTCCGTAAGAGCTCACGCTCCGGTGTCGCCGCAAGCTGGCCGATGGTTTCGATCCCTTTCCACTTTAGGCAGTTTGCCGTCCGGACACTCATCTCCAGTGTTCCTACGGGTCGATCGAAAATCGGGATGGATTCTAACTCCGCTGCGATACGGGCAAGCATCGCTTGCTCTGTCTCCACTGTTTCGTCAGGTGTGCTGCTTTGAGCAGGGGACCAATATATCGGTTCCAGTCTTATCAAGTGCTTGAGCTTCCCACTTCGCGATGGATGGCGCAACTTGCGAAGCGCCTTTGCTTCGATTTGTCGGACACGCTCTTCTGAAACGCCACACACGCATCCAATCTGTTTGAGTGTTTGCCCTTGTTTCCCCGTGCCGATGCCGAAACGCATCCTCAGTATCTGCGCTTCGCGTTCTGTAAGCGTTTCGAGTACGGCCTCAATGTGTTGGGGCGTGTCCTTGGACCACATTGGTCCAATGGTTCCGTGCATTGCTTCAGCGAAGTATGCGATAAACCCTTTTTCCAGCCCATCGAGATTTTCTGGAAACGGAACATACCGCTCAATAGTGACGCCTGCATAGCGACCCTTGTCGCTTCGCTCCGTGTAGGCTGTGCCGACATTGGATAAATATTCTTTCCATATATCGACAGTATATCCTTCGTACGGGTAACGTTTTTCTCCGAATACTGCGCGTAGGAGTAGTGTGTACCCGTGGTGTTCCGGCAGGTGTGATGGATAGGAGAGATTGTTCATAAGGACGTCTAACGGTTTGAACGTCGCGATGATGGAATCAATCTTGAGCCATTCGCCGAGCAACTTTTGTATTTCATGTGCTTCTGCACTCATGATGTTCCCGTGAGTGATGTAACTTTTCAGGACCTTCCGGAAAATCTGCACGTCGACATGCGGTCGACTTTCGCGTAGCTCGGGCGAGAGTTGTTTAGCATCATTTCTGACAGTGGCAAGACTTACCCCGAGTTTTTCGCTTATCCAGCTTACTGGAATGCCAAGCGGATATAGCGCCTTAATAGCCGTGAATCGTTCCGCTAGTTGCCTTGCATAAAACGGTCTTTTCATTTTGGCACCTCTCTCGTTGTTAGAATTTTATAATGTTGCTAAAAATAAAATATAACGAATTTATATTTTTGTCAAACAATTTTAAACTTGGTTTATGTGGCTTGCTGTTTATTTTTCCCTTCGCTTGTGGTATAAAAGGGCATGCGCCAATCACATTTATTTACTAAAACAAAGAAAGAATCGCCGAAGGATGAGGAGGCAAAAAATGCCCAATTGTTAATCCGTGCTGGATACGTGGATAAGCTTATGGCAGGTGTGTATACACTTTTGCCACTCGGGCTCCGTGTATTTAAAAAAGTAGAGGCTATTATTCGAGAAGAAATGGAGGCACTCGGAGCTCAAGAGATTTTTATGCCGACCTTACAGCCAAAGGAGCGCTGGCAGACTACGGGGCGATGGGATGGAATGGACAACCTATTTCGATTTACAAGTTATCATTCAAAGATTGATTATGCACTTGGTGCAACCCATGAAGAAGTTGTGACGCCGTTGATGAACGACTTTATTTTTTCGTACAAAGACTTGCCGACTGCTGTATTTCAAATTCAAAATAAGTTTCGCGATGAAAAGCGTGCAAAGTCTGGCTTGTTGCGTGGACGAGAATTTTTTATGAAAGATCTTTATTCGTTTCATGCAAACGAGGAAGACATGGATGCATATTATTTGAAAGCGAAAGATGCCTATGCGCGTATTTTTGAACGTGTGGGTCTTGGCGATATCACGTACTTCACGTATGCATCAGGAGGAACGTTTTCAAAGTATTCTCATGAGTTTCAAACACTGACCGATGCGGGTGAGGATAGTATCCATATCTGTGATGCATGTCATATCGCTATTAATGAAGAAATCATCGCGGAACAGCCAGTATGTCCGGAGTGTGGTAATGATAAACTCCATACTGAAAAAGCCGTTGAAGTGGGAAACATCTTTAAGCTAAAGACGAAGTACTCGTCTGCTTTTGGCCTTACCTATAAAGATGCTGAAAATACTGCACACGACGTTATTATGGGTTGCTATGGTATTGGCTTGAATCGCCTTATGGGAATAATTGTGGAAGTGTATCATGACGATAGTGGCATTATGTGGCCAGAAAGCGTGGCGCCGTATCAAGTGCATTTGGTTAATTTGCACGCGCAAAGTGAGGAAACATCAAAATTCGCTGATTCTATCTACAAATCTTTACAGGAGGCAGGGGTTGCGGTATTATATGATGACCGTAAAGAAGCGGGAATTGGAGAAAAACTGAAAGACAGCGACCTTGTCGGTATTCCGCTCAGGGCGATTGTCAGTGAAAAGAACGGTATGCAGATTGAGGTAAAGAAGCGAAAAGAAAAAGATGCTCACTTAGTATCACAGGAACAGCTTCTTTCATTGGTAACGAAATAATAGATTTTATTTTTATGGGATTGTTTAACTATTTTGTAAAGGATATCGGAATTGATTTAGGAACTGCGAACTCATTGGTATACATCAAAGATCGGGGCATTATTATTAATGAACCATCTATCGCAGCGACGAATAATAAAACTGGGCAGATTCTTGCGATTGGCAATGAAGCGAAAAAAATGCTTGGCCGCACGCCAGCACATATTACTGTTATCAAGCCGTTGGTCAACGGAGTTATTTCGGATTTTGAAATGGCGCAAGAACTCTTGCGTTACTTTATGAAGCGCGTAAACAATGACCGTATGTTTAGCTATTACCGAGCTGTTATTGGTATTCCGCCAAACTTAACTGAAGTGGAGCGTAAATCTGTTGAAGATGCGGCAATCAACGCCGGCGCAGCAAAAGCTTTTCTTGTGGAAGAGCCTATCGCAGCTGCATTAGGTGCGCGCCTTCCTATTCAAGAGGCACTTGCTACGATGGTTGTTGATATTGGTGGGGGCACTACAGATATTGCTATTATTTCTATGGGAAGTAGCGTTATTAGCCGCAGTTTGAAAGTTGCCGGCGATAAATTGAACGACGATATTATTAAGTTTGTTCGAGAAGAATTTAAGTTGCTTATTGGTGAGCCGACAGCAGAAGAATTAAAAAAGACTATTGGCTCGGCCATTCCTATGGAAGAACGCATGGAGCTTTCGGTGCGTGGACGCGATATGGGCACTGGATTACCACGCGAAATAATCGTAAAGAATACGCAAATTCGCGCTGCCATCGGCCGCTCATTGCGACAGATTGTAGAATGCATTAAAGAAACAATTGAAAAAGCTCCGCCAGAATTGGTGGGAGATATCTATAACCGTGGTATCTATTTGTGTGGTGGCGGAAGCTTGCTTCGCGGACTTGATCAGCTGATCGAAAAAGAAGTTACTGTGCCGGTGACCGTCATCGACGATCCGCTTACCGCGGTTGTGCGAGGAACGGGTGTTATTGCGGAAGATATTGATGCATATTCACAATTATTTGTAACGTCACTTAAGCCGCTTGATATCACTGTTTCATGAAAAAGCTCGTAAGCTCGTTAGCCGGGGTAAGCTCGTAAGTAAATACGAACCAGGCCCCGGACTCTAAAAAGATTTGTTTCACGTATTACTACTATGAAAAGAATACTCCTTATCAGCAGTATCGTACTTATCCTTTGGGTAACATTCTTTTCGAATATGTTCATTCCGAAGCACGCACTTGTTGCCTCTGCAAATTTTGTACGACAGTATTTTAAGGTTGATTTTTATCAGGAGAATATTTTGCTGAAATTGCAAAACGAAAATTTAAAAGCGCAGGTGCAACGGATTAAAGAGGATGGTGATGGACCGGCCTCGGCGACGGTGCGTGGAGCACAAATAGAAGCGAAAATATTTTCTACCTATCCGTTTAACATGAAGGATACCATTACTATTAATCGAGGATCTGCTGATGGTGTTGAGCCGATGATGATTGCCACGGTTTCTGATTCAGTATTATTGGGGCAAGTAGTGAGCGTTGAAGAACGTTCTTCAGTTGTACGTACCATCTTTGATTCACATTGGCAGTTGCCGGTACGCATTGGTTCGGACGCCATTAATGGATTGTTTGAAGGGGGAAGTGACCCTAAGATAACGCTTGTTGAGAAGCCGGTTAAGGTTGGCGATGGTGTGTTCTCTGCCGCAAAGGAATTTCCTTTAGGTATTAAAATCGGCGAGGTAAAGGAGGTTAAAGAAGATGCAAGTGGCATCTTTAAAGAAGCTACTATCCGCACTCCGTATGCCGTCGGGGATGTACAGGTTATTTATTTGCAAAAATAAATGACAGTGCAGTATATTGACAATCGGTCTTTCATTTTTATAATAAAAATACTCTAAAAAATATTCACCCGTATATGGAAGAAACTACACAGTATAACGCTGGACAAGATGAACAGGAAGAAGCTCCGGTTCTTACACAAACAGAGCAGCTACAAAAAGAACGCGATGAATATCTTGATGGATGGCAACGCGCTCGTGCGGAATTGGTAAATTACAAAAAGGATGAATCGAAGCGAATAGATGACATGATGAAATTCGCGAACGGTTCGCTTATCCGAGAGCTGATTATGGTTGTTGATAATTTTGACCTTGCTATCGCAGCCATGGAAATGCATGGCGGTGTGGAAAAAGGAATCTATCTCATCAAGGCGCAGCTCGAAGACGTGCTCAAGCAATATGGGCTTGAAAAAACGCCCGTTGCAATAGGGGATCAATTTGACCCTGCAATACATGAAGCGGTTGTGTCTGTTGATTCGGAACTTGCTTCTGGATCTGTTGTGGAAGAAGTCGGTCGCGGATATTATTTGCATGGAAAGTTAATACGTCCGTCGCAAGTAAAAGTTGCAAAATAAAAGGGCTTTGCCTCTCTTATAAAAAGAGAGTTGCAAAACCTTTTACCCCGCCCTCTAGGCTATTACGCTGATGGTGGTGTGGTATGTATGGTATAATCTTAAAAACAACATCTAAATTTATATTTGCGAGCTTAGAGGGCGGGGTTGCTCATACTTGTTATGAAATTTCCTGCGCTCGATGAGCTTAAAAATTTCAACAAGTATGGCAAAAATACTAGGAATTGACCTTGGAACGACCAACTCTGCGATGGCTATCATCGAAGGTGGTGAACCAAAAGTGTTAGAAAATCATGAAGGAAATCGCACGACTCCTTCTATTGTGGCAATCAGCAAAGCGAACGAACGACTCGTTGGTTTGCTTGCTAAGCGACAAGGTGTTGTGAATCCGAAAAATACTATTTTTTCGGTGAAGCGTCTTATTGGGCGTAAATTTAATGATCCGGAAGTGCAAAACGATAAGGCATGGTTGCCTTTTGAAATGCGCGCATCGGAAACAGGAGGCGTGGAAGTGCAAATGGGGGATCGTTGGTATAAGCCCGAAGAAATTTCGGCAATGATATTGTCAAAGTTAAAGGCTGATGCAGAGGCAAAAGTTGGAGAAACAATTAGCGAAGTAGTTATTACTGTGCCTGCTTATTTTGATGACTCACAGCGTCAGGCTACAAAGAATGCATGTGAAATTGCTGGGCTTTCTGTAAAGCGCATGATTAACGAGCCAACTGCGGCTGCGCTTGCGTATGGTCTTAACAAGCAAAAGAACGAAAAAATAGTTGTATACGATCTAGGGGGCGGAACCTTTGACGTTTCTGTGTTGGAAATCGGAGACGATGTTGTTGAAGTATTAGCTACGGGTGGTGATACGCATCTTGGTGGCGACGATTTTGATAAGACAATCATTCAGTACTTGGTAAGTGAATATAAAAAGCAGGATGGTATTGATTTGTCTGGCGATGCACTTGCATTGCAACGATTGAAAGAAGTTGCTGAGCGTGCAAAACACGAATTGTCTACTGCGTTTGAAACCGAAATTAATATTCCGTATATCACTTCTGATGCAGCTGGTCCGAAGCATTTCTTGATGAAGTTGACTCGTGCAAAGCTCGAAGAGCTTGTTGGTCCGCACATTGATAAATCACTCGAAATTGTTAAGAAAATTGTAAAGGATGCTGGATTGCAGATTGCGGACATTAATGAAGTTGTTTTAGTTGGTGGACAGATTCGTATGCCGAAAATCCACGACGCCGTGAAAGATCTTTTTGGCAAAGAACCACACAAGGGTATTAACCCGGACGAAGTTGTCGCTATTGGTGCTGCGGTGCAGGCGGGTATTTTCCAGGGAGAAGTAAAAGATGTACTTTTGTTGGATGTTACCCCGTTGTCTTTTGGTATCGAAACATTCGGTGGTGTGTTTACTGCATTGATTGAAAAAAATACCACCATCCCAACACAAAAATCGCAGGTGTTTTCAACTGCTGCAGATAATCAGACATCAGTCGAAATTCAT
This sequence comes from Candidatus Wolfebacteria bacterium GW2011_GWE2_44_13, assembly GCA_001000675.1. Taxonomy (GTDB): domain Bacteria; phylum Patescibacteriota; class Minisyncoccia; order UBA6257; family UBA9933; genus UBA9933. Next base: position 395,345 of record LCHW01000001.1, read on the forward strand.
ATCCTACAAGGTGAACGACCGATGGCCGCTGATAACAAAACGCTTGGGCAGTTTATGCTTGATGGTATTCCAACGGCACCGCGCGGCATTCCGCAGATTGAAGTTACGCTTGATATTGATGCAAACGGTATTTTAAATGTTTCTGCAAAAGATAAGGCAACAGGAAAAGTACAGTCAGTGCGCATTGAAGCTTCAACGCAGTTGTCGAAAGAAGAAATTGAAAAGCTAAAACAGGAAGCTGTTTTGCATGCGGAAGAAGATGCAAAAAAGCGTGCATTAATTGAGGCTCGCAACCATGCTGAGCAATTATTGTATACCGCAGAAAAATCGCTTAAAGAAGCGAATGAAAAAGTTTCAGAAGAGATAAAGAAAGGTGTGCAAGATGCAATCGATGCATTGAAGGCAGTTAAGGATGGCGAAGATGGGGAAGCGGTTATCGCGAAAACCGAAGCGCTTTCCACTGAACTTCAAAAAATTGGCTCGGCGATGTATACTCAAGAGGAACCGTCTGCAGAAAAACCGGCAGATGAAACACCTAACGAGGAAAACACAACCACGCAATGAACTTACTCAATAAACCAGCGAATGCTTACACCATAGGCATTTCCGGATCAATCAAAATAGGTATACTCGCCTTTGTTGGTATCGTTTTTGCACTCGGATTTAGCTGGTTTTTTCGAGAGTTTCTTTTGACGGGTGAGTGGACAAAGATGCTTTGGAGCGGGTTGTCTTCGATCGGATTTTTAGTAGTGTTTACGTTGCAAACATTTTTTATGCGTTCAAACACGCATTTTGCAGTGGCGTTCTTCTTACAAAGTCTTGCGCTGATTTCCTTTTTCTTTGCATTATCCGTACCAATCATGACACTCTTTGTTGTGGTATATGGTGGTTTGCTGAGTGCGAGCTATAGCGGACGAAAGATGCTCGACAATATGCTTACGATTGATTTTTGGAGTATTAGTAAATTGGTTGTACCAAAAGGAATTATTGCTATTACGTTATTGGCGAGTGTCTTCATTCCGCTCCATTTACAAGCGCATCGTGATTCAATACCGGTATCATCGGCTACATTTGATAAAGTACTCGCTTCGAGTAGTAGTTTTATTAAATATTTCTATAAGGATTTTGATACATCGAAGACGGTTGATGAGCTTGCGCGCACTGCGACTGAACAGCAGCTGAGCGAAAAATTTCCTCAGGTAAATGCATTAAAGCCTCGAGAAAAAACACTTTTGATTAATGAAGCAATGAAGGGCTTGTATGAGCAGCTCTTTAACTACACGGGTGTACAAATTAATCCAAAAGATCCTGTTGCAGTAGCTGCGTACGGTGTGCTACAAGAAAAATATTTTGCGTTACGTGACGAAGTGAAATTGTGGATATTTATTATCTTTGGTGCCGTTATCTTCATTTCTATTGCAAGCATTATGATGCCGCTTCGCATCCTCGTCGCACTCATTGCATTCTTTGTGTATGAAGTCATGATTGCACTCGGCTTTGCGCGCGTGGTCATCGAAAGCCGGTCAAAAGAAACGTTTGTGCTCTAAGATGGATACGGTTGTAAAACCGTATCCATTGAGTAGCGATAGTTTACTTGTGGTAATTCCCGTATATACGGGAATTTAAAAAAACAAATGAGCAACGATTATTATAAAATTCTTGGCGTAGAAAAATCCTCATCTGATGAGGATATTAAAAAAGCATACAGAAAGCTTGCGCATCAATATCATCCTGATAAAACAGGAGGGGATGAAAAGAAATTCAAGGAAATCAACGAAGCATATCAAACGCTTTCCAATAAAGAAAAGCGTGCCCAGTATGACCGTTTTGGGAATACGGCACAGGGCGCTGGTGGACCAGGCGGATTTGGTGGGTTTTCTCAAGGCGGCTTTGATTTTCAGGGTGGCGATTTTGGCGATCTCGGAGATATCTTCGAAACCTTTTTTAATGGCATGGGTGGGCAGCAAAAACGACGTACGTATGCACATGGCTCTGATATGGAAATGGTGCAAGAAATTACGCTTGAAGATGCGTATCGAGGTATAGAAAAAAACGTTACGTACAAAACAAATATTCATTGTGCGCAGTGTAAAGGGCTTGGGCACGATGCCAAGGCGACATTTTCACAGTGTAAAAAGTGTGATGGACGAGGTGAAGTGCGTGAAACACGCAGTACTTTTTTTGGAAATTTTGCGCAAGTACGAACGTGTACAGAGTGTCATGGTGTCGGACAAATTCCCGATAAACGCTGCTCGTCGTGTTCTGGATCAGGTGTTGTTCGTGGCGAAAAGAAAATTGCGGTTAAGATATTGCCGGGTATTGCTGATGGGCAGATCATTAAAATGGTTGGCGCCGGAGAGGCAGGTGAGCGAGGATCGCAAGAAGGCGATTTGTTTTTGCATGTGCGCGTAAAACCGCATGCAATCTTTAGTCGACAAGATGACCATTTGATTATTGAAAAGGAAATACAGCTTATTAATTTGTTGGCATATTTTTCTGACAGTGAAGCGCATCCGATCTACGTCACTACGATTTCAGGAGGAAAGCTTGCGCTGGATATTCCGCGTGACTTCACCTTTAATAAACCATTTAAGGTGACGAGTGAAGGTATGCCTCACTTTAATCGTTCTGGAAAAGGAGATCTCTTCGTGCATTTCAAAATTGTCCCACCGCATAAAATGAGTAAAGATGCAAAACGTCTTCTTGAGGAATTGCGCAATGAAATGCGATAAGTGGCATACGAACACCTAACCCCTATTGTATAGAGCATATGGAAAAATCAACCGCACGATTTCTTGTTCTTGGCTGTACACTTCTTTTTGTGAGTGTGCTGCAGTTTTTAGACATAGCAATCTTTGGTGTTGTTCCTAATATGTTGCTTGTGGTGATTGTTACAATGGCTCTATTTTTGCGGGATTTTTTGCACGAACTTTTTCTCCTTTCTCTCGCATCTTTTTTACTAAAGTTTTCTCCTGTGGTGAATCGTGAAATACTTGCCTTCTTTTTTATCGGACTTATTATTATACTTATTGAGAGAAAATTGCCGTGGCACACACTTGTGAACGGCATTTTTTTGACGTTTTTTGCTACGATTGCGCTCTATGTATTTGTTGATCGGGCTTCGATAGCTTCCCTTATGTTTGCGAAGGAATTGGGTTATAATGTACTACTGACGTACGCGTTGTATCATGGGTTTGTATTCTTCCGGTTGTTTCGACATCGATAACCACTGGAGTATCTATTGTATTCACGAATCGATTACCATAACGACATAAGTATTATATGACTAGCGAACCGCAATATTACGAGCTAACCGACGAACTTATTCAAGATGGTTATTTAAAGACCCCCGAGCTTATCGAATCATTTGAGCACATCGATCGTGCCGATTTTGTTCCCGACGACCAAAAAGAATTTGCTCATTGCAATACGCCGCTTGCCATTGGATTTAATCAAACGATTTCACAACCACTCTCAGTGGCTTTTATGCTTGAGCTGTTACAACCAAAAGCAGGGGAACATATTCTTGATATTGGCGCAGGGAGCGGATGGCAAACGGCCATCTTAGCAGATGTGGTGAGTAAAAAAACTGCAGAGGGAACGGGCGTTGCTACTGATAGTGAGTTGTCGCTTGGTTCTGTGGTTGCTGTTGAGCGAGTGCCTGAGCTAAAAGCCTTTTCCGAAGTTAATATCGATAAGTACGGATTTATTCGACAAAATATTGCACAAGTTGTTTTAGGGGATGGCACAAAAGGGTATAAAAACAGCGCTCCCTACGACAAGATTATTGCATCAGCAAGCTCAGAAGGCGATGTCCCGGTGTTGTGGAAGCGACAGTTAAAAATTGGAGGACGTATCGTTGCTCCAGTTGGTAGTAGTATTGTTGTTATCGATAAAATTTCAAAATTGAAATATACAAAGAAAGAATATTTTGGATTTAACTTCACGCCACTAGTAGTCTCGTAAAAGTAAAAAATTCTTAAACAACAACCCACCATGAAAGAGAAAAAACCTATCATAAAAACACCCGCTTCAGATAATCCGTACGAGGTCTTTCTTTCGCCGGAAAAACTTGCAGAGAAGCGTGCAAAGCAAGCGGAATTGGCGCGCGCCGAGGTGGCAGAGCAATCTCAAGAAGAAGTGGAGCAACCACAACAACTAGTGACAACTACAGAAGAATCGATGGAAGAAACAAAAAGCGAAACAATCGTACGTGAACAAACCGTTGCGGATGCTGAATCGTTTACGCCGGAGGAGAAAAAAATGACCGCTACGGAAATGCGGGAAGCGCGCGAACGTGAAGAGGAGGGAATCGCCGCGCTTGCGCAGGATCTTTTTGAAAAACGTATGCAAGGCCATGGGGCAGAAATGGTTGACGCAATATTGATAGAAAATGGGATTACGCCCTGGACTCCCGAAGCGGAGGAGTTTATGCGCAAATGGGATTGGGAGCAAGCAGCGGCAAAACTCGCTCCTATTGAACAGGATCGACAGACAGCGATTGAGCAGGTCAATGGAATTGAACCGAAAAAGCTTATTGAGTTATCTGAGAAAGAAGAGGGTGTTATTGCTGTGCAGCTCGCTCAATTTAATATGCAGCCCGCTGACTTAGAGCAGATAAGCGGATTTGATACATTGTCCTATGGGCAACGACTTCTTGTGATTGAAAATTTGCGACAAGCTACGCTCGGGCGCATTCAAGAGGAGGCTACTGACAGGCATCGTGCTGAAGTTGCTGGTGCTGCATGGTACGGTAAAATTTGGCGTAATGCATTTTCTAAATTACGTATTGCGAAGCATGAAAAAGAGACTGCACAAGAAATAATGCAAGGTGGGCTAGCGCATCATCGAGAGGTGCTTGCGCAACTAACAACGGGCGCAGAAAATATGGGCCTCGATGTTCTTGTTGAAAAAGACGGCTCGTTGACGGTTCAATATTTAGGAAAAAATGAATTATTGAGCCCAGCTGAACAAGAGCAGGTGGCTAAGTTTAATACTGCTGCTCAAAAGTTTAGCACCGTTCCCGCTGAGTGGTCGTTTGCACCTGAAGGATCAAAAGAATATAAGGAATATACAAAAGCATTTCAAGAATTCGATCAATTTAAGCGAACGCTCCTCGCTACGGAAGGAAATATTTTTGGCGAGAAGAACGCGATGCATGCGATGTCCAACGCAGATTTTAAGATTCGCAGTAATCAATTTTTTAATACGCACCCTGATGCAATGAAGGAGTTGGTTGCGATTAAGTCCGACGCAATTTGGACTCGTGGACTAGGGGATATGTTTAAGGAGCGTGGAGCGCAAACATCCCTTGGGTATATTGGACGCGCCATGGGTGCGAGCTTGCTTGGGAAAGCAGCTGCATTACCTATTGTTGGAGGGGTTATTGGTATGTTTATGGCGCGCAAACGCGCGAAGGAGTCATTGCATACGCAAGAACGACAGATGCGCGGCGGAAAAAATGTTGATGCGCGTTTTGCGGATATGATGTACACCACTGTTCCTGCTACTACGCTCGGCGAAAAGCTTGAACGTGCATTACATGCTGTTTCTACGAGTGAGCCAGATTCAGAACAACACAAGAAAGCGCTTGCAACACTACGTGCGCGTCTTGAGTATAGTCAATTTAAACTGGAAGAAGGGCGGATTGATTTCGGAAGTCGCGAAGTGCATACAGGCAACCAATATGATCTATTTGATAAAATAGGCGCTGGTTTTGCATTGCTTGAACAAACTGCTATTACGGACGAATTGGAAAGTGAAGAGAAGGCGGGTAAGCGATTTAATCGGCTGGATAAAATGTTCACTGCGGAACAAAATACGGTAGAGGATTTGCGACGCATATATAAAAATAAAGAGATGCTCAAGGGTATGGCGATTGGGGCTACCTTTTCTATCGTTGGTTATCTTATTGCCGATACGCTTGCGGGCACTGGAAATGCGCATGCAGCAACCGGACCGGAGAGTGTGCCTGCAATTAAAAAATCCATCAATCTAGCCGGCGAACCGGGAGCGCATACTGCGCGAGTTAACGGTGTCGCAGGCGCTGTTGGAAAAGTTGCTGCGCTGTCTTCAGTTGGGGAAAAGGTAGGAGGTGGGGTGGCGAATGTGGCTGCTACTGAGTCTGCTTCACTAAACTTTGTTGAAGGTGGCAATATCGCAGCTGCAACGACTGAACAAAGCGAGATAAGCGGCGCAGGTGCTGCAGGGAAGGTTGCCGCATTGTCGGCAGTTGGAGAGCAGGCGAATGTGGCTACCCCTGAATCTGCACCACTAAATTTTGTTGAGGGTGGTAATATTGCAGCTGCGCAAGAAACTATCCCGACCGTTGCGACTATTGGTGCGCGCGGCGCAGAGGGTTCGATTATTGATACGTTGAAAACAAACCCTGAACTTGCGAAAAAACTTGGATGGGACGGCGTGACCGATCTAAAAGAGTGGTCTGGTAAGGAAGCGCACGCGCTTTGGCTTGCTGATGCAAAAGAGCAACTTGCAAAGCCAGAGATGATCGAGAAATTAAAAAATGCAGGGTATACGCCTGATGCAAAGGGCTATGCGGAAGCTATGCAACATATTGCGAAGGGTTCAATTGCAATTGACCCCATTACAAAGACGATTAATTTAGAGAATATCGAATTTGTTAAAGCTCGCGTTACCGTGATCCCTTCAGTTGTGCCAGTGGAACAACCTGTTGCCGCCCCACAAATTGTGAGTGGGCATGCAGTAGAGGATAGTCTTCCTAAGACGGCTATACCTGTAGCTGTAGCTCCGCAAATCGTTGGTGGGAGTGAAGCTGTCGCTGAAGCCGTAGCCCCGCAAATTGTAAGTGGAAGCGCTGTTGAAACAGTTACTGCTCCTGCCCCTACTGCAGAAGCTGAACTAACAAAAACAGAAGCTGTCACAAGTGCACCTGTAAATAAGGAAGCTGTTGCAGCGCCAAAGTCACCCGTAGTTGCTCAAGAGTTAGTTGCAACGCCAACATCCGAAATACTGCATTCTTCTGCGCCTATCGTAAACCCAGAGCGAATTGCCCTTTTGGAGGCTAATATCAATACTGATCGTACAAACGCAGCATCGCATATCGTTGACCATTATAAAGCTGGAGATATAACTGCACAAGATTTTACGGCATATTATGCTGGAATGGTAAACGGAGTTCGTAATGATGAACAAACAATTACGCGTGTGCAACAGTTGTTCCAGAGTGTAATAGCAGGAGCAAGTCCAGAAATTAAAACCAATGCAATGGGGGAGTTAACGAAAATTGTTAAACAATTGCAAAAAACTTAAAAAAGTAAGTAAAAATGCGCCTTCAGGCGCATTTTTACTGTGCGCAAGAGGTGGCTGAAGCCATTGACAGTTTTTATAAAATATGTTAAATAAAGTACAGCCCTTAATGAAATTTGCATATAGTTAGTTAACCTCTAGCCAAAAGAAAAGGAGATCCCCATGAGAAATTCATGGATTGTGTTGGCCCTGATGCTTGCAGTCGCAACTTTAACTGGTTGCGCTGCTACTAAGGATCGGATTGTGTACGTCGCCTATAACCCAGCGCAAGTTGGGCAGGCGGCTGTACAGCAACCACAACCGTCTCAACCCGCTGCAGCGGCGCCGCAGAAAGAAGTGCCGCGGTATGCAGCACCTGTTCCAGGGCGGCACTATCTCGACATCGGGGTGAACCCGGTTAACGAGAACCGGCCACTTGGCCCGGGTGAGAGACTCCTCACATTGGCTGAGGACGCTGAAGTTGTCACGCAATCACGGAAGGGGACAATCTCTCGAGGTTGGCTGCGCGCTGGCGAACAGGTGTTCGCCGTACTGGCGTCAGACCCGAGATATTGGGAGGTTGTGGCAATTAAACGCTGTGGCAATCCGATACTGAATCGGGCCCACGGTGTGGGACCGGTCTGGATTCTGGAAAACAAGCCAGCGCCGGTTGCTCAGCCCGTTGTTGCTCCGCCGCCTGCGGCAGTGAAGGCACTTCCTCCCGTAATTGTGGGGGGGCAGCAGGCAGGGTTGACGTTCTATCAGCCCGCGGGCGAAGAACCTGTGCCCCTCTGCGAAGGCAAAGACCGGAGCAGGTGGGGGCCGATCATTGGAGGCTTGCTTGGCCTGGGGGTTGGGGTTGCGACTCATAATCCGCTACTCGGCCTAGCCATTTCCGGTGGCGGGTCACTTGCTGGAGCATACAGCGATGGGTGCATCGACCCGAACGATGCCATGATAGCATTGTTTTTCGCTGGAGCGGGGTACGGCTTAACGCAGCCTTCCTCTAGTGGGGGCGGTGGAAGCAATTCCGGCGGCCCCGCGCAGCTTCCTGGTAACGGGGGTGGCGGCCCTGGGGGTGTCCCGGGGGGCTAAACTATATGCGCGTTTTGGAGGGGTGACTTGTTCGCCCCTCCCTCTTTTACAGTCTCGTACCGCATGGCAGTGGTAGGGTGTTGTAAAAGGGGATTGTTCTTGCAAAAAGCAAGAATTTGGCTACACTAACAACATAAGAAGGGGTGAGAGATGCTATTGACAAAATTGGCAAATTCTGCTTTACTATAGATATAAAAAAGAGCCCGCATGTAGACATGCGGGAATGAAACGTAATATATTATAACACTATGACAAACATTATTAAAAAAATTACAGTCGCATTGTTGAGCATAACCGCAGTCGCGGGTGTATTTGCTCCAGTTGCGAGCGTTTCTGCTGCGACATTTAATACGAGTGCAAACGATTATCCAACATTGCAAATTTCAAACTATACGCGTAATCCGGAGAGTAATGTTAACTGGTCTAACGCAGTGGCTGCAAACGCGGGAGAGGTTGTTAGCTTTCTTGTGTATTATCACAACACTGCATCGGATACTGCAAACGGAACAACGGTTCGTGTGCAGCTTCCAACAGGAGCGTTTACTACTACAACTATAACGGGTGGCGTGAGCGCATCAAATGCTTCTACTGTAAACGGCAACGTTTCCGTCAATCTTTCGTCTAGCCAAACGATGACCTTTATACCAGGGTCAGTAAGTTGGTATCCAAATAAAAGTGCTACTCCGCGCGCATTGTTGAATGGACAGAGTGGCAGCGAGGTTGTTTCTGGAGGTCTTTCCGTTGGAAATATTGCCGGTGGATGGGCAAGCCAAGGGTACGTTACTTTTCGGGCGCAGGTAAATAACAGCGGAGGCACAGGGGGTGGAAATAACGGAACAGTTGCTTCTGTTTCAACTAACTCAGCTGTTTCTATTGGTCAGAATTATGCAACCCTACAGGGGAATGCTAACCCAAATAATTCCAACACAACGGTTTGGTTTGAGTATGGAACATCGCAGTCGTTCGGTAACACAGCTGGTAACCAGACGATTGGTTCAGGCGCTGCGTCAACGAACGTTTCTGCCTATGTGCAAAACCTTTCTTCGAACACGACCTATTATTATCGTGCTGTTGCGCAAAATTCTTACGGAACTACCTATGGTAATACATTAAGCTTTACTACTCAGCCATTTAATAATGGCGGAGGAAATAACAATGGATCTGTTGCATTTGTTACAACTAATCCTGCTACTGCAGTTGCCTATAACAACGCCGTATTAAATGGTTCGGTTAACCCGAACAATTCCAATACAAGTGTGTGGTTCGAATATGGAACGACACAGTCGTTTGGGAACACTGCGGGAAGCCAGACGCTTGGGTCAAGTAACTATACGACAACCATCACTGGATATGCGTATAACCTTACGCCAAATACGACTTATTATTATCGTGTTGTTGGACAAAATTCATCGGGAACAACGTATGGCAACACATTGAACTTTACGACACAGTCTTCTGGTTATAATACCAGTGGCAATACGCCGCTTGTATACACTAACGCTGCTAACTCTGTTACGACAAATTCCGCAACATTTAATGGGTCGGTGAACCCAAACAATAGCTATGCGAATGCTTGGTTTGAATATGGTATGACCCAGTCATTGGGATATACTACGGGATATCAGGCAATCGGATCGAGCAATTACGCAACCACATTAACGGGAAGCGTAACTAGTCTTGCATCGAATACCACCTATTATTATCGTGCCGTTGCACAAAATTCTTATGGAACTACCTATGGTAATACGCTGAGCTTTACCACAGGAGGTTCTTCGACGAACACCTCTGGTATCGCGCCATATGTTACAACACGAGCTGCGCAGTCAGTATTCCGTAACTCTGCTTTGATTGATAGCTCAGTAAACCCGAATGGTTCATTGGGAACTTCTTGGTTTGATTGGGGTGCAACCACCGCATTTGGCAGCCGAACAATTATTAGACCGATTGGCCAGGCTAATTATGCCGATAATCATTCTGCAATTTTGAGCGGATTGAATGCGGGGACTACGTATTACTATCGTGCTGTTGCACAAAATGCATACGGAACAACGTATGGTAATACCCTTACCCTTACAACAACTGCGGATTCGATTGTGCCTGTTGTGATTAATAATCCAACACCCGTACAGCCACGCGTTATTGTGCAGCAGACTGCTTCTGGCGTCGCTCCGACCGTTACCCTAACACCGTCGATTGATAAAAAGAATCCACGGGGAGGTGACGAGATTGAATACACAATTCAGTATCGCAATGAAATGGCGAGCCCAATCACAAACGTAACGTTAAGGGTTGAGTTGCCAAGTGAAGTAACATATGACACCGCAACGCTGAAGCCAAGTGTTTCAACGGATAACTCTGTCACATTTGATTTAGGAACGATTACTGCAAATACACAGGGAGTCATTACAATCAAAGCAATCGTTAATCGAACTATTGATGCTGAAGATACATTAATCTTTGGTGCAACGATTAACTACACGAACGCACGAAATCAATTCCAGTCTGCAACTGCATACCTTACTGTATTAGTAGGATCAGGTGTCGCGGGGTTGGCATCCCTTATAAGTGTATTCGGTAATTTGTTCTCTTATTGGTTTGTCGATCTTATCCTTGGTTTGTTGATTGGTTTTGGAATATATCATTTCTTTGTTCGACAAAAAGAGGAAGATGTATTGGTAAAGTAAGCGAATATATTTCGTATAAAAATCCCGCCACTAAGCGGGATTTTTATACGGAGAAAACTTGCTTTATCTATTAATGTGTTGTTTAATAATTACAGCAACATTCATTCTTTATTACCGAAAAGGAGGGGTTGACGATGCAGAATTTTAAGGTGTTTTTACTGGCTTTGTGCTGCGTAGTTATCGGTGCGACATGCGCATGCGCGTACGAGAAAGAGTTTATCGGCAGGGCGTATGTCATTACCGTTGTTTTCTCGGACTTCACGGTTCATGTCTATGACCCTGAAGGAATCGAACTTTTCTTTTCTGCGGTGGCATTGCCGCGGAAAACGCCAAAGCTTCCGATCGAAGGGCGGCTTCTCCGAATAGAACGAAATCCGGCTTGGTATCCAACCAAGAATATCAAGGCATATGTTTTAAAGACGCAAAAAATTGTTTTGCCTGATATCGTTCCTCCTGGACCGGATAATCCGATGGGGCCAGTGAAGTTCACTTTTGAATTCTTCACGCCCGGAGCTGATCAACTCAGCAAGATGCATGGGACGAATAGTCCACGCTCTATCGGGAAAAAAGCAACAGCAGGATGTATCCGATTGTATAATGAGGAAATTCTTGCAGTCGCGGATCTCATCGAACCTTTTCTTCTCGATGGCGAGGAAATTCGCATTCGTTACGTTAATCGTTTTGATGACAATGATGCGCTGGTTGCTCATCGGTAATACGTTTGCGTACGGGCGGGGATTTATCCCCGCTTTTTTGAACACACACACTATTTATAGTATAGTAATTACATCATGAGGCTACATAGATTTATTGGTAATTTTGATTGCTCACAAGACACGATTGTTATTGCTGAGGCGGAGGTTGTTAATCAAATACTCCGCGTATTGCGGCTTACGGTTGGAGATCGGTTTATTCTTGGTGATGGTAATGCAAATGAATGTATTGTCGAGATAAGCGACCGACAAAAAGAACAGCTTACGACTACTGTTATTGAGCGTTCTGTGAACACTGCTGAGCCCGCTGTTGCGGCTGTTTTGTATTGTGCTATTTTAAAGCGAGAAAATTTTGAACTCGTCGTACAAAAAGCAACTGAAATTGGTGTTCGTGAAATTGTTCCGCTGATTACGCAACGTACGGTTAAATTAGATATTAAAGAAGAACGCTTACGAAAGATAATCACAGAGGCTGCGGAGCAATCGGGGAGAGGAAGAGTGCCGATGCTTCGCCAAGCAATGTCCTTCGCCGATGCTCTTGTTGATGCGCAAAGAAATGACGTTAACTTTTTCTTTGATATTAGCGATGTGGTTGCTGAAGAAGGTGTTATTGGCGATGCTATGCGACGCGGATTGTTTGTTGGTCCGGAGGGGGGATGGAGCTATGACGAAGTGCTTGCGGCCCGCGCAGCTGGGTGTCATATTATTTCGCTTGGTGCGCTCACATTTCGTGCGGAGACAGCCGCTATCATTGCCTCTTATCTTGGGACACGCCCGTAATACTTGCATTTCATGGTATAATCATGTATAGCAAGAAGCGACATGGGTATTTTTAATCTCAAATCAGAATATGAGCCATCGGGTGACCAACCCGAAGCAATTAAGCAATTAACAGACGGACTTGATCGAGGAGATCGGTTTCAAACGTTGCTTGGTGTTACTGGCTCGGGAAAGACTTTTACGATTGCTAACGCAATACGGCATTTTGATAAGCCGGTTCTTGTGATTGCGCCCAACAAAGCATTAGCTGCACAGCTGTATCGCGAATATAAAAATTATTTCCCCGAACATTCGGTAAACTATTTTGTTTCTTATTACGACTACTATCAGCCCGAGGCATACATGCCAAGTAGCGATACGTATATTGAAAAAGAGGCGATGATCAATCAAGAAATCGATCGATTGCGTCACCAGGCGACATCTGCACTATTAACTAGAAAAGACGTTATTGTGGTTGCGTCTGTTTCGTGTATTTATGGACTTGGCGTACCGACAAATTATTTTGCATCGGCGATTCATTTAGCGGTAGGGCAATCGATTACGCGAAGAGACCTTATTAGTCAATTAATAAAAATTCAATTCAATCGGACCTCTGGCGTATTAAAACGAGGCGAATTTCGTGTGCGAGGGGATGTGTTTGAGATCATGCCCGCATCTGCAACAATGAGCTATGCAATTGAGCTTGGGCCAGATCAGATTATTTCCGATATCGCGATTGTTGACCCTGTTACGCGAACCATGATCGATCATCCGAAAGACGTGGCCTTGTTTCCTCCGAAGCATTTTATTTCGAGTGCGCCGGCCATTGAACGTGCGGTGAAAGATATCAAAATCGAACTTGATGACCGATTGGAATATTTTGAAAAGCATAAGCTGTATCTTGAGGCACAGCGACTAGAACGACGCGTGCGGTATGACATGGAAATGTTGAAGAGCCTTGGTTTTTGCCATGGTGTCGAAAACTACTCGCGCCACCTAAGCGGAAAGCTTGCAGGAGAAGCGCCTGATACGTTGCTCGACTATTTCCCGCGTGATAAAGATGGGAAGCCAGACTTTTTGCTTGTCATGGATGAATCGCATATTGGCGTGCCACAGGTGCGTGGCATGTATGCGGGCGATCGGAGTCGCAAAGACACGCTTGTGAAATACGGCTGGCGATTGCCATCGGCGATGGATAATCGACCGCTCCAATTTAGTGAATTTGAACAACGTATTGGTCAGACATTATTTGTTTCTGCTACGCCAGGGGCGTGGGAGATTGAACATTCGACAACTGTTGCAGAACAGGTTATTCGACCTACCGGGTTAATAGATCCGCCGATCGAAGTACGCCCTGTATTTAATAAGGAAACAAACCGAAGTCAAATTATTGATGTTATTGAGGAGCTACGTTTAATCGTGAAGAAAAAAGAGCGTGCGTTAGTCATTACGCTTACGAAGAAGCAAGCAGAAGATTTGCACGATCATTTTACGCAAGAAGGATTTAAGTCTCGCTATATTCACTCTGAGGTTAAGACGTTGGAACGAACGGAGATATTGATGAATTTTCGAAAAGGTGAGTTCGATGTATTGATTGGTGTTAACCTATTGCGTGAAGGTTTGGACTTACCGGAAGTTACTTTGGTTGCAATTTTAGATGCCGATCGAGAAGGATTTTTGCGTAGCGAAACCTCGCTTATTCAGACCATGGGACGCGCTGCGCGCAACGTGAGCGGAACGGTTATTCTGTATGCGGATAAGATAACGGGCTCAATGGATCGAGCAATGAAGATTGTCGAGAAGCGCAGGAAGCTGCAGGCGGCGTATAACAAGAAACATGGCATTACGCCAAAGACCATTATTAAAACGATTGAACGGATGTTGGATTTTAGTGGGGCGGCTGAGGAATAATTTCTTTTGTCATTCCCGCCCTTCGGCAGGCTCAGGGTAAAACTCTGGCGGGGATCTATCCTATTTTAAAAAGCGTCTTTTCTTTCCACTTTTTTTATAAAAAGTGGAGTAAAAAATCGCGAGCTAATAAAAATAGCGGAATGTTCTCAGAAATTGCTTACGAACTCGAGAACTCGCCGTTGGTACGGCTCAGACAGCTCGATTTCTGTGGCAATTTTTCCTCGACCATTTCATCCGCTATTTTCACAGGCTCGCACATAAGACTCAGCGCCCTTAATCCGAAATATTTCCATGTTCGTAAATAAGGGAACATAGCGGATATATAAAAAATAAAAAGCCGGGAAAATCCCGGCTTTGGTAAAACATTCGCTCGCCCCGAGCCCCTTTGATAATCCCGGCACCTGACGCAACCTGCGCGGTTTCCTCCGGTTATTTCTCCCAAGTAAGGGGTGGTATCTCATACATGGCTCCGCCTTAACCGGAGTTAAGGGTTCACAGCCTCCCACCTAGCCTGCGCGGTACTTTTGTCTCGGGGGCAAAACAGGGTGGAGTTGAACCACCAAGCGGTGGACTCATGCATTCCCAAGGGCGCCTGCAGTATCAGGCGATGTCGGGGTCGGCATTACTGCGAATCCGGTGCTGTCCAGTTCAGTCCCAGGGCGAGCGAAACTGATATCAATGTAACTGCAGGTATCGTATACTGGGTACATGTAATAGTCAATACATTGACAAGGTCGTGGTTTACTGGCATAAGTAAGTACTATATATGGAAGACAAGATAAAGATTAAGGGCGCTCGCGTCCACAATTTAAAAAATATTTCATTGGAACTACCAAAGAATAAATTGGTGGTTTTTACGGGTGTTTCGGGAAGTGGAAAATCATCCCTTGCGTTTGATACTATTTTTGCCGAGGGACAGCGACGGTACATTGAGTCTCTTTCTCCATACGCACGGCAATTTCTTGGGCAGATGGAACGTGCTGATGTTGATGAGATTGTGGGCTTATCTCCGGCTATCGCAATCGACCAACGTGCGCTTTCGCATAACCCGCGCTCAACTGTTGGAACGCTGACGGAAATTTATGATTATTTTCGTATTCTTTATGCGCGCCTCGGGGATGTGCATTGTCCGCATGACGGCACTAAAATTGAGAAACTCTCTGTTGATGAAATGATCGACATCATTGCGACACGTGCAAAGAAGGCAAAGCAAAGCGTTGTCACGGTTATGTCTCCCGTAGTGCGCGGACGGAAAGGGGAGTTCTATCAGCAGTTGTATGATTTTCTTGCGCTTGGGTTTTCTCAGGTGCGTGTTGATGGCGTTATGCACTCGCTTCATGACAAAATAGAGCTTTCGCGCTACAAAGAGCATTCTATTGATTTAGTAATCGACAAGGTGCTGCTTACAGATACTGCACGTTTACACGAAGCAGTTGAAGGAGCGCTTGATCACAGTAAGGGGCTCGCGACTATTTTAATGGGAGAGCAAAGCGAATCTCCTGAAGAGTTCATGCTTTCTTCGAAGTGGACCTGTCCGCTCGATAACTTTGTGTTTCCGGATATTGAACCTCGATTGTTTTCGTTTAATAGTCCGCATGGTGCTTGTGATACGTGTTCAGGATTAGGGAAGACCGACTTGTTTTTGAAGACTATTTGTCCGGATTGTAAGGGGAAGCGGTTGCGTTCGGAATCGTTATCCATTCGAATAAATGGGAAAAATATTTATGAGGTTGCTTCTATGACCAATGCGGAAGCGCATGCATTTTTTGAGGCGTACGAGAAAAAAATGACCGAACGAGAAAAGACCATCGCAGCTAATGTAGTTAAGGAAATCAAAGACCGATTGCATTTTTTGCTTGAAGTGGGGCTTGATTATTTAACTATGACTCGCGAAGCAGAAACGTTGTCTGGTGGAGAAGCACAGCGTATTCGACTTTCTTCACAAATTGGATCACAACTTTCCAATACATTGTATGTGCTCGATGAGCCAACAATTGGTTTACATGAGCGCGATACCGATCGTCTGGTGGGCATTCTTAAGGTGCTTAAAGAACAGAACAACACTGTTATTATTGTAGAACACGATGAAATGACTATTTTGGAGTCTGACTTTTTAGTTGACTTTGGTCCGTTTGCTGGAAAACATGGCGGAGAAATTGTTGCCGTTGGTGAAACAGCGAAGCTGCTAAAGAATCCAGGAGAGATGAATTCAATGACCATACAGTATCTTCGTGATGAACGAAAAATCGTTGTTCCAGAGCGTAGGACAAAGGTGCAAGAAAAACTTTCCATTGTCGGTGCTACTGCACACAATTTAAAAAACGTGAATGTCGATATTCCATTGCGTAAGCTTGTATGCGTTACGGGTGTTTCGGGGAGCGGTAAATCTACGCTTATTCAAGATGCGCTGTATGAAAATCTAAATTCGCTAAAGGCTCGTATGAACGAACCCCTTATTGGTGTTGCGGATATTACTGGGTCGGAATATATTGATCGTGTTGTTGCGGTAAACCAGGCACCGATTGGACGAACTCCTCGATCTAATCCAGCTACTTATACCGGCATCTTGACCCCCATCCGTGAATTCTACGCGCAATTACCAGAAGCGCGAGAACGTGCCTATACGGCATCGCGTTTCTCATTCAACGTTGCAGGAGGACGATGTGAATCATGTCAGGGAGCAGGGCATAACTTAATCGAAATGCATTTCTTGCCGCCAGTACTTGTGCAGTGTGAAGTGTGTCATGGAAAGCGATATAATCGTGAGACATTACAGGTAAAACATAAGAAGAAAAGTATTAGCGATGTGCTTGCTATGACTATTGACGAGGGTGCCGAATTTTTTGACGGCATTTATCAGATTACTGATAAGCTAAAAGTATTGCAGTCGGTTGGACTTGGCTATTTGCAACTTGGACAAAGCGCAACAACACTTTCTGGCGGAGAAGCGCAGCGTATTAAGCTTGCACGTGAATTAACGCATCCGCTCGGAAAGCGTGTGTTGTATCTTTTGGATGAGCCTACGGTTGGATTGCATTATTACGATATTGAATTGTTACTAACGGTATTAAATAAGCTTGTAGATAAGGGGCATTCCGTGGTTGTTATTGAGCATAATATGCACGTTATTAAGTCGGCCGATTATGTTATTGATCTTGGCCCAGAAGGCGGTGCACGTGGCGGGGCAATTGTTGCAAAGGGCACACCCGAAGAAGTTGCGGCAAATAAACATAGCATTACGGGGAGCTACCTGAAACATTTTTTGAAATAGCGAGTACAGAGGATTGTATGGTATGATAACCGAATGATTGGAGCATTTAAACAACGTTATTTTGAGGGCAACTTAGCCCAAGGGTTCTTTGCCCTATATACTGGGAAAACGATTTCCAATGTAGCTATTAATTTATTTGGCATGTTTTTGCCGATATTTTTATACCGGCTTTTTGATGGTAACTTTACGTTTGTTGCTTTGTATTTTCTCGCGGGGTATTTAATTAATGGCTTGTCTATTCCGCTTGGAGCCTTCTTTTTGAATCGATATGGGTTTAACCATTCATTGCGATTAAGCACATTTTTTGCTGCAAGTACGTTCGTGATTCTTTATTTTATAACGCCGAGCAATATGCTGTATCTGCTTCCGCTCCAGATTGCAGCAACAACAATTTATCGATTACTATTTTGGCTGCCGTATCACGTTGATTTCGCTACATTTTCTGATGCAACTAAGCGTGGTTCTGAGATTGGTATGTTCGAGGCAACACTCAATGTTATCGGTGTTGTAACCCCTGTGCTTGCCGGGTTTATCATTACGCAGTATGGGTTTGGTATTTTGTTTATTATTGCGACGATTATTTTTTTGCTATCGCTTATCCCATACCATTTTATTCCTGAAATAAACGAGCGTTTTACGTGGACCTATTGGCATACAATCAAGCAGTTAGTGGTAAAAAAGAACAGACGATCAACATTCGCATTTATGGCTGATGGGGCAGAGGAGGTTGTCGGATTTATTGTGTGGCCAATTGTTATTTATCAACTACTACAAGGGGATATTTTAAAAGTTGGTGTAATATCCACACTTATTGTTGCTGCGACCGTGCTTGCTGAGCTTGTTGTTGGGAAGTATTCAGATGATAAGAAGATGGAAAAGCAGTTGTTGAAATACGGGAGTATCCTTGCCGCTATTGGGTGGATTTTGAAAATATTTATTGTTACGGCGCTGCAAATTTTTGTTGTAGACGCATATCATAAATTAACTAAAATTATGATGAAGATTCCGTTTGTTGCTATGACCTATGAGCGGGTTGCAGATCGAGGACACTACATCGATGAATATACCGTGCTCTACGAGATGGCTATTAATATGGGACGCGTTATTATGATAGCGGTTATTATTGCTATGGCGTTTGTTATGCCATTGCAGTGGACGTTTATCTTCGGCGCAATCGCCTCCATTTTCTTAAACGTATTGCGCGTACGACATCACCCACAAGCGCTACGTCCTGTCGTTACTGCATAATATTTCCGTCTTGCGATGGCGCAAATATTGGATTTTGGATATAGGTAAAAAACAGCCAGACGCGGGGTCTGGCTGTGAAGGATGTTCTGGTGGGGTGCCTAACTTCCTCTGCGACAACCACAAGCCCCGGCCATATTCATTGAAAACTCGGAACATACCTTGGGGACGATACCTGTTGCAGGAGTTGTTGTTATATATGTAGCAACCACTTCTTCCACAGAGGCTAGGCGCTCTCTATGCTTTCCCAACTCATCCGTATCCCAGAAGACGAGTCCTTTTTGCGGGCTAATTTTATAGCTGGTATAGCTATAAGAGCGTCCTGGTTGTGGGAGGAGAGTAATAGTGACGAAGCTGCGAATACTCTCTAGCCCGCGCTGGATTACCCTGTAACGTTCACTTTGCAAAAATTCTTTTAGCTGTCGTAGCTCAGATTCGTAACTTATCTCTTCCATAACGCACATCCCTTTCGAAGTATTGATTTGGAACTAAATATATAATATACTGTTTCTATAAATATGTCAACGTTATCTGATCGTGTAAAGTTGTTTCCGGATAGTCCGGGGGTGTACCGATTCCTCGATGCTAATGGGGCTATTTTGTATATCGGGCGGGCAACGTCAT
The DNA here is from genome assembly GCA_001000675.1 of Candidatus Wolfebacteria bacterium GW2011_GWE2_44_13. Classification (GTDB taxonomy): domain Bacteria; phylum Patescibacteriota; class Minisyncoccia; order UBA6257; family UBA9933; genus UBA9933. The sequence goes on from LCHW01000001.1 coordinate 414,913, forward strand.
TGCGCAAGCGGGTGAGTCAATATTTTACAAAGCGCATTGATGAGCGCATCGCCGAAATGGTTTCATTGGCGCGCGAGGTGCGGTATGAACAAACCGATACAGTGCTCGAAGCTATTATTCTTGAGGCAAATTGTATTAAAAAGCATTGGCCTAAATACAATGTAAAAGATAAGGACAATCGTTCGTTCTTATATATTGTTATTCCAAAAACTGATTATCCGAAACCGCTCATTGTGCGACATCGAGAATTGGAAAAATTTTCTGCAGTAAAGGCACACATTTTTGGACCCTATCAAAGTGCTACGTTGATAAAAAATGCGCTAAAAATTATTCGGCGTGTTTTTCCGTATGGAACGTGTGTGCCTAATTCTGGCCCCGTAAAGTCGCCGGCTGGCGACCACGTGGCAAGCAAACCCTGTTTTGATTATCAGATAGGGTTATGTCCTGGTGTTTGCGTTGGGGCGATCTCAAAGAAGGATTATCAAAAAAATATTAGTAATATTGTTTTGCTCTTATCGGGGAAGCGAGAACTTCTTTTAAAACGTCTTGCAAAAACGTTTCCAGAAAAAGCTGCAAGCTTGAAACATATCCAAGATGTGTCATTGATCACGCGCGATGAATTAACACAAGAACAAACAGAAGCACATCGTATTGAAGGGTATGACATCTCCCATCTTACGGGTAAAGAAACGTATGGATCTATGGTTGTATTTACCGATGGAGAACCTGATAAAGAACAGTACCGCTCCTTTAGCATTAACAATGCTGCGGCAAGCGATGATTTGCACGCGCTGGAGGAAATGGTTATTCGTCGATTCCGGCACACCGAATGGGATATGCCCGATTTAGTTATGATTGATGGAGGGAAGCCGCAGGTAGATCACATTGCGGGCGTATTTAGGCGACATAATATTGTCATTCCAATCGTGGGTATTTCAAAGTATGCAGGAGATTCGCTTGTATTTCCTTTGGGCATAAAAGCATCGATGCGAGATCTTGCTCGCAGTGTAAAGCCAATATTATTGCGTGTTCGCGATGAAGCGCATCGTTTTGCATTACGCGCAAGCCGTCGCAAGCGAGATAGTCGCATTCCTAAGCTGCGATAAATGCGGAGCATAATTCACGGAGGATGTGATATACTAAATAGTATGCATACACACATGAACTATTCGCGCATTACGGACCAAATTTATATTGGTACGAATTTTTGTTGTGGTACTCATTTTGACCCCGAGCTATTAAAGCAGGGCGTTGTGTACGATCTTAGTCTTGAAGAGGGGCGTGTTGACTCGCCGGTGGGCGCAGCCGCATATTTATGGCTTCCTATAGAAGACATGCATGCTCCAACGGAGCAGCAATTTTTTATGGGTATTTCTTTTATTGATACTGCGATAAAATCTGGACGCAAAGTGTATGTGCATTGCAAAAATGGACATGGCCGAGCGCCCACAATGGTGGCTGGATATTTTATTGCGAATGGATCAACGACCGACGAAGCTATTGCGCTTATTGCGCGAAAGCGTCCTGAGATTCATTTGCAATCTATACAAATCGACGCATTGCGTCGTTTTGAGCAAGCCTATCGCGAGCAAAAGAGAGCCTAAGAGAAGAGGCTATATAAAGCCCTATTATCAAAACGCTAATACCTTGCTACAATAGGAACAGCCTATATTAATTACTATAAACATTATGCTTACAACAACAAACATTATTCTTCTTGTCGTCGGATTGCTAATCGTGTGGATCGTCCTTGCGTTTAACGGACTTGTGCGCCTACGCTTCCGCGTGCGAGAAGCGTGGTCTGATATCGAAGTGCAGTTAAAGCGTCGCTACGATCTTATCCCTAATCTTATCGAAACCGTAAAGGGATACATGACGCATGAGAAAGATGTGTTCGAGAAAGTAACACAGGCTCGAGCGCAATCGTTGTCTGCAAAAGGGCATACTGAAAAGGGGGCTGCAGAAAGTGAACTTTCTGGCACGCTTAAGACATTGTTTGCAGTCTCTGAAAATTATCCTGATCTAAAGGCAAATGCTAATTTTATGGAATTGCAGCGCGAACTATCGGATACGGAAAATAAGATCCAGGCTGCTCGAAGATTCTATAATGGAAATGTTATGGAATATAATACAAAGATTCATGTATTCCCAACTAATGTTATCGCAAAGCTTTTTGGATTCTTGATCGAAGAATTTTTCCAGCTTGATAATGATGCAGCAAAAGAACCAGTTGCAGTAAAATTCTAAACACCTATGAAAAAAACATTTACAAAAGCAGTTATTGTTATTGTAGGCATTATTACCGTTATTGGTATGACTGGTATGTTCTAATAGTACATACGGCCTTGTTTTATGGAACTGCTTCATCTCACAACTTCAGATAATATAAAACTTGCGGGGAATTATTTCCCCGTGAGTCCTTCTAAACAACTTAGTCGAAATGGCTGGGTTGTTTTCTTGCACATGATGCCCGCTACAAAGGAATCGTGGACGATATTAGCAAGTCAGCTGCAACAAGAAGGGTATGCGGGGCTTGCAATTGATTTGCGCGGGCACGGAATTTCAGATGGAGGGCCAAAAGGATACACTCAGTTTTCTGATGCAGAACATCAGGATAGTGTTCGTGACGTAGATGCCGCCATCGATTTTCTTACGGGACTTGGAGCGCGTCCTGAACAGATTATATTTATCGGGGCGTCTATTGGCGCTAACTTGGCACTGCAATACGTCTATCAGCACCGTGCGTTTAAAAAAGCAATATTGCTTTCTCCTGGATTTAATTATCACGGCATCGCAGTGCAACCCATTGTTTCGCAGATGCCGAGCGATAAGCAACTATTTTATATTGCATCGGAAGATGACGTAGATACTACTAATAGTGCAGAGGTCGAGTCTTTGTACGCACTAACTTCGTGCGCAATAAAACAAAAAGAAATAGTTGCAGATGGTGGGCATGGTTCTGCGATTCTCACACACCACCCAGAGCTTATCGACGAAATCATAACATTTATAAAACAATGATAAAAAAAGATTATATACTCATCTCTATTATAGGCTTCCTCTTCGGAATACTATTATATCCAATACTTAAAAATATACAGCTTCCTTTTTTGCAACTCAATGCATTCACGATGACGCTGATCGTACTATTTTTTGTGGTATTTTCTAATATCGCACTCGCGATTGCTTTCTTGATTGGCAAGAAGATTCCTTTTGTAATTCAGTTCAGTAAGTTTGCTGCTGTTGGGGCAGTTAATTCTGTGTTGGATTGGGGTATCCTTAATGTGTTGATTACCTTATCTGGCGTGGCTGCTGGACCGCTGTATGCGCTTTTTAAAGCAGCATCATTTATTATCGCTAATATCAATAGTTATTTTTGGAATAAGCTTTGGGTTTTCCCGGGTAAGGCAAAAATGACTTTCCATGAAGTTATGCAGTTCTTTGTAGTAAGTGCTGTCGGCTTGGTATTGAATGTCGCTACTGCCGCGCTCGTGGTTAATGGGATTGCAGAACGAGTTGACGGGTTTTCACCTAAGCAATGGGCAAATATCGGAGCTGCTTCAGCTACAATAATTTCATTGGCTTGGAATTTTGTCGGGTACAAGTTTATCGTGTTCAAAGAAAAAACCATCAGCTGATGGTTTTTTCTTTTATTGGTTATGCTATGAAGAACAAAAATAAAAATTATTTTTTGTGTAGGAACGTAAATAAAAAATATTTTTATAAAAATATTTTCTAAAAATGTTTTTTTAGAGTTATCCACATTGTAAAAAATATTTTTATAGTTCAAAATTAAAGTATAAGAAGAATAATAAATTAAAAATAAATAAATTCATTTTTTATTTTCAATTTTATTTTTTTTATCCATGGGTTATCGGTTTAAAATAATTTGATTGGTCGACAAATTAATTTTAAATATATAAATTAATTATTACGTGTGTGCACTTTGGTGTATGCGCAACATAAAAAAATTATGGCAGCAAAAAAAGCAGCTAAAAAGGCAGTAAAGAAAGTAGCTAAGAAGGCAGTAAAGAAGGCCGCTAAGAAAGTAGTAAAGAAAGCGGTAAAGAAGGTGGCTAAGAAGGTAGTAAAGAAGGCCACAAAAAAGGTAGCAAAAAAGAAATAAGTACCTAAAAAACAGCCCCCGGGAGTCTTCCCAGGGCTGTTTTTTTGTGGTATTATACAAGTAATAAACAGGGGATTAATTAATTGAAAAAGCCTATGCAAATCATCATTAAAACAACGCAAATAGAGCTTACGGATGCGCTTAACCAGTACGTAGAAGATCGCATCAAATCGCTTGAAAAGTATATTGGCAGATTTGAGGAACAAGGAGAGTCAGTTGCTCGCGTAGAGCTTGCTCGCACAACACAGCATCATCGCAATGGAGATGTGTTTAACGTAGAAGTTAATTTACAGCTTGATGGAGAAGTTATTCGTGCAGAACGTGATGGTGAAGATATGTACGCAACAATCGATGCAGTAAAAGATGTGCTTAAAGTCGAAATCCAGAAGTTTAAGGATCTCCGCGTTGATAAGCCAATATCTGATGCACAGCGAGCAGAAGAGGTATAAGAGTAATAAAACAACCCGTATACTACAATGCAGGGAGCGAATAATGCTTCCTGTATTCGTTTCTTAGTGATAGTCATTATAAATTTGTATTTGTATGTTTGATTTTTTGAAAAATATTTTTGGTAAATATGATTTTGATCCGCTCATTGCGGAGATAAACAATTGGGAAGGGGATATGAAGCAGCTTTCTGCTGAGGAGCTTAAGGAACGAAGTGCTACATTGCGCGATCGCGTTATCAATCAGCAAGTTCCTTTGGATGATGTTATGGCAGAAGCCTTTGCCCTCATCCGCGAAGCATCGCGAAGAACGCTTAACCAGCGTCATTTTGACGTACAGTTGATTGGCGGCATCGTATTGCATCAAGGCAAGATTGCCGAGATGCGCACGGGAGAAGGTAAGACACTTACGGCAACTGCCCCAGTGTACTTAAATGCATTGACGGGTAAGGGTGTGCACGTAGTTACGGTAAACGATTATTTGGCACGACGTGACGCAGTGTGGATGGGGCAAATTTATCATGCACTCGGGGCAACAGTTGGTTGTCTTACCCATGATGCTGCGTTTATCTATGACCCATCGTTTATTGCTCCTAAAGCAGAACTTGCTGAAGCGGAGCAAGTAGCGGACGAAGCACGAGATACACTGGGCAGCTTTAAGGTTGAACAGGAATTTTTGCGACCCGTTTCCCGAAAAGAAGCATATCAGGTTGATATTTTGTATGGTACTAACCATGAGTTTGGTTTTGACTATTTGCGCGATAATCTTGCCTATCGAGCCGAGGACCAAGTGCAGCGAGGTAATCATTACGCCATCATTGATGAAATTGACAGCATCTTAATTGACGAAGCTCGTACGCCGTTGATTATTGCTGCGCCTGATTCTGAATCCAGCGAGCACTATAAGATTTTTGCACGTATCGCAACGATGCTTTCTAAGGACGACTACGAAGTTGATGAAAAAGCGCGTAGCGTTTCCATTAACGATAGCGGTATTTCGAAGGTAGAAACCGCTCTTTCGATTAAGAATATTTATAATCCGGAAAATTTTCAGTTGGTCCATTATCTTGAAGAATCCCTTAAGGCGCAGGTATTGTTCCATAAGGATAAACAGTATGTTGTAAAAGGAGGGGAGATTATTATTGTGGATGAGTTTACGGGCCGCATGATGCCAGGGCGTCGTTATTCGGGTGGGTTGCATCAAGCAATCGAAGCAAAGGAAGGAGTACAAATTCAACAAGAGTCAAAAACATACGCACAAATTACATTGCAGAATTATTTCCGCTTGTATGAGCGTATTGGAGGCATGACTGGAACGGCACAAACATCCGCAGAAGAATTTCACAAGGTATATAATCTTGAGGTGGTAAGTATTCCAACCAATAAGCCACCGATGCGTAAAGATATTAGTGATGTTATTTTTAAGACAAAGGCGGAAAAATATCGCGCAGTTGTTGATGATATTAAGCAGCGCTACGACGAAGGACAACCAGTGTTAGTGGGTACCGCTTCAATTGAGCATAATGAGCTTGTTTCGCATTTATTACACCAAGCGCATATTCCGCACCAAGTGTTGAATGCAAAAAATCATGAACGCGAGGGTGAAATTATCGCACAGGCAGGTAAGCGAAAAGCTGTTACCGTGGCTACGAACATGGCGGGGCGTGGTGTGGACATTATTTTGGGCGGTAATCCGCCAACGATTGAAGAAGGGGAGCAGGTACGTTCATTAGGTGGATTGCATGTTATTGGTACGGATCGCCATGAAGCGCGTCGCATTGATAACCAGCTCCAGGGACGTGCAGGGCGCCAAGGAGATCCGGGTTCTTCCCATTTCTATCTTTCCCTTGAGGATGATTTGTTGCGCATTTTTGGCGGCGACCGAGTGAAAAGTTTTATGGAGACATTGAATTTCCCCGAAGGAGAGCCTATTGAATCTAAGATAATATCAAAGGTTGTAAATGAAGCACAAAAGAAGGTTGAAGGCCTAAATTTCGATGCGCGTAAGCATTTGCTCGAGTATGATGATGTACTTAACAAACAGCGAACGTTGCTCTACAGACAGCGACAGGAGGTCTTAAATGGCAATGCAAAGAATGCCGTTGTTACGATTATTGGAAAAATACACGATCTTCTTGCTGCACAAGCTATCGAACGCCCAGCGCTTGAAGAAATATTGATAAACGCAGAAATCGTTACTGCTGACGAGATTAAAACGGTGGATACACTTAAAGAGTTTTTGGATGCAAAAATTAAGGCACTTACTGAGCCGGCAGGAGAGGTTGAAGTACGTATGCGACTATTAGCAATCATTGATCGGTTGTGGATGGGCCATCTTGAAAATCTTGAAGACTTGCGTGAGTCGGTTCGTATGCGCGCCTACGCACAGCATGACCCGCTTGTGGAATATCGTCGTGAGAGCTATCACTTGTTCCAAGACATGCTTCGTAATTACGAAGATTGGGTATTCTTTAATATTTGGAAGTTATTACCACAGCTTGTTGCGGCTGCAGAAACTCCTGTTGTTACCTTGCAACCTTCGGTTGCACAAAGTATGGCAGGTAAGATTGGGCGCAATGACCCTTGTTATTGTGGGAGTGGAGAGAAATATAAACGATGTCATGGGAAGGATTTGCATACGGCATAAACAAAAAATCGGTTCGCTAACCAGTGGGCCGATTTTTTTGTTATACTGCAGTATATGGATTTGCGGGAGACCTATAATCGAATAGCAGAGGATTGGCATGCTGACCATCAGAATGACGATTGGCATGCCTGCGGTACAGATACACTTCTGCCTTTTTTAAAGGCAGGAGGCTCTGTGCTCGATGTTGGATGTGGAGGCGGTATGAAATCCCGCTATTTTGTTAAAAAGGGATTCCACGTTGTGGGTATCGATTTTTCTGAGAACATGATTGCGATTGCCAAGCGAGAAGTACCGAGCGGTGAGTTTTATGCGCTTGACTTGCATAAAGCGGGTACGCTTGACCGCATGTTTGATTGTATTTTTATGCAAGCAGTGTTGCTGCACGTTCCAAGGCAGAAGGCGGGGGATGTTATTAAAGCGATGAAAGATCTTTTAAACATAGGCGGGTATATGTATATTGCGGTTAAGGATAAAAAGCCAGGAAGAGGCGAGGAGGAAATAAAGAAAGAAGATAATTATGGCTACGCGTATGAGCGATTTTTTAGCTACTTTAGCTTGGATGAAATAAAGATGTACATGCAGCAAGCAGGACTTGAAATTGTAGTTGAAAAAGTAACTCCGGCTGGTAATACTCGCTGGATTGAGGTAATTGGGAAGAGATTAAGTTGATTATAATATAAACCCGAATTTTGAATGCGATTTATAGTAACAATGCTGGCGGTTGTGGGCTATATTGGAACTTTTTAGTAAAAGTTGACAGTATATTATGGTGCGTTGTATAAGTTAATTAGAACAAGCGGCAATCCTGGAAGTTTTTGCATGGTGCAAAAATGATGAGGGTACGCCATAACAAAAAAGGAGAGAGACGCCATGGGAAGAAAAGATGGTAACGCCTCGGAAGAAGGAAGTACTGGCCTTTTGGTGGAGCTTATCGCTGCCGTAGTGAAAGCTATCCCTCGGGACTTAGGCAGGGAAGCGATGAAGTTCTGGACAGAAGGAGAAGGGCGGCAAAGATTAAGAAGTTTTCTTAGCCTCCTCGGGCATGCCGATTATCCGATCGGTAGATGCATTATTGAACTTGAAGGCGAGGCGCATCATGACAAGCAGGAGGTCTTTAAGCAGGTATTAGGGCCTACAACATTTGAGGGGGCAGAGAGATGGTTACATGAAAATGGATTTACTAAATTTGCTGCCAATTTCTATACCCTCAATGGCAAGAATTACCTATGGCACCACGGGATTACTCGGTCTGAGCCGGCTGCTGATGTGGTCTATGCAAGGGTAATATTTCCAGAGGACATGGGGTATTATCGGATCTCCTCGAACGAACTCCCTTAACCGGGTAAAGCCGTCGACTTCGGTCGGCGGCTTTTTAAAAAGCATGGCGGTTAGGGATTCGAACCTTACATAGCTTTAAATATTATGGGGTAGTTTGATTTTAAAGTATCTGTGTGGGCGGAAGCGTGGTATACTGAAAAAATAATGTTTGAGCCAACACGCACAAACCAATGGAAATTTTTCTTGCATGCGCATACGGCATGGGAAAGTATGCTAGAAGATTGTCGCAATGCACGAGTTTCTATTGATATGGAGCAGTATATTTTTGTACCTGATACAATTGGAAAACAATTTATCGCTATTTTGGAACAAAAGGTGCGGGAAGGTGTTCGGGTCCGTTTGCTTTGCGACGCAGCAGGAAGTTATACGCTGTACAAGTCTGCCTACGCGAAACAGCTTATTGTACAGGGAGCTGAAATTTTATTTTTTAATCCTATTAGTCCGTGGCGAATTAATAACTATACCTCATGGTTTTTTCGTGACCATCGTAAGGTGCTTGTCGTCGATTCTCATATTGGACATATCGGTGGGGTGGGCGTGTACCAACAAATGCACGATTGGCGTGATACCAATGTGCGTATTGAGGGATCGATTGTGCATGAATTGAGTGCTGTGTTTGACCAAATGTGGAATAGGACGAAAGAAGGAAAGTTTTTCCGATTTAGTGCGCCATTTTTTAATGCAGAGCTTCGCAATAGTAAGCCGCAAGGGCTTACTAAGTATTTCTATTTTCTTACTAATTCGCCTCGGTTTCATCAACGGTTTATTTATCATAGCTTAATCGATGCGATTAGAAGTGCACGCAGACACATATATCTTACGACCCCTTACTTTGTTCCAGATTTACGTTTGCTTCGCGTGTTGCGCCTTGCGGTTCGCAGAGGTGTCGATGTGCGCTTGGTTGTTCCTAAGACGTCAAATCATGCTATTGTTGATTTTGCTGCGCGATCGTATTTTGGAATCATATTGCGTGCTGGCGTGCGAATATTTTTGTATCATGATCGCATGATGCACGCGAAGACGGTTGTTATTGATGACGACTGGGCCTCGGTGGGAAGCGCAAATTTGGACAGCTTAAGTTTGTTGCTTAATTACGAAGCGAATCTTGTTTGCACAAACCGTTCGTTTGTAAATGAATTAAAAGGACACTGTACAAGCGATATGGAATCGTGTCGAGAGATTGTGCTTTCTCAATGGAAACAGCGTTCACGACTGCAAAAAGTATTTGAAATGCTCACATGGCCGTTGCATAAGTTTTTGTAAGAAAAAGGCCCCGCAGAATATGCGGGGCTATTTGTAAGGCAACTGTGCGGGCTGTTAGCCGCGATTAGAGCGGGGAGTGCGAGGGGCGATGCGACGATAGAAGCCAGGGCGCTGATGTGCGCCGCTGAAACGACGGGTCACTTCGTTAAGGGCTTTACGCGACGGCTGTTGGATCAGTTCCGTGACTTTACTCATGTGGGCGTGCTCCTAGGGAAAGATGATGGTGCTGATGACTATTGTAATCGTGCTTATTGATAATTGTCAACCGCGATAAGGCAGGTATGTGGTGGAAAGGCCGCTTGAAATGGCGTATACTTACTATATTCAAGGAATACCAACCGAGGCTATTTTATTTTGCAATAATGACAATACTTATTAAAAATATTTTATTGATTGATGGCTCGGGACAGCCGGCTGTGAAGGCCGATGTGCTTGTTAAGAATGAAAAGATTGCCGCCATCGGATCGTTTCCTCGGTACCAAGCTGATACTATCATCGACGGTATGGGCGCATACCTTGCGCCTGGTTTTATCGATTGCAATACAAACTCGGATCGGTATTTAACTATTTTTTCTAACCCAACGCAACAAGACTTCTTGCTACAAGGCATTACCACAATCATAGGCGGACAGGATGGAGTTTCGCTTGCTCCACTTTTATATGGTTCATTGGATTTGCAAAAAATATATACCAATCCGTATAAAATAAATGTGGATTGGCATACGGTTTCTGATTTTTTTGACGTAGTAAAGCGTCGACCACTCGGAGTTAATTTTGGAACATTTGTTGGTCACTCTACGTTGCGCCATACAATTATCGGCAATGATTTTCGCGACTTAACGCCAAAAGAGCTTGGCGTCTTTCGGTATATGCTTGATGCTGCAATGAAAGATGGCGCGATGGGTGTTTCATTTGATTTGCAATCTCCTGTTGCGGCGCTTACTCCTGCGAAAGAAATAAAGCTTGCACTCGAAGTTGTGGAAAAGCACAAAGGGATTGCGGCGTTTAAGGTGCGGAGCGGTTCGGATACCACAGTGCATAAAGGGGATACTAATAATCATTTTCTTCCCGCTGTTACTGAAATTATTAACGCGTCTAAAGAAACGGGCGCACGTGTATTGATTACGAACTTTTCTCCTCTTAATGGATTGGAAGAAGAATATCGCCATGCAATTGAGGTAATCGAAGAAAACGCTGCTGTTGCTGATGTGTACTTCACGATGCATCCGTTTGCTCATTCCATCATTCCGATTGTGTCATTTTTGCCTGTGTGGGCTCAACGGGGAGGTATGGACGAAATTTTAAAGGTACTGCAATCTCCTGAGCTTTCAGCAAAAATAATCAGTGAGCTGGAGCACTTTTTAGGAGATAGTATTGTTATTCATGATGCTCCTGGACTTGATCATTTAGTAGGGAAGACACTTCGACAATTTGGCGATGATTGCGGTACCGCCATGCCAGAAACGTTGCTTATTTTAATGCGTACAACGAAATTGCGTGCAACGCTTGTGTATAACAACATTTCACTGCAGGAATTTAACCGTGCATTGCTATGTGACCGTTCACTCGTTGCCTCTTCTGGGATGAGTTTTGAGCGTACACGACCACAAGCGCGCTTGCGATTATTCTCTGACACCATCGCAACGTATTTACAGACAATAGTTACTGATAAAGCAATTTCAATCGAGTCTGCAATACGAAAATTGACTAGTGTTCCTGCACAGCGGTTAGGCATTAAACAGCGAGGGCTTATTCGGGAAGGATATTTTGCTGATCTTGTGATGATTCGTGATTTAAAAATTGAAACGGTATTTGTGAACGGAACGATTGCGGTTCGTGACGGGGCGCTTACTGAAACTCCATTAAGTGGAAGAATAGTAAATCATGCGAATGAATAATTTTCTAAAAAATAATAAGGGAGGACATGCGCCTGATTACGTTTTTTTGTCTACATTAGGCATATTAGTTGTATTTGGAATCGTAATGCTTTCAAGCGCTTCTTCTGATCTTGGGAAGATAAAATTTGACGATACTTTTTACTATCTTAAGCACCAAATATACTATGGACTTCTTCCAGGGATTGTTGGGTTTTTATTTGCCGCATTCTTCCACTATAAAAAATGGCAAACCGCGGCATTATATTTATTAGTTGGAAGCGTTATTGCGCTGCTCCTTGTGTTTACCCCACTCGGTATCCATGCGGGTGGTGCAACTCGATGGGTGAGTATCGGGCCTATTTCTTTACAGCCTGCCGAATTACTTAAGCTGACATTTATTTTGTATATGGCTGCGTGGCTTGGAGGAAAGCGCACAAAACGACAAACGAGTTTTAAAGAAGGATATTTACCGTTTATACTTATCTCCGGATTTATCGCATTGCTTATTGTACTACAGCCTGCAACGACAACGGTTGCCGTTATCATGCTTGCAAGTCTAATCGTATATTATATGAGTGGTGCGAAGTTTCGTTATATTGCACTCACTGTCCTCCTTGGGTTTGTGGCGCTTGTGGGTTTGATTATCGCAACGCCGTATCGTGCTGAACGTGTTATGAACTATTTTAACCCTGAGAAAGTTGATGTGCTTGGTAAGGGATATCATCGACAACAGGCGCTTATTGCTATTGGATCAGGGGGTCCTGCGGGGGTTGGGTATGGGCAATCTACGACGAAATATAAATTCTTGCCTGAGCCAATTGGCGACTCGATATTTGCGGTTATCGCAGAAGAGTTGGGGTTTGCTGGGTCTATATTTGTCCTTGCACTCTTCACCTTGCTCTTTACGCGTGGACTTATGATTGCAAATAAGTGTAAGGATAAATTTGGACAGTTGGCTGTGATTGGTATTATCTCCGTACTTGCTATTCAAACGTTTGTGAATATTGGAGCCATATCGGGTGTGCTGCCCCTTACGGGTGTTCCGCTGCCCTTTATCAGCTATGGTGGAACTGCACTTGCGATTTTCTTGACGATGATGGGAGTTGTAACGAATATATCTAAACATACGTAATCACATAACTAATAATCGATCACTGTACTATCTATGAGAATTCTATTTACCGGTGGAGTAACAGGGGGGCATATTTATCCACTCGTCTCAGTGGCTGAAAAAATTTTAAAGGCGGGTAATGCAGACGCCGGTTTTGCCGACCTTTATTATGTAGGGGTTCCAGGTGTTTACCAGCAACTACTGGAGTCAAAAGGAATAATCGTTTCTCGTATTGCATCGGCTAAGCTTCGTCGCGGTGATGTGTTGCGTAATCTTATCGATTTGCCGGTATTTTTTATCAGCGTATTACAAGCGCTGTGGCAAGTGTTTTGGATTATGCCCGACGTACTCTTTTCAAAAGGAGGTCCGGGTGCGCTCCCTGTTGTATTGGCTTGTGCATTTTATCGCATTCCGATTATTATTCACGAATCAGATTCGGTTGCGGGGCTTACGAGCGCTGCTTCTGCACGATTCGCGAAACGGATTGGCATTGCCTATGTAGCTGCAAAAGAGTCTTTTATTCCGCGTAATGCAAGTGAACGTAAGCGATCGATGATAGAGCAAAAGATAGCACTTATTGGAAATCCAATTCGAGAGTTCTTTTTTGCTAATACCGAAGTAGATAAAGAAGGGGCAAAACGACTTTTTGATTTCGATCCCGCAAAGCCACTCATTCTTATTATGGGCGGATCTCAGGGCGCAGTGCGCATCAATGAATTTATACTATCGGTTGCAGAGGACTTGCTAAGTCAAAATATGCAAATCTTGCATCAAGTAGGGACGAATAATTTTACTGCTGCAGAAGCGGAAATGCGCGTGATTACACAAAAATATTCCGATGCACTCCGACGTTCCTATCGCATGGTTCCGTATTTTGAACAAGACCTTAGGGAAGCGTATCTTGCTGCGGATCTTGTTATTTCACGAGCGGGGAGTGGTTCGATATTTGAAATCGCGGCTATGGGATGCCCTGCCATTCTTATTCCACTACCCGAATCTATTTCGCGCGATCAGGTAAAAAATGCCTTTGAATATGCCGCAACAGGGGCTGCGATCACGTTGGAAGAGTCTAATCTCACGAAGCATATATTCTTCAATCAACTCGAACGACTTACGGCAAATCCTGAAACGTTTGCCTCTATGGCAGCTGCGGCAAAAGCGTTTGCTCGTCCAGATGCCGCTGAAACATTAGCATCAGAAATTATACGACTAGGAAGTAGACAATGAGCACATATATTCGATTTATAATTATAGGGTTGGTCACACTTTTTACGATACCTTCTACTGCGGGGGCATTTGAAGTACCCTATCAAAAAATATTTCAACAACGAGGGTCTATTATGGCTGTTGAAGTGTATGGAAAAACAGAGCCACTATCGATTCAGTGCGATCTCGATGCATGGACCTGTGCAAGCCATGGAACAACAACAATAAATCTTTTTCCTGAATTTATCGAGAAGCAAGTTATTCTTTCTAAAGATCAGTCACTCGCACTTGTTTCTGAAGGATATGGAGTTACACAACAATACGATTTATATACTCTTGGAGTAGGTGTAGCTACTAAAATAAAGACACTCGATTTTAGTGGAGAAACGAAGAAAGCGTTATTTAGCGATGATAATACAAAAATTCTATTTGCGACTACGCGCGGGGAATTTATTGTTTTTGATATCGCAACAAATATAGGGATAAAAAGCATTCCCATTGTTGGGGGTGCCTCGTTTATTCGCTTCTCGCCTCATGGTAATTACATTGCTTATTATGCACCAAGTACGCTAAGCGGAATGGACCGAACATATACATTAGTAGACGTTGCTCAGGGCCATACCTATACATGGAAAGAAAAAAATGATTATTGGGACTTGCTGAGCGAGGAAGAACAAGTATTCGACTTTTCGCCCGATGAGCGATACTTTTTGTATCTGAGTGATCGAGATGGAACGCAAACGATATACACAACGCGTCTTTGGCTACTGGACGGAATTAATAATGGACGGCTAGGAAAGCGTACATTTACGGGGAATTTTACGGTAAATAATCTTCTCTTCGGTAATGATGGATTATTATATGCTACTACGAATAGATCTAATCCATTAATTTGGTCGCTTGATTCGTATGATTTTGCAACACAAGTCTTGAAAGAAGTTGCAAGTGATGTGCTGTACTATCCACCTCCGCAGCGAAGTGGAAATCACATTGTATTTGTGCGTTCAAAAAATGAATTACCCGCATTACACACGTTTAATACAAAGACGCGCGTCGTTACTCCATTACCGACTGCTGTGGATGAAACGTTCTTGCTTGCGGTAGGTAAGATAAAGAATTTTTCTGGCACCTATGGAGTGCTATACACCCCAGACGATTATGATGCGAAAAAAACATACCCCATGATCGTATGGTTGCATGGTGGTCCTCATCGGCAAACATCGCCTTCGTTCCATTCGTATCATAGCTACGGTATCTACGACGTGCTCTTAGAGAATCTTCGCAAGAATGGATTTATCGTATTAAAACTCGACTATCGCGGAAGCTATGGATATGGGAAAAAATTCGCAACAGAATTAAAAGGAAATGTCGGCAAGCTTGACGTGAAGGATGTTATAACTGCCACAACAGTACTTAAAAAAGAAATGGCTATCGGAGAGGTATATCCGATGGGAACGAGCTATGGAGGATACTTGGCACTGCGTGCATTAGCGGATAAGCCGGCATTGTTTGCGGGAGCCATTTCTGTTAACGGGGTAACTGATTGGTGGACACTTATTAAGAACGATCCAGATTCCATTTTCAAAGTACATTTTAACGGAGCACCGTCTTCTAAAAATAAGATTTTGTATGATCAGGCCTCGATCTTTTTACGGTTGAATAACTTAAAAGGAAAGAAGATTGTTTTAGTGAATGGGGAGGATGATGCGACCATTCCCGCTCAGCAGACGACAATGCTCTTTGATGCGCTTGCAAAGAAAAACATCGGAGCAACCGTTATTTCATATGAAAAAGAAGGGCACATTCTAAGTGATAGCGCGAATTTGGATGATCTGTGTTCTCGGGTTATGCAACTCCCGGAGGGGTATGGGGGAAAGACCTGTGTGCAGTAATACTATCAAAATCCACCTGTGAGGGTGGATTTTTGGGGTAAAATGTGGTAGGATAATAGTACTTTTATGAGCATACCTGAACCTATTCGGGTGCGTATTGCGCCGTCTCCGACTGGATTACTTCATTTCGGAACAGCCCGTACCGCCCTTTTTAATTGGCTTTTTGCCCGTCATGCAGGAGGAACCTTTATCCTTCGCATTGAAGATACGGATACAGAACGTTCAACAAAGGCATTTGAAGAAGATATTGTCACCGGATTACGATGGCTTGGTTTTGATTGGGATGAAGGTCCTGATGTCGGTGGTCCGTATGGTCCGTATCGACAATCAGAGCGACTTCCGTTTTATCAAAAATATCTCCAGCAATTGCTCGATGAGGATAAGGCATATCATTGTTTTTGCACAAAAGAACAGTTGGATACAGATAAACAAGAAATGCAACAGCGTGGCGAAACCCCGGTGTATTCTGGACGATGCAGTGCGCTTTCTAAAGAAGATCAGGCGAAGCATATTGCAAATGGCGACGCTTCTGTTATTCGATTACGCGTTCCTACTGAGGGTGCTATCGAATTTCATGACATTATTCGCGATACCGTTTCTGTGCAAGCTACATTGATTGGCGATATTATTATTGCGCGCAGTATTGACTTACCTTTGTTTGCGCTTGCGGGTGTTGTTGATGATTACGAAATGAAAATCTCTCATGTTATTCGTGGTGAAGATCATATTTCAAACACGCCGAAACAAATCGCAATTGCGAGAGCACTTGGTTTTCCTATCCCGGAATATGCGCACCTTCCGCTTATTCTTGCACCTGACCGCAGTAAGCTTTCTAAGCGATACATTGAAACGTCGTTGAATGATTTTAAAACACAAGGATATCTTCCTAATGCACTTGTTAACTTCATGGCGTTTATTGGATGGCACCCAAAGGATGATACCGAGGTTATGTTGCCTGATGATTTAATTCGCGATTTTGATATGGAACGCGTGCAAAAAGGCGGAGGTATTTTTAACTTGGAAAAATTAGAATGGCTTAACGCGCAGCATATTAAACGGCTTTCGATTGATGCACTTGTTGATGCTATCACGCCGTTTATTCCTACTGCGTGGACCACGCAGTCGCAAGTATTGCGACGCGCAGTCGAGGCCGAACAAGATCGCCTTAAGCGACTAACTGAGTTTGCAGAATCAGCCGAGTTCTTCTTTGCGATTGCGGCGTATGAACCAACACTTCTTGCTTGGAAAGATGCTGCCGCAGAAGTTACCAAGGCACATCTACAATCTGTTCTGCAATTACTGGAGCCGATTGACGGGGCACAATTCACAAAAGAAGGCCTTGAAAGCGTACTTATGCCGTTGGCTGATACAAAGGGCAGGGGAGACGTTTTGTGGCCTCTACGGGTCGCTTTAAGCGGTAAAAAGGCATCTCCTGGGCCATTTGAAATCATGCCGGCGCTCGGAAAAGATGAAACGCTCCGCAGAATTCAGATGGGAATTGATAAATTATAATACAAACCGAATTTGTATTTTTGTAAAGTATTTTTATGAATATTGTAACAAAAAAGGGGATAGTTACTCTTGCAATTACTGCGATGGCCGCGGGGTCTTTTGGTGTTGCTTTTGCTCAAACACCAACTGAGCTTAAAGAAGCAATCGAGAAAAAACGACAAGAAGAACAAGCGCTTGGTACGCAAATTAAAGCGGTGCAAGAAAAACTTGAAGTTACTGCCGGTGAAAAACAAACTCTGCAACGCGAATTAAATCAAATTAGTGGAACGGTTAAGCAACTTGATCTGGGTATTAAGCAAAGTGTTATTGTTGCTGAAAAGCTTGGCTATGAAATAAAAGATACACAATATACCATTGAAGAATCTGAGGAGCGTATTTTGGAACGCAAAAAAGAAATTAGTGAAATGCTTCGACAGGTACAACGCAAGGACACATCATCAGGACCCCTCATGTCTATCTTGAGCGGAAAAAAGTTGACGGACACCCTTACAGAGATTCAGGCGTTGCTTGATTTTCAAGATAAGTTTTCGCAAGATATTCGTGAGTTGCAAGATTATACTATTGAGCTCGGTGGACATTTAAAAACTGCCGAAGAGAAAAAACGCTTAAAAGAAATAGAAGGCGAAAATTATAAAAATAAGAAAGTTATTTTAAGTGAAACGGAACGCTATCAGCAACAGCTTCTTGCACAGACAAAAAATAAAGAACAGCTGTACCAGAATTCACTTGCAGAACTGAAGAAGCAGCAAGATAAGATTGACCTTGAAATTGCGCGATTAGAAGAAGAAGCGCGTAAGAGTATTAACTTTGGCGCATTGCCAAAAGTTGATACCAGTCCGTTAATGATGCCGGCGCAAGGAAAACTTACGCAAGGGTATGGATCAACACCGTTTGCACTGCGTAATTACGCAAGTAAACGGCATAATGGTATCGATATTGCCGCACCCGTGGGTACACCGATTTACGCAGCTGCCGATGGGCGAGTCGTAGGAGTTGCTGATCAAGACTTGTATTGTCGAAAAGGTGCATACGGTAAGTTCGTCGCCATTACGCATTACAATGGTTTAACTACCCTGTACGCGCATCTTTCGTTATGGAAGGTTCGTGAAGGGCAAGAAGTCAAAAAAGGAGATGTTATTGGCTACATGGGCAATACCGGATTTTCTACGGGATCGCATTTACACTTTACGGTGTATGCAACACCGACGTTTAAGATTGCGCCAGCCGCAAAGACGTGTGGTCCGAAGATGCCGTTTGGAGGAGACCTCAATCCGTTCGACTACCTCGCTAAGTAAAAACTTTGTTATTGGCGAGCTACTACGTTACGGGCCCCAATTAACTTGGTCGATGTACAACTCAGCACATCTTCCGCGTTAATTTTCCCGTGCCTTGCATCTCATCCAATAACAAAGTTTTTTCACCACAGTAATAGGAAAAAGATTCGCTACAGGGCTCTGTAGCGAATTTTTTCTGTACGGCGGGGTAGTTATAGTGGTATAATGACGCCATATGACAGAACTTCTTAATCAGATCATCGATATTGCAAAAAGCATCGCTCATGTATTCGATGCAAGCATTTGGCCGCCGCTCGTAACAATAGTTAAGAGTATTGGCCACTTGTTCGTTAAAATCCTAGAGTTAAGTATTATGGTGGTACAATGGCTTTTGGATAAATTTTAATTCGTTGTACGTTGTTTTTACACGTGCTATATGGTTTACTAATATTAGTACATCGATTTAATATAAAGAAATGATTATCTCGACGAGATAATCAAGAAAGGAGAGTATTTTGTATGGATAAAAAGCCGTACATCCCCCCGAAGATCGAAAAGGTTGAAAAAATGCAATTCCCAATCGAGATCATCCACGGCGGGAAGAAGATCATCTGCCGTCAATGCTCATCGTGCCATGGATGCAGGTAAAAACACCTCACGGTTTGTTTTCGTAAATGCCCCGCTGCTTGGGGCATTTTTTTAGCACGCATGCTTGTGATATAATTTATTATTATGGCTGCTATTCAAAAGGATTTTAATTTTTTTAAAAAGCGTAGAAAGCAGGCTGTATATGTAAGGCCAAAGGTTATTTTAGTTGATGTCGATGGGACTGTAATCAAGCCACGTATTAAAATGTACTCGATGTCAGAGGAAAAACTTGGCAAACAAGCAGTCGCAAAAATAGAAAAAGATCGCATTAAGCCACTGCGGCAGCAGATGATTAAGCGACAGATTAGTTTTGAGGAGTATCTCCTTGGATTATCAAAAATCGATATCGAGCTGGGTGAATATTATCAGGATTATAAGCAATTCTTTTTTGATTTAGTGAAGCAGGGGATGCTTAACGAACCGCTTATACGCGCATTAGGGATACTTAAGAAAAAACATAACATGAAGGTTATTTTTCTTACGTCAAATCTGCGAATTTATGGGGAGATCATTAGTGACTATGCGCTTCAATTATTAGGTGAAAAAGGCACGTTTGATGGCGCAGTTGGTGCGGAATATTTATTTGATAAAAAAGGCAAGGCAGTTGGTGTAAAAAGTCTTATTAGCCATGATGATGCGAAATTAGGTGCGGTGTCTTTTATGACTAAAGAAACTGCGATCAAAAAATTTTTTAAAGTAAATAAGGTTACGGTTCGCGATGAAGAGATTGCCGTCGTGAGTGATGCCGATACGGCCTTGATGAAACTCTACGGACTTGGTGGTCTTGTGCTGTATCCACTAAGTGAATTATCAAGTCAGTTTAAAGAGATTGAGTATATCCGTAATGCGCGTGAGGGGTTGTTTGATTTTTGCGTGGATTATGCAAAAGGAAAAGACTTAGATATTGCACAAAAAAAGTGGGAGCTAGTACTAAGTGACCCCTCGATATTACGAATGTCTAACAGCGAAATAAAAACATATTTAAAAAATAATGACTAAGAAAAACAATATACTCGTTGCACTCCATGGCCCTGCGGGCATAGGAAAAACAGCTGTCGCAGGAAAATTGTGTAAAAAGCTACCGGGCAAGACTGCGCGTATTTCGATCGACGTACTTCGTGATATGACTTGTATGAGGTACACAAGCGGTCGCCAAAGCGATGAATATATCACTTTGTCCAAGAAACTTGCTCCTGGGCTAATACAGGACCTTTTTTCCAATGGGTTTAATGTTGTTGTGGAGATAGCTCCGCCTACAGCAGCAGATAAGGGGAAAACTGATACGTGGCTTGTTAGTGAACTGTGGCGCTTAGGAGGAAGTGTTTTTTTACTTGATGCGCCGTTGGCTATGGTGTTACAGCGAAATAAAAAACGTACCGGTGAATTTGGCCAAGGAAATTTAACCAAAAAGTTAACTGAACAATTATATCGATATTGTGAAAAATATTTAAATAGAAACGATTACATCGTTATTGAGACAACAAAGATTGGAGCGGATAAAGTAACATCGCTTATTATTGAGAAATTAGGGTTCTAAGGAATAAAAATAGTATATGGGATATACGGTAGAACCGTAGTGTTTAAAAGAGCTCATATTATCCGTCGTAAAACCTACATTTTGCGACAGATGAATAATGAGCATTTATCTATCCTCTCGAATTAAGCTGTATCTTTTACGCGAGTATCATATTTAATTAATTTACATAGTGCTCACCTAGTAATAATCTTAGGTAAAAAATTCCCACCGGTTGGTGGGTTTTTGTTTGTTGTTTGTACTATGGCGGCGTAGGTTTTACGCCGCCATAGCGAGTTCCTTCAGGCGCTTTAAATATGGGCGCCTGTGGGTCGACAAAAAGTCGTTCCGCTCAAGGACCTCTTGGGGGTCAAGGATCATGACCTCCTCCCCTTTGTTCCTTTGCGGGTGAATACCGGCGATGGAATCCACCGTAACCCGAAAGAACACGAGGTCGTGGTTCCACTTATGGACCACAGCGATCTCCTCAAGCTTCGAAGGGTCGACTCGTATCCCGATCTCCTCAAAGACTTCCCGTTCGGCACACTTTTTTCGGGTTTCGCCCTCCTCTACGTGTCCTCCAGGGAACTTACAGAGAATGGGATTCGGTTTCGATTTATCCCGAATTACCACAATCCCATAGCATCCGCCACGGGGATTGTTTACTTCAACAAACACTACTGTCGCTGCTGGTCTTTCCATCCTCTTTCGCCTCCTTTCGGCCTATTTCGAATAAATGCGCTGTCTTAAATAAAACATTATTATCTAGATTAGTCAAGGGCCACGGCCCTCGGCGTAGTCGGAGGGTTTCCGCTGGCTCCTAGGTTTGGTATACTAGGGCATACAAATTTTATTTTATGTACTACAAAACCGGCGATGAATTTAAAGAAGTTTCTGGATACGACCTTGAACGTGGTTGGTATCCCCGTGTGACAAAAATATTGGAAATTAAAGCAAAGCCAGCACTCTATAAATTTTATGGCGAGCTGACGAGCTTTGACGAAGGTGAGCAGATTAAAGAAAAGTCTGCTTCAGAAGGAACGCTTATTCATGAGGCTGCTGAGCAAATATTTGCCGGTGTCTCCCCTATCGTTGACCCTGCGATACAACCGTCGATCGATGCGTTTAATCAATTTTTGCAAGACACAAATATTCAAGTCGATAAAGAGTATATTGAGAAGCGTGTTGTTAATCACACTGAACGATACACGGGAACATTGGATGCATTAGCGCTTATTGATGGTAAGTTTGGCGTTTTGGATATTAAAACGTCGCAATCAATATATCGCGACTATAATTTGCAAACCGCTGCGTACATGGGCGCGCTTGATAAAGAGTTCAAGAATTTACAGACACGTTGGATATTGCGTATTGATCAAGCAAAAGAATGTATCAAGTGTGGTGCTTCGTTGCGGCAAAAAGGTGGACGCGATAAAGTGCGCGCTGGATTTGGTAAGGGAGATCCAAACTGCGACCACGAGTGGTCTGACATGAAAGGCATCGTTGAGCTAAAAGAATTTCCCTATTGGCAGAATGATTACAAAGCATTTCTTGCGGCAAAGAAACTATGGGAATGGGAAAATGAATATTGGTTAAAACAAATCGGATATTTGTGAGATGAAAAAAAAGGGAGCCACTAGGGCTCCCGTTGTAGTTACACAGACATTGCGTTTAGACGAACAGGCTTCTTTCGAAAAACTGCACAAGATTTTCTCCGACGACGGTGTGAGTTTTTTCGCCGGCGATATCACGAATACTATTCGCGATGTGCTCGAGCTTGTTCGGTCCGAGAAAGATCTCTGGGTGTTCCGGATACCGCGCACCCCATGTTCCCTGGGGGTCGATCTTCGTGCGCATCATTTCAAACTGCGCACGTGCTTGCTCCTCGTCCACGTTCGAGTATGTCCCGTCGCTTCCGATAACGACAGACTCGATGCCACACACATTAATTGCATGCCTGATGTGTGCTCGGAAATGATTAATGTCCTCGTTTCCGTTCCCGAGAATAAATTCGAGTGTTGGGATGCCGATTACACCGCCACGTTCTGCAATCTCGCGCAATACCTGGTCGGGTAAATTGCGGAAATGCGGATACACTCCGTAGCACCCTGTGTGCGATGCCATTACTGGAAGAAACAGCCGAGCTTCGTGGATGAACCTGAGCACCTCCCTTGCCATGCGATGACTTGCATGAGCGAGATCGAGAATCATGCCCTTTTCCTGATCCATCGCCCTGAGAACGTCTTTTCCTGCCTGCGTTAGTCCGACATCCAGGTTCATACACCCACTGCCGTACATATTCACGGTGTCGTACGCCAGTGAGATAACTTGAATGCCAGCGCCTTTAAGGGCAGTAATGTCCACATTGTCCGGAAGGTTTTGAAGCCCCAGGATAATAGCGGTCGAGTTATCTTCGCGAGCCATCACGATGTCATCTGTGTGCGTTGCGATTGTAACCAGGCTATCTGCATTTTGGAACAGGGCCACCTTAAATTTCTCGGCCTCCTCCAGCACCATGCTGGTTGTTGGTGCCCACGGCGGAGCACATGTGACAAGCGCCAAGTCAATTGCCATGTCACTCGTGATTGTCGGGGGTTGTCCGGGCATTCCGAAAAATGCCATCGCGTCTGCTCTTCTTGCCATTGTCTTGCTCCTTTTCTCTGTAGTTGTAGGATAGTGAACTGACTATATTATGAACATATTCTATATATTTGTCAAGGTACAAAAAGGGAGCCACTAGGGCTCCCGTTTGGGTCATGCATCGGCATATCCGGCCCGCACTGCGGCATTGCGCAGACGTAACCCGATAAACGAATCAGCTGGGATTATTATTGCGTTAAGGAAGACTGCAGATATCTCGTTCACTGCTCGGTCAATGTAGTTCTTGTAGAAGTCCAGGTTGCCGCCGTTTGGTCTAAATGACTTCACGACATCGGTGAGCGTATTTTCAAAATCAAACGCCCATTCCATCAGTACGTCCTCGACATCCTCTGCGTATTCGATTGAGGGGGCGCATATAACAAGTATCCGTTGTCCACTAGGCGAATTGTGTAGATATTCCCCTACTGCGCCATCATCAATGATGATGCAAATAGTTCCAAGGGTTTCTTTTGGACAATCCTCCTCTTCGTAGTTTAAAAAGATGTCGTGACGTTCGATTAGCTCCCCGATGTAGTTTGTCAGCATTTCAACTACCAGATCTTCTTCCTCCTCATCCGCTCGAAATTCTGCTCGATCCGCGGGAGACATTCCAAGTAGTAGTTCTACCATCGGTCACTCTCCTTCCTTAAGATATATAAAGGTAACTAACCCTAGTGTGCGCTATAAGGGCTAAGCCTGTCAATTGCCCGTGGCAGGAGGGCATTTTTGAATAATGATGGGCGTACGGTGTGCGTTATTGCCGACAATATAACCAATTGCGAGGCTTAGAGTAACTGCAAGAAACAAGGCACATGTAAAAAGAAGCTCCTTTTTTCGCTCCGTTCGTGCTTTTCGCATGGTCATTTTGAGTAAGAAAACACGGTCATGTAGTCGCATAATGGATAAAATATGGCTTAAAATGAACACGGTGTCAGGTCGGGGTAGCCCGTTGACAGAATAGCTAATTATACTCTATACTGAGGTGTAATAAAAAGTAACGTAGATAGCGGTCATACGGCACCACGCTTTATGATCATTTTTTCTCAATAGCGATATGGCACATACCAAAGCCAAGGGGTCTACCAAAAATGGCCGAGACTCCCAGGCTCAACGATTAGGAGTAAAGCGACAGCACGGCCAGACTGTCGGCGCCGGTGAGATCTTGATCCGCCAGCGTGGAACTAAATATTTGCCAGGTCTCAATGTAGCCCGAGCAAAAGATGACAGCCTTTACGCGATGATTCCAGGAACTCTTCAGTTCTTGTCTCGCTCAAAAGTATGTTTTAACGGCAACCGTCGAGAAGTAAAAGTTTTGACGATTGTTGCAAAGACAGCTGTAGAAGCATAACCCTTTATAAAAACCCCTCAGCCTAGGCTGAGGGGTTTTTGTTTCATCAATATTTGTTGTGTCATTCCGGCGGATGCGGGAATCCATCTTCATTTTTTAGAACATCTTTTCGTTCCACTTTTTTTATAAAAAGTAGAGTAAAAAATCGCGAGCGAATAAAAATAGGGGGATGTGTTCTGGAATTTCTAACAAAACTGCGAACTCGCTCTTGCGCACCGCTCAGACACCGCAGTTTTTGAGGAAATTTCTATCGCACATCTAATCCCCTATTTTCACAGGCTCGCAGATAAGGATTAATAGAAGAAACTCAGGCACCGAGCCCATCCGGCAAGCTCAGGGTAAAGTTTCTTCCAATATTTTTCCAGCGACCTTTCTCCGAAATATTTCCATGTTCGGAAAAATGCAATTAAAATTCAACGTACTTGTGTTGTTGTTAGGATATTAATCGCCTCTTTTATTTTGTCATCAAAATTTTCGTCCATATTCAAAACGGCGAGTTTATATTTCTCCACTCCTTCTTTGAAGAAATTCCCGTAGGTGCAGATCATGTTCGCAATGCTTCGATATGTTTCTTTACTATGAGTGCGTCCCAATATCCAATCATCGGGAGTTGTGCTCTTCTCTATCCCCTCAATAAATTTTTCGAGGTCTGATTTTATAAGAAAAATACTTTTTATTTTTCCTGGATATTTTTGGATAAGCTTCGCGGCAAGCTCGGGTTCGATATGGTATCCTTCGATAATAAAATCATTGCCGTAAACGATCTCGCACTCTGCAAACATTTCTATTGCTTGATAGGAAGTTTTTGCTTGTTGTCGATATGCATCGATAATTTCCTTTGCTGAATATTTAGAAAATTTTTCATCGTTAGTGGCGCTTCGCTGGCCTAATGTAGGAAACTTTCCCAATATGTCCTTTTCGTTGATATAGGGACGGATAATACATTCGAGTGTATCAGTTGAAACCCAAGGAAGCCCTAGTGATTTTGAAAGGGTTTTTGTTAGTGTTGTTTTGCCGCATTTTGGTGGTCCACCGATAAGATAAATCATACTATTTATTTCTAGACAAAGAATTAATAGGGAGTACTCAAAGACCCCATTCTTTCGAAGTATATTTCGCTTGCTGTAATAAGAGTTCGATTTGTTTTTGTATTTCTAAAACATCAGCATCCGTTAAGGATTCGACGTTGTCGTAGAATCCAGTTTCGCGATGTGGCGCTTGAATTGCATCACCCCATTTGTTTATAGGTGCGCTTTTTGCGCGGCCATACAAATGAATATGGAGATACGGACCTTCGGGCTTCAAAACACTCCAATTTCCATTATCTTGGTAGTTTATTCTTCCAATATCAATGCCCTGATTATTAAGGCCAATAGTCATCGCTTCACCAACGAGCATTGTTAGGCGCATAAGTTCGATTGCTAGTTTAGGCGACAATTGTGTGCGATCAACAAGTCTAGTCTTAGGGGATATTCTAATATGCCCACCATCAGTACGTGAAACATGGGGATGATCGACTGCTTCAACAATAAAATTTTCCGTTTGATATATTTGTGCCATTGTGATATTTTCTACGATCATCGCAGATGAAATGCGAAATATTATTTATTTAGAATAACCAATTCCCTAACCCTTCCTACTGGAGTGGTGTATAATATTTGCTCTGTAGTGCTAAATATTTTTGATAACCTATTTTTCCAGTCATCGTAATAAAATTTGCATGGCTCATAGTCATCTTCTTCATTATAGACAGTCCCCTTTGCTGGATTATCGATAAGAATTAGTCCGTTAGTTTTTAACATATCCTTCGCTCTTTTAATTGTAGTCAATTGTGCCTCTTTTGAGAACTCCCCTATAACTGTCCATGGGAAAATAATTACATCAAAATTATTGCCTTGATAGTTTTCAAATGCAGAGTAGATAACCATGTCCTCAACATTCTTTATTCCATTATTCGCTAAATAATTTTTAAAAAAAATGAGGTACGGTTGATGCTGTTCGATTCCTATGTATTTATAAACGCTTATTAAATGCTTGCCTATCCTACCGGTCCCACACCCGACTTCTAGAATAGAATTATTGATTTTAAGATATTTTTCGAATTGTAAAAAATCAGCTGGACTCTCGCCTCCTAACCCAGCTTGCTCGGCAAAGTAATTTAATTCTTCACAATTTACATTATCGTATACGGACATGTTTATTTCCAAAGCATTTTATCTATGCAATTTTACTGTTCCGGATTAAGCATTACTACTATCTTCGCATCAACGCCGTGGCCGAGGGGGATTGCGACTTCGTTTGCGCCGAGCGTTTTGATTGGCTTTTCTAGCTCAACTTTCACAACCCCCTTTTCTTTTCCGAGCGGAGATAGCTTTGATTTAATTGCCTCTTCTACTTCGTGTTTTGTTACGGAGCCAAATACTTCATTATGCTTGCCAACTTTTGTTGTGAACGTAAAAGGGCTTTCGTTCATTGCTTTTACTGATGCGAGCAACTCTTCTACGAGTCTCTGTTGCTGCTTTTCCTTGCTTTCCTTTTGTACTTGCAACTCGTGTGTTGCTTGACCTGTCGCAACCTTAACTAATCCTTTTGGGATAAGGAGGTTTTTGGCATGGCCATCGGAGACGTTTTTCACGTCGCCTTTTTTACCGAGACCTTTTACGTCTGCTAGGAATATTACCTTCATGTTTTTTTAAATATTCCTATATTTGTCGAACTGCTTCGTTGCGGGCCCCTGTTGTCTCGGTCATCGTACAATTAGCACGTTTCCCTCGCCAACTCTCCCCTGCCTACCGGCAGGCAGGCGCGCCTCGCATTTCATCCAAATCTAGAAATATTTTTTAAATTATTCTGGATACTTTTTATTTCAGTTGTTCTTTAAGCACCTCAACTGCCTTATCGAATTGCGGATCTTTTTCTGCCTTTACATCTTCTTCGGTTATAGCAATTTTTACATCAGGGGTAAGCCCGTTTTTGTCGATGACGGTTCCGTTTGGCGTGAGCCAATGTGCAATCGTTATCTTTACCATCGCGTCCGCTTTGAGCGGAATTAATTCTTGCACGCTCCCCTTTCCAAAGCTTTTTTCTCCGACGAGCTTAGCGCCATTATTATCGCGTAATGCTCCAGCGAGAATTTCAGATGCCGATGCTGACCCTTGGTTAATAAGTACTACTGTTGGCGTGTTGCGAAATACCGGAAGACCTTGTGCTTCGAAATTTTCGTGCCCATCGTTATCTGCCTTAAACTTTTCGGTTACGACAACACTTCCTCGATCAACAAACCATCCCGCGATGTTTACTGATGCATCGAGATATCCTCCTGGATTGTTACGTAAGTCGAGAATAATCCCCTTTGGATTTTTGTCTATTGCTCCTGCAACTGCTTGATAGAAAAGAAGTGGAGATTTTTCGTAAAAGTTATAAAGCTGAATGTATAGGATTTTTCCGTTAGCATCTTCTTTGCCTGCGTCATTGACCATCTTCCAATCGAGTGTTGGGATTTGAATCGCATCACGTACTATTGGAAAATCTTTTGTATCAGACCATCCTTCGCGAAATAAGGTTAGTGTTACAGTTGTTCCCTTTTCGCCACGAATTTTCCCTACTGCAGTTTCTGTGGTAAGACCATGCGTATCTTCATCATTTATCTTTACAATTGCATCGCCCGCTTTTATGCCTGCTCGTTCAGCAGGTGTATTTTTTAACGGTGCTACTACAACAAGTTGTTCGTTTCGAATACCTATTTCTGCTCCAATACCTCCGAATTCTCCACTAATCTCTTGGGCAAAATCGTCTGCTTCTTTGGGTGGCATGAATACGGAATAAGGATCACCAGTAGATGCGAGCATGCCCGAGATTGCCCCATAGACCTTCTCTTGCTCGGTTATATTCTTTGCATCGACGTATTTATCATCGAGAACCTTCCATGCGTCCCAAAACAAGCTAAAATCAGCGTTTGTTTCCTTGCCGTCTTCTAGATTCGTTACTCCTTTTACAATAGTGAGCTTTGGTTGTTCAGCTCCCTTGCGATATCCATACGAAAAACTCGCACCTCCGAGAAGGACGATTATTAGTACGATACTAACCGCAAGTGCTATGCGTGTTGCCAGTTTTTTCATTGCTCCATTGTATCAAACGGAGGGCTTGAAGTCTATTGATTTTACAATCGAATATGTTGCCCCTGTGCTATCTAGGCGCGATTCCATAAGGTCTATGGTCGCAGGTGTAAATGTGAGCGTGCTCGGAAATGTGGTTACATGCCCCTCTATTTTTCTTCCCTCGGGAAGATTGGCGATATTAATATGCCCATGATATGCCGGATGCGCTTCTCCTTTTTGAAAAATACCCTTTGCAGCGAGCCCCTGCTCAATCATATGTTTTAGCTGCCCAAGTGCTTCATTGGTTGGCGTTATGGTTGTTATCCAAATCATACGCGGTGGTCGCTTTGGTGGTGCGGTTGTGAGCGTTCGCAGAGAAACAACCGGTGTACTTATTTTTGTTACCACAGTGTGTAACACATCCTCAATAACCGAAAGCGCTTCCTCGGGCTGGTTTCCTAAAAATTTAATTGTTAGATGCCAATTATTTTCTGGTATCGGATGCGCATCTGTATACAATTCCGCAACATTCTTTTTATCTAAATCAACCGCATTGCGAATAGTTGTTTTGATGTCTTGGGGAAGATTGATTGCGATAAATAGTTTATGTTCCATATATATGTTTACGGCTGAAGAATATCCTCTGTCCTTCCGTTTATTGCAATAACAACTTCCTTTACGCTTGGGAATTGTTTAAGTGTTTCGGTAATTTGTGCGCGAATAGCGGTTACGCGACATGAACCA
Organism: Candidatus Wolfebacteria bacterium GW2011_GWE2_44_13; assembly: GCA_001000675.1. Classification (GTDB taxonomy): domain Bacteria; phylum Patescibacteriota; class Minisyncoccia; order UBA6257; family UBA9933; genus UBA9933. Next base: position 444,595 of record LCHW01000001.1, read on the forward strand.
CCAACTGCTTTATCAAGCTCTTCGGAAAAATCTATATACGCCACTCCATTTTCGATAGTGAGCGTGTTAATGCGCACGTTCGGATTGATGTTGGTAAAATAATCAGCAGCCTTCTCTGCCTCCATTGGTCCTTTAAGAAGTTCTTCGATTGCTGCACGCCCTATCCCTTCGGTCCATGGTATTTCGCGTGTCGATGGAAAAACTTTGTCACAGAGAAATGCCGGATCAAGTTTGCTGTTATTAAAAAAGACATTAATTTTTATCGACGATAACTCAAAATTAACAGGCACCTCAAACGATTTTTCGTGTTCCTTTAATCCGCTTGGATTGTCATTTCTAAAAATTAAGAATCCGGTTTTTGTGGTTGGCTTTTTGAATTCGAATTCTCCCTTGAACGGAACGAGTGATTCGGACATCCAGTCTTCGGTAGCAGTTACATAATGCTTCCCGAGTAGTTTTCGGTTTGCATCGATAATTTCTACGCCAAACACTGCCTCGAAGTACCACATACCTCTCGCTAATCCTTCGACGAGTAATGGGCTTGTTGCTACAGTATTTTCTGTTGGGATCGTTATAATAATTTCTGGACTTGTGATGATACGAATATCATTCGCGAGCATTGCATTTTTTGCGATTGACTCCCCTTTTCCTTCTATAGTGTATCCAATATGTATAAGCGAACTTTCTACGGATTTATTTTTTTCATCAACAAATTTTGTTTCTGGGGTAAAGGCTATTTGTATTTCTTCTGTTGTTGATACATCTTTTATGGTTATGATTTTTGCGCTTTGCATAACCTGAATAACTTCACCACGCACCGTTTTGTTCATGCGTATAATACCATCTTTTTGTGAAGTGGGTGGGACGATTTTTTCTGGCCTCTGTTGCCATAGCACAACCATGCCAATAATAAGCGCAGCTCCGATTAGTGCAACTGTTGTGAAGAAAAAGGCTCGTGATCTCATATGGTTACAGTCTATTGCTTGTTTGTTATTGGTGCAAGTCGATATATAACGCCTGCCTTGTCGTCGGAAATATATGCGGCTCCGTTTGCGTGAAATAGAATATCTACTGGGCGACCAAGCGTTTTTTGTTCGCCATCTATCCACCCCGTGATAAAGTCCGTTACACCTTCATATGTGCCATTTGCATTGAACTGATGGCGTACGATTTTGTAACCGGTTGGCACGCTGCGATTCCATGATCCATGATATGCGACTAAAAGGTCGTTATGATATTCTTCTGGCCAGCTATTCGGAATAAATGCGAGCCCAAGTGGGGCAGAATGCGCTTGAATGTCGATGTAGCTCGGGGTTTCGAAAGGCTCCATGCACGGGTTGCGGAAATAGGTATTTTTATCAAATTCCGTATCATGGCTGTTTTTCCCGTAACAAATTGGCCACCCATAATTGCCGCCCTGCTTGATGATATTGATCTCGTCCGGAGGGGTATTATCGCCTAAGAGGTCTCGGCCCATTTCCGTGGCCCAAATGTCTCCTGTGAGTGGGTTAAAAGCCATAAAAACGGCGTTACGAAGCCCTCTAGCGAACGTTTCTGTCTTTCCTGTACCGATGTCTATTTTTGCAATTGTCGCCCTATTGGGGTCGTTTTCGTTGCAAACATTGCAGGACGAACCAATGGAAACAAGGAGGTTGTTTTTGTACGGCAACAGTGTTCGCGTACTGTGCCCTCCGCCACTCGGGAGGGATGCAATAACCCGTTTGTTAGTTGCGGTTAAGGCTGCTGCGTCGTAGGTAAATTCACTTACTTTATCTGTTTCAGCGACGTATAGTTTGCATATATTTTCTTGTGCGCACTGCACAAGAATGCCATGGGGTGCGTTTAATCCGGAAACGACTATTTTTGTCTCGTCGCTTTTACCGTCGTTGTTTGTATCGATAAGCGCGACTACGTTCCCCTTACCCGGAATACTTGCGAGTAAAACATTGCTAGGATCAGTCGTTAGTACGCGCGGATCATTTAAATCTTTAGCAAAAATAGAAAGTGAAAATCCTTGCGGTATACGGAGCGGTCCTTGGGATATAACTGGCGCTGTTTGTTTAGGCGGCTTTGGCGTTGCCGTCGTGGTTGTTGGTGTCGCCTGCTCTTCTGGTTGCGATACCGATGTAGATGCTTGTTCGATAAGTCTCACGATGTCTTGCTCCGGCTTTGTGATTGCGGGCCAAATACCTCGGAGTTGTGTCCAATATACTATCGTTCCTCCGACAACCGCGAGTGCAATAAGTATTCCTCCTGTGGTGAGAATTATTTTTTTCATATATGTTCAGTATAATTTTGTCCTACAACTTTCCAGTCGAGTACGTTCCACCAGTTTTGAATATATTCGGCTCTTCGATTTTGATAATGAAGATAATATGCGTGTTCCCAAATATCGATAACCATAAGGGGCGTGTCTCCCGTCATGAGTGGATTATCATGTCCTTGGGTTGAAGTAATGGTAAGTTTTTTATTGGTCGCGTCGAATACTAACCATACCCAGCCGCTTCCGAAAAGATTTGTTGCTGCCACAGTAAACTGTTCTTTAAATGCGACAATACTACCGAAGTCGTCGACAATTGCCTTCCCTAATTCTTCGGGAATATCTTCCTGCGCAGTTGGGCTCATGCAATTCCAATAGAATGTATGGCTAAAATGTCCGCCTGCGTTATTACGAACGGTTGTGCGAATTGTTTCAGGGATTTCATCGAGCATCGCGATGAGCTCTTCGGCGGTTTTGTCTTGTAGTTCGGGATATTTTTCAAGCGCTGTGTTGAGTTTATCGACGTACGATTGATGATGTTTGCTGTGATGAATTTCGAGTGTTCGCGCATCGATAAATGGCTCGAGTGCATTGTATGCATACGGAAGCGGTGAAAGTTGGTGCATAAAAATAAGTTGGTTAGGTTACGCTCGACGTTGCTTCTATTATATCAAATAGTAACAAAAAACGCCCCCGAGTGGGGGCGTTGAAACTACTTGTGAAACGTGTAATTGAATAACACGTTTGAGTCCAGAAAATAGGTAATCGTCTGGCTTCCTTCACGCACAGTGATCTCTGAGTAGCTAAAGAGATTTCGTTTTGTCTTGATGACTTCGGTGATAGTTGGATGATCTACTCGCAGTTCTTTTAGAACGCCGTCCGACGTCCACCATGCATTGTTCGTGGGGATGACTACTACGTTCACTACCACGATTAGCGCGATAACGATAACGATTATCAGCTCGATAAGCGTGTATCCTTTGCAATTACGAAGGTTGGTCATGGCCCTGCTCCTTTTGTTGAATGCTTTGAACGATGCGTTTATGCCTCGTCCAAGAACTTGATGAAGATCAACGGCATCTTGCGTATTTCGTGCCGTCCATGCAACAAATTCACGACTCGCTGCACTTCCTGGAATGCTTTGATATCCGGGGCGACGCATTCGAGATACGGAAACGGATCGCCTAAATGATCGGCGACTTTTGACTGAACAATTTCGGTCACGAGTTTATGTGCCATACGGGATGACAACGCGGTAACGATTTCTCGGCGAATTTTTTCCGCCTCCACTTCTCCAACTCCATGAATCTTCACAATAATCATCGGTTGTCCTCCTGTGTGAGAGTTAATAGTGCTGATTAGATTAAATAATAATATATAAAATATGTCAAACTAAAAACGCCCCGAGGTGGGGCGTTGGGTGTATTTCGAGTTATCAAATACAGCTATGAAGCATCGGAGAGCTCCACGTATAACAAAGGCATTTTTGGAATTTCGTAACGCCCCTGCAGTATCGTAACAACTCGCTGCACTTCCCTGAAGCTTCGACGATCATGCGCAGTGCATTTGAGATACGGGCACTTCTCTTCCCTGTGGTTCTCGATGTTGGACAAAATAATTTCAATCACGAGAACTCTTTGTAATGGGATTGATGCTGCGTTGAATATCTTTGTCCGCAGTGCCTGTGCGTCGCTCGTGTTGGCGCCGTGAATTTCTAAGATCGTCATGCGGGCTACCTCCCTTTGTCTTAGTCTGCCGCGGGGCGCAAGCGCCCAGTTTCCTCGAAATACTCGATCTCCTCGAGAATCATGAGTCGCGCGCCGACGATATCGAGTGCGTCGGGAGTTGCCTCGTAAAAGAGGAGCAACTGCAAGACCTTTTCGATAATGTGTTGGCTTAACGTTTCCGGCTCTATGCCGGTGGGGCCCTTCTTTTCCGTTGCCCATCGATAGAGGTCTCCGTAATTCGCGAGTTTTGCCACCTCGTCGCCGATCTGTTCGCTGTCCATAGACGTCACCTCGTTTTTAGGATGTTTTGAGCTGTCCCTACTGTATTTATTTTTTGTAACGATGTCAAACAAAAAACGCCCCGAGATGGGGCGTTTGGCATTACCGCGGACGGTATGCGATAACCTGCACGACTTCGATGTCGTACGTTTCTGCTGCGCAGAGATGTTCGCAGGAATCGATGAGCCCGATGATGCTGCGATGGTCCTCATCGGGAGTGATGTATGCCCGCAGAAACGGACGATTTCCTTGGCGCTCAACGCGCTCGCATACGCCGTTGACGACCGTGATACGGCAATCTTTTCCTGGTCTGTGATGCCGGATGTGCCTCCTGAGCTTGTTTCGATCGTGAATCATTTCTTCGAATTCGTGTCCTGGTCTGCCTCCAAACTCGATGTGTATCATGGAAACCTCCTCTCTCCTTCGATTAGGGTGATGGAGCTACTCGCACTGTAAGTATTTTAGGAGAAAATGTCAAACTAAAAACGCCTCGCGGCGTCTTTATGCTGAAATTATTTTAAGTGTATCGTTATCGACCCATATTGCTTGGTTGTCATGCAGTAATATGAGCGGTTCTGCGTGGTTGGAGAGCTCCTTAATAATCTCGGCATATTCACTTGCGAATTCCGGATTATTGCAGTGCGGAATGACGCCGAAGTTGATAAGCCCTAATCCCCTTCTGTTGGGGACGGTATCGAGAAATTCTTTCTCACCCTCGTCAAACGCAAATAGGGCGAGTGATTCAGAAATAATCATTGAGCCTGCGCTTGATCCTGTATAGATAACAGATTCGCTTTTTACTGCGTCGATAATACTCTGCCCTAGATTTTTTTCTCGTAATAATCCGACGAGATAAAAAACACTTCCGCCGGCAATATGTAGAATGTCTGTATCCTCGAGTGCCTGTGTGAGCGCTCCCGTCGAAGTGGTTCGTAGGTCTATATCAGTCAGCTTGTAGCCGAGCTCCGTGAATTTAATTCGATCATTACTTACCCACCATGCATCTTTTGTAGGATAGTTGTCAGATGCATTTGCAATAAATAAAACTTTTGTAGCCGCTTTGTTTTGCAAAAGCGGCTTAAGGAGTGGAAGGGTTTTATCGATTGCGGATGCGAGGAAGAGTTTCATTTATTTAACCTTTGCTCCTGATTCAATATCTTTTTCTGGAGTAAGGAGTACTGGGTTTTCCGCTCCGCCTGCAGCGAGTAGCATACCATGGCTTTCCACACCCATTAACGCGCGTGGGGCGAGGTTGGCAACGATGATAATTTCTTTACCAACAAGCTCTTCTGGGCCATATGCTTTACCGATGCCGGCAACAATCTGTCGTTTTTCATCCCCTACTTCGAGCTGAAGCTTAATTAATTTTTCGGACTTCTCTACTCGCTCAGCTTCCATAATCTTCGCCACCTTTAATTCTACTTTTGCAAAATCGTCGTAGGTAATTTCTCCCTCGTTTGTTGTAGTGTGTTCTTCCTTCGTTACGGCTGGTGCTTCTACTAGCTTCTCATGTTTTGTCGCCACCTTTGGCTGACGCTTGGCATAGAGATAATACACATCAAGGATTCCTAGTGTGTTTATGAGAAGCAATACGACGAACCAAACTCTTTCCTTTCGCTCAAATGCTCGTAATAACGCAGCTCCTTTTATTGTGAATGTCCATATAAATAACAAAAGAAATTCGACTGGATGATTAAGAATAAATATGAATAGTAAATATTGTATTTCCATAAATGTGTAATTAAATAAATTGCTCTTAGTGCTAGTATGATTGTTTTGCTCCTAAAATACTATATCAGTCATCATCCTCATCGTCATCACCTCTATTATTGCTTGCTCCCACGGGGACGGTTGGACTTGTGGTTTGTTGTATTGTTTGCGTATTTGCTACTTGGCCAACTGCGCCTACGAAGAATGATGCAAGTAGTTGGTGCGCGTTCGTTGAATGAGGAAGACCTTCAAATGCTGCTCCCCCATCTTTGCCACAATAGCGCAATATTGCAGAAGTGCCTCCCGGATGTCGTGGTAAATAACTCGTTACATTATACACATTATTATTAACGATCATCCAACAATCTTGTGCTATGTTATGCTTTGCTATTTCTTGTATGGATAATGCTACAGATGCATTTGGTTGCGTGGATGGAGCTGTTGGCTGTGTTGCCGGTGTATTTGATTGTGGTTTAGTAGTGGGGCTCGCAGTTGGAGCAACTGCAATCGCTTCTTGTCCGAGATCACCGATATAGTAAGCCTTTAATAGTTCGTGTGCATTTTGAGAATGCGGAGATGGGCTCGTGGTTCTTCCTTTCGTGCTATATGCTCGTGTTGCGTCTGTGCCGCATGTTGGCAGAATTGTATCTGCATCGCCAGGATGTTGATTTAAATACGAAGTAACGTCATATATCTTTTTATCAATCAATAGCCAGCAACTTGATGCGCTCGCATGCTTTGCCAGCTCTTCTTTTGTTAAGATTGTACCCTGTGCGATTAATTGCGCGGGATTGTTTTGCGGCGTTGGATTGTTTGTTTTTTCCTGGAGTGCAAAGCCCGCGGTAAAAAGCGACGTAACAAATGCCCAAAATATAAAGAGTGATATGAGCGTTAATTTTTTCATGGGTTTTAACGTAACGTGAATTCTTCGGTGTGAATATGGGCTCGACTAACGCCTTTCGCAGCAAGCTGCTTTTTGAGACTGTGCATCAGCGGTACTGGCCCACAGATAAGGATCTCGTTTGCAAAGATATCTTCTCCCATTGCTTGCAACGCATCTGCAGAAATATATCCGCGCTCGTTTGAGCAAAAAGTTGCGATGGTGATATTTGGATTCTTTTGCGCGACAGCGATGAGCTCTTCGAGAAATACCGCTTCTGTTTTGTTGGCAACACAGTAGTATATTTTTATACGGTATGCGGGGTCGATAATTGCTTTTGCCATACCAATAAACGGAGTGATTCCAATACCGCCCGCAATCCATAGCTGATTTTTCCCTGGGGCGCGCTCGTTTGAAAAAACGCCGAAAGGCCCCTCTATTTTTGCGACGGTGTTCTTCGCGATTAATTTAAATTTCCCTGTGTGATCTCCGAGTGTTTTTACGGCGATTGCTAGCCGTGGCTCATCGGGTGACGACACAATGGAAAATGGATGAAATTCATCCCCCACTATTTCAGTTTTAAAACTAATAAATATAAATTGCCCTGCTTTATATGTAAACGGCTTGAACACGGGCTTCATAAATATCTCTACTGTATGCTCATCCATGGGGCGTACTTCATCAACAATATATTCTATGTATGAAACAAAAAGTTTTGGAGCAACTGTTCTGTATATGATTGGGATTAAGCCGAGTACGACAAAGAATACCATATACCAATACAATAGCGATGATACTTGTGTGTCGCTATAAATAATAAGGGTATGTATAGATGCGAGTATAAAAGAAGCTGCGAGAAACTTGTGTGTAATCCTCCACTTGTCATACGCAAAAGAAACAAAAAACGTAAGCACAAGAAATAACATCATAGATAGCAACGCAAATATCCCCCAGAGAATAGGCGGGTTTGTAGAAAGAAGAAATAATGCAGCGTCACGTGGTGAAGCTACGAACGCAAATTTAAGAGCGAGGAATATTGGGTGGAATAATAGCAGTGAAAATGCAATTGCACCAAACGTGTGGTGTGCAAGATATACCCGATTCATTCCATTAAAAAAGCGCTCCAAAATCGGGTGGCGTGTACTTAGAATGAGATTGAGCGCAAACATAGCCATGCCGACGAGGCCGAGCATTTGGCCAATGCTGGTTAGCGTTGTGGTAAACGTTGCAAAACGTTCAGATAATGGCTGTATTGTAGCCCAAATAAACAACGGTGACACTGAAAGTGCCCCTACAATGAACCACCCTGATAGACCTTTCATCTTCTGTACTAGCATATAGCTTATTATACTGAATTGTTTGTTGTTTGGATATAAAAAGCCCCCGATGGGGGGCTTAGGGCGGCATGGATCTCATGCCGGAATGGGCGGGACGAATAGGACCGCCATCTTCGCTCCCGATCCGAGGATTGGGAGGGGGATGATCTTGCTTTCGACCCCGGCGGCCTTGAGGATATCATAATAGCGCCGAGCCTCCCCTAACCGGGCTTTGTATCCGTCGAAGCCGCAGGGGTACAGGATGGTGCCATCCTCCAGCGACATGCCTGCAGTCGCTTCGATACGTTCGAAAAACCCCCGCTCACCTTCCTTTACGACAACATAAAAACCCCGCTCTATCGGCTTGGTGGAGGGCGAAATGTCGTTCCGTTGCAGAATGTCGATAATCGGCATGCTGCGCAACAGCCGTTGCTGTGCAGGGCCACGCGTTGCCGTGTAGGCTTCTTTTGCCGCTTCTTGTGCGATCTTCTCTGCTCGTTCAATGAGGTCGCCTCTTTCGATTGTTCGCATATCTCTCCTCCATTGGGACGTTAATTGTGTGGTGCTAGCAATAATTTAGCCCTTAAAAGGCCAGTTTGTCAAATGATTGTACTTGTTAAAATCGGTCAACGGATCAGCATCCCATCCCCGAAGGAAAAGAATCGGAACTTGTGTTTGATCGCCAGACGGTAGAGCTCAAAGAGTTTGTCCTTGCCGATGAGGGCGGCGACGAGCATAAGAAGGCTTGATTGCGGAACATGAAAGTTGGTTATCATGCCATCGATAAAGGTAAATCGATACCCTTCTTGAATAAAGATGCTCGTGTTGTCGGATAAGTTTTTAAGCTCCCCTTTCTTTGTGGCTGATTCTAACGTACGAACAACGGTTGTACCTACACCAATAATAGGGCGGCCTTCTTTTTTTGCGTTATTTAAAAATGCCGCAGTCTCTTTGTCTATCTCGTACTGTTCGATGTGGAGCGCTCCCGTGTCGAGATGCTCCTGCGTCAGTGGTGCAAATGTGCCGATGTTTACGTGCAACGTTACGAAACGAATATCAATTCCCGATCGCTGCAACTTTTTAAGCAGTCGATCGGTGAAATGTAAAGAAGCCGTGGGAGCAGCGACTGAGCCGGAGTGTTTTGCGAAAACCGTTTGGTATCTTTTTCGCAAAGCGCTTTCGGTGAGCGGGGTTTTTTTAATGTACGGAGGAATGGGCGTAATACCATGACGCTCAAGTACGGCCGCAAGCTGTTGTATAGGAAACGACGGCTTTAGGAGATACTGTTTTTCGTCGTGGCTTACGACGGTTAAAAATAAGTCTTTTGCGATAAGAACATTTGTGCCTACAATAAGTTTTCTATCAGACATGACCCGAATGCAATCCCCTTCTGTTGCGATATATAATATGCGTGCTTCGCCACCTGTTGGTTTTGTTACCTTGAGACGAGCGGGAAATACTTTTGTCTGATTAAAAACCAGTACCGCGTTTTTCGGAAGATATTCTCCGATATGCGCGAAAGTGCTTTCTGCTACCTCGTCATTCTTCCTGTCGTATATTAATAGCTTTGCGCTGTCGCGTGGCGATGCGGGGTTTTGCGCAATAAGCGTTTCGGGGAACGCGTAATCGTATGCCTGTATTGTTTGCTCTAATAATTGCTTCACAACTTTCCTTTTTTGATTTCTTCTCGTACTTTTTTCACAAACCCATGAAAGAAATACATATTATGAAATGTAAGTAGCTTCAATGGAGTAATTTCGTTTGCCTTGAGAAGGTGTGTGATATATCCCTTGCTATAGTTTTGGCACACAAAACATGAGCACTTCGGGTCGAGCGGTTTTTTATCAGTAAGGAACGCTTTCTTCTTTAAATCTAGGCGTCCCTTTGATGTGAACGCCATGCCATGGCGAGCGTAGTGGGTTGGTGCAATGCAGTCGAAGGTATCGATGCCTGACTTCATAATAGGGATGATGTCGTCGAGGTGTCCGATGCCGAGCAAGTGGCGTGGTTTATTTTCCGGTAATTCGTTTGTAACGATGTCGAGCATTCCCGTCATCATGCTTTTATCGGCACCGAATTCTCCGCCAATACCAAAGCCGTCGAAAGGAAGGCCTCCGATAAACTTTGCACTTTCTGTACGGAGATCTTTGAACTTACCTCCTTGTACGATGCCATAAAGCGCTTGATCCGTCTTCTTTGTTTTGAGACAAACCTTTGCCCAATCATTTGTATGCTCGAGTGATTTTTTCGTATACGCATGATCGGCCATGGGTGACGTGCATTCGTCGAATGCAAAAATAATATCAGCGCCAATTTGCTCCTGAATTTTTATGGATTCCTTTGGTCCTAAGAACATTTCACTCCCGTCATGATAGGAGCGAAACATAACTCCCTCAGGGGTTATTTTAAGTAGCTTCGGTTGCTGGCCGAGCTCAATAACCGAGTCACTCTCCTGCTTCATTATTTTCCCAGTCTGAAAATCTCGTCCAAACCCAAGACTGAATACCTGAAACCCGCCGGAGTCGGTCATAATAGGGCGCTTCCAGTTCATAAACTTGTGCAACCCGCCGTGCTTTTTCAGTACGGCTTCCCCTGGGCGAATATGCAAGTGATAGGTGTTGGCGATAAGCAACTGTGCTCCCGTTGCCTCAACCTCTTCTGAGGTAAGTGTCTTAATGACGCCTTGCGTTGCAACGGAAACATACGCAGGGGTTTCTACTGTGCCATGGGGCGTTTTAAGAAGACCTAAGCGCGCCCTGCTTTTCGTGGATCGTTTTTTGATTTTGAATTCAATCATAAGATTATTAGTATGCGGAATATAGTGCAAATTGCAACCCCAGTGTGCTCGTGCTGTGCCTCGTGGTTATTTGCGCTTTCGAAGGAATATCGCGTACTTTGCGCTTTCGATGAGTGCTATTTCTACTAAACCAATGCCACCAATAATTGCCCAGTGGATTGGCTCAAGCGGAACAGTACGTACGATTGTTTGTACGCCTGGTATATAAATTGCAGCGAGGAGCAAGAGTAATCCTAGTGCTGCTGCGCCATTAACATATTTGTTCGTAAAGATTCCTCGTGTAAACATGGTTGATTTAAGTGAACGAACACTGAATGAAAATAGGAGTGAATCTATGCATGAAAAAGCAAATACGGCGGTACGCGCGAGCGCAACATCCCCTGTTTTTGCAAGGAATACCGAATAGATTCCAATTGCAGCGGATCCTGTCACGAGGAAAATAAATCCTAACCAATATTTCATCTGATTGTTAAGAAACGGCTCTGCTGGGTTGCGCGGCGGCTCCTCCATGATTCCATGACGCTCACGTTCAGTAGTTAATGCTATGTTTGGAAGACCATCCTCTACGACGTTGATCCAGAGTAATTGCGTTGGTAAAAGTGGAATTGGTAATGCAAATGAAATAGTTGTGATAAATAATAATAATTCGGCAAAACTATCTGCAATTAAATACATAAAAATCTTGCGAATATTGTTGTACATAATTCGTCCCTCCTCTATCGTTTTTAAAACGGTCTTGAGGTTGTTGTCGAGTAGCACAATATCAGACGCTTCTCTTGCTGCGTCTGTGCCTGACCCCAGCGCAATGCCGATGTCGGATTTCTGTAGTGCGGGTGCATCATTTACGCCATCGCCAATCATCGCGACAACTTCACCATTTTGTTGTAATGCTTGCACAATACGTAACTTATGATGTGGTGAAACACGTGCATAGAGGCAAACACCCCGTGCGATTTCTCTGAGCTCTTTGTCGGTTGCAATATCAATCTCAGACCCCTCCATAATACACGTTTCTTCTGCGGGAATGCCCACTTCTTGCGCAATTGCGCGTGCCGTTAATCGATGGTCCCCGGTAATGAGCACGGTTCTAATTCCCGCAGTTTTAGCGAGATTAATCGTGTGCCGTGCATCAACACGCAAGGGGTCTTTAATAGCAATGAGGCCTATTAGCGTTAGGCCCTTTACGATTTCATTAAACTCAGTATATGTCGGACGTTTTGTGAATGTTTTTCGTGCACATGCAATAACCCGTAATCCGGTGGACGTTGTCATCTCCATATGACGAATAATGCGGTCTTGTTCTGGTTCTCCAATGTGTTGGTGGACGCCGTTTTTGTCTACGGAGTTTGCAAGTGCTGTAATTTGTTCTGCGGCGCCGACTACTAGTAACTCATACGTATCAATGCCCGTTCCAAAAAGCGTTGCTGCGTACTTTGTTTCTGAGTCAAACAACGTCATATCCTCTATCCACCGATTTTTCCAAAGCTCATCACGATCAACGCCTGCGTGCATGGCGGCAATAAGGAGTGCGCGTTCGGTTGGTGTGCCACGAATAATAAGATCGTGTAGCTCATCTTGTGGATTTTCTATGTATGCTTCACTAACCAATGCGGTAATACGCAATGCGGTGATGTGTGAATCTTCTGGCCCACCATTATTTGTAATGCCATGAATGTCATCTTCACTCGCAATAGGTAATTCGTGTGTCGCAGTAAGAATATGGCTTACTTGCATCGTGCCTTCCGTTAAGGTGCCGGTTTTGTCTGTACAGATAACCGTTACACTCCCGAGCGTTTCTGTGGCGGCAAGTTTTCGAACCAGCCCTTTTTCTTGTAAAATGCGCCGCATGCCCATGACTAGCACAATCGTAATAGCGGGCAATAAGCCTTCTGGAATCGCAGACGCTGCAAGTGCAAGCGAGGCAATAAGAATATCTGCAAACGGTTCACCGCGCAGAACGCCCAAAATAATAATGCCTACAATAATACTGCTGATAATTGCGCCCAGTACGCGTGACATGCGCGCTATCTTTTTTTGCAGTGGTGTTGGGCGACGTTCAGCATCCTGAAGCGATACCGCTATTTTCCCAAATTCAGTATCACCTCCTGTTGCTACGACTAATAACGTGGCGCGCCCTGTTTCCACAGTCGTACCCATAAAAACCATATTATGGCGTTCGAAAATTAATGCGTCCGCAGCTACCTTGCTCGGATTTTTATCTACTGGCGACCATTCCCCTGTAAGGGTTGATTCATTGACTGTTAGTCGCGTTGCTTCAATAACGCGTGCATCTGCTGGAATCTTGTTCCCTGCCTTTACAACAATAATATCTCCCGGAACAAGCTCTGTAGCGTCGATTTCTTTACGGTTGCCTTCGCGAATAACACTTGCCATTGTGTGCGCTATTTTACGCAATGCTTGCAGCGATGCGTTCGCTTTGTTTTCTTGTAAAAATCCAACAACTCCGTTAATGGCAAGGACCACTAACATAAATATCCCATCAATAAAATGGTTTAGCGCAAATGCAATTATCGCAGCTCCAAATAAAATGTATATGAGCGAGTTATTAAACTGCTCAATAAACAATTTGATGCGTGAATAGGGCTTTCCTTCGGGGATATTATTTTTGCCCACAAGCTTCGCAATATCGACTACTTGGTTTTCTGAAAGTCCCCCCGGACCACTACCCGTTATATCGTACGCTTCTTCGGGCGTTAAGTTATGCCAGTGTATCTTTATTGCCATGTTCGTGTGTTATAAGCCCCGTTAATAGATGTGCGTGTGTTTTATTTGCGACTAGGAATATAAGCGACATACATCCTGCTAATACAAAACTGATTGAAAAAAATGTACTAGTGGATGTGGTATATGCGATATACATTAATATCGGGATAAACACGACGCGCGCACTATTGTAGAGTAACTCGCGACTGATAATAAATGCAGTAGCATCGGAAACGGTTTTAGTAATCTTATAATACTGGCTTGCCCATGCGACCATTAGCCCTGAATATATTACATTTCCGCCAACATGCATGCCTGCAACCATGGGAGGTTGCCCAATAAACGGACGTATAAACCATACAAGTGCATTAGCGATGGATGCCCATCGAATAACATTGCGGCGCTTCCCATAATCCGAAAGGAATCCGACAAGATAGGTTACAACGGCGGTAACGACAAGCCCGAGTGATATAACACCGCCAAATTCTTTAACACCGCCAATAGCAAGAAATATAAAGAGGGGCCAAATTGTTTTGCTGATCACTACTTCTATTGCATATCCAATTCCTGATAGCGTAAAAGGAAGCAACTCCTTGTTCTTAAAGAATGGAACTATTGATTTGATCGTTAAATCTGAAGCGAGGTTTCTGTTTTTGAAAAAGAACAATGGTAATACTGAAATTAATAAGATTGCACTTCCAATAAGAAATGTTTCTTGAAAGCCTGCGGCTTCGATAAGCGCACCACCGAAAAAGGGAGCAGCAAGCCCGAGAACCGATCCAAGAACGTACCGCACGCCAATTTCTTCTCCAATCCGTTCTTTGTCTGAGGCGCTTGAAAAATCAATGTGATATCCGATATTAAATAACAATGTGTGCATTGCGCTCGCAACCGGCAATAAAAAAAATATAAATGATTCCACCTCCACCATACTCAACCCAAAGAAATAAAGGACAAGAAAAGGAATGCTGAGAAACATCATCATCTTATCGCTTAATTTTTTAATGATAGGTAAAAGAATAAGGGTGAAGATTAAAAATAAGGCTGAGTGTAGAAAATAAAATAGCAAAATTTTCCATAGAGGAAATCCTAGATTCCAAAAAAATATGGGCACGAAAACACTTAACAGCCCTTCTGCAAAAGCTAAAAAGCCAAGCGTTGCGTAGAGCGCATTTATTTCTTTATTGCCGAATATATGTAAGTGGTGTTTGTCACTAATCATGGATTTGGTGTTTTTGCAAAAAGCGAAATGTGATTAATTTTCTTTTCTAATATGATAAAGAGTAGTGATGCGATAATCGCCATACTTCCTCCAAAAAGGAATGGCGCTGCTGAGCCAAGGCTTTCCCACATAACTCCGGCGATGAGTGATGCTAATAGGACGGCAAACCCAATCATTGTTTGGTAAAAACCGATTGCGGTTGCCGTGTGCTCTTCTTTGACGAGGTTTGATACATACGCAACCGACACGCCTTCTGTTAATCCACGATAAAATCCAAACAAAGGGAAGAGTAGCCAGAGAAAGAAAGGTGCTGTAATTGATCCGAATAGTATATATGCCAATGCGAAGAGCAGGAATCCAATTAAAAGCACTTTTTTCGGGCCAATTTTATCGGAGACGATACCTGCGGGATATGATGATAATGAATGAGTCAGGTTTAGTAGTGCATACAGTACTAAAATTAATTCAATTGGCATACCCATATCTTTTGCCTTAAGAATCATAAATGCATCCGCGCTGTTTCCGAGTGCAAACACAATACTAATAGCCAAGAACACCTTAAACGATGGGCTTAAATCGGTAAGCTTAAAACGAAATACCGTGTGATTAACTGGTTTTGTATGAATATCTTTAACAAAGAGAATAAGACAAATAACGCCGATCAATGCCGGAATAAATGCGATATAAAAAATTGAACGTATTTCTATGTGTAAGAAAAATAAAAGATAAATCGCAAGTAATGGTCCGATAATTGCCCCTGCGTTATCGATTGCTCGATGGAGTCCAAAAGCCCTCCCTCTGTGTCCTGCTAATGTGCTGTCCGCAATAAGCGCATCGCGCGGTGAAGACCGTGCCCCCTTTCCTGTTCGGTCAAGCACTTTTCCAAACATAGCAGTATGCCATCCGGATGACATAGCTACTACGAGCTTTGCTAGCGCAGATATTGAATATCCAACAACTACGATAATTTTTCGTTTTTGATATTTGTCAGATAGCCATCCAGAAACAATCTTTAGCATATTTAGCGCCGATGCCGCGAGGCCTTCCATAAGCCCTACAATAGTCATCGGTGCTCCTAATGTTGCGGTAAGAAAGATTGGTAAAATTGGATACACCATTTCCGAGGCTACGTCGGTAAAAAAACTTACCACTCCCATAATGACAACGTTTTTGCTCACCTCTGGTTGCACCTGCCCTCCTTTTTGTGTGTCAGGAGAAAGAATGTCGTGTACGGGTTCCATAGTGTATAGTATAGCCGAAAATAGTGCTCTTGATAATCAAAACTCCTTACGTAAATTTTTCAATCTTTACGCCAAGAAGGCGTATCGGTTTTCTTTTTGGGTTCTCACGGGCATCAAGAAATGGCAATAGCAATTTCAAGGTTTCAAATTCCAAAACTGCGCTATCGTTTGTTGGCTCGGGCAATGTTTTTGAACGAGTTTTTGTTTCAAACCCTTCGAACCGCACGGTAATTCCGACTGTTTTAAAGGTTGCAAATTCGCTTTTTGTAAAACGATCAAATACTTGTGCGCATAATTTTTGAAAGAGCTCGAGCAAGATATCCGGGGCAAGTGTATCGCGTTGTAGGGTTTCCTGTTCTCCTATAGATTGTGCTATCCATTCTTCGACAAGCGGGGTGTCATCGATGCCTCGTACCTTTGTGTATAAATCGATGCCTGATTTACCTAATAACAGTTCTAAATCAATTGGCTCGAGTGCTTGGAGCTGTTTTGTTGTGGTTATGTCTTGTTCTTGTAACGCCAACTCCATTTTAGGTCCGATGCCTGGGATTTTTCGCAATCCGATTTGTGCAATAAACGATTCGACTTCTGATGGCTTTACTACGGTTAACCCTTGTGGTTTCTTAAAATCGGAGGCGATTTTTGCAACGAGCTTGTTTGGCCCGATGCCAATAGAAGCGGTTAATGATTCTTTTTCTTGTATTTCTTTTTGAATTTTTTTTGCCACTGTTACCGCCTTTGCAAAATTTCCCAAGCGACTTAGATCGAAATATGCTTCATCGATACTCGCCTCTTCGATATGTTCGGCGTATGTCCGCACTATAGCCATAATACGATATGAAACTTCCATATACTTATGCATATTTGGCGTTATAAAGGCTACCCCGGGTTCGCCTCGCTTAACTGCTTCTTGTGAAAGTTTCCATGCGGTTGATATGGGGAGTGCTGAATGGATGCCGTATGCACGTGCCTTATAATTTGCTGTTGATACAACCCCTCTTCCCTTTCCCTCTTCTGGATCTGATCCAATTGCAATCGGCATACCACTGAGCCACGGCTTATCGCGCTCTTCTACTGCGGCAAAAAAGGCATCCATATCGATATGCGCGATGATTCTCATATATGTATTTATACCATATTTATGGTAAAAAATGCCCGCAGGTAAGCGGGCACGGAGAACCGTCCTAAAAAGGACTTGAAACATGTTTCAGCGCCGCAATCAATGCGATGCGCAGCGATTCAACTTCTTCGGTTAACGAAATGGTTATGACGGGGACACGATTTCGTACGAAGAAGTTTGATATGCCCTCCTTGCCGAGTTCATTTACAAGAATTGCATACACTTTTTTTCGTCGCTGTCTTGCATATCGCACGATGCGCAGGGAATCCTCCTGTATGTTCGTGTCCAATATTGCGGTATCAAATTGCATATACCGCTTGCTGCTGATTCCAAAATTTTGCTCCAATTCTCGGAGCAGGATATGGAGGTTGTGCCCTCGGTATGGGAGGGACACCCAGAGCAGTTTTTTGTCCAAGCTTTGCCCAGCCCCAAGAAATCCGGGCTGGAGTAATGGTTGCTCGTTCGTATCCATCGCAGCTCAGCTCCTTTCGACGCTATTAAGAGGTGAAATATCTACGCAAAGCCTATCAAATCAAGACGTGCATAGCAAATTATTCAGAGCGCAACGCTTCCATAGGACTTTTTTTGGCTGCTTGCGTTGCGGGGAAAATGCCGAAGATAAATCCAATGGCTATCGCAACGATTGCACCAATGATTGCGCCTTGTAGTGGGAAGAAGAAGCGAAAATCAATGCTATATATTTGGCCAAGAATAATGGTTAATAAAATACCTCCGCCCCATCCAATAAGTATGCCGATAAGCGCCCCGCTCATCGTGAGAATAAGTGCTTCAAAAAGAAACTGGCGCAGAATATCTTTGTCCGTTGCCCCGAGCGCTTTGCGAAGGCCAATTTCTTTGGTGCGTTCAGTTACTGATACAAACATAATATTCATAATACCAACGCCGCCAACCACGAGCGAAATTGCCGCTATGGTTGTTAGTAATATCGTAAGAATATCCGTGATTGTCGTAAGAAGTGCAGCTGCATCTTCCATGGTCATGGTGTAAAAATCATCCTTGGTGCTGTCAGTAATATCATGGCTTTCACGCACGGTTCTTTTAATGTCTTGCACCATTGCCGGAATACTTTCTTCGGTGCGTGCTTCCACGATAATGTGACTAATGTAATGAACCCCCATAACGTATAACTGTGCGGTTGTATAGGGAATGACAAACGCACTATCGAACTCACCTGCCGCGCCCGAGCCTTTTTTCTTTAGTATTCCTATGACGCGATAATTTTTATCCTTTATTTTTACATGCTTACCAATTGACTCTTCCAATCCAAATAATTTTTCTGCCACTTTACTTCCAATAACAACTACCCCAGCTTTTTGTGCAACGTCTTCATCGGTAAATATATCACCTGCCTCAAGCTCGAGTTGGAAAATTCTAAAGATCACCTCCTCTCCTCCAAGGAGCGGACCGTTAAAAAGCTGTGAACCATAGGTTGCGGTTACGCTGCTTTCCATATAAGGCATAACTGTTTCTGCATCTGGTACATTTTCCATTCTGCGGAGTGCTACAACGTCTTCCTCCTGTAGGGAGTCATTCATGATTGAGCTACTAAACCCAGAAAAACCCTCGGGTTGTTTCCCAGGGAGTACAAACACATTTTTAGGGCCAAAACTTTGTACCTCGCGAATAATTAATTCTTGTGCGCTGCTTCCGATTGCAAGAATAAGAATGATTGATGTTATGCCAATCACGATACCAAGGATCGTTAACAATGATCGCGATTTATGCATAACAACCCCTTCGTATGCGGCTTTTAGTCTGTCAGTATTAGTCATATTATTCGTAGCGAAGCGCTTCCATAGGGCTTTTTTGTGCTGCTTTTCGTGCAGGGAAAATTCCAAATACAAATCCTACGATTGTCGATACTGCAAGGCCAGCGATTGCTCCTCCAACAGGGAATATAAATGTGAACGCAATGCCGAACATATACTTAATAAGAAGTGAGATAGTGATTCCTATGGCAACGCCAATAATAAGGCCAATTACTCCACCGCTAAACGTTAATATGATTGCTTCGGAAAGAAACTGCTGTAAAATATCGCGATTAGTTGCTCCAAGTGCCTTGCGCAGACCGATTTCCCTGGTGCGTTCCATTACTGAAACGAGCATGATGTTCATAATGCCAACACCGCCAACAATCAATGAGATTGCCGCAACGGCAGAAAGAAGGATGGTCATGATATTCGTAACCGTCCCGATGCGCTCGACGATGTCGTCTTGCGTCATAATAAAAAAGTCATCCTTTGTTGGATCATCAATATCATGATTATTACGCAAGAGCGTTTCTATGTCTCGCGATGCATTTGCTATGTTCACTTCCTCATCTACCTCTACAACCATACGCTGAAAATGCTTAATACCTAATATGTATTGCTGAACAATGGTGTAGGGCGCGATCACTGTTTCGTCAAAGTTAACAAATGAACCTTGTCCTTTTTGTGCAAGCACTCCGACTACGCGATAATTTTTGTTTTTTATTTTTATTTTTTGTCCAACTGGATCTTGTGTTGGGAATAATTCATCAGCTACTTTTTTCCCAATAACCACTACCTCCTCTTTTTGACGGACGCTTTCATCGGGGAAAAAATCTCCCGTTGCGAGCGTGAGGTCAAATAAGCGTACAAGATCAGGCGTGCTTCCCATAATAAGCCCCATGTACGATTCATTTTCGAATATGGATGTTATGTTTCCAAATACAATAGGGGTCACTGAAACTGCGTTAGGAACGTTTGCCTTCTCCTCGAGGTCTCTAAGATCGCTTTCTCGTAATGAATCGGTAAATAAGGTCGAACCCGCGCCACCAACATCTGTCGGTTCGCGTCCAGGGACGATAAATACATTCTTCGGCCCCATGTTTTGTATCTCTCCCACAATGAGTTGCTTACCGCTTTCACCTAAGGCCACAACGACAATAATAGCGCCGATACCAATAACAATACCAAGAATCGTCAATAAAGAACGCGACCGATGCGTCGCTAACCCTATGGCCGCCATGCGAATGGTATCCCATAGTCGCATATATTATTTAATCGTATCGGTTTCTTTTACGCGGTGACGATGTTCGACCCATTCGTCGCTTTCAATCAGTCCATCTTTGATATGGATAATGCGTTCTGCTGCTGCTGCCACGTACGATTCATGGGTTACCATAACAATCGTGTGACCTTGCTCGTGCAACTCTTGCAGAAAAGCTAGTATAACGGCACCCGACTTTGAATCAAGACTTCCTGTTGGCTCATCGGCAAAAATGACTTTGGGGTCGTTTACCAGTGCTCGCGCAATTGCAACACGTTGTTTTTGCCCGCCTGAAAGCTTAACGGTTGGAAAATTTTCTCGTTCGCCGAGGCCAACCATCGTTACCATCTCTCGAGCAATGCGCGTTCGTTCTGGTTCGTATATATTTGCGTAAATAAGCGGCAACTTTACATTGTCGATTACTGAAAGGCGCGGCAACAAGTTGAATGCTTGAAAAATAAACCCGATTTTTTTATTGCGAATGTGTGCAAGTTCGTCATCGGAATAATGCTCAAGATCTTTTCCGTCGAGCAAATATTTTCCATCGGTTGGGCGCTCAAGACATCCTAATATTTGCAGTAAGGTCGACTTTCCCGATCCTGAAGGACCCATGATCGACACGAATTCACCCTCATGAATATCGAGTGAAATGTCGCGTAATGCAATCGCTTCCAGATCTTCTATCATGTACACTTTGCGCAAATTTTTTGTCGAAAGTACGAGTGGTCGATCGTTGTGCCTGTGTTGTTCTGTGGCCATACCGTTTTATTAGTTAGTTACTATGGCGTCTCCTTCTGCGACCCCCGATAGTATTTCTGTTCTTCCGTCAGATCCACGTAAGCCGGTCACTACTTCAATTTCTTGCACGGTACCGGTTTCCTTGTTAGTAAGTACTTTTACATACTTCTTACCCTCACGCGAAATAATATTTCTTGTTGGTATATACAAAATATTTGTTCGTTCACCAGACAGTACATCAATATTTGCTGTAAGACCAGAAAGGATGCGACTATCTTCTTGTGTAAATTCAAACGTTGTTTTGTAGGTCGCAACTCCCTCTATGGTTGTTGCTGATAAATCGATAAGGATTACCTTTGCGTTGAATAATGCATCCGATCCATAGGCATCAAGTGTTACGCGCGCTTCGTTTCCGATTTTCACTTTTGCAATATCTGCTTCTGCCACATACGATTCAATCAAAAATCTTCCCGATCCGATAATAGAAACAACTGGCGTATTCGGTGAGATAATATCTCCGAGCGTTGGAACTATTTTTGTTATTGTGCCCGCAAATGGGGCTTTCAATATTGTTTTCTCTATTTGTGCTTGATAATAATCTGCGTTTGCGCGAGCGTTTTCTACCTGACTTTCTTGGTACGCTACATCTTGTACGGAAGCTGCAGCCGTTTTTAACGTTAGCTCGCGTTCTGCTTGATCGAGCGTGCTTTGTGCCGTCGTGATACTTGCTTGTGCATTCGAAATCGCGCTTTGGTTGATTGATTTTTGCGATGCAATCGATTGCCTTTGCTTGTTCACGTTCGTAAGCGCGGTTACGATACTGCTGCGTGCTGTTGATACTGCAGTTTTGTATGTGTTGAGTGTTGTTGTGTCTAAACCACTTGGGCTATTTACGACATCTTGCAAGTTACCAAAAAATGCAAGGAAAACATCGAGATTCACTTTTGCATTTTCAAGTGTGCTATTTAATACGGTTGCATCTCCGTTTGCGTTGCGTGCTGCTGTTACATTTTTTGAAAATGCAGCAAGATTATCCGTTGCTTGCACGCGACCTGATTCTGAATTTATCTTTGCCTGGCTGTTGAAGGAGCTAAATGAAAGTGTTGGTCGATCGGTCTCGTCGTTTAAAAAGAGCCCATCGATTTGGTTTCTGATGGCGTCGTCTGATTTTGTGTATGCGTCTGTTAGTGTATCCGGTACTGAGCTATGTATATTTGCTAAGTCAGTCGTCGCTTTTTCAGTGACGTTGATCGCATTGCGCTGTGCGTCTGCAAGCGTATTCTTTGCATTTTCTACGCGTGCTTGCGATATTGCGATATCTTCTGCACGAGCCCCTTCTCGTAATTGTGCAAGCTTTGCTTCTTGCGAACGCACGTTAGCACGTGCTTGTGCAAGCTGTGCATACAAATCTGCATTGTCGAGCTGCATCATTTCTTGTCCTTGCCCTACGGTGTCCCCTACTGCTACGCGAATGCGCGAAACACGACCTCCTTTTTCAAATGCAATATCAAGATTTTGTGACGGTTTTACTTTGCCGGTAATGCTTACCTCCTCCTTAATATCTCCGCGCACTACGGGGATGGTCGGATATGTTTGAGGACGACTATTTTGGTACGATGTATATCCAACGATTGCAAGAATTATAAGAATAATCGCAATGACAATTTTATTTTTTAGAAAATGCAGTACTGTTTGTATCATGATGTCGAATGAATAATAAAAGCGTTCTTTCCTATAGTATATAGGACATTTAGATGCTTCACAACGATATTACCGTTCTGTTTTTATGGTACAAAAAAGCCCCTGTCTTGCGACGGGGGCTGTGAAATGCAGCACGCTCGTTGTTACATGCGCGTTGCGACCAGCTCAGCGAGGCGCGAACGCTCGCTCTTGAGCAGGGTAACGTGGCCGATGCAGTCGAGATCTTTCAGACTCTCGGCTGCATACACGAATCCGTTACTGATTGAATCAACTCGGGGGTTATCGATTTGCTCAACATCCCCTGTGAAAATTATTTTGGTTCCTTCTCCTGCGCGCGATATGATTGTCTTTGCCTCGTGTGGCGTAAGGTTCTGCGCCTCATCAACGATCACATAGCACTTGTGAATGCTTCGACCGCGGAGGTATACGATTGGGGAAATTTCCAAAATTCCCAGCTTGATCATTTCAGTGACAGGGTTCGCCTTACCTTTGAATTCACCCGGCTTGCCAGTGTCGAGCTCCTTGCCCAAGATAAGACGCATGTTGTCTATTATCGGGAGCATCCATGGGGCAAATTTTTCACTGATATCTCCTGGCAAGAATCCGAGGTCTTCGCCCAAGGGGCAGTTCGGACGATACACCAGTACTTGATCGTATACACCCTCATCGAGGAGTTTTAATCCGGCAGTAAGCGCCACGAGCGTCTTTCCGGTGCCGGCATGGCCGCCGAGCGACGTAAAAGCAATCTCGGGGTCTATCGCAAGGTAATACGCAAACCATTGCTCATCGTTGATAGGCTTAACGCCGCCGTCTTTGATGCATTGCTTGTCGATTACCCTGAAGTACGCCGCATCTTTCTTGTAGATTGCCAAGAGTTTTTTGTCGCAGACTGTAAGTTCGCAGCACTGATTATGCAAGAGGCTGTCGAGGTCGATCTCGGAAGCAAGCACTCCCGCAGGGATGCGGTAATTCGTCCAGACGGGACTTGCACCATTGAGCAAGTCGCCCATTGCATCGGAAAGTGTGAACGACCGTATTCCGGTGTACATTTCGCCGACGTTCTTGACTAACTTGTCGTGGAGATAGTCTTCCGAGAGAATCCCGCACGCATCTGCCTTTAAGCGAAGGTTGGCATCTTTCGAAATGATCCACGCCTCTGAGAATGTAACCTCAGGCAGCGGGTCACGTTTTTGCGACCCGATTCGTTTTTGCTGTGGCCGTTTCGGCTGGCTAGCGGTCCACGCTTGCCCGATTAAAGGAATGCGGTTATCGCGGTTTCGCTCGAGCCCCACGGGAAGAAGGCTAAAATCATTCCCATTATAGTCAACGATAATCAAGCCGCCGCCTTCAGTGGGGACTCCTTTTGCCAGTGACCCTTGTTTTTTGTACGCGTCTAGTTTTCGCGACATTGTGCGTGCGTTCGCGCCAACTTCGTCTTGTCGTTTCTTGAGCCCGTCGAGCTCTTCTACTGCCCAGATCGGTATGACGACGATATTGTCGCCAAATTTCTCGATACATCCTGTGTCGTGTACCAGTACGCATGTGTCGAGGATAAAAACTTTCTTTTTTCCGCCTTCCTTCTTTTTCGATGGGGGCATGATCTTGCTCCTTCCTTCGTTAGGGGTTAATTACTACGCAATCCCTTTCTGTATGCTATTTGAAATGCTACTGTCTGCAGTATACCCCCTCCCCTGTGTTTGTCAAAAAAAACAGGCTTATCGTATGATAAGCCTGTTTTTATGTTTAGCGGATTTCGTATCGAAGTGATACGGTTACCGTTACTTCTTGAGACCCTGGTTCAATAGATGGAGCTTGCGCTGCTTCGAGTGATACGCTTTTTGCATATCCTCCCATTGCATCGCGATACATTGGTACGGGCATATAGCCGCTTTCATCGATGTTGAGCAACTTTCCAATACGGAAGCTTGCTGCTTTTGCGGTCGCCTCCGCCTTGTCTTGCGCCTGCTTAATTGCCTCTTCTCGAGCCGCTGCCTCTACTTTTGCTGGCTCGTCAATCGTGAACGAAAGCTGAGAGATTGAGTTAGCCCCTTTCTTTGATAGCTGGCCCATAATCTCCCCTATTTTTTCGAAATCACGAACCTTTACGAGTGCGCTTTGTGTAATTGTATACCCTACGATATCAGGAGGAGGACACGGACGTGCTGCTGATGTTGAACCTCCCGTTGCCCATATAACTGTTTGAGAACAATCATAATACTGATATCGTGGCTCAATACTAAATTGTTGTGTTTTGATATCCTTATCTTCGACACCCTGTTCTTTAATGAAGCCAATAATAGCATTCATCTTTTCTGTGTTTTGTTTTTGCGCTGCTGATACGTTTTTATCGCCCTGCGTTACTACGCCAAATGAAAATTCGGCAACATCAGGGATTGCGGTCACCTTTCCTTCTCCTGTTACGGAAAAACTGCGAAACGAGGACGGTTCAATTGATTCCGAAAATGCTCGCGCATAGACAAGCCCTGAGTATGCAATTGTTACTACTGCTAATGCGCCTACGATCCATAATCCATTTTTTATTTTAGTATCCATTTGTTCTGTCATATTGCTTTTAAGACTTCTTTAAGTTTAATAATGATATCATCTATCTTCCAGTTCGACTTCAGGAGATAATATGATGGTTGAACGAGTACAATATCCTTTAGCATTGCATCGGTGGTGTCAAAATTGGTTAAAATAATTACCTTTGCCGTTTCCCCCCATGCATCCTTACGTAACTCCTTGACCATTGTGATGCCATCCATTTTCGGCATCAAAATATCAACAAGCAATAGGTCGGGATGTTCTTGCAATGCAAGCGCAAGCCCCTCTTCGCCGTTCTTTGCTAAGAGCGGCTCTGCAAACCCTTCTCGCCGCACCTTGTCGGCGATCGCATTTCGCATTGCGCCCTCGTCTTCTGCGATAAGTATTTTTATGGTTTTCTCTGGCTGCTGTTCCATGTGTATAGTATATAGCTAATACAATAAAAATTCCATTCGCATGCATTACATAGCAAGCGGCCTGCTCCCTTCGCGAGATTTCATCCCTCTGAGTGGAATTTCAACATAAAATGCCGTCCCTTTATTTTCTTCTGATGTAAACCAAATCTTTCCCCCAGAACTTTCAATAAGTGATTTTATAATGTAGAGCCCTAGGCCATTTCCGTCGGGTTCTTTTGCACGCGCATTGTCTGCTCTATAGAATTTAGTAAATATCTTAGCTTGCTGGTGCGCTGGTATGCCGAAGCCAGTGTCTGCAACGGTAATAAGCACCGTTTCTTCTTGTTTAACAAGTGATACTGTAATAGTTCCTTCCTCGTGCGTATATTTGACTGCGTTTGTTAATAAATTCTGTAGTATTATATGTAATAATCTCGGATCTGCATTAATGAGCGGTATCGCCTTGTCGTAGTGTTTTATCAGATGTAATTTTTTGCGTGCAATTTGTAGAGATAATTCTTTGAGTGCGTCTTCCATGGCTGCTACAAAATCTACCGTTTCTACATCTACCATAAACGTACCCATGTCGATGCGAGAAACATTAAGTAATGCGTTAACAAGGTCAACCATGCGCTTACTCGCATGTTCAATTTCTTCAAGATATTTTCTTTGCTTATCCGTAAGAGTGATATCTTTTGGATCAGTAAGCATTTCGATATACCAATTAATAATTGTCAGTGGCGTACGGAGCTGATGCGACGCGACGGACACGAACTCTGTTTTTGACTTGTCGATTTCTTTTTGTCGCGTAATATCTCGCTCAACCGCAACAAATCCATATAATGCTCCTTGCTCATCGGAAATGGGAGAGATGTTTGTTTCTGCGATATATAATCGTCCGTCTTTTCGCTTGTTAGTCACTTCCCCGTGGAAATTCTTACGCTCTTCTTTAATTGTGTGCCACATATTTCTATAAAATTCTTCTGGCATTTGTTTTCCCCAGAGTGATGGGCGGTTTCCTACCATTTCTTTATTGGAATACCCTGTAATTTCCTCGGCCGCTTTGTTTGCATATAAAATAACGCCTTCTTTATCGGTTATGACTACATGGTCTGATGTACCCTCAACTGCAAGCTTAAATTTCTCAAAATTGCTTGTTACCTCGCGTATTTTTCGAAACAGTACACGATGGGAATCCTCCAACTTTTGCGCCATGCTATTAAACGCATTACTTAAGTCCCCTAGCTCATCGCGAGATGTAATATTTGCACGGATATCTAAATTGCCATCCCCGAGTTTTTGTGCCGAAAGTGCGAGCATTTTTATCGGATCAATAACTCTCCGATTCATAAAATACGTTATCAGTAAAATAAATATCACTAAAATTCCTGCAAGATAGAATAAATCATTGCGCAGTTCGGTGATTGCTTGCAAAGCTTGCGACTGCGGAATCTCCGTTATTAGTGTCCATCCATTATTAATACAGAGCGCTGATCCAATTACTAGTACATTATTAATATTATAGTACTCTTTTTGCTCGCCACAGGACGCTTTTTTAGACACATCAAGATGTTGTGTTAAGCGCGAGCCATCAAAATAGCGTTCATCAACAATGTACCCATCTTTATTGGTAATAAATACCGACATCAAGGCATAGCGCTCCCCGGCGCTCGCAAGCACTGCATTTCTTGTACGTATCATATTGGCAACTTTTCCGGCATCTACAAAATTTATAAGCGTACCAATCTTTCTTCCTTGTGTTGTATCGATTAGTGGAGCAGAAACTGTTAACGCAATCATACTGCGGTTGAACTTATCGGTAATCGCGAAGTCGCTTACTCGAGTCGCCCCGTAGGTAATATCTTCGGATTGAAGGTTTGTTACCCATATTGATTCGTCTTTCCCCAACTCCTGCTCTTCTGTTGAGGCGATAACTATGCCATTTTCATCTAAAATATTAATGCCGTATATTGCAGAATCAAGAACCATCTTGTTGTTTCTTAGATGGTTTCCCAGTGCTTCCATTGCTTTTACATCTCGCGTTTCAACTATCTGTTGTGTTGTTTCTCTAATAAAGCCGTCCGAAGAAAAATCTGCTGTTCTGTAGGTTAAACGTTCTATGGCGTCTGTAATAATGATTTCGCCCGTGTTGTTGATCAAACTTAATTCCGCTGATATGCCGTCGGTAATGCTCTTGCGTTGTGTAATAAAAATAGCAATGTTGGCAAAAATTACAAGCGTTAGAATAATTGCCAAACTCCCCACTATTTTAAATCCAATGGTGCGTCGCTTAAACATATAATTGCTTTATTTTACTGATGGTTCTTTTTGTCGTGTGTTTTTCGGGCTTGTGAGTGGCAATAGTATGGAGAATGTCGTGCCCTTGTCTTCTTCAGAGGTAAATTCAATAGACCCTTTAATTTCTTTAATGATCGCCTTTACGATATAGAGGCCAAGACCATTCCCATCCGGTTCTTTTTCCCGTGCGTTATCGGCGCGGAAAAATTTCGTAAATATTTTCGATTGTTGTTTTGCGGGAATGCCATATCCTGTGTCCGTGATTGTGATCGCGACGTGCTTTTGATCTGGTTGTTTTTTAATGCTGATCGAAACAGAACCTCCTTGTGGTGTGTATTTTATTGCATTTCCAATAAGGTTTTGGAATATAACGCGCAACAAGCTTGGGTCTGCGCTCATTTCTTTAAGGGATGCGTCATACTCCGTCTTAATATGGAGCGCCTTTTTTTCGATAATCTGCTTTGACTCTTCGAGAACCGAATCGATGACAGTTGCAAGTAGTACCGGTTCCGGTTCTACATAAAATGCTCCCATATCAATACGCGAAACACTAAGGAGTGAGTTCACTAGCTCCACCATGCGTTTACTTGCTAGATAAACTTGCTCAAGGTATTTGCGTTGTTCCTTGTTAAGTGTACCTACCTCTTCTTTCGTCAGCATTTCTATATACCAATTTATTACCGCAAGCGGTGTGCGTAATTGATGCGATGCAATAGAAACAAACTCAGTTTTTACTCGGTCAACTTCTTTTTGAACCGTAATGTCCCGCTCAATACCTACAAACCCATACAATAGGCCTTTATCCATAATAAGCGGCGTGATGCGTAATTCTGCAACGTAAAGTTCCCCGTTTTTGCGTTTATTTGTTATCTCTCCAACAAAAACTTTTTTCTTTGTTTTTATGGTTTCCCATAAGTCTTTATAAAATTCACTGGACATCATTTTACCCCACAATGAAGGGCGGTTGCCTACGAGCTCGGCTCGAGAGTATCCCGTAATATTTTCAGCGGCTTTATTTGCATAGATAACACGCCCGTCGAGGTCTGTGATAATAATATGATCGGATGCGCTTTCAACGGCAAGCTTAAACTTTTCAAAATCAGCTGCGCGTTCCCATATCTTCTCTTCGATATTTCCGTAGACAGTCCCTAACCTTTGCGAAAGTGCTCCCAATGCATTTCCTATGTGTTCAAATTCATCACCTGTTTTAATTACTATTGGTTGTGCGAAGTTGCCCTGGTTAAGCTGTTCAACCGCCTTGGTGATTGTTTCTAGCGGGCGTAATAATCGCTCAATGAGAAATGCCAATATAACGCTCATAATTATTAGTAAGAGTGCAATAATAATACCGCCCATTACAACGAGCTGCTTTGCTGTGTATATAAATGTTTCCCGCGTTTCTTCGATAACTAGGGCGAATGATGTGTTTCCGATACGCGTGATACCGATAATCTCATCTCGTTCATGCACGGGGTCGTGAATCGTTTGCGATTGCGTCCTTAATAATTTTGTTGTATCAATTCCCAGTGTGTCGTATTGCAATGATGAGATGGCAATCGAGCCAAATCGTTTTGCATCAGAAATCTCTCGCTGTACTTCGGGCGTAAGTGCCCCGAGGCTTCGAAAGACCATTTCAGGTCGATTTGATTGCACTACTATGCCATGCTCATCAACAATCATCGAAGTGCTCTCAGCTGCTGCCACGGCTGGCCTTACGGCAGTATTAAGTATGTCTGGTTTTAGCTTTACCGCAATAATACCAAGCACCTTTCCATCCGCATTTATTACTGGATGAGAAAAATAATATCCAAATGTTTTAGTGACAGCACTAATGGCCCCTTCCATGGTGGGGGTGCCCGCAGCGGCCTGTTTAAAATATTCGCGAAATGCAAAACTTTGCCCCACTGCCATTGGATTTGTGGATACGAGGTCTACCCCACTTATATCCATAATATTAATTGACTCGTAGGTGTGGCCTGCATCAGCCATAGTAAGGCTTTCTAGCACTGCGGGGTTTTGCAAGGCTGGACTTTTTTGTTGTAAATAATCAACTACGATATGCTGAGAAGCAATTTGTTTTGTGAAAAGCTCCGCATTTGTAAACACTACTTCGACAGCCGACCCTTGTTGTATCGCGATTGATTCAACGTGTTTAAGGCCCAATTGTGAAGCAATATTGTTATTTATCTGAAACGTCATGATGAGCACGAGCGTTCCAAAAAATAGTACGATTACGCTGATCGTCAGAATAAGTTTTCGTTTAAATGAAATGCGTGGTTGCATACGTTTGGTTACTCGCACTACTACACTTCTTATCTTATGTAAGTATACATCTTTTTTACTCGTAGCTACAGGGTATGTATTATATTGCTCGATGGTTTACTCCGGTTGCTTCAGTGATGGTTGTAAGTCCGTCGCGCATGAGTAATGTTTTTAATCCCTGATTAATTTCGCCAATCAATTGAGGTCCCTCAAAAATCATTCCCGTGATGAGTTGTACGAGCGATGCGCCTTGTTTTATTTTTTCATAGGCATCGTGTGCTGAAAAAATACCTCCACAACCGATGATACAATAGGCGCCGTTTGTTTTCTTGTAGATATGGCCAATCATTATGTTAGAACGATCTCGCACTACCTTGCCACTCATGCCTCCATATGCGGGAATGTTTTTGTCCTTGATATGCTTATTTTCTCGGTTTTTTGTTAAATTCGTGCAAATAAACCCGTGGACTCGGTGCTGTTTAGCTACAACAATAATCGCATCGATTTGTACATCGGTTAAATCTGCAGAGAGTTTTAGAAAGATTGGCTTTTTAGTTTGAATCGCATCAATCCGTGTCAATAACGCGTCGAGTGCGCCTGGTTCTACAAATGGCTCTCCCATGCAAGTGTTTGGGCAACTGATATTAATCGTAAAGTAATCTCCAATTGTTGCAAATGCGGAAAATGCTTTTGCATAGTCTGCAATACCCGCCTCTTGCGTTGCGGTTGTGCTATCGTTTGTCATTGCAATACTTGTCCCTAAGGGCGTGCGAAACTGCTTTTGCGTAAGACGATGGGCTATTGCAGCGCACCCAGAATTTTTTAACCCATAATACACAATAAGGCCTTTAGATTTTTTCATACGCCACAAGCGTGGTCGTGTATTTCCTTTGCACGCATTCCCTGTTATTGATCCAATTTCAGTAAAACCAAAGCCAACTGCTCCGATAATATCCGTAAGAACGCCGTCTTTATCAAACCCTGCTGCAAGTCCCACTGGATTTGCAAAGCGAATACCCGCAACGTTCTGTTCCAATATTGGATCTGCATATGCAAATAAGCTTTTTGTTAATGCTCGCGTTATTGCGTAGTTACCTAAAAACACACCTACCTGTGTCATCGCATCGTGTACGTCTTCAGGATCAGCTGCAAAAAAGATACGCTTTAGGATAGTCCGATAGATAAATCCTATTACGATGTTTCTATTCCGTATAAAAATGTCTTTCATAAAAATAATAAAAATCAGTACTTGTGCGTACTGATTTGTATTATAGCATAGATTGTCTTGTTACTTCTGCATCGCTGCGAATCTTCCCGCGATTGCTTGCTGCGCTTTTTTAACCGCATCATTAAACGTATCTTTCATAATGCCCTCCAATTTTGCTGCTGCGATGTCTTCAGAAATAGTAACTTTCTTTACTTCAAAAGCACCGTTCATGCTAATAGTAACCCCGTCGCGCTCCACCGTTACCTCTTCTTGCTGAATTGCGCTCTGCAACTCCTTGAGCTGTTTTAATTGTTTAAATGAATCAAACATAGTTATGGATTTATT
Organism: Candidatus Wolfebacteria bacterium GW2011_GWE2_44_13; assembly: GCA_001000675.1. Classification (GTDB taxonomy): domain Bacteria; phylum Patescibacteriota; class Minisyncoccia; order UBA6257; family UBA9933; genus UBA9933. The sequence goes on from LCHW01000001.1 coordinate 476,394, forward strand.
TTTATTGAGTACGCCATACGATTATAGCAGAAAATTTCTGTAAAAAAAGACCGTAGCAGTGCTACGGTCCATGATGAACACACCTTGGCAAGGGGCGGTGAATGTTATCTGCGCGCGGGAATCAGGATAAGCTCCTGCCCCTTGATTCCAGCGATGATTTGCGTTGCTCCGACGACCTGCTCTTGCAGGTGTCCGAAAACAGCGGTCACTTTTTGGCAGAACCCGTCAAACGGAGCAACATGTGCTTCGGTGCGCGTAATTGTTACGATGAATGTCGTTTCATCGCTTAACGTCAGTGCCGCTGTTTTGTCGGGCTGTACGCGTCCGAGAAACGCGACGCTTTTTTGCGCCACATACATCGTGACTGCGACTTGCTCCCAACACTCGTTTATCTGCGAAAGCCCAAGATACTTCAAGCAGGGTCCCGTAGTAAATAGTATCCCGTTCCCCTCGTTAAGAAGGCGGATATTCTTTGCCACGGGGGTTGCTTTTCGCAGCAGGTCGAGGCCGAATCCGAAGAAATATTCGGTCGGCTCCTTTGGCGTTCCACACGGGAAAAATGCGGTTACAATGTCTTGGACATGTAATTGCGTTGCCAAAGCGGCGATAACCTCCTTAACCGGTCCAGTCATCGCGCCCATCACCTCAACAATCAGAAGCCGTTTTTTCAGTTGCGCGCTTTTGATGGCGGTAATTGCCGCGCACTGTGAAAAGCGCATAGCAGGGACGATGAGACCTTTCTTACTTTCGATGGAAACAGGCACGTCCAGCGTCTGCACGTGCACCACATTTCCCTCCACAGCGATACCGCAAATCTGCCTGAGGTTCATGTTGCCGACTTCCGCTACGAACTTCGGGACCGTGTATATTCGTTCGGTGTAGTTCAAGTGACACCCCTTAAAAGTGAATGGTTTCGTATATGCCCCTTGCCAAGGCAATATAAAAATAAATTTGAAATGTGCGAGTGAGTCGCTATCTTTACATATACACGATAGTCTGTCAACCGTGTCGTTACGTAATATAAAAATCCCCCATCACAGAGATGGGGATTTTTATATTACTTATTCCTCCCTAACTGTTGCAGAAAGAATTTTTACTGGGCTAACAGGGGCAGATGGCTCACCACCGCGACTCATGGTCACTGGTGCGTTTGCGATTGCATCTACTGCATCCATACCCTGAATTACTTTTCCAAAAATGGTGTAATTTTTTGGTAATGCATAATCGGCGTGCATGATAAAGAATTGGCTGCCGTTTGTGTTTGGCCCTGCGTTTGCCATAGCCACTGTTCCTCGTGAGTATTCTCCAACGAATGGTTCATCCGCAAACGTATATCCTGGGCCACCCGTGCCATCCCCTCGTGGATCCCCTCCTTGGATCATAAACCCTTTGATTGCGCGGTGAAATATTGTGTTATCGTAGTACCCTTTTTTAGCGAGCGTTACAAAATTATCAACCGTTTTCGGTGTTTGGTCGGTATTGAGCGCGATTACAATTGCGCCTGCAGTTGTCTGTAGTGTTACTTCGATTTTAGTTTTTTGTGATCCTGTGGTTTCCATAGGTTTTTTTGGTTCTGTATTAGGTGAAGTTATTTGCGTTTGCTTTGTTACTGAACCCGTATCTTTTTTTGTGGTGTCGGATTTTCCGTAGATTCCAACTCCAATAACGAGCAGTACCAAGAAGATCACGATTGCGATGCCTTCTTTATTGTTCATAGTTCTGTATATATGATTATCTTTTCTCTATTGTACAAAAGAACAATCCCTTTATGCAATAACAGCGCTCGAGGCGCTGTTATTGAAAATCATTATTTGCCCTTTGCTGATTTGTTTCGATCAGTTTCGTTTAAATATTTTTTGCGTAATCGAATGCTCTTCGGAGTAACTTCGAGATATTCATCTTCAGCCATTACTTCGAGGCCGCGTTCTAATGATACGGTAAGTGGTGGAATTAGTTGGATAGCTTCATCAGCTCGTGACGAACGCATGTTTGTGAGCTGCTTACCCTTGATTGGGTTAACGGTCATGTCTTGTCCCTTTGCAGTATTGCCAATGACCATACCTTCGTACACTTCAGTGTTGGCATCGATAAAGAGTGTGCCGCGTTCCTGTAAGTTTGCGAGCGAGAACGCAAGCGCCTTACCCGCTACCATGGAAATCATAGACCCTAATTCTGTCTTTACGATTTCTCCTGCAAATGGGCGAAATCCGATGAACCGGCTACATAAAATTCCTTCGCCGCGCGTATCAATTGTAAACTGTCCGCGATAGCCAAGTAGTCCTCGTGTAGGAATCTCGAACAAGACGCGCGTGTAGCTTTCGATCTGCTTCATTTGCGTCATAATACCGCGACGCTTTCCGAGTGTTTCGATAACAACACCAGCCATTTTTTCTGGTACGTCAATAACAACCTCTTCGTATGGTTCCATTTTCTTCCCATCCTCTTCTCGCATAATAACCTGTGGCTGCGATACTTGCAGCTCGTACCCTTCGCGACGCATGTTTTCCAAAAGAATTGCGATGTGCATTTCTCCACGACCGTATACCTTAAAGGTATCTCCGCCAGAAAAATCTACTTTTAAGCCGACGTTAACTTCAAGCTCCTTTTCTAGGCGCTCTTTAATCTGTCGTGTTGTTACAAATTTACCTTCTTTTCCTGCAAATGGAGAATCGTTTACCAAGAAGTTTAGCGAGATTGTAGGCTCATCAATTGCGATTGCTGGCAGTGCTTCTTGGTCTGCACTTACACACAATGTTTCGCCAATGTCGATGTTTGGTAACCCTGCAATCATAACAATATCACCTGAGCTTACTGATAGTGAATCGATGCGCTCCAGGCCTTTAAAGGTGAAGAGTTTTGTAATTTTACCGGTGCGTGTTTCACCTGTTGGCTTTTTGATAATGAGCGTATCGCCCACTTTTGTTGTTCCTTCATAGACACGTGCGATCGCAAGTCGACCCAAGAAATTGTCATACGCCAAGTTAAATGGCTGTGCACGAAAAGGTGCATCATCACGCATATGGCTTGGCTGAACTTCGTCAATGATTACGTCTAATAATGGGGTCAGATCTTTTGAATCATCAGTCAAGTTCTTTTTTGCAATACCTTCGCGCCCGATTGCATAGACAGTGGTAAAGTTCAGCTGCTCATCGGTTGCTCCTAAGTCCATAAATAATTCAAGAACCATCTCATGTGCTTCTTCTGGATTTGCGGCTGGCTTGTCGATTTTATTGATAATAACAATCGGCTTTAATCCGAGCTCGAGCGACTTCTTCAATACGAATCGTGTCTGTGGCATTGGGCCTTCTTGTGCATCAACAACCAATAATACGGAGTCAATGGAGCGTAATACGCGCTCTACTTCAGATCCGAAATCGGCGTGTCCTGGGGTATCCACAATATTGACCTTTGTACCTTTGTACATGATCGATGCATTTTTTGCATAGATAGTAATACCACGCTCTTTTTCAAGCGTGTTGCTGTCCATGCTTACTCCTTCAACAGCGGCTCCTGTTTGTTTTAGGATTGCGTCGGTGAGTGTTGTTTTGCCGTGGTCTACGTGTGCGATAATCGCAATATTGCGGATTTCCATATAAAAAAGCCCTTTGGGGCAGTATCTATTAATTGAGTTACCATTATAACGTAAAGGTTGAAAATTGTCCAGCCTTTTTAAGGCTTCCGAAATACTTCCCAATGTTTGTCATTCCCGTGCAGACGGGAATCCAGGCTTTCGTACTTTTTCAAAAAAGTACGTCCGTCGGATTCGAAAAGGAAGGATCAAATCCGACAGCCCGGCACGTTGCACGCTTGCTCCGCTCGCTAGCAACGCCAAGGCTCAAAACTGTGAACTCGCTCCTGCGCACCGCTCAAACAACCCAGTTTTTGAGGAAATTTTTTTCGCCTATTTTATCCGTCATTTTTACGGATGCTTGGGGAATACGAATTAATGCGCCCTTAATCCGAAATATTTTCATGTTCGTAGATGCAAAATACATTCTCTGTCATTCCCGTCCTTCGACACTCAGAGCGCATAATAAAAAAAAGCCGCTCGTATAGAGCGGCTGTTATAGTGAAAGACTATTTACGAGGATTCTAGATAAGGCTTCCTCCCCAGTATTCGTGATAGCCAAGTACTCGGCCCGTTTCGATGCTTTTAATTACTTCATACCCCCTCATCTCGCGAAAAGACGCACTCGTGCAATTATTGATATACAATAGATCACCTTCTTCGCAAGATTGCGGGCCACGACACCCCACGGAACTGCCTGTCGTATATGCCTTCGTGAGAGCAGCCTTTAAAAATGAGATAACCTTCTTTGGATACGACCCTCCGTACGACATTAGCCAAATTGGCTTACCCTTGTAGAATATCGTTGTTGTTCCGACTGAGTAAGTCGATCGAGGCATTGTGTAGTAGCGATCTACTACCGTGAAGCCTTCTTCGATACATGTAATCGTCGTATACCCATCAGTTGTCTTAATCTTGGGTACGCCATCGCCCTCTTCGCTTGCATATCCAGACAGCATTGCAGCGATGAAAGCCTTTTTTGCCCAATCTAATATCTCATTTCGTTTGTCCATTACTAGTCCCTCTCTTATTTTTTGGTTGGATTTAAATTAGCTAAAAATAGCATACCTTTTCTTGTTATTTTGTCAAACAAAAAACCGCCGGAAAATCCGGCGGATCTTTTTTATTTACACCAAAGGCACTTTTTCCATTTCGCAGGAATCATTTTTGAACGTTCGATCATGCCATCGATTCCCCAGTTACTACCCGCATTAAATACCATTAAAACGATGAAGCCGGTAATATAGACAATGTGTTCGTCCACGATGTACGAATGCTCCCCTACGTACGGGAACTTGAGGATTGGAATATAGTACAACGCCATCATTATTGCGCCAAGAAGCGATGCTGCTCGTGTAGCGAACCCAAGCAGTAATGTTGCGCCGATGAGGAAAAGTCCCCATTCATTCAAGAAATCGACCCATACAATGTTTTGCGGTGCTCCGAGCCACTGATAGAATCCTGACATAAACTGCGCCCCTTTAAGATACCCGGCTGACGTCCATGCTGCGTTCATGAGCTTAGCGATGCCGGCGTAGAGAAACAAAAACCCAAGAGAAACACGCAAAAGAAGCAATGCTATTTTTTGTGATTTTGTCATAGTGATATTAGTATACCACTTCTACTCTATTTTATGTACTGCGCAACAACTTACTGCATCATATCGCGCAGCGCACAATATTCACATTCTGCATCGTCGCACCGCTTCTCCCAAAAGATGCCGTCGAGAATCTCTTGCCCTACTCGTTTAATTTCTTCTTCGAGCGCTGTAAGCTCTTCAGGTACTATCTCAAACATCTCCTTGCGATATACTCCCCTTTCGTTTGGTTCTATAAAATCAATATCGCCTGAGAGCATTCGATATTTGCCGTCCTCATGGCGATCGAGTAGTAGCTTATAAAATATCAATTGGCGTTTAATGTTGCCCTCTGACGCTTGTGTGTTTCCTTCAATATCGTTACGCGATTTTGGTTTTCCTGTTTTGTAATCGACTACGTTTACTTCGTTACCCGCACCGATAAATTCTATCTTATCGATTTTTCCCGTTAATCGAATTTCTGGCGTTAGCATGATTCCGTTCACCGCAAATTCGGTCAATGCGTTTATTCGCCATGCACCTTTGTAGGTGTCGTAATATCCACCTAGCGCTTTTAAGCCCTTTGCGAGCGATTCCTCGTACTCACTTTTTACGAGCGGTTGTCGTGTAAGATAGTACGTAAATTTATCCAACAAGAATTGTTTGTCCACCTCGCGCTCTTTTATGGTGTCAAAGAAATCTTTTAACGCACTATGGATCGCGATCCCATACATTTGATGCTTGCTGGGTGCCTTGGGGATGCGAAGCAGGTTTGTATAAAAATATTTCCATGGACATTCGAGGTAGTTATTCAACGCGGTAACAGAAAATCCATTGCGCAAAAATAATTCTCGGATGTATTCCTTATCTTTGATATCAACGCCACTTAACATGCGCGGCGCAAATAATAATTCTTTTTGTGCGCCTAACTCCGCCTCGTATGGTGCGGCATCCGCTTGTGTAAGCAAATCCTCTCGCAACTCTCCGATAAATTGTGACGGGAGCTGTGCGCGGCCGTTACTATTTATTGCCGCATAGGTAATAACGATTTCTTTCTTTGCTCGCGTTAACGCAACGTAAAAGAGTCTTCGCTCGTCTGCGTTTTCGTCCTCCTCCTCTGTGAAATCACTCCCTGCGAGTGAGAATAGTCGCTTTGGTAGCTCAAATCCGGTCTTTTTGCGTTTATTACCCCAATGGCCATCAAATGCATTAATAATATATACGTATTCAAATTCAAGCCCTTTTGATTTGTGTGCGGTCATTAAACGTACTTTGCCTGAGCCATGCCCGGCTATACTTTTCTTGATGCGAATGTTGTGCGTTTTTAATGTTTCGATATACGCAAAGAAATCAGCGAGGCCATATTCTCGATGCGCTTCGATTAACTTCTTAATCTCTTCGAACAGCCCACCCACAACCTCTATTTTTTCTACAGGATTTTCACTTGCCAATATATGCCCTAAAAATCCTGACTCTCGCATAACAATTTCGAACAGTTCGGCTAATCCTTTATTGCGACTCACCACACTCCATTGCGCAATTTTCCCATACCATGCGTTAATAATCTGGGGCTTTTCGAGCTTAAGGTCGGGAGTCTGTAAGACGTCTAACGAGCGCGCTACTTCATACACTGACACTTTGCTTCGATTTGCATAATCCATGACCTTATACAGATCAAGTGGATCAATACCTAAAAAGTCCACATGCATTGCTTCAATAAAAGACTCCTGTGAACCGAACTCATTCACTGCGCGCAATAGCATGAGTAATTTTCGAATATCCTCGTCCTCTAAAATATCCTGATCGGATGAAACCGTAAAAGGTATCTGCATTTTTTGCAGCATGTCCGCAATCGGATCCATATCTCGGTTATTTCTGTATAGCACCGCAATCTCATCTGCTGCAACTCCAGCGGCAATATGATTTGCAATATCTTTTGCAATAAGATAACGCTCCACCTGCTCATCGGCGCAATTAAAAATGCGTATGGGTGCTTCTGTGTGCGCTACATTTGCCTTCAGCTCCTTTTTCCCAGGGATGACATTGTGCGCCGAATCAAGGATCGTTTGCGTTGATCGATAATTTTCTTCAAGCACAATTAATACAGCCTCTGGATACAGGTTCTTGAAGTAGAGGAAATTTTCAAGCGATGCTCCTTGAAAACGATAGATTGCCTGCTTTTCGTCACCCACTACAAACAGATTTGGATTGGGATGAAAGTTACACAACAATTCAATAATCTTGTTTTGTGCGTTGTTTGTATCTTGGTGTTCATCGACAAGAATATACTGATACTGCTCTTGCAGCATTAATAAGAGGTTCTTATTAGTTGTAAGCACCTCAAGCACTTCCATGATCATATCACTATAATCATATTTTTTATCGTCAGTTAGTCGTTTTTGATAATAGGCGTATACCAATGCAAGCTCGGCATTTTTTCTGATGCTTTTGTCGAGCTTCTGATAGTGTCCTTTCATTTTCCCTTTGTGCGCACCCTTGTCGTGATAAAGGTCTTCGATGTGCTCAAATCGTTCGCGCTCTTTGTCCACCTCCTGCGTGAATCTATCAGCACTAACGCCTTCGCGTTTCAGTTCATTAATGGCCATTAAGATGGCGCCTAAATAATGCAATGTATCGCCAAAAGGTCGCAACTCAGCGAGCGGGATTGTTTCGATTGCATCTTCAAGAATGCGAATCTGATCGACATCGGTAATGTTTTCCGAACCAATGATACGGGGAAATTCTTCTGGGTAGTCTTTTATAACATCGTTACAGAATCCGTGAAATGTATTGATGGCTACGGAATATGCTGGCCCTCCGATAAGATCCATAAGCCGACGGCGCATAGAAGCAACGCCCGATTCTGTAAACGTCAACGCTAATACGCTACTCGGCTCCATATCGGTTGTGCGCAAAATATTCGCAATGCGTAGGGTAAGAATTTGCGTCTTGCCTGTCCCAGGGCCTGCAATAACCATAACGGGTCCTTCTATGGTGTCTACGGCGGTTTTTTGTTGCGGATTGAGTTTAGCGTATGCGTTTTTGAATGCTTCGTTCGTCATATTCTTACTATCATACCATAAAAAATGACCGCGATTAAACGGTCATTTTGCCTCCTTAATTGCCATCTCTTGTATGCCTTCGTCTACTTTTGTTTCAATGCGACGTTCCCATTCTAATCGGCGCTCAAACCCGCTCTTTTCTACGCGATCTGAAATGCGCCAAATGCCTTTGTATATTTTTTGAATCTCACTAAGGAGTTCTGGCATTGTATGCTTTGTTGCAACCAATATCGATTTCTTTGTTTTAAAGAATCGCCAAATAACTGGATCGATTAAATATGCCTTTCCTCCATATTCAACGATTAATAAATCATGATGCGCACTTCGATCAATAATACCCTTGATCACATAGATGCGCGCATGGGGAAGCTCGTCGAGAATCCAATTTCCAGCAAGGTGTGCTATTTCATCGCAATATTTTTGCGATAACACTGTAAGCGGCTTATCCCCCACCTTTCCTAGGAGTGTGGCCATCATTTTTTGCACCTGCTCGATTAGCTCCTTGTTCATATGCAAATTATATACTGTTTCTCTAGGAATGTCACCAAAAAATAACACCCTGACCGAAATCAGGGTGTTTGCTGCGTGAGCAGGGCAACGGGGCTACATACACCCGTTACCCGATCGTCGGCAACCTTCTTTACAGCGGGTTACCGGGCGAAGTGCGTAGGTACGGTTTGTCCACATGGGGCTCTTCCTCCTTTCTTGGCGATAGGTACTGCGAGGAATATATAACAAACTCGTGACCTTGTCAATATCTTTGGTATCTGCTATAGTATACCCACTATGTTAATCGATGATGTTGTAATCAAGGTGAGCTCTGGCCGAGGAGGGCGCGGGGCGGTTGCATTTAACAAAAACATGAAGAGCCTCGGACCTGCGGGCGGAAGCGGCGGTAACGGCGGAGACGTCGTTGTTGAGGCCGCCTCAGATCTTAGCTTATTGAACCAATTTCGCTTCAAGAAAGAGATTTCTGCAGAAAGTGGCGAACCGGGAAAGCCGCAGTTTAACGATGGGCACACGGGCGTTGATCTTGTCCTCAAGGTGCCGGTCGGTACAATCATCCACAATATGACAACAGGCGCCGACTACGAACTCGTAAAAATCAACGAGCGTATTGTGATTGCAAAGGGCGGCAAAGGTGGTCGTGGTAACTTCCATTTCAAATCTTCAACCAATACCAGCCCTGTGCAGTATCAGAATGGTACACCAGGGGAAGAGTTTATGCTGCGCCTTGAGTTAAAGCTTATTGCCGACGTTGGTATTATTGGGCTTCCGAGTGCCGGTAAATCGAGTCTTCTTAATGAACTTACTAATGCACAAAGCAAGGTTGGAAACTATCCATTTACAACATTAGAGCCAAGCCTTGGTGTTTACTATGAATTGATTCTGGCAGACATTCCTGGGCTTATCGAAGGATCAAGTCAAGGAAAAGGATTGGGAGATAAATTCCTTCGCCATATCGAGCGTACGGAAATATTATTCCACCTTGTGCCTGCTGATTCTCTCGACCCAGTGCATGATTACGAAATTATTCGTAAAGAACTCGGTGCGCATAACCCCGCGTTGCTTACGAAAAAAGAATATTTGTTCTTAAGTAAGAGTGATATGGTTAGCGAGCCGGAACTTGATGCAAAGATTGCGTTACTAAAAAAACTCAATCCGACGGTCATTCCTATCTCGGTGTACAACTGGGAAAGCCTCGACGCTGTAAAGCGTCTCCTCAATGCAGTAATCAAGGAAAAGCATTACACTACACCAGAAGTAAAAGAAGTTGTTACTGAAGAATAAAAAAACAAACCCCTAGGGGTTTGTTTTTTATTTACTCAATTCTTTCTGCACATGCCCTAGGATTTCTTCCATGTGTCGTTCACATACGTTCTTTTTCAAGCGCATCGTCACAAGCTTCTTTGCGGTCACGGGTAAGAGCTGTTCAATCTCTGCGATTACCGGCGAGATGATTGTTATCTGGGTAGGGAGCACTCGTGTAACAACATCCTTTGCAGTTACTTTAAACTTCGCTACAAACGCCTGCTGGTATAGTTCCTTAGGTGAATTCGAGCTTCCTCCGGTTACCCCTGTTTTTCCGGTTCTTACCGAAAGGCCTTCTCTATCTGAAAACTTTATTTTCGGCACTCGAAACATTTCAATCTTTTCGATAACGCCATCCCCTGCAAGATAGAACTCAGCCTCTTGCGTGCCGGTTACAATGAGTAACGCCCTTTCTTTCTTGAATTGTGGAAATTGTTGTGCGATTTTCATATAGCTTCAGTATACTCCATCTCGCTTATTTATTACAGATATCCTTCTTTGCGCAATGTATTCGTAACGTCATTTTTATCGCGAGAAGCCATAAGTTTTGCGCGCAATTCCCTTGCGCCATCAAATCCGTGTATATATGCCTTATAGTGTTTCTTCATTACATCAAAACGGTTTCCCATCCCAAAAAACTGTTCAAACAACTCTGTATGTTCTAGTAAAGCCGCTATCTTTTCTTGCAGGAGTATTTCTGTTGTCACAACACTTCCCCTCTTCTTTGCCTTGTCCTTATCTGCAAAAAACCAGGGGTTGCCAAACATACCTCGCCCTACCATTACTCCATCAACACCATACTGCCTTACCTTATCAAATGCTTCTTCCAATGTTTGCACATCGCCGTTACCCAATACGAACGGGCGATCTTTTCCTCCATAATACTGCTCTGTTAACGCAACTCCATGTGCGATAACATCCCAATGTGCAGGCACATCCGACATTTCTTTCTTCGTTCGTCCATGAATAGTAATTGCGGCTGGCTCGGTTTCTAAAATATACGGTAACCATTCATCGAGCGTATTTTTTGTGTATCCGATACGCGTTTTTACTGACACGGGCAACTTCCCGGCTCCCCGCTTTGTTTCTGTAATAATTGCTTGCGCCAGCTTTGGGCTTTGTATTAACTTTGCTCCGGCATTTTGTTTCTGTATGTTTTTATCGGGGCACCCCATGTTAATATCAATACCATCAAACCCGAGTTCTTGCATTAATAGGGCTGTCTGATAAAAATGTTCTGGCGTTGCGCCAAAAACTTGCGCCACGATAGGGCGTTCTTTTTTGTCATATTGCAGATCGCGCAATAACGCATCTTTTCCTTGTGAGCAGAGGCCATCACATGCAACGAACTCTGTCCACATAACATCGGGCTTGCCATATTTTGCAATCATAAAGCGAAATGCGGCATCAGTTACTCCCGCCATCGGCGCAAGTGCAAAAATTGGCTTCTTCAGTTTTTTCCAAAACCCATAGTTAATCATACGCTTATAGCCCTAGTCCCGCAGGTATCTGTAGTGTATTTAAGAATGCTGGGATTGCAAACATGAGTCCAATCGCTGGCAATACGATCACTGCGATACTAATAATAAGTGTCCACTTAAAATAATTGCGCGTTTTTTCAACCGAAACAAATATCTGATCCATCTTCTTTTGCTGCTCATCAAGCTTGGTTATAAGTATTACTAGTTCGTTTGTATCCATATTGGTATTATCCCATTAATTTGAAAAATAATATACTCACGTAGCCTTATACTATAAAAGACGCCTATCGAATGACAGGCGTCTTTTATAGTTTGATACCCTTATTTGAAAAAGTCCTCACTCAATTTTCAAACAAAAGATCTTAGTAGTATTGTATCATACGCGCCATAACGGAGCAAGTAATACCGCTTCTTATTTGCGCTGCATATCTTTCGCGAGCCTTTTTAAAACTGCGTCAATTAATTGTGGATCTCTCCCGACTATTTCCGTAAAACGATTATGTGTTGCCATTGAATCATTTTTTAGACTTCCCATAAGTGCCGATGCAATTCTTCTTGGCACCCCCGTGATCCTTTGCACTGCCATTGCGGCAAGTGATATGGGAAATAGTCGCATATGGAGCAATCGGTTCTTTTTTCCTCGTACAATACTTCCGCTGCGCATAAGTAACTCATCATAGCCCATTACCTCTGATCCAATTTCAAAAATTTCATGTCCTACCTCATCTCGATTTATCAATGCCGCAATCATAGCAACTGCATCTTCTAACGCAATTGGGGAGCATTTTGTTTTGCTCCATTTTGGCATTATGAGAATTGGTAATCGCCTTGAAAGCCAGTACACCATTTGATATGAAACACTACATAAGCCTAATAAGATACTTGCGCGTACCTCGGCGACAGGAACGCCCGCACTTGCAAGTGCCTTGCCCGTATCTTGTCTACTGCGTAAATGTTTGGAAAGTCCCTCTTTTGCAGGAATAATTCCTCCGAGGTAGATTATCTTCTTTACCCCCATCTTTTTGGCGAATTTTCCTGTTCGACTCGCAAACGCGTGATCCATTGCTTCGAAATCTTTTGCGGCAAGCGAATGCACTAAATACACGAGGACATCAACCCCTTCTAAAAACTCTTCGGTCGCTAAATCATCATATAAATTTATTCGCTTCCATTGCACTCGCTCATGCACTAGGCCGGTTTCTTCTTCTCGCCGATACGACGCAATAACCCGATGCTCTGTGGTAGCTATAAGTTGTGCGATGAGCGCTGATCCCACGCATCCACGCGCTCCAATGATCCCGATGTTCATATATTTTATTCTTCTTCTTTTCGTCCCGCTGTTCGTGCGGCATATTCACCTGCAACATACCCCGTACTCCAACAGAGTTGTAGGTTGAATCCTCCGGTTGGTGCGTCAATATCAAGCACATCTCCTGCGAGATACAAATTCTTTATAATCTTTGACCCCATGGTTTTTGAATCAACTTCTGCTAAATCGACACCTCCACTCGAAGCAATCGCTTTATCAAATCCAAGTAATCCGATTGGGCTCATACGCAAGTCTTTTAACAATTTAACGAGTTTCAATCTATCCTCACGTGTTATTTCGTGCACTGGCTTATTTGGATTTATTTGCGTCATCTTAATAATCGCCGGGATCAGCTTTCTTGGGAGTAAATCATCAAGACTATTGCGAAATGCTTTATTTTGGAATTTCTTGAAATCTTTCTGCAATCGCTCGTCAAGCTGTGCAATAGACATCGCTGGCTTAAGGTCGAGCGTTAAGATGACATTATCTGTTTTATTTTTTAACACTTCACCCACACGCTTACTGATATCTAAAATCGCCGGGCCACTCATACCAAAGTGGGTAAACAAAATGTTCCCTGTTCGTGCAGCGTCCTTTTTTCCGTTTACGCGCAGCGTTACCGCTACATTATCCATGCTTAGTCCTTGCGTCAACTTGACCCAGTTATCGCTTATTTTTAATGGCACGAGTGCGGGAAATGGATTAAGCACGTGGTGCCCTAGGGCAGTGGCCCATTTTAACCCTTCGCCGGTTGCCCCTGTCTCTGGCCTTGAGCGCCCCCCTGTTGCAAGTACATATGCACCTGCCTCAACATCTGCTCCTTTCAAAATAAGCTGCGTTAACCGGTCTTCTCGCTTATTAAATCCAGCTGCAACCGCCTCTTTAAACACAAACACCTTCCCCTTGCGCATATACTCCTCGAGCGCTTTTAGTACGTCGGCAGCATCATTGGAAACTGGGAATACTCGACTGCGGTCTTCTACTTTTGTCTTTACTCCGAATCGCTCGAAAAATTCAACTGTTTGTTGTGTCCCAAATGTTGCAAGGGGTGAAAAGAAAAATTTGCCGTTCTTTCCAAGTTTTTCGACAAACTTTCTTGCATCAGGTTCAGCGTTCGTAAGATTACACCTTCCGCCTCCTGTAATAAGCAGCTTCTTACCGAGCTCAGTATTTTTTTCAACCAAAATAACTCGTGCTCCGAGCTCTGCTGCGCGTCCCGCTGCCATCATTCCAGCAGGTCCGCCCCCGATAACTGCTACATCATAATAATGTCTGTTTTTCATAGTTGTATTCTCCTATCCGTGCTTTTAGCGATACCACCCCTGAGCATACCAACATTGAGCATAAAAGCAACTTTTTGTCACATTCTACTACGGCAGTATACCATATTTCTTTCGTGGCATCACTAAAAACCCTCACGCTGTGAGGGTTTTCTCTATTTTTATTTATATTGCTGCGGATTGATCAAGAAATCCTTAACTTTCTCCACAACCTCTTTAATTGGATGCTGACTTTTTACGAAGTAATCCTTTGCGCCGAGCGCAATTGCCTGCTTTATATCCTCGTCACCGTCTAGGTTCGAAAGTACAATAACAGGAAGGTTTTCAAGGTCATGATCCGCCTTAATATCTCGCAAAACGTCTATTCCATCACGTTTTGGAAGCATTAAGTCAAGTAGAACAAGATCCGGCTTCATTTTTTGAATGATTGGGAGTGCTACTTTTCCATCCATTGCGAGCTCTACCTGGAACTCTTCGGTTTCAAATTTTTCTTTAAGCACTCTTGCTAGAGCCTCCTCGTCTTCGACGATAACAATTTTATGCATAATTTCAGTATAATCTACCTTTCCTTATTTGTTAAGTATACAGGATATCTCCTTATTTGTTAATATCCCCGATATCCTCAACGATGTATTTACGAGCTCGGTCAAGATTCGTGCTTATTTTCTTTGCCAAGTACTGGATTTCAGAAACTTCCGTTTCGTCGATCTTATCATCTGCATATTTTGCTAAAATACCATCTACATCTTTTTTAATAGTTGCGATTGCATTAGCGATATCTCGTTGTGCGATGATTACCTTGCGCGCCTGCTGTGCTTCTTTTAATCGCACGTAGAGCCATGCCGCTCCAAAGCCTCCTAATAATATCACAATCAGTAACGTAAAGAACCAGAACTGGGTTATCTCAAGCGATCCTAAAATTAACACAGGGCGCTGTTTCACGGTAACTACCTCAGATGTTACTGGCAAGCTTAATGCGCCCCGTGCATCTTTTGCAATAACTTCAACGATATATTTCCCTGTCTTAAGCGGCTTATCCATTGATACGGCCCAGCTTCCATGATCATCTGCATGCGTATCAACTAATTGCTCTACCTGCCCCCCCTCTGTTCGAACGGAAACACTTATCCCGACATCGGGAATCGCGAACCCAAGGACTTCTAGGTTCCCTTCTCCAACAAAAATATTTCTTGTTATTGAGGTGATCTTCGGTGCTTCTATCGGTAAAATCTCAAGTGAAAGAATGCTCTCAACGCTATTACCCGCTCGGTCTATTGCTCCAACCTTAACCGTGTAGAGCCCTGGTTTATGTAAATCAAGTTTATACGGAGATTCTGTGACGTCCTTTACTTCTCCGTTATTTTCTTGAATATAGTATCCTTTTAATCCTGACAGTCCGTCACTTGCTGCAAATTCAATCGTAGGATCTGGATGATCAGTTACACCTCCTTCGCGAATTTTTGCCTGAAATGCTGGTGGTGGCGTTAAATCGATTGCAATACGATAATGGAGTGTTTGACTCCATCCGACATTATTTCGGAAACGGACGTGCAGATACCACACACCCTCTCCAAGCGGTTGGAAAATTTTATTATCGAATAATCCTTCCGATTCGGTAGGAATAAATGTTGGATCTTTATTTACTTCGGTTGCGATAGCTGTGATATCGTTAGACAACTGCCATGATGCAGAAAATCGAGTTGCAAAGTTGTACCACGCTTCTGGGTCGCGATACCCTGCTACTTGTATTTCTGGCTTTGCCGGTACGCGTGCTGCTGGCTCAGCAGGACGCACAATCTGTACTGGCTTAGGTGCTATTGTCTCCAGTTCTGTCGATGGAACGCTTGTAATTGACAACCCCCTCATCGAAGAGAGCACGTTCGTTCCACTTCCGTCACTTGCAGTTACTGCCCCATCGGTAAAGACGATGTCGGTTTTACCGCTCCCCTTCACTTTGTATGTGATCTTAATGATTTGTAATGATCGTCCGGAAAATCCGCTCGTTGAACCCCCAAGAAAACTCACTTGCCCCGAATCATTCGAAAATGTCGGTTCGGTAAGCCAAAAATTAAATACAGACCCTGTTTTATCAACACTCACAATCTCGAGAACATCCTTTGAAATTTGTACGGTTCCTTGTGCGGCATTCACTCCAACTCCTTCACTGTCCGTTAATACACTTACGGTAAACTGATCCCCGATTACAAACGTATCTTTTGTTGTGCTCAACTGCAATGTTGCTGCAGATGCAGCCTGTATTGTTGTAAATAGAAATGCTATGCTCGCAACTAAAAGTGCAAATTTATATTTCATAACTCGATTCATATTAATGATCTTTTATTATAGTATACCATATGCGTCACTTCTCTGCATTATCTATTTACTACCGATCGAATAAAGACACTGAAGTCTGAGATGTCTACCTTTCCATCATTATTAAGATCAACCTGTTTTCGTGCTTCAGTATCAGTTGATGCGAATCGCGTTAGGAAAATACTCCAATCACCAATATCAATGCCACCATTATTGTTAAGGTCTGCTTGTGTTACGAGTGCACGCGACACCATAAATACTTTTGATGGAGACCAGTCGCTTTCGATACCATCCTTATCCACTTGCTTCATGCGGATAATGTGACCACCGTATGCAAGACCGTTTGTGTTTACTAGTAATCGATACGTCCCATCATTGCCCACTTGTGCTTGCGCGGCAACTGGTTGCCCATCGACTTCTGCTCGAATCACGCTTCCTGGCGCGGCAGAACCAGCAATACCTGCGTTATTACCAATAGCTACTGTTCGTTGTATTAAGCCTGCCGTTGGCGCAATATACAGGTTCTTCTGCTCGGTTGCCCTTGTTATCTTATCCATCGTATACGTCTTTATCTGCGCAACGTTTCCGTCCTTGTCAAGAATTGCCAGCCCGAACGATTCCAGTCCGCGCAATGCTCCTGAGAAGTCAATCGTGAACGTGCCGTCTGCCCGCACCTCTATATTACGTTCCAATGGGATATCTTGGCCACCGATACGAGCAAAGAGTGAAACGCTTGCGCCAGGGTATGCTCTCCCGCTAAAGGTTACTGTCGGGGCGACATATACACTACCGCCACCACCACCACCCCCAACCGCTACTTGTCGCACAAAGAACATAACATCCTGTGTCGAGGTTATCGCAAGCGTTGAGGTTGATCCAGTTAAGCGCTCTAATGACAATTGCACCGTCTCGGCAACGCTGTCAGAAATCGTTACAGTTCCAATACCATCTACTACACTCACAAGCGCACGCCCATCTAGCTTCATTGGCGACGAAGTAATTGATGATGTACTAAACGCGAGGTATACATCTTCTTGCACCGTCGTATCCAAACCACCATCAGCGTCCTGCGCCTGAATAATCACAACTATATTTTCATTCAATCCTGCGTCTGGTGGATCAAGTATAATATACCGGTCTGCCACAACTGGTGCTGCGGTTACTATGAGTGAATCCGATGCATCAGCAATTCCCGTCGCTCCGTCAGCCGTCGTTGCATTATCTGATGCGGTAATGTCCCATGTACCTGCGTCTTCGTCATAGTACCAGAACGTAGTTGAGGCAAATCCATTCGCAAGCGTTACAAATGAAATAGAGCTCGTGCCTGTTTCGGTTGCTTGGAATCGTGCGCTTGCACCCGTTGAATTACTGTAGAGATATACAAGGTTACTTCCTGATGTTACGGTATTACCATACTGATCTTTTCTGGTTACCGTATATGGTGTGCTCGTTCCTGCGACGATACTTGCCTGATCAGTGATAGTAAATTGAGTCACCGCTCCCGCAGTCCATACAAGCGAAGCCGTATCCGTCACCACCAACCCCGTTCCTTGTGAGTCGGACAGTGCCATATTAACCGTTTCCGCTACTGTGTCCGTTAATGTGATCGTTCCTTCACCATTTACGATATCAATTAGCGCCTGGCCGTTGGTTAGTCCAGTACCACTCACTGACGTCACTCCCGTGACCAGTGTTATATCATTTTGATAATTTGTATCAATGTTGCCAAAGTCATCCTGTACTTGAATTGTTACTAATGAAGAATTCCCCGCTGTGATTGTTAGCGGATCAGGATCCGGATTAAATACAAATCGCGTACCCGTTGCCGTTTGCACCGATAGTACATCGGATGCATCGAGAACCCCTACAGCGCCATCGGGCGCTGTAGCGTTATCCGATGCAGTAATCGTATGTGCTCCACTCGTCTCTTCGTAGTACCATGCATTCTGTGATGACTGCCCACTGCCAATTGCCACACTCGTCACTACGTTGCCATTGGTTGCGGCATCGTAGAATGACGTTCCTACTCCAGCGGGATCGGCATACAAATATGCCGTCGTATCGCCCGTAGTTACTAAATTATTAAATTGATCCTTACGCACTACGGTGTATTGCACACGGCTCGCTGGATTCATACTAGTACGATCGTTGATCGTAAACTTTGCGATTGCCGCTGCGTTAATGACAATATCGTCATACCCAATTACAGCTCCTGTTTGCGCAGTTACCTGATATGAATCAGCAACTTCGTTGTAGTACCAGAATTGGCCCACGGCATTCCCCGAGTCAATCGCGACTGACGTAATTACCGAACTTGAAGTTGCGTTACTACTGTAAAATGTCCCTGGGGTCGTTGTCGGGGTCGCCGAAAGATTAACAGTTATTGAACCGCTGGTTATTTGGTTGTCATATTGATCGGTTCGCGTAACCGTGTATGCAACCAGATCTCCAGCCGTCGCATTGACCACGTTGTTCAGATTTAACTTTGCAAATGCACCTACTGCAAATACTACATTCTGTGTCGATGTTGCTACTAAGCCTGTGCTTTGCGTGTCTGATAAGGTAAGCGTGACTGTTTCCGCAACGGTATCACTTACTTGTGTCGTGCCAACGCCGTTTTCAAGATCTACAAGTACTGGATTTGCCACTGCACTGCCTGTTACCAATAGCGTTACGTCTTCAGTGAAACTCGGGACTACTTGCCCAAATTCATCTAGCGCACGTACTGTCACCGTAATTGGCGCATCTACGGTACCATCAGTCGGATCAACAATTTCAAATCGTACTGCGATTGGTGTTACCAGGATTTCGTTTACTGCATCGTTTATATTTGTATCTCCATCTGGCGTAGTCGCATTATCAGACACCGTTACGGTCGTTGTTGCTGGCGTGTTGCTGTAAAGCCAGAAGCTGGTCGTTGCATTGCCCGGTGTTAATGTGATCGCAGTTATTTCATTTCCACCTGCATCAGCGTCATAAAACTTTGCCGTGCTTGTCGGGCTCGCATAGAGATACGCTTGTGTTGTGCTTGCGCTTACAAAATTTCCGTACTGATCCTTTCTTCCCGCGACAAATTCCTTGCGCGTGTTCTGTTCCATGTCACCACTATGTGTCAATGAGAATTGTGTAACCTCACCTGGAGCAAAGACCACATCTTGCGTTGAAGATGCAACGTTCAGCCCCGTGCCTTGAGAATCTGCAAGTGAGAGGAATACCGTCTCGGCTACTGTATTTGAAATAGTCGTCGTTCCCGAACCATTAACAATACCTACTAAGGTGCTTGTTGCATTTACTAATCCACCCGTGCTCGATGCAATGAGCGTAACATCGTTTTGATAGTCGGTTATCAGGCGACCTAAGTTATCCTGTGCCTGCACAACAACGGTAATTGGCGCATCTACTGTGCCATCAGTTGGATCAATAATTACAAAGCGGGTTGCTACTGCATTTACTGTAAGCGTGCTTGTTGCGTCGTTAATTCCCGTATCGCCATCAGGTGCTGCCCCGTTATCTGAGGCTGTGATTGTATAGACACCTGGGTCTTCATCATAATACCAAGCCATCGTCGTGCTCGCTCCCGATCCAATAATTGCAGAGGTTATTGTATTTCCATTTGTCGCGGCGTCATAAAATACTGCCGATGATGAAGTCGATGTTGTGTAGAAATATACCGTGGTATCTGGCCCACTGGTCACTGGATTACCGTACTGATCCTTTCGCGTCGTTGTAAATTCTGCGCGATCTCCTACATTAAGCGTTGCCGGCCCCGCAAGCGTGAATTGCGTTATTGCACCGTGGCCAAATGTTGCCGACGTTGTCGCAGTCACATCAAGGCCTGTGCTTTGTGTGTCTGCTAATGTAAGGGTGACTATTTCCGCAACGGTATTCGATATCGTCGTCGTTCCTACTCCGTTGATGATGTTAATTAATACACTTTCTGGCAATGCCGATCCGCTCACGTTGAGCGTTACGTCGTTTTGATAATTTGTTACCACGGTTCCGTTCTCTCGCTGTGCCTGTATCGTTATTGTAATTGGCGCATCAACAGTTCCGCTATATGGATGCCCATTAAATACAAACTTTGCTGCTCCACGCGTGATGATAAATGAAGATGTCGCCGTACCTCCTCCTGGAACTGGGTTGATAACCGCAACGGTCGAAGTTCCAAATGCGGTTACTAGTGATGCCGGGATCGTGGTATTAATAGTAGTCGATGACTGCGTATCTATTGTTAGGGGTGTTCCATCAAACGTAACGGTTGCATCGCTTGCAAATCGACTCCCGCTAATCGTCAATGAAGTCGTAGCACTTCCCTCCTCAATAGTATTTGGAGAAAGCAGTGTAATTATAGGAGTAGGATTATTTACCACCTGTGAAACTGTGGCGGAGGTACTTGCGTTGAAGTTGGCGTCACCGTTATATACGGCAGTGATTGAGTGTGCGCCAACAGCTAATGCATCGGTTGCAAATGTCGCAATGCCACCTGTTAAGGTGCTTGTTGCTAAGTTTGTAACTCCATCTTTAAACGTCACTGTTCCGCTTGGTGTTCCAACTCCGCTCGTCGTGGTGGCGGTGAAGGTTACTAAATCGCCGTACGTGGACGGATTTAATGATGAGTCAAGTGTGATTGTAATATTTGCTTTGTTAACCGTTTGCAAAACCGCAGCCGATGTACTGGCGTTGAAGTTGGTATCTCCGTTGTATGTTGCAGTTATGGAATGTGTTGCTATAGAAAGCGTGCTTGTTGCGAGTGTCGCTACTCCATCAGTCAGTGTGCTCGTTGCAAATGCAACACCCCCGTTTTTAAACGTGACCGTTCCGCTTGGCGTACCTACGCCACTTGTTGTCATGGCGGTGAACGTAACTAAATCGCCGTAGGTAGATGGGTTCAGCGATGACGCCAACGTAATTGTAATGTTCGCTTTATTTACTGTCTGCAAGACTGCAGCAGAAGTGCTGGCGTTGAAATTGGTGTCTCCGTTATATACGGCCGTGATTGAGTGCACTCCCACCGCTAACGAAGAGGTTGCAAACGTCGCCACTCCGCCAGCTATTGTACTGGTTGCAAGCGGTGTTGCGCCGTTGAAGAATGTGACATCGCCCGTTGGAGTTCCCGAGAGTGCTGTTGTTGTTGCAGTGAAGGTTACTAAGTCACCATACGCAGATGGATTTAAAGATGAGCCTAATGTGATTGTGACCGACTTCTTGTTTACTACCTGTGAAACCGCGGCTGAGGTACTGGCGTTGAAGTTAGCGTCACCGTTATATACAGCAGTAATGGAGTGAGTTCCTACTAGTAATACATCTGTTGCAAACGTCGCAACTCCCCCAGTTAACGTGCTGGTTGCGAGTGGCGTTGTTTCATTAAAGAATGTCACTGTCCCGGATGGCGTGTCTACTCCACTCGTTGTCGTCGCAGTAAATGTTACGGAATCGCCGTACGTGGACGGGTTCAACGATGAACCCATTATAATCGTAATGTTCGCTTTGTTTACTACCTGTGAAACCGCGGCTGACGTACTGGCGTTGAAGTTGGTGTCGCCATTATATGTTGCGGTGATGGAGTGAGTGGTCGCTGATAATGTACTGGTTACAAAGGTTGCAACTCCCCCAGTCATTGTACTGGTTGCGAGCGGTGTTGCACCGTTGAAAAATGTGACGGTTCCGCTTGGTGTCCCTGAAAGTGCTGTTGTCGTTGCGGTGAACGTGACTGAATCGCTATAGGTAGATGGATTTAATGAAGAGCCGAGCGTGATTGTAATATCCATCTTATTCACCACCTGTACTACTGCAGCAGACGTGCTTGCATTGAAATTGGTATCACCGTTGTATACTGCGGTGATTGAGTGTGCGCCGACAGTCAATGCACTTG
The DNA here is from genome assembly GCA_001000675.1 of Candidatus Wolfebacteria bacterium GW2011_GWE2_44_13. Classification (GTDB taxonomy): domain Bacteria; phylum Patescibacteriota; class Minisyncoccia; order UBA6257; family UBA9933; genus UBA9933. The sequence continues at coordinate 498,667 of LCHW01000001.1, forward strand.
TTGCAAACGTTGCAACGCCACCAGTTAGCGTACTTGTTGCTAAGTTTGTAACTCCATCTTTAAACGTTACTGTTCCGCTTGGCGTTCCTGCTCCGCTTGTAGTCGTAGCGGTAAACGTGACCAAGTCGCCGTAGGTGGACGGATTTAGTGATGAATCGAGCGTGATTGTAATATCTGCTTTGTTAACCGTCTGCAAAACCGCAGCCGAAGTGCTTGCATTGAACATATCGTCGCCGTTGTATGTAGCGGTAATGGAATGCGCACCAACAGTGAGTGTACTCGTTGCAACGGTAGCAACACCTCCGGTCAATGTGCTCGTTGCAAATGCAACGCCACCGTTTTTAAAGGTAACTGTTCCCGATGGTGTACCCAATCCGCTTGTGGTCGTTGCGGTGAATGTTACTAAGTCACCGTATGTCGACGGGTTTAGCGATGAAGCTAACGTGATTGTAATATTCGCCTTGTTTACTGTCTGTGAAACTGCAGCGGAGGTACTGGCGTTGAAGTTAGTGTCGCCGTTGTATGTAGCGGTGATGGAGTGTGCTCCGACAGCCAATGAAGATGTTGCGAGTGTCGCTACTCCTCCTGAAAGTGTTCCATCTCCCAATGACACTACGCCATCAAAGAATGTTACTGTTCCACTTGGCGTTCCAAATAGTGCGGTCGTGGTTGCGGTAAAGGTTACTGAATCACCATATGTGGATGGATTTAGTGAAGAGCCTAATGTGATCGTTATATTTGCCTTGTTTACCGTCTGCGCAACTGCAGCGGAAGTGCTAGCGTTGAAGTTGGCGTCTCCGTTGTATACAGCCGTTATTGAATGCACTCCAACAGTCAACGAAGAGGTTGCAAGTGTCGCAACGCCACCGGTTAACGTGCTTGTCGCAAGCGGAGTTGCACCGTTGAAGAATGTTACCGTTCCGGATGGTGTGCCAACACTACTTGTCGTGGTTGCGGTGAAGGTAACGGCGTCTCCGTAGGTAGATGGATTTAGTGATGAGTCGAGCGTGATTGTAATATCTGCTTTGTTGACCGTCTGCGCTACTGCAGCTGAGGTACTGACATTGAAGTTGGTATCACCGTTGTATGTTGCGGTGATCGAGTGTGCGCCGACAGTGAGGGTACTCGTTGCAACTATAGCTACTCCGCCAGTTAACGTGCTCGTTGCAAATGCAACGCCACCGTTTTTAAACGTCACCGTTCCGGAGGGGGTTCCTGCTGTCGCAGTGGTTGTTGCAGTAAACGTAACTGAATCGCCGTACGTTGATGGATTCAATGACGACGCCAACGTAATTGTAATATTTGCTTTGTTGACTGTCTGTGAAACTGCAGCGGAGGTACTTGCATTGAATGTAGCGTCACCGTTGTATGTTGCGGTGATCGAGTGTGCGCCGACAGTTAACGCATCGGTTAAGAACGTTGCTACTCCAGAAGATAGCGTGCTTGTTGCAAGGGGCGTTGCGCCGTTGAAAAATGTGACGGTTCCTGATGGCGTACCTACGCCACTTGTAGTAGTAGCGATGAAGGTTACGGAATCGCCGTAGGTGGACGGGTTAAGCGAAGACCCTAATGTAATAGTTATATTTGCTTTGTTGACTGTCTGTGAAACTGCAGCGGAGGTACTTGCATTGAAATTTGTATCGCCGTTGTATACTGCGATGATTGAGTGTGCGCCTATGGTAAGCACACTTGTTGCAAACGTTGCAACGCCACCCGTTAAGGTACTTGTTGCGAGCGGTGTTGCACCATCGAAGAATGTTGCTGTGCCAGTCGGCGTACTAACGGAGCTTGTCGTGGTAGCGGTAAACGTCACCAGATTTCCATACGTAGAAGGGTTCAACGATGAGCCCAGTGTAATTGTAATGTTTGCCTTGTTAACCGTCTGCGATACTGCGGCTGAAGTGCTGGCGTTAAAGTTAGTGTCGCCGTTGTATACAGCCGTTATTGAATGGGTCGCAACATTTAACGACGATGTTGCAAGTGTCGCAACGCCACCCGTTAAGGTACTTGTTGCGAGCGGTGTTGCACCATCGAAGAATGTAACTGTTCCCGATGGGGTTCCTGCTGTCGCAGTGGTTGTTGCAGTAAACGTAACTGAATCGCCGTACGTTGATGGATTCAATGACGACGCCAACGTAATTGTAATATTCGCTTTGTTGACTGTTTGTGAAACTGTAGCTGAGGTGCTGGCGTTGAAATTAGTGTCACCGTTATATACGGCGGTAATTGAGTGTGCACCAACAGTCAATGCACTTACTGCAAACGTTGCAACGCCACCAGTTAGCGTACTTGTTGCTAAGTTTGTAACCCCATCTTTAAACGTTACTGTTCCGCTTGGCGTTCCTGCTCCACTTGTAGTCGTCGCTGTAAACGTGACCAAGTCGCCGTAGGTGGACGGGTTAAGCGAAGACCCTAATGTAATAGTAATATTCGCTTTGTTGACTGTCTGTGATACCGCAGCGGAAGTGCTTGCATTGAATGTAGCGTCGCCGTTGTATGTAGCGGTAATGGAATGCGCACCAACAGTGAGTGTACTCGTTGCAACGGTAGCTACTCCATCAGTCAGCGTGCTTGTTGCAAATGCAACACCCCCGTTTTTAAACGTGACCGTTCCGCTTGGCGTGCCTACGCCACTTGTTGTCGTGGCGGTGAACGTAACTAAATCGCCGTAGGTAGATGGATTTAGCGATGAGTCAAGCGTAATCGTAATGTTCGCTTTGTTGACTGTTTGCAAGACTGTAGCTGAGGTGCTGGCGTTGAAATTAGTGTCACCGTTATATACGGCCGTAATGGAATGCGTTGCTATCGAAAGCGTGCTCGTTGCTAATGTCGCAACACCACCAGTCAATGTACTTGTTGCGAGCGGCGTTGCGCCGTTGAAAAATGTGACTGTGCCAGTGGGGGTGCTTACGCTGCTTGTTGTTGTGGCGGTGAAGGTTACTGAGTCTCCATACGTAGACGGATTAAGCGAAGATCCTAATGTAATAGTTATATTTGCCTTGTTTACCGTAAAGGTTTGTGCATTGCTCACGCCTCCCCCTGGTGTTGGATTGAATACGGTAATTTGTGCCGTAGTAGTCGGCGCTGTCATATCGCTTGCTGGAATCGTTGCAGTTAGCTGCGTCGAGCTGGCAAAAACTGTCGTTCGGTCCGATCCATTAAGACGCACGACTGATGCGGAAACAAAATTTGTTCCATTGACCGTCATCGTGAATTGCGCATCCCCTACTGTTTTAGAGCTCGGCGATATGCCCGTCGTTGTCGGCACTGGATTGCGTACCTGTATGACCGGCGATAACCCAATGCTTGTCAGCGTTCCTCCAGCGTCAAAACGCGATTGCGTCGTAAATGTATAGTCACCTGCCGTACTCGGCGCAGTGACTCCGCTCGTACCACCTCCACTTCCGTATGTTATTGTTGCCGTTCCTGCCGATGGCATCGTCAAAAAGGGCACGTTAACCGTCCACGGTCCCGCGCCTGAAATTGTTGGCGATCCCGGACCAAGTAAAACATAATCAACAAAAATCGTTCGCGAATCGCATCCGCTTCCTTTACAAATAATACCCACTCCATTTATTGAAGATCGGGCGGCCGTAAGGTCAAAGGTGAAGTATGTCCAGGTATTCGCTGCTAATGATTGCACATTGAACGTCTCTTCTGCCGCACCATCACCAAGGTCGGTACCCGTTGTACCATCAACGTATGCCACCTGGATATAGTTCATTGCCGACGATATTGCAACCGATGAACGGAGCCATACTCCTAGTTTTGTATACCCAGACCAATCGGCATTCGCAAAACGATAGCTAAAGGAATCCCCATCATCTGGACCGTTTGCCTGCGTATTAATACATTGGATTGATGCAGTACCCTCCTTTACTGTTCCCGCGGTAGCAGACAACGTGCTGCATGCATCGAAATCATCCTCTTGCCAGCCCGTTGCCGAGTCGGCAGTTGTTACTACATCGCCCACGATACCAGAGGGTGACGTTGCTGTGATATATCCCGCCGTTCCGATATTTTCTTGTGGTGCTGACCATCCTGCCGGCACAGCAATAGAAATACCGCCTGAGTCCATTGTTTCTGCGGCTGTAGAAGTAAACGTAAACGTATTCCCTGTCGATGAAACATCCGTACTTGTCGGCGTGACGGAATTTGTCCCTGAACCGTTTGCTGCATACACGGGTGCGGTACCCAAAAGAACACTTCCGATCATTAATCCGACTAGTGCGAATATATTAAACAATGGTACACCTTTTTTATGGGACATAGACAGGTATTTTGTTTACGTTTATTACTTTTATAAGTATATCACTCTTATATATGTGCGTGTATGGGGATAACTTTTTTTCATTGTACACCTCCCCTTGTGTAGTTGCTTGATGGGTTCCATAACATATACCCAGCGTAGTTCTCGCCCAATACATCTTCCGTTGCTTTAATCTGTTTACCAATCATTACGCTGTCATAATCCGCGCCAAGGTCAAAGTCTTGCAACCATGGTCTTAGTTGTGCAGTCGTTGATGCGGTCGTTCGATATATATCTAATCGTTGCTGTCCTTTTTGCATTGAATCCGCAACGATTTCATAGGGCCACGCTGCTGGCTTTTTATATCCCATGAATCCGTTTGGGTAGTGTGATGGGTACACCATTGGAGCGATGTAATCGAAATTCGCGTACGCATCTTCTACAATTTGTCCGATTCCAATATCCTCCGCCTTAATCATCGTAAAGCCAAACAAGTCTGCCGAAATGATAGTTCCCTTTGTTTGTTCACGCAGATAGCGCATGAACTTTTTTATTGCCTCTGTCTTTGACGCGTCTACGGGTGTAATGGGATAGCCTATATTTGATAACGATCCATCAGACGGAAATCGAATGTAATCGTAATTCACTTCATCAAACCCGTAACTCAAAACATCTTTTGATAGCGCTACAACATATTCGTGCACCTCTGTTGATGATGGGTCAACCCATGCGAGTTTTTTATTATCACGCCAAAGGGTCTTCCCCGATATCACACCACCTGCAGCACGTAGCTTTGCCACGTCTTGCACCGCAAGGTCGGGACGTGCTTCTGCAAAAGCACTGTCTTGGAATACTGCGACGCGCGCGATGACGTAAATCTCTTCGTCGTGAAATCTCTGTACTAAGCCCGCGAGATCTTTGATAAATTTTTGACGCAACTTATACTGTTTAACAATTTCCAGTTGCGAGTCATATGCCACCATGCCAAACGAATCTTTGACATCTATCACAACTGCGTTGAGCCCATCTTTTTTCATATTGATAACCGCCTGCACTTTATCTTCGCGGCCACCGGAAGGCGCAGTTAAATATACCGCCTTCATAATTTTTGGCGTTGCCATTCTTTTTATTATTGGCTCTTCTTTTTTTAACAATGCTTCTTCGCGTGAAGACGGTGTAGAAGTTGCAGTTGGATTGATGAGTGCGTTATTTGTTTGCGACAAACCAAACGCTGCTGCGCTTACCATTACTCCGCCAACTCCAATAAAAAATAACTTCTTCATATATCTAAAGTATATCACGTATATTCACTATGTAATATAGCAAACAACTCGTACAGTACTGCATTTTTCATTTTTTAACTTCTCTTTTGTTACATATATTTTCCAAACAAAAATTTATTCCACATCCTTAAGCGGTAGCCCTCTCGGCTTTTGTCGATTACTTAAATATACCATCCTCACGTATCAATATTACGCATACTGTACGGATCTCTATTTGTGTCATTCCCACCCTTCGTCCGCCAACCGGCGGATCAGAGTAAACTGCGGCGGGAATCCAGAATTCTTCCGAGTACGCCCTCCCAATCCTAGAGGGCTTATGAGTAAGAACAGACTCTAAGGAGAATCTGGCGATTTCCTAGATTCCCGCCTGCGCGGGAATGACAATCAGTTGAAGCTTATGGAGCCAATGCGTTTTTACGAATTTCGAGCGCACCACGAAAGCAGAGCATCCACATATCCGGTATTATCCCCACTATACATTCTCCAGCTCCCTTCTTAGGCTTATCCGTTCTACTTTTGTTCTACATACATTCACTACGCTATATACACGTTCATTATCGTATGTTCTACATCTGTTCTATATCTACCAAAAAAGAGGCTTTTCTATTGCCTCTTTCTTTTTACCTTAAACGTCGTTCCTATTTCTTTTCCATCTATTGCATCAATGATCGCGTTGCGCTTTTTGCCAGGCACAAGCCATACGCCAACCCCCTTTTTACATACCATATCAGCAACCGTCAGCTTACTTTGCATCCCCCCACTTCCCACAGCGCTTTTCCCCCGCACAAGCTGAGATGCCTTTTGTATATCATCCACCGCATGAATAACCTCACCCGTGTCGTAATTAATCAAGCCTTTTTCTCTAATAAGAAGGTATAGCTGATCAGCTGCAATCATCGTTGCAACACGTGCCGCAAGGATGTCATTATCTGCATATTCTTTTATTGCATCCAGCTCTTCCCCACTCACGCTGTCATTTGCGTTAATTACGGGAATGATTCCGTTCTTCATGGCTTCTAAGAGTACCTTTTTCGTATACGTACTGCGCTCGCCGCTCAGATCTTCATGTGTATAGAGTAGCTGACATACTTCGCGTCCAAATTTATTACAGTAACTCCCATACAGTTGCATCAACTTTGGCTGCCCAATTGCCGCACGAAGGCTTTTAGAAAACGTCGTAGTTGGACAACTTGCCACTGCCCCCGAAGATACCAACGCAACCGAGTGTCCGCGGCTAATTAGTTCGTTTACCTGCTCCACGATAGATGCGATAGTGCGTCGGTCTATTACCCCGCCTTCTTTCTTCACAAGTACCGCGCTCCCAATTTTTATCACGATCTTCATACTTTTATTATATATGTTTGTCCATATAAATAAAATCCGCGGGCATACGCCCGCGGCTCTGTTATCCACTTCCCCGCCAATCACTTTCCTTTTCCTCTTTCTCCTGCACAACACATGTTCCGATCTGTACCTTATCAAAACAACTTACACAGGCCATGATCTCATTGCCTTTTCTGTCCCTATCGGACAGCGGCTTCATTTTTCCTCTGAACAGATACGGCTTGCCACATAGCATACAGTGGGGCATGTTCCCTCCTCGTCTTTTCGAATTTATTTGCTGTCATTAGTGTCTTCCACTTGCTTCTTATTGTCAAACCGCAGACTATCGCCAATTGCATATGGCCCTACGCTTGTTCGCACTAATCGGGCGAGTATCGCGTCTGCGCCCAACTGTCTTCCTATTGTATGTGCAAGCGTGCGGATATATGTTCCACTCCCGCATTGCACCGTTACGCGTACAACGTCGAATATTTCCTTTTCTTTTTCACCCAACAAAGCATTCCATTGAGCTACTATTGCTTCTTGTCTAAAATCTCCTGCTACGTTTCCAATATTTTTTTTAATCACATCTTGTAGCGCTAACCCCGTTACACTTCTTCGCTCTATCACGCGCATCGATTGTACACACATTAATCGCGTTGGGGTTTTTATTTCATGCATTCTATTTTCGCGCGCCCATTGAAATAATGGTTTACCTTCTACCGGTTTTGACGAGTATATCGGAAACGCATATTCTTTTTCACCATGCATATTTTTGATCGCTTCTTCTAGTTGCTCATTTGTAATCTTTTGGGCTGCGCGTATCGTCGGCATACCTAAAAGATCGTGCGTATCTGTTCCAATACCGAACATAATATCAGCCTCGTATGTTTTATCGAGTTTTGTATATTCTTCTTTTGTATGCACCGCCTCCCCTACAAGTACCACTAATACGCCTTCTGCCATGGGATCAAGTCGCCCTGCATATGTCATCTTTGCGTCCTGTAATTCTGGACGCACTTTGCGCAATGCATCGAGCGCCTGTAATGGCGTCCATCCTAGGGGTTTATAAATATTCAATACCATTTTTTCTCAAGCGTAAGCATTCAGACATTCGTTACAACGAATACGCCCAACTAAATATCTCTTCTATTGTTTTACTATCGAGATGCGGACTATGCGTGCTCTCATCTATGGATGTTGCCGGATTATTTTTGAAAATGTTTAATCGTACTTGATTCGTATTTTTTATTTGCTCATATAATTTTGGCTGAGCCTTGTTGCATATTGAATCTCTTTCTCCACAATTAAGCAGAATTCGCGCAGGGCTTTTTATTGCAATGTTTACAGTCTCGCTACTCACGAAGTTTGTCGTACACGTGCCCGACCCATCATCTTTTTTTAGTTGCGATGGATGAAACCCCGCATCAACAACCACCCCTCGTATGTCTTGTACCATGTCGTTAACAAGCATTGAAAAAACTGCCCCTTCGGAAAAGCCATACACAACAAAACCCTTTACTCCGAGATTACGCATCGCCCAGCTTCTTGCATCTTGCACCATTTCTATATCCACATTCCCGCTTTTTTCAAGCCTAAACTGCCTCTTGCTGCAATACGGGCATTCCGCCTGAAATAAAATAACGGCAATTCCTTCGGAAAGCGCCTTTTCTATTATGGGCTGTGCCTTTAGTGCAAACTGACACGCAATACCGTTTGTTCCAGGAAACATAAGGAGTCCCTGCTCGGCTTTTTGTGTGCCTTCAGGAAGAAGATAGACGATGTTTGCCCCGTGGGCTAAGGCCTCTGTTTTTGCTGCTACTCCAAAAATCGAAGATAGCCGATTTATGTCGCATCGGCTGGAAATTTCACATGTAAAACCACTAGGACTGCTAATTGAGTCTACTTCTTCTTGCGTATCCTTTTTTCTGCTTTCGTCACTGGTATTTCCTTTGCCCACCTCTTCCTGTACGAGTATTTGCTGCTGACTGTTTTTCTCTTCTTTAATAGCGCCAACCGACTTTTCCTTGTTGCTCTCCTCTAAACGTGCCGTGTACATAAATATAAACCCGCATATCATAAGCGCGCCACATACCCCCCCTCCAATTATTACTTTTCTTTGTGTAGCCATTTTTATATATGCATCGTATCGTATTCAATTATATAAGACAATAAAAACGCCTGCACCATGCAGACGTTTTTTGTTCTTACTATTATCGCTTCAACCACACCTTTTGATACAGCATCATAGAAATACTTCCGAGTGATGCGATGAGGAGCAAGAAGGCGAACAACCAACCTACGATTGGAATCATTCCAACTACTTGAAACACGAACACACCGATTACCGCATTTTGCCAGTTCACTTCGTATGCACTCGCTTTCTTAATCATCTTCACTAATACCGTTCCAACAATAATGCCTGCGAGCACCTTTGCTGCCATGATCAGTAATGTGTATAACAGTATTCCTGCGATACCAAGACCGATCCCAATAATACTCATAAATGCGAGAATGATTGCTGCGGGGCAAACAATCAATACCACAAATCCACGAACCATTTCTTTACCGAAATTATCCGCGACTGTTTTTGTAAGTGACTGAATACCTTTACGGAACAATGTAACTCCCAGTACCGCGATAAGCATAGCGGCGATTAACTTTAACAATGCTACCGCTCCAACCATCGCCACCATTGCAGCTCCAGCTCGTTTGTCTACGCGTGTTGGTCGCTCTACTTTTTCAAACTTTGTTTCTCCTTGAATGACAGCGCCTTCAGCGACGATTACGGCGTCGGCTGCTTTATACCAAAGATTGCCATCAATCTTTGCGCTTCTTCCTATTGAAAATTGTTTATCTGATCGAACAGAAACGTCTTTACCAACGGTTCCATTGATCGTTACTTCTCCGGCTGCAACCTTTACACTCCCTTGTACTGTGCCATCGATAATTACTTGTCCACCAGCGACAATAACATCTCCCGCAACTGTTGCACCAGAAATAATATGGAGTACACCTCCTGCGGCAACCACATCTCCTCCAACGGCATTCCCAATTGTGATTGTTCCGCCAACTACACGAACATCGTCTCCGACCACTCCTAACAACTCAACTGTTCCTCCTGCTGCAAACAAATCTCCCTCAACACTTCCTGTGAGTAACATATTTGCACCCGCTGCGGCTAAATCTCCTGACACCTCCCCTGCTACTACATTCGTCTGTGCGGCGACGTAAAGATCGCTCGCAACTGCATCACCTTTTTGTAAGGTGTAATCACGCACTGCCTTAAGCTCTGCCCCCTGTGCCATTGCTGGCACGAGCACTATTGCAACCGCAAACACCAACGCTATCGTTTGTTTTATGTTTTTCATAAAAAATAATACGAGTATTAGTTAGCGACTATTACTCGTATTATACCCCTTTTTATGCAATTGTTCCACACATTCGTCCAGCTCACTCCATCTTCCCTAGGTCAAGCTCTTCGTCAATACGAATCTGTTTAATAAACTCTGGCATATGGCTTACGATAATCATCGCTCCTTCATACTTATCGAGCGCCTTTGCGATGATTGGCAAGTGACGGAAATTGATATGGTTGGTAGGCTCATCGAGGATCAAGAGCCCTGGCTTTTGCAACATAAAGCGAGCAAATGACAATAGCCCTTTCTGTCCTTCGGATAGGCTTTCTACTTTTGAGCCAAGCAAGTCTGCAGTGATTAAGAATCGTGCTGCAGCTCCGCGCACATCTTGATCGGTTGCTTCTATCGCAACTTCCTTTAACACATCGTATACGGTTGCATCAAAATCGAGTGTTGAAAAATCTTGACGATAATATCCCACAATCGTTCCGCTTTCTATTTTAGCGCCCTTGGCTGTGCCGTTGTAGAGCGATTCCAAAAGTGTGCTCTTGCCGATACCGTTTGGACCGGCAATTAACAAGTGCATTTTCTTACGCAAAATTAAATCGAATTTCTTTTCAATTTTCTTGTGATCTTTCACAATACCAACCGATTCGAAACGTACTGCTGGATGTGAAATATCCTGATTCTCAAGCGTGAAGCTTGGAATCGTTTTGTCGTCACGGCGAACATCCACTTTGTCCTCCTCAAGCTCTTCGATTTTTTCTCGCATTGTTGCGGCGATGTTGCGCAACTTACCTCCCTTCTGTGCGAAAAAGTTTGCCTGCTCTTTGCGGTTAATAATATCCTTTTCAAGACGCGCATTCTTACTGCGCTCTCGTTCTAAGCGCAGTTTAATTTCTTCCATCACCTTATAATAGTCTCCGGTATACTGTTCAACTTTTCGGGTAAATATATCGAGATACAATACGCCATGTGTAAATGCATTTAAGAATTCCGCATCATGCGAAATAACGATACAGGTTTTATCATATGCTTTAAGATAGTCGGTTAAATGCGCAATACCTGCTTTATCTAAATTGTTCGTAGGTTCATCAAGTAATAAAATATCTGGCTCCTGAATAAGCGCTGAGGCAAGTAATAATCGGGCTTGCTGTCCTCCGGAGAATGTTTTCATCTGTCGCTCAAGCGGCGCTTTTACATTGACGATTTCCAATACCGCGGCTATCTTCGGATCAATGTCGTATACTTTCTTATCGAACATACTCTCGAAGAAATCCTTCACCGTAAGCTCTAGCTGTTCGCGCGTTAAGACTTGGCGTGCAATTGCAATAGTAGAACCTTTTTCGATAGCAATCGAACCATCGAGCGGCTTTAACTCGCCGAGCAATAATTTAAATAGCGTGCTCTTACCTGCACCATTTTGTCCCATGATGGTTACCTTTGCGCCTTCTCGGATAGAAAAATCAGCCTCTTCTAAGAGGGGCTTTGTATGCTTGTATCCAAAGGATACTTCGTTGAATCTGATTATTACGTTCCCGTTGCTCATAGTTTTAAAACTTTTAGGTTTGACGAATTACTATGTTGCCTTCCTCGATCGCTTCCTCGAAGTAGCTTATCTACATCTCAGTCGCAATCTCGTCGGCGCCTTGTACTTCATTCAAACCAACAAGTTTTCAATCTTTTCAGAACTAAAAACGGCCTCTTTGCCGTATTTGTGGATATATACTAGCATACTTTATTTTATTTGACAATATCTAACTTGTATAGCAGAATATAGACAGCTGTTTCATTTTTTTCAGGAGGCATCACATGAAGATTGCAATTGTCCGTGGTATACCGAAAACCGTTCTGCCCTCGGCCATCCTCGAAGAAGTCCGGAAACGGGAACAGGACGATGATCGCAGGGCCGTTATTCTGCTCCCATCCATCTTGCATACCAATCCGCTGTTAGCAACATATCGCGTCGCTCTGCGCTATTTGGCAAACGACGTGAGCTCGCTTACACTCGATGCACTGCAGCGAGCGGTACAGAAAGCGCACGCACATCTGCATCCGTCTGTACGGATACCTTTTGTCATTGCAACATATCCTGGAAACGTTCGGGGTCATTTGCTCGACAAGGACGGCGTGGTGTTCTCCCTTTCCCAAGGGCTTCTCGTCCAGAGTTAACCCAAGGGATTCCCCAAACTGCCGGCGCACCAGCGCCGGCTTTTTTATTACTCTATTTATCAATTTAAAAAACAGCCCCTAAGGAGGGGCTGCTACTATGATGCGCGAACATGCTGGCCTACTGTTGCGCTGCTCGTTGTTGCTGGCGATCGATTGCGGCGGCGGTTTCTTCGCCCGTGCGACGGGCATGCGCCACCATAATGTCATTACGCAGGCTCCAGGTGGCCGGCGCTGCCGCTGCCATCCAGAAGACGATGCCGAGACCGAGAAGGGGCATCGTAAGAGTGGCGATAAGATAGAGAATCGCCGTGGCAATGAATGCCCCCCATTTGCCCTTCAAGCCGTAATAGATCGGTGTAAGGAAAATTGCCAGCACATACTGCCCGAACCCCGGGATCTCCGTTTTTTGACTTACTTCCTGAATCGACATCGGCTCTACTCCTTTGCAATGGGTTTGGTGTATCTTTTCTATCCTCGCCTCTTGAGTACTAGGTACAGTATTACAATAATACTGTAATCGTGTCAATGATTTTGTAATCAACTTACATCTCCGCCCCTCCTGCCATTTCAAGGCGCTCAACGTTTATTATTCCCTCTCCATTTATACTCCCCATAACCCAGACTCGTTGCCCTTGCTCGAATGCTGCTGTGTTGCAGAACTCGGCACGCGCATCAATAACACAGCTACTGCTCGTGGTAAATACAAGCTCCTTTGTTAACGCGGGTGCTCCCGGCTTTTCATAAATCAACACCCATTCATCTTCTTCGACATCGCCTGAGGCAATATTTTTAATATTTCCTTTTTCATTAAATGCGTATACCTGTTCTACTTTCTTTTCAACAGTCAATGCAACTTTACCTTTTAATCCTTCAGCGATTTCCATTGCAGTGCGACTTTTTTGGTAGAACGATCCAATGTATGCGCCAAGCACAAAAATACCGATACCTACTATGACGGCTAAAAATTTTGAATACCATATCACCACATTCCACTGTATGTTCATATTTTTTAGTTATTGTAATACCCTGCGATTGCTCGACGAATCGCATTGATGAATAAGCGATATAGGCCCTCGTCTTCTTGTAATGCATCGCGAAGTTTTCGGCTTATCTCAAGCTCAACCCCTCCTCCCGACATACCCCGATTGCATATATTTTCAAAGCTCTCTGGATGCATTCGCTCGTCAAACGGTTTTATCGTAATATCTACTGCCCTTAGCTGCTCTTGTATTTGCTGGACGAGTTTTTCACAAAGCCCACCAACCATAACAAATTCATCTTCTGTATCGTGCTTTCCATGAATTGCAATTACAATTTCTGCGACACGTACCATATCCAGCGCTTGCGGTTCATTAAAATAAGCGCTGGTTATGTGGAGCTGTGCATTATCTTTTTCCCTTATCCCTTCAAAAAGATACACGTCATACTCTTCTCCTGCAATTGATTCAGCAATATTTGAAGTAAACGGCTCAATGCGCCCGCCGTGAATTCCTGCGATAAGATACGGGCTATTTCTTTTTTTTGTTACAATTCGATAGTCCTGCCCTTCTTGCATATGTGCCGCGAGATCTTCAAAGGCTCTGTATGTGTCGATCATATCTTCAGTATATCCTCTTCTCTTTAAAAAATAAAAAGGGGCGGTATGTACCGCCCCACTGTCGTTAAATGCACTCATGCGCTAACCCGAGCGCACAAGCTTGTGCGCCGTCGATTCGCTCGCTTTGACGCATTAACGCATTAACGTCTTTTACCGCTAGGCCACTCCGGCGCGCGATGATGCCTGCGTAAATGTACCCCCTGCGTTCCGCGTCGTCTGTCATCCCCTTTAAGAGTTTAATTACCGCGGGGCTCTTTTCGCAACAATGCACTCCTTTAATAATTTGTCGGGATATCGCCGCGAGCTCTCGCGTATACGGATTCCATAGGCGCTTTCTTCGCCTACTTGTTCCTAACAGACCTCTCATAAGAATACGCACATTCACATCTGCGCATAAACAATGCTCTTGTTTACTGATTGCCGCTAAAGAATCCTTAATCGCTTGCGCCGGCACGTTCTGCCCTTTGGGCCCCATCGACACAACTCCCTCATGGAATTTCAACTCTGCGCTTTGCGACATACAGCGATGATCTCCTGCCATAAACAGCACAATCCCCGCCGATGAAACTTCTCCGACAGCGCATGTCCATAATGGCACTGCTTTTCCGTCTTGGCGCGCGTTTGCCCGCATCATTTTCCAGATACGCGCATAGAGCTGAAATGCAATCCATCCATCTCCACCTCCCGAGCAAATTGATACTATGATTTTATCTACTCCTTCGTTCAGCGCCTTGCATATTGCATCCAATAAACACATGGCCATCTTTTCGTTTACTTCGCCGAGGAACTCAATGTGATTCCCCGTTCTTCGGACTGTCCCGTTCATAGGCGCCTCCTCCGGTTGGGGTTATTAAAAAGTTTCTGCCCCTAGCGTACCAAGCGTAACCCGCGCTGTCAAAGAAGCCATTCCATTTTACAATCTGCACAAATATCCTATACTACCGACATGTCATCTACTGTCACAAAACCAAAACTTGTTCTCCATATCTGTTGCTCTATTTGTGGGGCATATCTTTCTGAGCTTCTTAAAGATCGCTTCGAGATTATCTACTATTACTACAACCCCAACATTCACCCCGAGGAGGAGTATGAGAAACGTAAAGCATCTGTGCAAAAACTTGCAGCCCTCTACAATTCTGAATTCATCGAGGGTGATTATGCGGTGCAGGAATGGTACAAAACGATTAGTGGATTTGAAGGCGAACCTGAAGGTGGCAAGCGTTGCCCGTTGTGCTTCCGTATGCGTCTCGCAAAAACTGCGCAGCTCGCCGTCGCAAAAGGTGCAACGCATTTTACAACCACCCTTGCAACGAGTCCTTATAAAAACGAAGATGTTATCGGTGCTATTGGTACAGAAATTGCCAAGGAGCTCGGCCTCACCTTTCTTACTGTTGCTGACTTCGGGGAATCTAAAAAAGATATCTGGGCAAAAACACGTACACTTGCCAAGGAGCACAACTTCTATCATCAAAATTACTGCGGATGCACCTTTAGTATTTGGAAAAAATAAAACCGGCGATTGCCGGTTTTATTTTTCCTTCTTAAATATGAGGTATGAGTAGAGCACAGTCCAAATCGTGCTTATTATAATAGGGATGAGTATTAACCCAATAACATATTGCGGAAATAGAAATCCAAGCAATATAATCAATCCGCATGCTTTAAATAATTTACTCCCTAATGCATGGGTTTTATCCCACACAACGTCACTGCTCATTGTCCATGGCGTACGAATACCCATAAACCAATTACGCTTCACTTCATGTAAAAGTATCCCTATCCCATAGAATAGTACGGCAAATGCCGGAACGAGTGCTGTTGTCATCGAAAATACTACCCCCTTATTCCATACTAATATCGCTCCAAACAAATACGCCATAAATACCGCAAACAATAATGCAAATTCTTCAAACTGTTTTTTAAAGATTGTACTATTACTTTTTAATGGATCCATTTTAGGCAGTACCGCAAAAAGCATTTGTATAGCAGTCATCACTAAAGGAACCAAAAACAATCCGAAGAGCTTTCCCGAATGTCCATCGGCCTCTCCCATCGCATTCCAATGCGTTGCCATGCGTTCTGGCATAGTCGCATACAATCCGATTGCGGCAATCCACACAGCCCCTGTAAGTATCCACGTAATTTTTTGCGTAGGTATCTGCTTATTCATATACCCTAAGGATACCACATATCCGTACGACTCTTACAAATCCGTTAAGCCCCTTGACATTCATTCGTTCCCATGCAATACTACTCCTACGTAGCAGCAAACAGGCAATTTGCAAGTCGCAAGACGAGTGGAAGGTTTCTAGCTGCTACGTATTAAAAGAACCTCTTCGGAGGTTCTTTTAATACGTACTCCATTTACATCAATTCCCGTAGCGTTTATTCCCGCGGATACAAGGACCTTAATTTAGAAATGACAAACTAGTATAAACCCTTGACATTCATTTTATACTATGCAATACTACTCCTACGTAGCAGCAACTAGCAGTTCACGAGTCGCAAGACAAGCAGAAGGTTTCTAGCTGCTACGTATTAAAAACACCTCTTCGGAGGTGTTTTTAATACGTACTCCATTTCTATATTCTTCATAACAAAAAACGGAACGCATTATGTGCGTTCCGTTTTTTCATTACCGACTATCCGCTTTCGGACGTGACTTCTTACCGAACATACGTCCATGAGACGATGCTCCGCGATCACTCTTCTTTCCTGCTCCTCGTTGTACCGGCTTGCGTCGGTCTTCGCGATTTCCTGCTGGCGCTGGACGCTCATTTGAGAATCCTGCTGTCGCTGGTCGGCGTGACGGGAATGCATCATTGCGTGGGCTTGGTGTCCCTACTGACATCGAATTGCGTGCTGGAAATGCATCGGTGCGTGGGCCGCGATCGCTCGCGCCTCCCATTGTCATTGGTCGGCGTGGTGCGAATGAATCGCGTGATCCGCGATCACCGCCCCGTCCTTGCGGACGACGATCTCCTCCGCGTCCTCCCCCGCCAAAGCGGCCTCCACGAGATTCTTCCTCCTCTTCACGATATGCTGGCTCGCGATGTGGTGGTAATGTCGGTAATGGAGATGTTCCAATTTGTGAATTTACTAAACGCTCAATCGTTCGAACCTTGAATCGCTGATCAGGTGCAGCAAAAGAAATAGCTCTTCCCTTTGCGCCTGCTCGGCCAGTTCGTCCAATGCGGTGTACGTAATCCTCTGGACTATCCGGTAAATCATAGTTGATAACCAATTCGATTCCTGTTACGTCGATACCACGGGCAGCAATATCAGTTGCTACCAACATGCGGTACTTACCCATTTTAAATCCAAGCAATGCTTCTTTTCGCTGTGATAATGACTTATCAGAGTGAATTTCCGAAGCGCTGTGTCCCATTCGCTTTATTGCTCTGCAAATTTTCGTTGCACCATGTCGTGTTCGTGAGAATACGAGTACGGTTCCTTGATATTTTTCAAGTAATGCTTCAAGTAAACGATCTTTATCATCCTTGCGAACGATAAACATTTCTTGAATCACGTTTGCTGCAGTTGTTCCTGGACGCGCCATTTCGATGCGTACTGGTAACTGCATGTGCTTTTCGGCAATGCGCACAATATCAGTAGGCATGGTTGCTGAAAACAGCAACGTCTGACGTACCTTTGGCAATGCTTCAATAATCTTGTTGATCTGCGGTGCAAATCCCATGTCGAGCATGCGATCTGCTTCGTCGAGTACTAACATGTTCACCGCTTGCAAATGCAATGTGCGCTGATTCATGTGGTCAAGAAATCTTCCCGGAGTTGCAACGATAATGTGCGGGTTTCGGCGGAGTAATTTCTTTTGTGCTTCAATAGATGCACCACCAATTAATACGGCAGTCATTAAGCCAAGCTCGTGTCCGATTGCCTGTATCTGTTCGTCAACCTGCAATGCAAGTTCACGAGTCGGCACTAAAATAACGCCTTGGTTATCGCCTGTCGCAAGTCGCTGGATCATCGGGATACCGAAGGCGAGCGTTTTACCTGTTCCGGTTTGCGCAATACCAATCATATCCTTACCGCTAATGGCAATAGGAATACCCTCCTTTTGAATAGGAGTTGGTGTGGTGAATTTTTTCTTGTCGAGAATTTCAAGCAGCTTGGGCGCGATGCCTAAGCCGTAAAAACCCTCCGTTGGTTTTTTTGTTGTCATACTATTTGATTATGTGATTCCTTGTATCAACTCGAATCACATAGCAATAACATGACAAGAAGTTCGTTCGCCTACATATCCGCACAGCGGATGGCGATAAGGAATCTATTGGCGTCTTTCGAGACCAATATGATTTAATTTGAACTGACGTTTCAATATACAATAGATACCTTTTCGTGTCAACCCTACTACCTTAAGTAGATCGTATGGCTCAGATAGCCTGTAATATACTCGGGATTTAGGCGATTAGCCCTGTCTTCCTCAATCTTTTTGATTAATTCCATAAAGAATAGGTCTACGTCTTTTTCTTCATGATATTCGGTCAAATTTCTCTTATTAAAATACCGCGTTAACGCATCGATTACCTTTTTATAAAAATCTTTGTCCGTAACCCCACTTGCAATGAGATATAGTAACACCATATATGCCGGCGACGCCTTTGCATCCGCTAATGCCTCCAGTTCAGTTACCATCGTGCCGAACAATGGATCATTTTTAT
Organism: Candidatus Wolfebacteria bacterium GW2011_GWE2_44_13; assembly: GCA_001000675.1. GTDB lineage: Bacteria > Patescibacteriota > Minisyncoccia > UBA6257 > UBA9933 > UBA9933. The sequence continues at coordinate 517,332 of LCHW01000001.1, forward strand.
CACTCTTTATTACTGCGTGATACATTGCAGATTTTGCAACAAGCTCGTTGAAAATCAATTTCGCATCTTTTATAACCAACGTTTCGTATATCTTTACGAGGTTTGCCTTTGTCGCCTTCTCAATTGTTCCTACTTTTATTTCTGGTCGATAGAGATGAAACGCATTATAATATTGCCGCAAAAATCGCTCTTGTATGGCGTGATTAATTACATTTTCCAAAAATAAATTCCACCCTTTAAAGGCTTCATCAATATCCATTCCGCCACGTTCCAATTCAGAAAGCATTTTATTTTTAATCAAATCCCCTGCTGCTAACGGTACGCCGCGATCGTTCAATCCTTCAAACAACATAAATGCATCCGCGTGTGAACTAACCTCGATCATTACTACGAGAATACTATCAATCCATGTAAAAAGCTTTTTCAGTCCTTCCAAGTCATACTCTTTCAATCTGCCTAGAAAGTAGTCATACGCTTTATATATTTTTCTCGCCTTTCTTCCCCGTACCTCTGTTCCTATTTTTAACAATCCAAGGTCAGCTAATAGCGCCTCAAAGTCCACGAGATTTCCATGCTGTTCTGATAAGATAATGCGCGTCCACGCCTCCCCTCCTCCCTGCACTATGCGCGTTTTAATTGTCTGCAATAATTCATTTGCTCCTCCCGCTGCATCAGCCGGCAACGCCTTAAGCGCCGCGTGTAATGCACAATACAATACTGTAATAGTTGCGAGACGTTGCTGCCCGTCAACCACTTCCAATTCCTGCACCCCCAACGTCGCTGTATTCTCATTTTTTACACATAAAATCGAGCCGATGAAATTTCCTTCTCCATTGCCTTCCACCATATCATCAAACAATACCTGCCAATTTTCACGAGACCAGATATATTCCCGCTGAAATTTAGGAATAACATACCGAACGTTCCCTCCCTCACGAAAAAGATCCGAAATCGTATAGTGGTTTGTATTGTATATCATGTATGTTTTATGGACGTTACGCTATTTCTTTTTTCGCTTCCTTATATGGGAAGGTAATTGTAAATTTCGAACCCACTCCTTCCATACTCTCTACGGAAATATCTCCGTCCATTTGTTCACAAATAGCTTTTGTAATCCATAATCCAAGCCCTGTTCCTGAAATATGTTCTGTATGTTCTGTTTTAACTCGATAGAATTTTTGGAACAAGCTTCGCTGTGCAATTGCTGACATTCCCAACCCGGTATCCTCAATGATAAGCACAAATCGTTTGTGAATTTTATCTACTTTTGTAATCACCTGAACCGTTCCTTTCTCGGTATACTTAATTGAGTTTCCAATTAAGTTGATAAGCACCTGTCTTAATCGCTTTGTATCAATAGCTACTACTGCAGGCTCTGCAACTTCTTTATTCTCATACTCAAGCACAAGACCCTTCTGTTCTGCGCTATCACGTATTGTGTCAACAACTTCTTGGATCATCGGATACGGTGATTCGTCACTCATCTCAAGCACAAGTCGTCCTTGTTCGATACGTGAAACATCAAGAATATCAGAAATAAGCGTCATTAGGTTGTCCGCATACGAAACAATCATTCTTAATCGATCGGTTCGTTGCTCCTCGGTCAACTTGCTAGCAGCCTGTTGTAACAACTCTGCATATCCCTTCATAACCACAACAGGTGTCTTAAGTTCATGTGCCGCCATGGAAATAAAGTCGTCTTTCATCTTGTCTATTTCCTGCAATTTTCCAAAAAGCACCGCGTATTGGAACATGCGCGTATGATTGATAATCAATATCAATACCAAGATAATAACCCCAAATAAGACATAATACGCCTGCTCCTGTGCTCGACGAGATAGCTCATCAGCATCACTTACTGACATTGCCATACGAATTAACCCAACCGCCTCCCCTTCTTTATTATGTAATGGCTTAATAACATTCCACTGACGCAATCCTCCGTCATTACTATCAAATCCAATTCCATCAGCATTCTTATTCCATGCAATCGCACTTAAGTCTTGCATCTTTTTTTCCGTATCAGTAGACATCTGCTGTCCCTCGCGCACCATAGACGCAATAGGCGCGTATCCTTCGCGATCACTTCCTGTAATTTCAATAAATTCGATATCTGGATTTGCATCCATGACGGCGTTTATTTTTTCTTGCAATTCTTCCTTTTCTGTATATTCAGTTACAAAAACGCCGAGCATTTTTTCTGCTGCAAATACCTGCGATTGCACAATCTCATCGATATTTCTTGTAAACGCATCAACGGTTGTTTTTACGTTGTAATACAATGCAACTGGTATTACAACCAGCAACACGAGTGATGATAATATCCCTGGATTTTTTCGTACAAACCCAAAGGCTTTTTTTACATATTCTATAACGATCATATCAAATAAAATCCTGCTTCTGGCCTTTTGGCGCACGAAGCATAAGGAATACTCCCGCTAGTAAACCTACTCCAATAAGAAGAAAGGCTATCAATGAATACTGACGTTTTGCCGCTTGTACGGGGTCTTCTGTTGAAGCCTCCGCACGACCAAGTGCTCCAAAATCTTCTACGGTAACAGCCTCAGCAGTCTTTACGAAGCCAAATCGCGCACTCTTTGCAACAACTTTCCCTGTCTTATCGTTTATGGTTACATATGCCTCATGATCCCCATCTGCTAATTTATTATCTAGCTCGTATACCCAATTTCCATTGCGATCTGTTTTTACTACGGCAATGGTTGGCACTTCACTATACACATAAATAGTTACGTATATGTCGGGCAATGCCTTTCCTGCTAATCGTAGCTTTTCTTTCACTACTGTTCTTTTTTCGTTTACCGTCACCGCCTTCCCCTCTGCGGTTGTTGTCACTATCGGAACAATAACTTCTGCGGTTGTTGTGGAAAGTGCAATATTTTCAACTTGCAATACCGAAGCATTGACGGTCGTACCAAATGTCTTTGCACTTTGATATTGCGTCTTTGCTCGTACCTCAGGACTCGTTGGGTTTACATCTCCCCATAATTCTTTTTTCAATACTTCAATTTCACGTGTAGTCGTCACAGAACCTCCTCCTTGTAATCCCGTGGAGATACTTTGAATACGCTGCACGATTGGAGGTGTTATTGTTTGTAGCAGAGGCACTTCCTCCCGCTTCTCTTCTCTTTTCTCCTCTCTTCTTTTCTCTTCTTGTTTTATTTCTTCTCTCTTTTTCTCCTCCTCCTGTTTCTTCTTTAACAATTCTATTTGTGTCTCAAATCTGCCCGCAACCGTTGTAGTCGAGGCATTCTTAGCGGGTGCTTCTTGTGGAGCTGTCATCTCAAGAAGTACTTCCTCTAGCGTATCTTCACTGGACGATGCTGTAGGGTCTACTGGCACTACTGGCTGCTCTACGGTGTTTACAATTTTTATTGTTGTTTCTCCCGCTTTGTATGGCTCTCCATTGTTATACGCATTCTTAACCTTTGCAATTATCGTGTAGCTACCATCGGGGACCTGCTTCGTATCCCATTGATAGGCCCATTCTCCAAAAGAAGTTCCACTTACAAAAACGGCATTCCCTATTCTTATTGGTTGCGCTCCTCCTGTTGGAACGTGCATAAATTCAACTGTAGACGCTTGCTCAATTCTTCCTCTTATTATTATTTCTCCTCTCACAGGATTCGGCAAAGAAGAGAACGTAAATACCTGATTTATATTATTGATGTACACAAGAATCTCATTACTTCTTATTATTGCACCATCAGTATATGTTGCCTGTGCAATAATAGAATATTTTCCATTTCCCACTTCTCGCGTATCAAATTCTTTTCTGCATTCTGTTTTAATTGCTTGCGTACTAGCACATTCGGCTAATACTCTTCTTTCTATCGTAGTACCTATATTTCTTATGCTAAATGTTACGCCCTCTGGATTATCATTTACAGAAACACCAAGCATGTGCATTCCTGTTAGCTGTTGATTCGCAACAAGATTATTCAAAACCGCTACACGCACAACAACGGGGTCAGGCTCTGTCTGTACAGTTGCAGGTCCTACTGGATCGATATTTGGAGTTGAGCTCGCAGGCACGTCTACGACAACTGGAGCCGTTGTTGTCGCCGCAGGCAAATCATTAATAACTAGCATAGCTGCAAACATATTACTTGCTCCCCCTACTCCCAATAATGCAAAAGTAAGCCCAATTGCCATTACACCTAAAAACCCTAGTAGATAATTTTTCATAACAATATTCTATTATTTAGTTTTATTTATTATCTCCGCAATCTTCGGAATAAACTCTGCAAAATCCGCCGCCTTGCTCCAATAATCAACTGCACCTACTTCTTTAGCGGCTTTTATATCCTCTGGCCGATCATCAATGCTTGTCAAGAATACAACAGGAATATCTTTGCAGTCAGAATCACTTTTTAACATATCAAGTGCTTCAGGACCATCAGCTTCTGGCATTATTACATCGAGTAGTATAAAATCTGGCTTTTCTGCTTTTGCCATAGCATACCCTTCGTTTCCGTTTTTTGCATACAAAACAAAATAACCTGCCATCGTAAGGCGTTCTCCAAATATCTCTCTTAACGCAGGGTCATCATCAACTACGAGTATCCTTTTTTGTGTTTCATTCATGCGCCGTTTGTATTGCCATCTCTGTTTATAATTATTCGCAGTATACCATATATTCCTATTTTAAAACAAAAAAGGCGGGACACAGGGTCCCGCCATCTTACTATATAGGTAAAGTTTATTAGTTGAGTACTTGCCCCTCTTTGCTGATCAGAAGAATTTTGCCTGCCGTGTAGGGCATGTACAAAATCCCATCCGCCGCGTGTAAGGCGCCAGGGTGCGTGTCCGGCATCCGCCACGGAAACACCGGTGGATTATCGGGGTTTATCCGAACGGTATTGTTCTCCCCGTCCCACCCGTAGAGATCGCCGTTATCGACAACCATAAGGCTAAAGGAAAGGTCTAGGAATCCCGGCTCGTTTACGTAACCCCACGCAAATGTGCCGTCCGCAGACGACGCATCGATGCGAAAAACTGCTCCCCGAAACACATCGGCCGTATATCCGATCACACCGCTAAAATAGAGCGCGTCGGTCGTCGAGTCAATGACAAGCGCCTGGTAGTACATCGAATCGCTTTCCATGTTCGCATCGACAGCATTGACCTGGCTTTCCCACTGGAAAGCTCCGGAATGCTTCTCGACCTTGCGGACGTACATCCGCTGTTGGCAGCCCGACCCGTTGGTAACGGTCCCGCCAAAATACAGCGAGGTTGCGTCGACGGCAACCGAGTGAATACGTGGAGATTCCTCCCAGCCCTGCTCAAATATTACAGCTGCATCGGTAACGCGAATTCCGACCACGGCGGTTTTATGCTCACCGAGCTGTCCATGGAAGGCGAACGCAATATAAATTGCACCACCAGCGTTATCGGCCGTGAAGCCGGTAAATTCACCTCCCAACATGATGATCTCCTCCGTCACCTCGCCTGTAGCGAGGTTAATCTTCTGAAGGAAGCCTTCACCGAAGCCGGCTATTGCGCTTTCGTCCCATGCGCGCACACTCACCACATAGGCGTACTCGCCGCTGGGAACAAAGATTCCATGCGGATAATTCACCCCTTGGCTTGTCGCTACGAGGACGTCGGTTTTGTCTGCGATAGCAACTTTGTCACCGTTCGCATCAAACCGACACAGGAAAGTCTTGTTGTCGTTGGCATACGCCACATACAGCAAACCGTCCACGGCTTTAACCATTTCCTGTCCGCCCGCAGTTACCGCGGTCACCCACGGCTTCGCCTTCACAACGAAGGTCTTAGTTGCGCCATCGACGGAGATTTCTTTTTCGCCGACCGTTGCAATGTCTGCTGCAGTAACAGGGATAGTGATCGTGGACGAATCCACAACCACCGCGTCTGCCCGTACTGTGTCGTCAAACTTGACGACACAGGCGGGTTTGAAGTTCTTACCCTCGATGGTCAGCGTAAACGCTGCACCACCGACGACAACCGACTCCGGGCTCAAGCTGACAATCTTCGCAACCTTGGGAACGGGCTTGGGGTCATCCCCGCCACCGCTTCCACACCCGGCAACCAACAGCGACATTACCGCGACGATCAACATCGTCGCAAACCATTTGAGACTCTTCATGCCCGTACTCCTTTTCGCTCGCTCGTGCGAGCGGGTTCGTATTGCGTTAACGTACCAATCTTTCACCCTTTCGCCTTATATATAATTCACTTATCTATATGTCAAAATTACTGTCTATTTTATACCATATATCCAAAAATAATGCAATAGCTAAAAAACGCCTTTTATAGGCGTTTTTTGTCATTTTACTTATATCCCTCCGCTTGAATAGTGAATGCATTATGGTATTTACCCTTTAGCGCCATTAGCTCCTCGTGGCTCCCACTTTCCGCGATTGATCCATTGTCCATTACGTATATCTTATCCGCGTTGCGTACTGTCGAAAATCTATGCGAAATTGTGATAACCGTTTTGTCTTTGAAAAATTCGTAAATCTGTCCAAATATTTCAGCCTCCGAAACTGCATCAATTGAGGCGGTCGGCTCGTCAAATATTACTACCGGCGAATTGCGATAGAAGAAGCGGGCAATTGCAATCTTTTGCCACTGGCCCGTGCTCGGGCGCGTACCCCCTTTAAACTTTTCATCAAGTACCTGATCGTATCCGTTCGTATAATCGTCGATAAACGAACTTACATTCGCTCTGCTCGCCGCCAATTTCATCCTTGCTTCATTTGGCTCTATATGTGAGTCACCTAAAAGAATATTTTCTTTAAGCGTAAGCGAGCCATATGTATTGTAGTCCTGAAACAATACTCCTAACTTTTTATACCAACTATCTATCTTTATATTATTTATGTTCTCGTCGTTTAGATAAATACCGCCCTCCTCCACTTTGTAAAATCTACTTAACAGTTTTACTAATGTGGTTTTCCCTGCACCGTTTTCTCCAACGATTGCAATTTTCTCTCCCGATTTTATTTCAAGATCTAGGCCATTTATCACATATCGATCTGAATTAGGGTATTTAAAGTTAACCCCCTTAAATACCATACTCGGCGCGACCCCGCCTTCTTCTATTGCAACATTTCCGTCAGCAACCATCGACTTCATATCAAATACTTCTTTAACTTCACTGATCCGCATGCACTGCTCGTATAGCGCACTATAACGGCCCCCCACTTGGGAAAAATTATTTACAAATATATCCAACGATCGCATTTGGAATGTCACATCTCCGATTGAAATAAACCTACTGAAGAAATTTTTGAATATGCTAAAGTACCCAAAAATACTCGCCCCTACAGTCAACACTTTAAACGAAAATCCGAACAACTCCCTTCTCTTAATGATTGCAAACTCTTCTTTTGCATATCGATCCGCAAAAGTCTTGAATACATTACTTAAATACTTATATGCGGAAGTTATTGTTATTTCCTGAAGATTCACTGTTTCTATTAATGCACCGGATACAGAATTTGCCCTCCTCCTATTTTCTGTCTCTCTACGGAATAGTTGCCAATGTTTCCGTACATAATATTTATTGGAATAAAAACCAGGTATCATCGCAACAAATACCACTAAGACCACCCATGGCATTATTTTTATGACCACAGCTGTTGCAACAATAAGCACTACTATACGCGCGATAAATTCAATCGCTCCACGAAAGTGGTCACTTAAATTACCCAACATTTCTTTCGCCCGCTGTATTTTATTCACGACCTCTGGATTTTCCAACGTTTGAATACCCAGCGCATGAATATGTTTATAAAGCACCATTGGTGATTTAAAACTTGACGCGCTCGTCAGTACTCTTCCGAAATATGCTCTCGTAGATTGCGCTGCGGATATAAACAAATTATAACTAAGCAACAAGCCCAACATCGGAAAAATCTCGTTTGGGCTTACGTGAGTGGTAGCAATCCTTATAACATCATCAAGTAATAAGGCAAAAATATATGCGTTGATTACCGGCGATACTTCTATAAGAATAGCAAGTACAATTTCAACTATAGCCGCCGTTGGCGCCAATTTTATGTTATACGCGACAAGCCATCTTAATGTGCCGAGAAACTGCCCAAACGATAATTTTTTATCTTTATCTTCTTCCATAATTTAGAAATTATACCACATCTAATAGATTCCCGCCGGAGTTTTACCCTGAGCTATGCGGTGAGCTTGGCGAACCGCTGTCGAATGGGCGGGAATGACAGGGTGAGGAGGTGTATTCATCGATGAAACCCTAAATCCGCAGGATTATCGTCCCCTGATATATGTTGCACGCTGCCGCCGGCTGCCTCGAACTCATCGCGGAGTTTTTTTACCGCAAACGCGAGCGTGCGCGTTTCAGGTGCGATACCCTCAACTTTAATCCTTCCTTTTGACCAATATTCGATAATAATTTTACTATCTCCGAACACTCGTAGCTCCCCCTCTTGTAATGCCAGCTCAATTGCATACTTACATGCAAGCAGTTCGCCGTAGTTGTTTGTTTTTTCTTTGCTTAATAAATGCTTACCGTGTTCGTTGATAAACTCTTTTGCAATTACTTTTTGCAACAAGTCTTTTCCTGCTTCATCGGTTACGCTTATTTCCACGCCAAAGCCACGTCCTGTTCCTGCGTCAAAATAAATACCTTTCTCTATTTCTTTTTTCACTTTCACTTCATAGTGCGCGCCTAAGCGCAACCACTCCTCTGCCTCTTGTCGTGTTTTAAATCCTTTATACCGAGCATCGTGCTTGCCCGATACAATTTCCTTACATACATCCCAATCGTCCGTTATTCCGTGCGCACCAATCGATGCAACATTGTATGCGTAGTATTTTTTTGGTTTCATAGTATTAATTTTCTCGCACCGCGGTTCTAATTGCATCAGTAATTCGTTCAACTTCATCAGTCGTCAATTGTTGCACTTCTTGTCGTTCGATAAGTCGAACAAGTTGATCAACACCCACCACATACGCGTCTTCTGCTTTGTTTAATTCAATCCCTGTTTTCGCATGGGGGCTCGAAAATACCACGACAGGTTGTATATGGAGTGTTTTAGGAATGCGCCGTTTCAGCGCATCTTTTAATGCGTACGTTGCTCCCCATACCTGTCGAATGAAATTTTTATCGAATGGTTTTCCGTCGCGGAGCAGTCTTCCACCTTCAATCTTTATACGTCCTTTATGGCTCTTTACTTCGATTACCCATGTGCCTGTTGGTCCAACCACCACAAAGTCCATATCTCCTTTATTCCCAATCACGACGCTTCCAAGTACGCGAAACCGATGGTCTAACCCGCGTAAGACTGTTCGTACCACCATTTCTCCTCCTGCTCCTTGCATACGTACGCGAATATCGCGTACTACATTTAATAATAGCTTCAATAGAATACCTATAATAATCACGTGCACTGCCAATGCCGCGCCCGACCCGCCAAGAAGTACATATAACGGCTCTACGATACTCGCTCCGATAAGCACAACGATAAACGCAGCCTTACCAATATTTTTCCCAATTTGTTTTTCGTTATGCGCCATATGTTTCAGTATATCGAGTATCGCTTATTTTTCCAACAATCAAAACAGGAGTATACTTATATACATGAAACGCACTGCTCCTTCTCCCGCACAATCAACTGGGCTTACTTCTTCCGAGGCGCGCAAGCGATTGGCGCAATACGGCGACAATACTATCTACAAGAAAAAGCGACTTCGGCCAATTGTTGTGTTCTTAGAGAAATTTAATAGCCCGCTTCTTATCATCCTTATTGTTGCAGCTATTATTGCATTCTTTCTTGGAGAGCGCGTTAATTCGATCATTATCCTCCTTATGGTCGTTCTTTCGGCTATTTTGGATTTTGTAAATTCATACCGATCAGAAAAAGCTGTTTCTCGCCTTACCTCGCGCGTTGCAACCTCTGCCACCGTAGTGCGCGATGGCATACCACAGGAAATTGATTTTTCTCTCCTCGTCCCGGGTGATGTTATTTTTCTTTCTGCAGGAGACGTTGTTCCTGCTGATGCAGAAGTCACCCAAGCCGAAGACTTCTTTGTGAATCAAGCCACGCTAACGGGAGAATCATTCCCCGTCGAAAAGCACCCCCTTTCCACAACTGACCACCCTATTATTTTTATGGGTACGAGCGTCGTTACGGGAACAGCAACCGCAACTGTTGTTATGACTGGTTCAATGACTGAATTTGGCAAGATTGCTAAACGACTTAGCCAAGAAGCGCCGGAATCTAGCTTTGATACAGCCATTAAAAACTTTAGTTATTTCATAATGAAAGTAACTATCGTGCTCGTCCTGCTTGTTTTTCTGATTCATATATTTCTCGGGCATACTATGTTTACGACGTTTCTCTTTGCCGTAGCAATTGCCGTAGGTATTACACCCGAGCTCCTCCCTGTTATTATTTCTGTTTCCTTGAGCCGTGGATCCATGATCATGGCTAAGAAGGACGTTATCGTAAAACATCTTCCCGCCATTCAAAATTTCGGCAGTATGAATGTTTTATGCACGGATAAAACAGGAACGCTTACTGAAGACAAGATTGTTATGGTTAACTATCTTGATACCTTTGGCGAAGTTTACGAGCCAATTCTCTTCTATTCATATATCACCACGGCACTCCATTCTGGCATTCGCAGTCCGCTCGACACTGCTATCGCAGAGCATAAACAATTTGATATTTCTGCCTATACAAAAATTGACGAGATTCCCTTTGATTTTGAACGCAAGCGCGGCAGCCTCGTTATCGAACACGATAGCAAGGGTATTCTTGTCACTAAGGGTACTCCTGAAGACGTTCTCTCTATCTCTACTGCGTGCGAACGAAGTGGAGCGAATTGTGCATTCTCTCCCGATCTTGTGCGCGCTGCGCATGAGCGTTATCAGCAGCTTAGTGCCGAAGGATATCGCGTCCTTGCGGTTGCTACGCGCGAAATTACACTGACGGAAGAAGTGTACACAAAAGACGCTGAACACGATATGACGTTTCTTGGATTTATTATTTTTCTCGATCCTCCCAAAGCAACTGCCGCCGAAGCTGTTCGCGATTTGCATGAGCTTGGTGTAGAAATAAAAATCCTTACGGGTGACAGCGACATTCTTACCAAAAAGATTTGTCTTGATATTGGCCTTCCTGTGCGCGGTATCGTTACGGGAACAGACGTTGCACAAATGAATGATGCAGAGCTTATGCATCGCGCAACCACAACCACTATTTTTGCACGCATTAATCCTGAGCAAAAGGAACGCATTATTCTTGCGCTTAAACGCGGCGGGGCTGTTGTTGGCTATCTTGGCGACGGCATCAATGACGCACCCGCTCTTCGTGCTGCTGATGTAAGTATTTCCGTGAACAACGCCGTTGACGTTGCAAAAGAAACGGCAAGTATTATTTTGCTTCGTAAAAGTTTGCGTGCATTGCGCGATGGTGTTATCGAGGGCCGTAAAACGTTCCACAACACAACGAAATATATTCTTATGGGGTTGAGCTCTAACTTTGGGAATATGCTCTCCATGACCGCGGTATCGTTGTTTATTCCGTTTCTTCCTATGCTTCCGGCACAAATTCTCTTGAATAACTTCCTCTATGATTCATCTCAAATTACGCTCCCTACCGATACGGTTGATGCTACAGATATTCGCATGCCACCAAAGTGGGATATTCATTTCTTGAAGCGGTTCATGCTTGTCTTTGGACTTATTAGTACGTTCTTCGATTTTATCACGTTTGGCTTTCTCTTCTTCGTTTTTAAGCTTTCGGAAAGCCAATTTCAAACAGGGTGGTTTATTGAATCCCTTGCAACACAAGTGTTCGTAATTTATATCATCCGCACTAAAAAAATTCCGTTTCTCGAAAGCGCGCCAGGGCCACTCCTTTTTGCTACGACTTTCGCCGCCGTTCTTATTGGATGGATTATTCCATTCACCTCCCTTGGCGATTACTTCCTCTTTGAATCGCTTCCTCTGCAAGTAATTATCGGTATTGTTTCCATCGCGGTTGTATATCTCATTGCCGTTGAATTTGCTAAGCGCATATTCTATCGACGTATGGCAGCTACATCATAATGACATTAATAAAAACGTACGCCCTAGGGCGTACGATTTTATTATTGTGTATTAATTCCACTCCCCTGCCTCCATGCGCATTTTGATTTCTTCGTTGAGCATTGCAATATGCTTTTTATCATCCTCGAGTATCTGCTTTAGTGCATCCACACTATGACACTGCACTTTTTCTGCGTCTTCGATATAGTGCTTTTCAAGACGCCACACGGTATCTAACTTTGTATGCAATAACTTTAATAAATCGTAGTTGATGTTTTTCATAATTGTTATATTGATTAGTATGTTTATTTAGCACAACCCATGCTCATGGAAACAATCTACGTATTTTTTATCGGTTTCCATAATATGCCCAATAATCCAGCCTTCTAGAAATTCGACCATTTCGCTTGCCATTTCCACATCTCCCTCGTGATAGCGGCTTTCAAAGTCTGCAACCGTTGCCGCAAGATCACGATGTCGCTCCTTATGATCCTCGGTATATTCGTAGTTGAATTCTTCAAAATACTTTTCCTCGGTGGCAAAGTGGTTTGCGGTATGTGCTACTAGCTTTGCGATAACACCCCCAATTTTATGCCCTGTATCTAGTGAGCTAATTGCTTCAAACATTTCGTCTAGCAGGCCAAAAAAATGCTTGTGCTGCTCGTCGATTAATTCCACACCAACGCTATATTCATCTGTCCATTTAATATGTGCCATACCAGTAATTTTATTTAGTATACCATAGGTGCCCTATCCATTGCATCTCTATTATGAATACGCTACCATATACAGCATCACTCTCATTATTATCATGAAACGCACACAAACAAAGCAGCCGTTTACTGTTCGTCGCGCAGCAGCTGGAGCAGGACTTGGCTTGTTCGCAACCGCTCCCATCAAAAAAGGGGCTTTCATCATAGAATATACCGGCGAGAAAATAACCAACGCAGAGGCTGATCGCCGCGGTGGTCGCTATCTGTTTAACATCAATTCTAAGTGGACCCTTGACGGTAAAGAACACCACAATACTGCTCGCTATATCAACCACTCGTGCCAGCCAAATTGTGAATCACGCATTGTCGGCGGTAAGGTAAAAATTTACGCCACTGAAGAAATAATCCCAGGCGAAGAACTTGCCTATGATTATGGCGAAGAATATTTTGAAGAGTTTCTTAAGCCACACGGATGCCGCTGCGTAAAGTGTCATCACCCTAAAAAATAAAAGACCTATTGGTCTTTTATTTTTTTACCATAATCCCTACCGGACAATGATCTGACCCTCTTACGCTAGGAAGTATGAACGCTTTTTTAACCCTCGTAGCAAACATCTTTGAAACAAATACGTAGTCGATGCGCCAGCCTAAATTCCTTTCCCGCGCATTCGCAAAATAAGGCCACCAAGAATAATTACCTCCTTCTTTATTCTCCGTGCGAAATGTATCCACGAAACCAAGCTTTTCAAGCGCATCAAGCTTCTCGCGTTCTTCTGGGGTGAACATGATATTCTTCGTGTTTTGTTTTGGACGTGCTAAATCGAGTTCTGTGTGCGCAATATTCAAATCCCCTATCACAATTACATTTTTACCTTTTAGTTTTTTAAGGTATACCAATAGCGTATCGTATACTTCTAGCTTATATGTAAGGTTTCTTTTATCGCGCGCTCCTTGTGGTATATACAATGCAATCACAATAAAATCGTCATAGTCCAATCGCAAAAATCTTCCCTCACAATCAAATCGCTCCATGCCTAGCGTTGTACTCACCTTGCGCGGTATCTGTTTCGTATATACTGCCACGCCCGCATATCCCTTACGCGTTCCGGTATTATAATATGCTGTATACCCCTTAATCACCCGCAGTTCTTCGGGAATTTGCTCTTCCTGTAATTTTATTTCCTGTAAACAAACAATGTCTGCCTCCTCCTTTTTAAACCACTCCAAAAATCCTTTCTTATGTACTGATCGTAATCCGTTTACATTCCAAGAATAAATTTTCATAGATACTTTAGTATACAAAAATAGCCGACATACGGCTATTTTTGTATACGCTTACCGATATTACTTACACTGTCTGCATGCCTCCTGTCCGCGTGGATCCGGAATCATATCGCAGGATGGCACATTTGTGAACATACCGCAGGATGGTGCTGGCGCAGCCCCTCCTTGTGGCGATACCGCCCCTGTAGGAGCCGATTGATACCCACCTGCCGCCTCAGGAATCTGCTGTCTGATACTTTCAGGAATTTGTTGTTGTAGCTCTTTTGGTATTTGCTGTTGCAACTCTTTTGGTATTTGTTGCATCATTTCCTTTGGAATCCCTTGTGGCGCAGATCCTCCTCCATAGCTACCCCCGCCTTCTTGCATCATTTTTGCACGCATAGTTTCCGCATATTTTTTCATTGCATCTTCAAAACAAAATTGGATGCTTGTTCCTATTGCTTGTGTTGGCACTATTTCCTTTGCCATAAGCTTGCGATATGTTTCTGCTCCCATCTTGTTCTCAAAACATGCTTCGACATTTTTTTGCGCCTCCGGATCAATCCCTGCAAGCCCTTGCTGTATTTTTTCCGTGACGTTTTTAATGTTCTCTTTGTCTTCCTCACTAATCAATCCTTTTTCAATACCAAACTGCACACACTCACTTGCGTGGGCTTGATCATTACAATACGTCGCACATGTTTCTTTTGATGTGCATCCTCCAGGGCCCTTCCCGCCGGTTTTCTTCGCTAGCTCGATATCCTCTTTCGTAGCAAGTCCGGCTGCTTCGGCAAAATTTATACATTCATCAAAATGCTGTTCACTCTTACAATAGCTCTCGCACGATTGTTTTGTTTTACATGCCCCTGGCGTTGTGCCTGCCTTCAAGAACGAAGCAATTTTTCTTGCTTCCGCTATTTCATTTGCTGGAAGAATGTCTGCTTTTTCCGCAAAAACCAAGCATTCATCAAGGTGGTCCGTAGCTGAACAATATAAGTCACACAACTGTTTGTCTGTGCATGTTCCTGGCAGCTTTGCTCCGCCCTCTAGTGCCTGTGCAACCTTTTTTGCCTGTGCAAGCTCGGCAGGGGGAAGAATACTAAGCTCTTCTGCAAACGATACACACGCTTTTATATTTGCTACATTACCTTGGCAGAATTTTTCACATTCCCCGCGCGTTTTGCATTGCCCTGGCGTTTTGCCGGCCACAATTCTTTTAATAACGCGCTCTGACTTTTCTATGTCACCCGTACTCAATAATGCGTTCTTTTTTGCAAAATCAATACACGATTGCATATTACCTGTCTGCTCACAATATGTTTCGCAATTTTTCTTATCGCTACAGCTCCCTAAGTCTGCTATCGGATATGTTATTTTCCCCAACGCGCTATCTGCGCTTTGCAACTGCGCAAATGTTGCTGGGCCAAATAATATGATTCCGCATGCTATAATCCCGGACACACACAGCACTGTTATGGATTTATACATAGTAGAGAATGTTGTTATATTATTGTTGAGCGAAAGGATTCTCATATCCTTCATACGGACTGACCTTTACATCAAACGGATTTGTTTTTTCAACTGTATCGGAAATCGATGTATTAATCGCTTCCACAACCGGCGGTATATATTGCTCCTGTTCCGGCACGCTTTCTTTTTTTACCCTCATTGCATAATATACTCCCCCCAGAATCACAAGCACCGCAATAGCACCCAACAGTATGTTCCTCTGTTTTGTATTCATAGATAAAGCATTAGATTATTATGGTTACTCCATTCAGTATACTCCTAAAATCACCTCAACACACAGAAAAGTTATCCACAGGAGATATTTATTCTTCCGTTTTACGTAACTCAAGACATGCCGAATTAATACAAAACCGCTTTCCTCCTTTTTCACTCGGTCCATCATTAAACACATGCCCTAAATGCGCTCCACATGTTTTACAGACAACTTCTGTGCGTTGCATGCCTCCTGCCGTATCTTCTTTTAGTATGACATGCTCTAAATTTACTGGCTCAGTAAAGCTTGGCCATCCTGTTCCAGAATCAAATTTTGTGTCCGAAGAAAAAAGTTCTGTTCCGCAAATAGTGCATGTGTAGACGCCTTTTTCATGTGCATCCCAATACTTTCCTGTAAACGGAGCTTCTGTTCCTTTTTCTCGTGCAATGCGACGCACTTCTGGTTCTAATTCTTCATCTTTCTTCATCCTTATTTTGTATGTGATGTAAGCAGTGCGGCAAACTGCTTTTGTAATTTTTCTAGCTTTTGATCGATAATTGCTTGACAGTAGGGAGCGTCTTTATGTTTTTCATAATAGCGCTGATGATAATCTTCTGCTTCGTAAAATTCTGTAAACGGTTTTATTTCAGTAATAATAGGATCTGAAAACGAATCCTGAACACTAGTAATATATTCTCTCGCCTGTCGTTCTTGCGCTTCGCTTGTGTAGAGAATAATGGAACGATACTGTGTCCCCACATCATTCCCTTGCCTGTTAAGCGTCGTTGGGTCATGCGTTGCAAAAAACACCGTAAGTAGATCGTTCACCGTAATTATACTTGGATTGAACTCTATCTTTGTCACCTCTGCATGCCCTGTTTCGCCCGAGCTTACGACATCGTAGGTTGGGTTGTGTGTAGTACCCCCAGCGTAGCCTGGTGTCGCAGAAACGATGCCTTTCAAATTCGCGAATATCGCTTCCGTGCACCAAAAGCATCCGCCTCCAAATACAATTGTTTCACTTTTTTCTTTTATGATTTTGTCCATAGTGTGTATTACTTTACTTATGCAATAAAAAAGTCACTATGCAGTGACCTTTTTATTAGCTCATCTTTAATTCTTTTTTAACTGCACGCACAACATCCTCGAGTGTCCAATTTGCCTTCATCAAAAAATAAGAGAAATCGAGTGGCGCTTTGTGTCTTACTATTTCATCATCAGGGTTAAGATTGGATAAGATAACGACAGGGACTGTCTTGCCCCATGCATCTTGCCGTAATTCATTGATCATAGTAATGCCATCCATAATGGGCATCACAATATCAGCTAAGATTAAGTCTGGATGATCCATGAACGCTCGCTCAAGACCCTTCTTTCCATTCTCTGCCGTAGTCACCGAGAACCCTTCCTGCGAAAACTTTTCCAGAAGCACATTCGCCTCTGCCTTATCGTCTTCTACAATTAAGATTTTTTTATCCATATTACCTATAGTATACCACACAATATTGTTATTTTATATATAATTTGACATATATCCACCTTTGTGACACTCTGTTTTTAGAACCTACCATACCCGAAAGGAGCTATAAGTATCATGACGAAGAAGGTGCTAAAGGACGTGCAACAAGGCGACCCTGTTATTCGTGTCAGCCACGGCTTCACGTATAGTCAACTCTTCCGCAATAATGGCACTGTCACCGCAGTTACCGCGTCAGTCATCACCTGCGAAATAGCCGTCGACGTACCCCGTACAATGGAGTTTGATGCTCGCACGGGTATCAATGTGCTGGGTGCTAATTTCGGATGGATTGAGCTCCCTTGCGACACTAGTGAAGGCGCCCGCCTTACGCGCAATGCTATCGTTCCCCTACTCAATGCAGCGGAGCGTGCGTTTGTCAGTGGCAGCCCGCAAGAGCACACTCGTATCCAACAGAAACTGGTCGACGGCATCTACGGCATGACGCGTATTCGCCCTACCGAGGGTCCGCTGTATGAGCGCATGCGGTTACTCGAATCCCTCTTTGCTAAAAAGGGCTACCTGGGTGCTGCCGATGATCTTCCGGATATCTACCTCGATTACATGACTCCTTAACCCTTTCGCGACCCTCTTCGGAGGGTCATTTTTATCCCCCACTATTATTTGCACAAACCGCACAAACATACTATTCTATACGCATTATGGAAAACACAACACAACAAACCCCCGAGGGATGGCATGCTGAAGCATGGGAAGCATTCAATGCAAAGATGAAGACGATGTCAAAAGAAGAGCTTATTAAGGCATTTGAGGATCTCGATCTCGTATTCGAAGAGCCGGAAGAGCTTACTGCTGAAGATGTCATCTCTATTGCCGATGTCTTGTCCGAAGAAGATGTGCGCGCATATTTCAAAATATAACGTTATATAAAATACCCCCGAAATTCGGGGGTATTTTATAGTGGCTATGAACACGAATATGGAAAGCTTAGCTTGTCATTCCCGCGGATGCGGGAATCCAGAATTTTCTATATTTTATTCAGTCGTTACTCCATCGAATTCTGCTTCGTTTGCCATTGCATCCTCCTTGGTCGTTCGCACAATGCCATCCTTGTGATGTGCTGGGGAATAGATCGTGTACAGCTTTAATGCTTCTGTTTCTGATGTATTGATAATATTATGCTCTGCTCCTGCTGGCACAATGATTACTGAACCATCAGTAAGTGCGTATTCATTACCATCAATAATACATTTACCACTCCCCTGTTCAAATCGGAAAAACTGATCATTTTCTTCGTGCACTTCCATCCCAATATCTTCGTTTGGCTTAAGACTCATCAATACGAGCTGACAATGCTTTCCCGTATAGAGAACTCTTCTAAAATTTTCATTCTCTACCGTTTCTTTTTCGATATTTGCATTAAATCCTTTCATGGTTTTTATGTAGTTAGTTTTTATAGCATACAACGCATCTTAAAAAGATGCGTTGTATGTAAATCGTATTCTTTTATTTGCCCTTTTTCGCTACTTTCTTAACCGCTTTTTTAACTACTGCCTTAACATTCTTTACGCTCTTTACGGCATCCTTTTTTGTTGCTTTTGCAGAGCTATTGATCGTTTTCCAGTGCTTTTTAAGATCCTTTGCCAAATCGATGATTTCTTCTGCGCTTGCCTTTCGTCCTTTTGCATAGGTTGCGGCAACGGAATCGATGATTTCAGCATATACTGGCTCGCTGATTTCTTTTGCCATTTCAAGCTTTTCTACCACATCACCTTTCATCTTAATTGCCCATGCTTTTGCATGCTTTTGATTCTTTGCTCCCTTTGGTCCAAAGAAGAAATATGCAGTTGCTGCTAAACCAGCAAGTCCTGCTCCAACGGCTGCCATCTTCACCCCACTTCCTGCGTTCTTTTTTGCTTTTTTCATTGTTGTAAATTATTTATTATTTTTTTATTATGTGTCCTTTTTTGTTGCTTTCTTTTTCCTTCGTGCTGGAGGGAAAAACATTCGAAACACCAAATTGTCTTCTAGACGCTCTCGTAATTCTTCAACAAATTCTTGCGAATCCGTAAAGCATTCTTTGAGTGTCTCTGAGAGCATATAGAGATTTTTTCCTGCCTTGATGAGATAAACCACAAGGACAGAAAGTAGAATCGCTAATACGACCGTTGCCACAGATGCAATAAAGAAAAAGATATCTGCTTTTATTAATGATTCCATAGTTCTATTATACCACGCCCCTGTAAAAAACGTAAAGCAATCCCATTTATGCCATCCCCGAGCAGCCATTGCATTTTGTCATTCCCGCGTAGGCGGGAATCCATCCCCATAATACTGGATCCCCGCCTACGCGGGGATGACATGTACACAGCAATGATTAATTGGAAATCGCATTATCTAAATATCACCGATCCGGTGTCATACGGCAACTCCAAAATTAACTCACCTTTTGAGGTAAACAAGTAGCTTTGCGCTTCACTAAGCATTTTTGAAAAATCCCCTTCTTGCGAATTTTCGCAGTACATGAGCGTAGACATCATCCGCGTGAATGCTATTTTATTTCCGTCTACTGCATATTCACCTCCGACACCATTACAATCGGTTGATGCAGAAAATCTCTTCCCATCTGTAAACGTAAGTACAAACTTTTTATTCGCGCGCGGTATTATTTCTGTGTCGTTATTATATATCGTGCGCTCCCATGTCCACGGCTTCATAGTAAGCGTCATTCGTGCTGGGTCTGCTTCTCCTTCAAAATTTTGCGCTACTTCTCCAAATTGCATCGTTGCTGTATCGAGCAAGAGCCATATACTTTTTCCAACCGATGGTTGCGTTGTAAAACTTTCTCCGCTCTTTCTCTCCGCATAATTTACTACCACAATAGTTCCCTTCCCCATACTTGTTGATTGCGGAGCAATGCGATCGCCTAACAATACGCCATGCGATCCAATAGGCCCGTTTGCCGTGTCCAGTCGCGCAACCACATAAAAGAACGTACCGCTTCCGCCCATTTCTTGCGTTACTAAAAATACACTATCTTCTCTTCCGTCGCCGTTAAAATCATGACGCACTTCGTTACCAAAATAGCGCGTAATTACTTTAGTCGCCGACCTTGGAGCTGCTTCGACTTCTGAAACTCCATTCACAAGCGTTACGCTCGTCCCATTAATTATATATATTCCATCGTGTTCTCCTATTTGCGTTCGGCTTTCGCTATTCTCAATGCTATCTGTTACGTTGCGCGTGTATATCCCAAATCCAAGTGCTAATACCGCAAGAACTGCCGCGATGATTATTGCTATTTTTTTCATAGTTTTATTATACCTTATTTTAATTATCTATAGCATAGCTTGTCATTCCCGCGAAAGCGGGAATCCATCCCCATACTACTGGATCCCCGCCTACGCGGGGATGACAGAAGGTGAACAATAAAAATAGCCCGCTTTGGGGCTATTTTATATCTACTTATTTCTTAGCAAATCCTTCAAGTGCCTTAAGTACTTCCATTGGAACCATATACACAACGGTATTTGATTGATCCGAAGACATATCGTTTATCGACTGCAATGTTCGTAAGTGCAACGCACCAGGGATTGCGCTCAATGCTTCTGCTGCCTTTGCGATGTTTTGAGAAGCTGCGAGTTCTCCTTCTGAATTAATAATAACGGCTCGCTTTTCACGTTCTGCTTCTGCCTGCTTGCCGATTGTTCGTTCCATTTCTGGTGGCAAGCTTACGTCCTTTAACTCAACATTATTCACTTTAAGTCCCCATGCGTCTGTTTCAATATCAACAATTTCTCGAATTCTGTCTGCAATTTTATCCCGGCTTGAAAGCAATTCGTCTAAGGTAACTTCTCCGACAATATTGCGCATTGTTGTTTGTGCATATTGCGAAATGGCATAGCGAAAATCTTCTACTTCGATGATTGCCTTTGGTGCGTCGCTTACCTTGTAATAAATAACTGCGTTTACGCGCACCGACACGTTATCTCGGGTAATTGCGTTTTGATCGGGCACATCTACTGCCTTTACGCGTACGTCTACTTTTTGATACCCCTGAATAATAGGGAGTACTATTCTCCATCCTGGCTCCATTATTGAGGTAAACTTTCCAAACGTAAATTTAATACCTTTTTCGTATTGATTAATCTGACGAATACTTCCGATGATTATAAGGATAACGACAATGGCTAGAAATTGAACAAGGGGCATAGGTGTAAGTTATTAGTGATTATTATCTATCATACTGCAGTCGCCGTGGGATAACAAATGGGTTATCGTTTGAGCCGCTTATCCAAAAGATATAGCGCAATGCCTACAATAAGCAACCACGAGAGCCCAAGGGTAAGGAATGTTATCCATCCGACGTTAATAAAGGCTTCGCCTCCATATACGGCAATATAGACAAAGGGCAATTCTGCAACAAGCGTTATGCACATATATTTCCAAAAACTATAGTGCAGTGTGCCAAACACATATCCTGTTTCCGATGGCGTTGCCAAGCGAAACAAAAACGCAACAGAAATATCTATTTTTTCAGACAGTGTTTCCATCCATTTTTCCAAGTTTCTCTTTGGCGCAATCTTTTGCACCACTGGATATCCCAAAAAGTAACCAATACTATACGAAATTCCTCCGCCTAACACCCAACCTGTTAATAACAGCAACGCTGTTGTTTCCGTACCCCACACTACTATTGCTAGTGGCACAAGTGGTACGCTTGAAAATGGACTTAGCAATGCGCTCATTGCTGCGAACCCTACGAATACCAATGGGCCCAGTACAGAATGTGCATGTGCATAGGCATCCAGCTTATCGGTTACACGAAAAAATACATCCTGAAAAATTGCCGATGAGGCAAACAGGATAAATATAAATAGTAGTAATGCACCTACAATAAAAATCTGCTTCTTATGCATAACACGCTTATGATGTAATTAACGCCGATCCAGTCTTTACCTCCTTAGTATATCCCACTTCCTTTTCTTGGTATATCTGCGACTTTTAATCGCTTAAGTCCTCTTTTTTGAATGTTTCCTGAATATCTTCGTACGTCACCTGTTCAGGCAATTCTTTTACCGTCTTTGGTTCTCGCTTGTACCGAATATATTCAATACCCATCGGAATAAACGATGCCAATACAATTCCAATCACAATGTATTCAAAATTTTCTTTTACAAACGGAAGTCCTCCGAAGAAATAGCCAATACTCGTAAAACTCGTCACCCAAACGAATGCACCCGCAACGTTGTACATAAAAAATGTACCGTAATGCATTTTCCCTATTCCAGCCACAAAGGGCGCAAACGTTCTAATGATAGGCAAGAAGCGTGCAATAATAACCGTCTTCCCTCCGTGCTTTTCATAAAACTCTCGCGTCTTTTCTAAGTATTCTTTTTTAAAAAATCGCGCATTATCTTTGTAAAATACTTTCGGTCCCACATGGTGCCCAATCCAATAGTTCACCGTATCGCCTAAAATAGCCGCTGCGATCATAATACTGTATGCAACCCCTATTTTAAGAAACCCCCCTCCTGCAAGCACGCCCACGGCAAAAAGCAACGAATCCCCTGGGAGAATCGGCGCAATAACCAGACCTGTTTCCGCGAAAAGCACAAGGAATATAATCGCGTACGCCCACGCGCCAAAAAGCGCAATGACGCTTTCTAGATATATATCAACATGCAAAATAAAATCGATAATTTCCATTTCCTTCAATCGGTTACTCCTCTTAGTTGTTCAATAGTAGCAAATTCTTACCCATTATGTAACTATCGCACGATTCTTTTTGTCATTCCCAAACTCAGGTCCCCGCGTCCGCGAGGATAAACTCCGGCGGGAATCCATAACATGCTAGATTCCCGCCTTCGCGGGAATGACACGCATTGCGTCTTCGTACTAATAAAAAATACGCTCCCATGAACGTATTTTTACTTCCTTTAATTAACAATCTCCACCCCTCCCAATATTGCAGCTCCTTTGATGCGAAGCGTTACCTCGTCTCCCTTCTCTGTATTCGATTCGTATCCGCCTATAATTGAAGTTCCTTGCATAACTACCTTCCATGTTTTTGGCACGATTATTTTAATGCCCGACAAAATTGCCGAAATTTCAAGCTCGATTTCTTTCCCCTCCGGTTGCGCTTCACGCAAATCGAGTTCTCCGCCTGACAAGATCATAACAACCTTTCCACCGGTAAAGTTTTCCGCATGAATAGCTCGATTAAAAGAGCTTAATACGACGGTTTCGTTTAGTGTGTCTTCTCGTGAAATCGTTTTTTTATCCCAATTACTTTTTCTTTTCTTTCCTACAAGAAGCGAAATTCCCCAAAATACCAAAAGGAATGCAAAGATGAGTTTAAACAAAAATGTTCCCAAGAAAATGCTTAACCCTATTACGATAAGGACGAGTCCAAAAAATATATTCATTCGTTTATTTGTATTATGTCTGTTGTTTCTATTAGAGAATAAGGATCGGATGTTATTCTTTTATCTCAACCAATACTTCATTGCGTACCATCCATGGCGGAGTCCACGGTGCATTGTACCCCGCATATGCAACACTTCCTTGCGCCACAACTCCATCGCGCGTAAGTGATACAGACAACTTCTCTTGCATACGCTTAATTCGTGCATCTGAACGATACCACGAAAATTCCATTACTGCATATTGCTTAGTAGGCATCATTACAATTTTTACTCGCGAGTCATCGGGGGTTGGCAATGTTTCAAGTGTATAAGAGCGCGGCATACCAAACGAAATAGTCTGCACATCCCCTTCGGTTGTCGCCACCACAGGCGCAGTCATCGCAATATTCTCCCCTTCTTTAGTTTCTGTTTCTTTTTGTGCGACTACGGGCGCGGTCATCGCAATTCTTTCTTTCTTCGTATTTCCACCAAAAATATATCCCGCTACGATACTAAACCCACTCTCCAATGATTCCCCATACGGTCCTGTTACCGTTGTTTGCGCCACAATATGCGATGGATATTCGCGTATTTCGTAATCATCCATTTTTTTTATCACCGTATAATCTGCCTGCTCAACGTGAGAACCAAAAAATCCCCAGACAGACCAAAGCGCGATAATACCAACAGCACCCCAAGCGATGTATGTATAGTTCATATGCTTATTATTTATATACATGGTATCAAATTTTTCCTTGTTTATGTACTATGCAGATTTATTTTTCAGTATTGACAAATTATCAAATAATGGTATTGTATATTCATGTCAACGCGATGGGGCGCTTATGCGTAAGTAGTTGACTAGCAACACACAGACCCTATCCTCGGCCCGTACATAAGCGAAAGATTTTAATGGCATTCAGTATGGCGGTGTATCGCTCACCGCTGCCTGCAACACATACTGACTCCCGAGGAATGACTTTGGGCCAAAGTTATTCCTCCCCCTACTTATTTCACCGCCAGATTTTGGCGGTTTTTATTTTTGTATTATTGTTGACGTAAAAAATCCCCCGTCTTTCAACGGAGGTCAATCTTGCAAAACTAGAGTTCGTATTGCCACGGAAGATCTGCGTGAGCAGCCCCGACAGCTTGCGTTGCCGTGTAAGCCATGCCGCCACCGATTGCTGCCAGTGTCGCCTCTTTGGTATGATGTCCCGCGAGTATCAAATGTTCCGGATATCGTGGATGCCCGTCCACTCTAGCCATTAAGCCATTAGCAAGACGATATAACTCCGAAGCATGCCATTCCCCGCCTACCCTGTGCAACACGGTAAGTTTTACTTTGGCCTTTTTCTCATCATAGTCTATTGCGCCTAAGTCCATAACTTCTCCTGCTCTCATTTAATTTTTCGTACTGAAAATAAAATATCCCATATGGGCTATTTTGTCAAATTTATTTTTGGGGTTGCCACCCTCCTTTTGCTTCTAGGAGAGATTTAAAGGTATCTGCCCCTTTTAGCGCAAGGTATTTAGCGCGGATAAATTTTATTACGTCAGCCAATTTAATGCTTTTTGTACAATTCCATCGTACCATTCTAATTCTGAGTTAGTTGTACTTGCCAACTCATTTGAATGCTCAAAAAATCGTTGAATATGTCTTGGTTCTGGCACATAATCAACATTGTGAGAATCCTCAACCATTTTAATAAATACGCTTAACGGCAATGGGACAATAGTTGAAGTTCCACCATAATAACCAATGTTCATTTTATGTAAGGCATAAAAATGAGCTATACAAGCATCGTTTATTTTTGGTGCAATAAACAAGCAATAAGCAGGCTTATTAGTTTCTCTTTTTACTTTAGCAAGATGCCTTGCTACTGGCTCCCCTTCAGTTTCGTATTGTCGCTGTCCGCTTTGCATCGTAACTTCTACCGTTAATCCAAAGTCGCCATAATCGCATGTGATGTCCGCCATATTCCCCTGTGCAGTTGACATTGGTTTTCCAAAATCGTCAAATTTTAAATTTGCTTTTATATTGCCACCGTCTAACATTGTCATTGCTCTCCAAGTGTTCCATTCCAACATCAAAGGAGTGTCATAAAGTGAATTATCTAAAATTTGGTCAAATGTAGAATTAATCTCTTCAAACAAATGGTAATCTTTTATCGCAGTAACTTGCTCTGTAATAATTTGTTCTCTTCTATTTTCTAATTCACCAGCGAATACATCTTTTAATTGTTGCAAGGTTAACGTTTTATTTACATCAATTTGAGGAAATTCTGTTCTTATTTTTTGCTCAAGCAATGATCGATTATCGCTTAATAAACTAGGGGCTGCTGCATTTCCAAGATAAGCTACATATTGTATTTCATCATCTATAAAGCAAGGCTCTCTATCAGTATGCTGTAAAAAGTAATCTACTTCTTGTATTTTTTCAGGAACAATTGAAATTGACTTCCCAATGTGTGAAATATTGACTAATCCCGTTACTCGAATATACCTAACACAGGCATCAGCATAATCTCGCAGATTACTTGCTTTTGTTTTTAAGAATTTTTCAATAGAAGCATCGTCTGTTTGTCTTGTCTTAGTTTTACCCGAAACAATATCGCAACCATAGATTTGTCTTAGTTCTGCGTCTAAATATTCTGACTTAAATTTTTTAGAATTTCCTTGATATTGTGCTTTTGCAATTCGAAAATTTTCAATTTTTAAAACAATATTATCAAATTGATGATAGTCGACTAATTGCAAACCAAAGATCATTAGCTCATCAAATTTAAGCGAGCCAAAATGACGGATTAAACGAAATAATTCAAGATAAGGTTTTATCAAAAAGTCGGCAGAATTTTTCGAAGGCTCATGATAGGGCGATGGAACTTGAAACTTTAGTAACTGCCTTAAGAAAATTTCCTCTTTTCGTCTTGATGTAACTAATTCTAAACCTGCCGGCGTTAAGCTCACAGTAGGAGATAAAGTTACGAATCCAAGTGATTTTGGTGCTCTGTTAATTCTATCTCTTGCACTAAATGCAGGATCATTCGCCCCTTCGCCATTAAAAAAATTCTCTTGTTTTAAGAGCTCCATAAAGGCAAGTTGTGTTTCTCTGTTCCACACCTGTCCTGAAAAATGAGCATTCAATAACTCAATTTCGGGGATCATTTTAGACGGCGTTCTCGGAGATGTTGTAACAAATATTACTTTACTATCAATCTTTGCCATACATTTTTAATACACTAATTTCTTACTAAATTCTAATTCAGAAAAGTTATTTTTAGCTACGTTCCCATAATTTGAAATTAAAATATGCGATGCAGTAGATTTAAACCTATTTCTAATATTTACGGAATACGATTTACCGTATTCATCTACTATCATATCTCCATAAAGTTTTTCCGTTAATGGAGTCCTACCAATCACCATCAATGCCTTACATTTTAGATTTTTATAGGCGCTAGCTAATTCAATATGGTTTCGCTCATTAAATCCATCTTTATGCTCTATGTTCCCATAGTCAGAAAAAATACAGTCATAAGGTGGGTCTAAAAACATAAAATCATCTTCTCCCGCTATTTCAAAAATGTGTTTGTAATCTACATTATAAATTTCTGTATTTGAAAGCAATTCGCTATGATTTTTCGTAACTAATGCAGTATTCAAATTAGAATATCTACCATAAGGAACATTAAACTCTCCTTTGGAATTGTATCTGATCATTCCTGAATAAGCTGTTTTATTTATAAAAAAATACAACAAGGCATCTGAAAATTTTTTTTCAGCCAAATCATTAAACATATCTCGAATTTGATAATATAAGACTTCATTATCATCTTTAACTCTCAATTCAGGGGTTTTACTTTTAAGTTCTTCAAATTTTCTACGATTTAAAGTGTAAACTTTTTCTATTTGTGTAAGTTCATTTTGAATTAATTCAAAATCTGTTTTTATGCCATTGTAAAATGATATTAATTTAGAATTAATATCATTTATCACTGCTTTTCTTGGCTCCAAATAAAAATACAAGGCACCGCCACCAAAAAAAGGTTCGATGTATTTGCCATCGAATTTTGGGATATGTTTTATAATGTGTGGAATTTCTTTTGATTTACCACCCCTATATTTAACTAATGGTTTCATGTTTATTTAAGTATACCATTTTTGAGATAATGTGGTCAGTCACCATTTATTCCACTTTCTAATTCCCCTTTCATCAACTCCTCAATCTTACCAAATTTTGACCTGTTATGTAACCAACACAAAACGAGGCCTGCGGGCCTCGTTTTTAGGTGAATTTGATGTGGGGGGGTGGATTCTTTAATGCAATACAATAGCAACTCTGAATTCTCGCCCACGTAAAGTCCGCCGGGGGCGGACCACGGGGCGAGCGAGACTAGGATAATCTGCTGTGGATAGCTTGCTTTTGCTTTCCATGGAAATAGCTTTAGCCACCTTAAGCATTACCCACCATTGACATTAACTGCTTGCTTGGTATACTTTAAATATCACGACGAGGGCAGGTTCATAAGGGTTGGTCCTTATGTAATTGGCCCTCTTTTTTGTACTCCAATCTATTCCGTAGATTATTCATGAAATCTATTTTATCTACGGCAACGGAATTAAGCAGATTCGAATATGCCTCCTTATTAGGCACTAATAATTTATGCAGCTTTTTATTATTGTTTAGATACTCGACAAGACAATAGAAATCGCCATCCCCCGAAACTATTAACGCTTTCTCATAATTTATATATTCGATCATGGCATGCAAAACCATCTCGGCATCAGCGTTTCCCTTTACCTTGCCATTTGGCAACTCGAGCGTTGGCTTAAATATTAATATATATCCAAATTTTTGTAACGCCGTATAGAGCCTCTGGTTTGTTGGCACATACCCGATAAAAATAAATGCCTTTGTTACTCCATATTTATCCTTTAAATAAACTCTAAAACGTTCAAAATCAAGCTTCCATCCTTCGTAAACTTTTTCACCCTGCTTATCATAAACGTCATTACCAACTCCAAGATTTAAATTTTGACTATCAATAAATGCGTAATTATTAGCCATACTTTTATATATAAATAATCTTACCAAATTTTGGCCTGTTATGTAACCAACACAAAACGAGGCCGTAGGGCCTCGATTTAGGGTGAAGTTGATGGGGGGGGTGAGTTCTTTAATACAATCAAATAACGACATTAATGGGATCAGCCACTATTAATTGTGATCCCATTAATCTACCGATTTGATCCATTAATTTTTGACCCTTTCAAAAAATTACGGATAATGGCGACGTCAGCCACAATAATTACGCCCATCATAATCATTTGAGGAATTGGTGCAGGAAATCCTTTTTGGCTCAAGATAAACATCATGCAAACAATCGCTATCCCCATGGTGGCAAAAAATATCATCAGTGGAACAGCCAAAACATAGCCGAGGCTTTTTTGCTTCCAAAGTAGAATGGAAATTATTGTTGATGCTGGTAATAGCAGGGCTAAATCTAAAACTTGCACTGGGTTTACTAAAAGCCCAATATCACTAACTCCCTGTGGCAGGCTACCAGTAATAAGTGCTCGTAGAATATCGGCTAACCATAGTAGGAAAAACAATCCACTAACAGTCATCAAGAAAATACTTGCTGGACGATGACTGTGTCCGATTAAATTTTGCCTTATTTCTTCTTTATCAATCTGCATCATTCCGCCGATAAGAGAGTAAAAAGACAGGCCTAATATCACTATGTATATTAAAAATAGCGGTCCAAAATGTATAAAGAAAGCGTAAAGCGCATAACAATAGACCATGTAGATAAGTATCCCCAACCAAACTAAAATGGCGCGCCAAGAACCTTTACGCATAAGATATAAACAGATCACCAGTAAGGGAAAGATTAAAAATACATTGATTAAATCCTGCCCCATTGCTTGAGATGCCCAGCTGACAGTTTCTTTTGCGTACGTACTTTTAAAGAGAATACCGGCACCACTAACAAAAAACATTAGCACTCCCGCTAAAAATGAAAGTCTTATCCAAATTTTTGATATTTGCGTTTTCATAATTTTAATTTTCTTTATTAAAGATAGCCAAGAAATTACTGATTAATAGTACTTCTCATAGAACATTAGATAGACTCTCTATATAACTACCGGCACAGGATCTCCGTTAAGCCAAGCCTGTACGAACCGCACGTGCAAGTCTGGCATCTCAGCTAACCAACCGTGATTTGCGTTCGGGATCACAACGCATTTGGCTTGAGGCATCAATTTTGCTAGCCGAACGTTTGATGCTATCACTCCTTTTTCATGCTCTCCAGAAAGTAGCAGGACCTTGTGATTTCTTTGCTCAATACCGTCCAGCATTATTTTACCATTAGCCTGCATAAATGCTTTTATAAAGGA
The DNA here is from genome assembly GCA_001000675.1 of Candidatus Wolfebacteria bacterium GW2011_GWE2_44_13. GTDB lineage: Bacteria > Patescibacteriota > Minisyncoccia > UBA6257 > UBA9933 > UBA9933. The sequence continues at coordinate 547,372 of LCHW01000001.1, forward strand.
TACCCGATTTGTCGCTCTCATATCTCGAGTAAAATTCTCCATCTCCGAATCATTAATATGTATCATTTGAGACAATCCGCGAATGACGAACTTTGTATGTAAAAAGGGGGCAATGCAGCAGGCTCCCGCCTTTATAAAAAACACTCCCGGGATAGGCGTCGCGCTCGCACCATCAATAACAGCGCTCAGAATCAAATCCGGAAATTTTGCCAGTAAATACAGGGATACTATACCGCCCAGTGAGAGCCCCACAATATGAGCTTTCCCGTTGCCGTGTTGTTTAATAATTTCCGCTATTTCTGCTCCTACCTGCTCAATCGTAGACCATTTCTCAAGACTACTCTCCCCATGGCCAGGCAGGTCAGGGGCAAGACAATAATAATCATTGCTCATCACCTTAAAATGTTTTTGCCACATACGTCCGCTCGATCCTATTCCATGCAAAAATACAACAGTCGGCTTATTTTTATTTCCTGATTCGTGCAAGTACATAATTTTCAGTGCTCAATCTTTCTTTTAAAAAGTCGACTTAGTAATATTCCGGAGATTATTAACACTAGCCAGTTAATTGCTATGATTGCAATTTCAAATCGATATTCTCGGTGAATCCCATACAGAGACGAAATTAACATCAAGGAAGTACTGGCCAAAACAAACCCAGTTACAAATACTGCCCTTATACTTTTTTCCAATCGACTTCCGGAAAATACTAAAGCCATAAAAAGAAAGGAGAGGCTCATTAGTAAATAGCCTAAATCTTCCAAAGCGATGAATATTCCGTGCGGATTATATTGCGTAAGTATGGAAATCCCATCCGTCTCCCTGTTTAACAGACTGGGCTGAATGACGGATAGCTGGAGGAAATAATCGGCTATCAATAGCGTGGCTGAAATTAAAGCAAAGGAAAAACCAATATGGCTATATATTTTCTTTTCGTCCGAAGCAAGATAATGAATACAAACCGAAAGAGTTACGTATACGAGCAGCAATAAAATTGCGGGGTACATCCAGATATAATCACGGGGAAATCGTGAGACGATATCTAGAAAAGGATAGGTAAAGCAATTATTCCGGCAGAAAGGTCCAGACAAGGGTGGAGTCAATATGGCGACAACAAAAGTCACCACAGTCAAAACCACTGTTGACACGGAGGCATAAAAGCCTAATTTGTTTTGTATTATTTGTGTCGTACTTTTCCCAGTCATACTTATTTCAACCCTATTCTATTAAAGGGGTTAGTAACCGCCCACTCATTAATCCCCTCAATCTTACCAAATTTCATCCATTATGTAACCAACACAAAACGAGGCCGTGGGACATCGTTTTGGGGGTGAATCCGACCTATATGGGTCGGGTTCACCAAATTTATCTGTCTTGTCCTAAGCTTGCCGAAGGGAATCCCTCTCGAGGAGCCGTTCGGCAAGCTCAGGGTAAACGTCCTACCTCTCCTTGGGAATGTCCCCGCGCCCCGAAGAGTGGGCTCCGGATATTTGGCAAAAATTCAGCAAAAAAAACCGAAGGGATATCCAAATAGGAACTTATCAAGACATTCCACGATCTCAGCCTTGATGTTTATGAGCCGGAAGAAAAATTGACAGGAGGGGTATTCTTCCGGCAACTAATGAATTATCAGAGGAAGATGCGAAAGCATATTTTAAAATGTGAAATCAAAGGCACCTGACCCCTTATTTGCATTGTATTTGACTACTAAACACTCTTGCGTCTATCCCTAAAGAAGATCGCTAAGAACAACAAAGAACCTGGAACAGTAATCGCCCAAGGCGCTCCTAACATCAAAATTGGCACCGAAAATACTGGATAAAAATATGCAATCGAAAAGAAAGGCGTAATCAAACCGTTCGCCATGAGGGACCATCTGACCCATTTCTGTAATCCTTGTTTTTCAAAAATTGGAATTAAAAATATAGTCGCCAAATTCAAAAATATATAACCCAATCCATCTATATCCCAAAAAAGGGAGTGTGGGGTCTGATTGAGAACACTAAGCGGACCGAGTGTGCCCTGTTGGTTTTCAAAGGTCCAAAAATATCCTGCAGGTATTACGGTGGCCAATTGCACAACATAGTTTAGCGTGCAATACACTGCATATATAACAGCGAGTACAATTGCCGTATGGGTCCAAAATCTCTTTTCTTCCGAAACCGTATGGTGGAGTGCGAGTGTAACAAGTAAAAATGGAACCGGCATCATGAGCGAGAAGCCAAATGCCATAGCTGCATTTTGCAAAGGAGTCATCAAATTTAAAATTTGCAGAGGTACGCTTGCCACATATCCGACTGCACCAATGAAGGCGGTCAAGGCTGACCAGTAGCCTATTGTTAGTATGGTTTTTTTCATGACATAATTATATCAAAAAAAATACATAAGACAATTATGATAAGCATAGGGCTAAAGGCATTAAAACATTAAAGTTAATGGGGGTAGCCACTATTAATTCATCGATTCATACCCCACTCATTAATCCCTAAATCTTACCAAATTTTTACCTACTATGTAACCAACACAAAACGAGGCCGTGGGGCCTCGTTTTGGGTGGATTCTTTAATGCAGCAAAATAACAACTCTGGATTCCCGTTTTCACGGGAATGACAGACTTTTCTAATCTGCTGTGAATAGCTTGCTTTTGCTTTCTATGGGAATAGCTTTAGTCCCCTTAATCATTACCCACCATTGACATTAACTACTTGCTTGCTATACTTTATGTACTAAACGTGAAGGGCATCCTATATGGGTGCCCTTCTTCGTTATTCCATCCTAAGGATATTTCTAAGATACTCAAAATCTCTCAAATTACTTCCTGCGAATTGTCTTAATTCTTTTGCGGTTCTATCGCTCCTGCTTAATACAATAACATCTTTATTTTCTCCTCTAAGATATTTCAATACTGGCAAGAAATCTCCGTCCCCAGAAAGCACAACCGCCCTCTCGAAATTATTCTTTTCTTTCATTAAATGGAACGCCATATCAACATCACAATTCGCCTTTCGTTTTGTCGATCCATCATCTTGATCATATAACTTTACTGGTTTTAAAAACAATACATATCCAAAGGACTCAAGCCTTAAATAAAATCTAACCCGTTGAAGATGTCTCCCAATAAGCAGAATATCCGCTTCATTCAAAGTCTTTTCTTCATTTTTTAAAATATCCAATAAATGCTCTTCTAGTCGCTTTATTGGGACTGTTTCATCTTTTTGATAGTCATATTTAAAATTATGGATTTCAACACCACCGAAGTACAGAATTCTTTCGGTCTGATATTTATCACCTAAATATGTAAAAAGCTTTTTATAATCAATTTTCCACCCCAAACTTTTCTCTCCTCCATAAAATAGATTGGATGCATCAATAAATGCAAATGTTTTCATATCAGTATTTTATCATATTACGAATATATAATAAAAATATGAAGCTCCCACGGGCTTATGCTCGGGTTTTTGTTAGAAGCATAAACTAAAACCGCCCTTGCCTTGCGGCAGTGGCGGTGGTTTTAATATTACTATACTAATCTGAAATGTAATAATTATCAACGGTGCTAATAGGATTAATCACCGTTTCCCCTTCATTAATCCCTCAATCTTACCAAATTTTGACCTATTATATAACTAATAAAAAAGCCCCCGTTGCCGGGGGCTTGTCTTCTTTGAGGTCGGAGTATTATCCTGGGACCATCGTACCTCTCCCGCCTTCTTGGTCGATGATCGTGTGAATCCGCGCACCCCACGCTTCCTGTTCACGATGCCAGGAGGTTTGATAGCAGTCAGGCCCTGTGGTCTTAGAATTGGCAAAGTATGCCATCCCCAAAAACATCTCGAGAAGCGCCCTGTGGTCAGATTTCTCTTCTCCTGCGATATAGGACAATGTAAGTCCGCCACAAGCAAAGGCATCGAGCACCAATACGTTCGGATGCTTAGCGCGCAGCTCCTTAATATCTTCGGCGATTATACATCCTCCAGCACCGCGGCCATCACTACGGAAATTTACCATAAATGCTTCCATTCCCTGTTCCTCCCAGAATTTTTTATTTCTATATCGTACTGAAAATAAAATAGCCCATATGGGCTATTTTGTCAAATTACTCTGTTTATTTTATTAATGGGGGTCAGGCACCATTAATTGTAAAATCATTTTACGGCGTCGGTAAATACCACTAGCCTTTGGTCGTAGCTTAATTTATCCGGATTCCACGCACCTTCACACGTAATTATATTAAGATGAGCTCCATCATCTGCAGCTGCAAAAACGTCCGTTGCATTTGCCGCTGGATCATACAAGCGACTCTCCCGAACCACAAAGTTAATCGACTCTCCCTTATCATTCAAAATTGATAGCGTATCTCCTGGGCGCAATATACTCAGATCGGTAAATACTCCCGGTTTTATAGCCGCCCCACCGCGAATCTGTGCCACATGTCCGGTAATGACGGATGTGCCTTTCTCTCCTGGTCGCGCGCTCCCCGTAAACCATCCGATATCGACGATATTGTTTGGTATTTCCATCGCTCCATCGGGCGTGATTCCTGTATATTGAAAACCTGCATTAACGTTGATTTTCGGAATGGTGAGTCGTATTGGAGACCCATCCCTGTTGTTTATCGCAACTACTGTTGTTGTTCCCCTTAGTATGGTTGCTGTTCCAACTGCCACCCCTGTTGATTCTACTAATTCTGTTGTCGTTGCAATTATGCCTTTTACAGGGATATTAATAGTCGGTAATGGCTCTATTGATGCATTCATCCTTGCCCTTGATAGGACACCAAAATAACCAGCAGTAGGACTAATGTTTACCGATGCCTGCCACGCACCAAGAGCCTTTCTTGTCATCGGCCCGAAATAACCTGTTGGAGTAGCAATCTCCAGAAAACCTCCGTCGATTAATATTTGTTGCAATGCAGATACCTCACTACCACGACTTCCTATCGTAAGATTTTTTGTGAACACGCTACTTGCACCCTGCGCACTATTTACTGTGATGCAAAAAATAGTCACCAATACGATAACCCATATTTTACGAAATAGTTTCATATACCATTATTATGTCACACTGAATACTATTCCCCTAGGGGTATGTGGTCTGATTAGTTTTCTAATCCCTTATTGCTCCGAACAAAAAAGCCGCGAGGATAATCTCGCGGCAGTAGAAATCTTGCAACAGGCTTAGAGGAGGTTAATGTAACGGGATGATAAACTTTTCTGAAACCTCGTTCTCAGAAACGATGGCAAAGCTCCACCAATTTCTTGCCCTTTCTTCTCCGAAAAAAGACAGTGGAAAAGCATCCCTGATAATGAAGTGGTGCAGGAATAAAATTTTCTCACCACCGCCGTTGGGATTAACGATTGTCAGCTCTGTCCTCCTGATATCTTGCGCATACACCAGCTGCCAATCCTTCTCACCCTTCGGCACCCACCCCAAGAAGTCTTCTTTCAATTCATACTCTTGAGGTTGATTGCCTAACCGGTATGTTGCCATCTTTACGCTCCTCTCCCTTTCGAATTTGCTCTCTATTTGTTCTAAGCATAAAATAGCCCATAATGCTCTATTTTGTCAAACTTTCCCCAACCCCTTCCTACTAGCAGGTAGGCCCCATACGACTTCTTATCTGCGCTCGAAGAGTAGAAAAAATACGTCCAAATCGGACGTATTTTTATTATGCTTCTTCGTATGCTTTCTTTAGGGCTTCGATGTCGATTTTTATCATCGGCAACATTGCGTGCATTACCCGCTCTGCTTTTTTTGGATCTTTATCCCGCAGCATTTCATCCAATATTTCTGGCACTACTTGCCATGTAACACCGTATTTGTCCTGTAGCCATCCGCATTGCTGCGCCTTTTCATCGCCTCCTTCAATTAGTTTTTCCCAATAATGATCTACTTCTTCCTGTGTCTTGCAATATATCGCAAAGGAAATAGCGGGGGTGAGTTTGAACATCGGGCCTCCGTTCAAGCAAAGAAATCGCTGACCATTTAGTTCAAATTCAACAGTTGATATCGACCCTTCTGGCTTTCCGGAAACCTGTGCCCCTTCGGCACCATATCGATCGATGTTAAGTATTTTTCCCTCTTTAAATATCGATAGGTAAAAATTCACCGCCTCTTCTGCTTTATCGTCAAACCATAAACACGGAACTATTTTTTGCATAGTTGTATTTTATTGTTAATTACTTAATTTTATCAAATTATTGGTTGTTATGTAATTGCCTGGGAGGGCCGGCTTCGTGTAAGAATGTATACTTCGCCGGCATTCCGATGTTGCGAACGGCTCCGGCCGTGGCAACATCACCAGTCAAAACACTTTCCCGTCGTCGTTTCACTCCTCCCAATAGGGCTTCCCTGCCTAGGGCGGGCAGGCCCTTGAGAGGTTTCTCATCCACGTCCGACGAACAGAAAACAAAAATACATCCAATTTGGATGTATTTTTGTTTTTTGCTCCCCGGGAGGGATTCGAACCCCCGACCATCTCGTTACATTTATCCTATGATTACTTATAGGGATGGACTATATCATCTTCCTCATAATAAGGAAGCGAGGCGCTTCGATCATCGTTTAAACAATGATCTACTCCTAAAAAGGATAGTCTCTACACCTTCCCGCTTTAGGCGGGCTTGGCTCGGTATTACCTATTGCTAGGCTTCACCGATTTCACCTCGTTTTTCCGCTTTCAATTACTTGAAAGGGCTGCGTATAACTTCACAGCGAGCCGCTCTACCACTGAGCTACCAGGGAATGGTATTTAGTTGTGATCCGTAGAATGGATTTCTCCAAACCACGTAATGTCTATTTTATCAAAAAATCCTTATTTTGCAAGGGCAAGGTTGGGCTCAGATTCTTCGGCAAGCTCAGAATGACAACCTGTAAAAGAGAGTGTGCTGGATCCTGTTTTTCAACGGGATGACCCACCTTCGCTAAAGCTATGGGCGGGCGAAGCTCCGCAAAGTCCGCCCAAGGCTGACCACGGGGTAAGCAATGCAGGGATACTGGATTCCCGCCTGCGCGGGAATGACAATATAGGCAAGGCGACGCGATTAGCTGTTCTTTTTACTGATGAGTTCTATTATTTTCTCGACTGCGGTTTCTGCTGTTGCGGGCTCAGCGATCATTCTATTGCGCTGATCAAAGGGTTGGCCAGCCATTTTATCTGCCCAGCCGCCTGTTCCTTCAACCACAACAATAGGAATATTTAGCTGGTACGCGATAAGCATCTCAGTCATCGTTCCTGAGCCACCGGAAATGGCAATAATGCCGTCGCATGAGTTAACAAGGACAAATTCGCGTCCACCTCCGCGCTCTAAGCCACTACAGATAATAATATCGGTTGTACTCTCGGTATCCCAAATATCCTTCCCTTTGCCGTAGGTTACGCCAACGGTGGTGCCGTTGTATTTTTTTGCTCCCCTGGCTGCTGCGGTCGACAATGAGTCGTAGTCTTTTTCAGCTCCATAGAAAAGGACGTTGCCACTTTTGGCGACGTCACCGCCGATTGCGAGCGCAATTTCTTCTAATTGTTTTGAATAATTTAAGTCTGCAGCTGACCCCATAACACCAATTTGTAATTTTCTGTTGTTCATATGTTTATACTTTGTTTTTATTTTTAATTAAAAATGCACCTGCTTTCGCAAGGCGCACCTAACTTCGAGATACGGGAATGAGTCGCATCAACAAACACGCCTCGTGGTTAAGGTATGACTGTGATGATAATGGTTGAGAGCGACTTTTCTGTACATTGTTTTTACTCTATAACTCTTTAACTTTTTTGTCAAAAACTTTATTTCATCGCTTCATTTATGTGCGCTGCGATGGCTTCTTTCGCTAACATAACTTGCTCCCCTGTTTCCATGTTTTTAACAGCAAACAGGCCAGATTTTATTTCATCCTCCCCTACGAGTACAACGAATGGAATCCCTTTTTTGTTTGCGTAGGTAAGCTTGTTTTTCATCTTTGTGTCTTCGAAATACACCTCCGTAGAAATTCCTGCTTCGCGGATGCGCTTTGCAATTTCTAACGGCATAGACATATCTTCAACGAGCGGAACAACTAATACTTTTGTCGGTGTTGCTACGCTTGTCTTGATAAGCCCTATTTCTTTCAATTGTGAAAATAATCTTGTGAGCCCAATTGATATCCCTACCCCTGGCAGTTTTCTATCGGTATATTTTTCTGCCAAGTTATCGTATCTTCCTCCTGAACAAATTGATCCGAGCCCTGGATAATCGCGCAATACTGTTTCATACACTGTTCCTGTGTAATAATCGAGCCCCCGTGCGATCGTAAGGTCTATTACATATCGATCCTCGGGGACGCCGAGCGCTTGCATAGCACACACGACTTCGTCGAGCTCGCTTACGCCCTGTCGAAAAATGTCATTATCGACACACAAGTTTCGCAATGCCATAAGCATTTCTTGTGGCGTTCCATTAATTCCGATAAATTGAAATATTTCTCTGATTGCGGGATTAGGGACGCCGAGCGCAACTAATAACCCCCTCACTTCGTTTTCACCTACTTTTTCAAGCTTATCAATTGTCTGGATAATTCCAACGGATTGATTCCCTGCTTCGAGTGAATCAAGTAATCCTGTGATAAGTTTTCGGTTACTGATTTTAATGACAAACGGTCCAAAATCTAATTTACTAAACACTTCGTTAATCACACTCGGAATTTCCGCGTCGTTCATTAAACTCAATGATCCATCTCCAATAATATCGATATCACATTGATAGAATTCTCGATAACGACCCTTTTGTGGTTTTTCACCGCGATATACTTTACCGATGTGGCAGCGACGGAATGGGAATACTAAATCATTCGCATGTTCACTCACATAACGTGCCAACGGCACGGTTAAATCAAATCGCAATGCTAAATCGTTATCACCCTTTGTAAATTGATAAATCTGTTTTTCTGTTTCTCCTCCTGCTTTTGCAAGCAATACTTCTGCTCGCTCTATTACCGGAGTATCTAATGCGACGAATCCGTATTTTTCATATACCGCTTCGATTACTGCTTTTATCCCGTCAAAAACAATTTGCTCTGCGGGTAACAATTCCATAAACCCAGGTAATACTCGGGTGGTTATTTGTCCATCTTTTCCTTTTTCGTCCTCTTCCTGTTCTTGAGACAATTGTGTCATTTTTTATTTTTGTATTATATAGCGCCTTCTTGCGTTATGCCTTTTCCTCCCCTTGTGCATCTTTTTCTCTATGCACGGGCTGTGTATGGGGAGGCACTCCAACGGGCTCTTGCGCTATGATACCAAGGTTTTCTTCGACCCGTTCAAGGCGTCGATCAAGCTTCTTGAGCATACCTTCTAGCTTCCATTGCATTTGGATGTGGCTTACTGACTGAAAACGTATTTCTTCTTCTGTCTCTTCGTCGATGCGCTTGTCTTCGTTGATTCCACTGATAATAATCTGTTCTCCAACAAAGAACGAGACAAATAATCCTGATATTAAAAGGATGAGCGTTCCGACTATGATTGATGCGATATAACTCATCTCATAGTCATCTGCGATGCCCCAGATACCACGCCATAGCAAAATAATGCCCACGCTACCAACCATTGCGTATACAACTGGGTGGTGTGCCAATGCTGCACGCACCTTATCTTCTAATCTGTCGAAGTAGTGAATAATTTTTTTTAGTTTCATGGTTTTGGTGTGTAGGCTTATGAGACAATGCAGTTTCAGATCCTTCGGCAAGCTCAGGATGACAATACGGGAAAAGAAGGGCTCTGGATTCCCGCCTTCGCGGGAATGACAATGCGAGAGGGTCTGGATACCGGCCTACGCCGGTATGACAAGACGGGGAGCGGAATGACCCGCCTTCGCTAAAGCTACGGGCGGGCGAAGCAATGCGGGGGGGGCTACTCTTTTATCCAATTGTTGCACGGATGCGACGGACTCCGGCGGAAACGGCTTCTTCTTTTGTAATCTTAAACGAACCAATTTGGCCTGTATATTCTACGTGTGGTCCTCCACAGAATTCACGGCTTACTACTCCTCCGCTCGCCTCTGATCCGATTGAATATACCTTTACCATCGATGGATACTTGTGCTTAAAGAATGCAACTGCTCCCAACTTTTCTGCATCTTCTTTTGGCATTTCTTCGAAATAGACCGGAAGATTTGCATCTATTTTATCGTTGACCAAATTTTCAACCTTCTGTATTTCTTCCGGTGTCATTTTTCTTGGGAAAGAAAAGTCGAAGCGAAGACGCTCTGGATTAATATCTGATCCCATTTGATGTACTTCGTCACCAAATTCATGGCGCAGCGCCCAGTTCAATAAGTGGGTTGCAGTATGAAATCCGATAACCTTTTTCATTTCCTCTTCGTTTCCTGCTTTCAATTCACCGGTATCGAGGATGAGTCCGTGTCCACCAAACTTGCTTCCCGCGCCTGCGCGTGAAACTTCTTGATGTTTTTCAAAATACTCATCGAACTCTTCTTTTTTGAGATTCTCTGTTGCGCTCTGTGGAGCTAATTCCAATATCAATTCGAATGGCAAACCGAATGATTCATACAAATAAAAAGCATCTTTACCACTAATGGTTTCGAACTTTTCTATTTCTTTCATGCCCCGTGCAACTGCTTCGTGAAATTTAACGCGCTCGCCTTCGAATACATCAAGGATTCGCTTTGTATCGTTTATTTCTGGATAGATTTCTCCGAATATTTCCTTCACAACAGGGACCATTTCGGCAAAAAGATCTGCATGTACATCGTATTTAATCTGATAGGCCATAACACGGCGCAATAAGCGACGCAATACATATCCTGCTTCTTTGTTTGCGGGTACAATACCGTCGGCAATCAAGAATGTTGATGCACGCAAGTGGTCTGCAAATACACGCTTTACTGTATCGTCTACGGTTGGCGCAATTTCGTTGATCTTTACCATGATCGGATGAAAAATTTCCGACTCAAATACGTTATCAACGCCTTCGAGCATTACTGAAAGACGCTCAAAGCCCATTCCGGTATCGATACCTGGACGTTCTGCTTTATGATACATACCGCTCTTATCTTTGAAGAATTCATTGAACACGATGTTCCATACTTCTACATCATCAACATAGATTTCTGTGCATGGACCACATGGGCCTTCTTCGCCTGTTGGTCCCCAAAAATTATCTTCGCGCGGACCTTTGCGAATCTTATCTTCTGGCATCTTTATTTCATCTCTCCAAATTGCATATGCTTCTTCATCGAACGGTGTTTCTGCGTCGCCACCAAATACCGTAACGTACATACGGTCTGGGTTGATGCCCAAAATCTCTGTCATAAACTGATATCCTGCATGGATAGCAGCTCGCTTAAAGTAGCCTTCTTTTCCATCGTCTTCTGGCTCATCTGAACCTACTGGACCAAATGAAAAGTTGCCCATCATTTCGAACATGGTCAAATGGGTCTTGTCGCCTACTTCTTCGATATCGCTCGTACGAAAACACTTTTGAATCGATACAGTTCGTTGTGAACCAAAATCTTCCAGCGCGTCGAGTTCGCCAGTGTAATACTTTTTAAACTGTTGCATACCTGCGGTCGTCAACAATACCGATGGATCGTCCGGCATTAATGAAGACGACGCAACACGCGCATGTCCTTTACTATGAAAAAAATTGAAGAAATGTTTTCGTAAATCTTTTGATTGCATGGTTTCTGTTTATTATAGACCGCCTTCGGCGGAAGGTTGAACTGGATCCCGTGTCGGAGCACGGGATGACAACCTACCTGTATATATTTTGTTCTTACTTTTTTAGTAACCGCGAAGCTCTTCTGACTTTGCGTGGCCTTTGATTTTTTCAATTGCCTTTGCCTCGATTTGTCGAATACGTTCACGCGTAACGCCAAACTTCTTACCTACTTCTTCGAGGGTATGTGTTACTCCGTCTTCCAAACCGAAGCGAAGTCGCAATATCTCCTGCTCACGGGGAGCAAGGTCGATTAATATATCGCGAATCTTTTCCTTTAACAACGCAAGCTCTGCTGACTGTGTTGGGGATAAGTTTTTATCGTCTTTGATAAGGTCAGACAAGGTTGCTTCGTCGCTATCTTCCATAAGCGGAGCTTCAAGCGAGATAACTTCTTGAGAAATCTTTTGAATGTTGTAGATCTTTTCTACGGTTGTACCCATTTCAATAGCGATTTCTTCGGCAAGCGCTTCGCGGCCGAGTTCTTGCATGAGTCGGCGCTTTACCTGCGTATACTTTGAGATGTTTTCGATCATGTGGACCGGAATACGCACGGTACGCGATTGGTCGGCTAATGCGCGGGTAATTGCCTGTCGAATCCACCATGTTGCATAGGTTGAAAACTTAAATCCTTTGCGATAGTCGAATTTATCAACTGCCTTTGAAAGGCCAATGTTCCCCTCTTGAATAAGGTCCAAAATACCCATCTGCGTTGTGCGATGTGCGTATCGTTTTGCAATGGAAACAACTAATCGTAAGTTTGCTTGGATTAATCGTTGTCGTGCATTTTCTTCTCCGTCTTCGGAGCGTTTTGCAAGATCTTTTTCTTCGGCAGAGGTTAACAATGCATAGCGTCCAATTTCTTTTAGGTACATCTGCACTGAATCGGGCATTTCGTCCATGCGCCCCTTTCCTACTGCTTCGATTTCTTTTGCCGTCGGTTCGTCGTCTTTCGGCATTTCAATTAATGCTGCAGTTTCGATAACCTTGATGTTGTTTTTATCAAGGAAGTCATACAACTCTTCGAGTAACGAAATATCTTCCTCAACGTGTGGGAAGTAATACAAAATTTCTGTATCTGTTACAAAACCTTTTGCGCGTCCTCGATGTACAAGCTCTTCCATTTGCTCTTTATCCCAGAGGGACCTGGAGTGTGGCAAAAGCCCCTCCTCCATCCCAACCATGAAAACGATCGGAAACTCTAGACCTTTGGCTGAATGCAGACTCATGAGGGTCACTCCCCCGCCTTCAGCCGCGGTTTGCAGATCTTTAAGATAGCCGTCTTGTACTAGGGCGATGTTTTCTAACAGTTGAGTTGCGGTTTCAAATTGGCTGGCGACATTAAGTAATTCTTTGATGTTCTCTAGCCGTTCAGCATCTTCTTCATCCTTGGGATCCAGCTTGTCTTGATAGTGTGTCACCGACAAAATGTTTTCTAGCAAAAAGAGAGGTGTTTGATGTTTAATTTCATCTTGGTGAGCCTCAACCCATGAGGTAAAAATGGCCGCGGTCCGTTTGCCGTTTTTGAGGACTCGGTCTTGGCTGACAAGGTCCAGCGGATTGTTGGCGACTCTCATATAGGCCAAGAGATCCTTGATTTCTTTTCTTTCATAAAATTTAAGGCCGCCAACCACTCGATATGGGACGCCTCGGTGGACAAAAGCTTCCTCAAATGGTCGGGATTGGGCATTGGTGCGATACAGAATGGCGATGTTGCCATATTCAGAGGC